>CAYWJT010000008.1:0-60692 GCA_964458655.1 uncultured Eubacteriales bacterium | reverse complement strand
CGTCCGCCAGTGGGTCTACGAGCCGATGATCATCAACGGCCGGCCCCGGCCGGTCGTCTTCACCGTCACCGTCCGTTTCCAGCTGAAATAAAAGCTATCAATGGCTTTGATAATTAAAAAGGAGGTATGACCCATGCAATTCGGTCTGATTGAAATGTGGCAGGCCATGGGACCCGTGGCCAAAGCAGTTGCGATCATCCTGATTGCGCTTTCCATCGTCACCATCTACCTGTACATCGAGCGCATGCTCACCTTCAAACGCGCCCGCAACAAGTCCAAGGCCATCGCCCCCAAGCTGGCTGACCTGCTCAAGTCCGGGAACGTGAAGGACGCGCTGGCTCTTGCTTCCAAGAAGGATAACGCCGGCAGCCACCTGGCCAGGATCACCGCCGCCGGCATCCAGGAATTCCTCGCCGCCAAGGACGCCAAGCTCTCGCTGGAGGAGCAGGTTGAGTCGGCCATCCGCGGCTGCAAGCGGGCAGCCGCCCTGTTCACCCAGGACCTCAAGAGAGGCCTGCCCGTCATGGCCACCATCGCCACCTCGGCGCCCTTCATCGGCTTGTTCGGGACGATCTTCGGCATCATCAACGCCTTCCGCGGCATGGCCCTGACCGGCTCGGGCGGCATCGGCGCCGTCGCCGCCGGCATCGCCGAGGCCCTGGTCACCACCGCTTTCGGCATCGGCGTCGCGGTCATCGCCCTCTGGTGCTTCAACCTTCTGAACTCCAGGATCGAGATCTACGAGGCCGAGATGGACAACACCACCTCGCAGATCGTCGATTTCTTCATCCGCTCGAGCGAAACGGGCAAGATCTGAGGCAATCCTATTCCGGCGGCCGTTCCGCCGGATGAACGGGAGAGGCAAAATGGGATTTTCGGTTTCCGTCGGCGGAAAAGAAGAAGTCAAGTCTGAACCCAACGTCGTCCCGCTCTGCGACGTCCTCCTGGTGCTGCTCATCATCTTCATGGTCGTCACGCCCCTGGTCCAGAAAGGCGTCGACGTCAAGCTGCCCAGCGCCCAGTTCACCAGCTCCATGCCCGAGAACCCGCCGGTAGTCCTGGCCCTGAAAAAGGACGTCCGCGACCCCAAGGGCTTCATCATCTACATCAACCAGGACAAGGTCCAGCAGGAGAACCTCCAGAACGCTTTGGAAGAGGCTTTCCTGGCCGTCCCCGACAAGAAGCTCTACCTCCGCGCCGACCAGGACCTCGAGTACGGCAAGCTCGTCGACCTCATGGACATGATCCGGGGAGCCGGCATCGAGGTCGTCGGCATCATCACGGAGAAGAAGACAGAGAAAGGCGACTGAGCCCGGGACGCGCTTTTCCGCATACGAGCGCAAACGTAAGGTGCCAGGCACGCCGAGTGCCTGGCGCCTTTTTTTATCCCCTGCGCCTCATTTATCGGCGGAGTCCTCCCCCGTTCGGTTAATTCGTCGTCCGACTCAACGACGGCAGGCGTCGCCCTATCGCCTCGGGTCACTGAGGGAAAATCCCTCCCCGCATCGGGAAACACGCGGCCGTGGTTCGCGAGTCATTCGATTGAAGTCCGCCGCCCGGGTCTCTTCAGCGTCTCGTTGAGGCTGCCGGTCCGGTAGCCTTCGAGGTCGACGGCCACGTATACATAACCTAGTCCCTTCAGGCCCTTCACGACCTTTTTCCTGACGCCGGGGTCGAAGAGACGGGCCGCCCTCCCCCGCTCGACCTCTATCCTGGCCGTGTCGCCGTGATGGCGGACCCGGAACTGGCTGAAGCCCAGGCCGCGCAGGACCTTTTCGGCCGCGGCCACCCGGGCCACCTCGTCCGGTTTTATTTCCGTTCCGTAGGGGAAGCGGGAGGCCAGGCAGGCGAGCGACGGCTTGTCCGCGGTGGGCAGGCCCAGGCGGCGCGAGAGCTCGCGGATCTCCGGCTTGGTGAGCCCGGACTCGGCCAGCGGCGACCTGACGCCGAGTTCGGCCAGCGCCCGCCTGCCCGGACGGTAGTCGGCGGCGTCGCTGGCGTTGGTGCCCTCGACCAGGTTGGGGATGCCGGCGTGCGCGGCCGTCTCGATGAAGGCCCGGAACAGGCGCTTCTTGCAGTGATAGCACCTCAGCGGGCTGTTCTCCTTGAAAGCCCTGTCCCCGAGCACTTTCAGCCTGACCACGCGCAGGCGCACGCCCATGGACCGCGCCAGCGCCTCGGCGTCGGCGAATTCCTCAGGCGACTGCAGGTCGGTCACGGCCGTGACGGCTTCGGCCTTGGGGCCCAGCACCTCTACGGCCGTTTTGAGGAGGCAAGTGCTGTCCACGCCGCCCGAGAACGCGACCAGGACCGAACCCATCTCTTCCAGTATGGACCTGAGCTTCAGATATTTCCGGCGCAGGCCGGGCCGCAGCCGCGCGGCGAGCGTCGCGTCAGCCTTCATCGGCCTTCTTCCTCTCCGCGACCAGCTTTTCCACTTCCTCGAGGAAAGACTCGACCAGCCGTTTCTCCGGGACCCGCCTGACCGGCCGGCCCTCTTTGAAGATGACGCCTCCGGAGCGGTCGCAGGCCAGGCCGATGTCGGCTTCGCGGGCCTCGCCCGGCCCGTTGACCGAACAACCCATGACGGCGACACTGATGTCGGCCTCGAGCTTCTCGAGCGCCCTCTCCACCCGGTCCGCGACCCTGAACAGGTCGACGCTCGTCCGGCCGCAGGTCGGGCAGGAGATGAAGTTCACGCCTCCTCTCCCCAGACCCAGGCTCTGGAGGATCTTCCGGGCGGTGAAGACCTCGTATTCGGGCGGGGCTGTCAGGGAGACCCTGACCGTGTCGGCCAGGCCCTCGGCGAGGAGCAGGGCCAGCCCGACCGCGGACTTGATGCTGCCGCCGAGCAGCCGGCCCGCCTCCGTGACGCCGGCGTGGAAGGGGTAATCGACCTTTTTCGCGAGCAGGCGGTAGGCCTCGAGCGTCCGCTCGTTGTCGGAGGCCTTGAGCGATACCTTGTTGAGGTCGAAGCCGCAGGATTCGAGAAGACCGATATGGCGGAGGGCGCTCTCGACCATGGCCTCGGCCGTGGCCCCGCCGTATCTGGCCAGGAGCTCCTTTTCGACCGAGCCGGAGTTGACGCCGACCCGGATGGGCACGCGTCTCTCGAGCGCCGCCCGGGCCACCTCGCGGACCTTGTCGGCCGAACCGATGTTGCCCGGGTTGAGCCTCAGGCCGTCGACGCCGGCCTCGAGCGCCGCGAGCGCCAGCCGGTGGTCGAAATGGATATCGGCGACGACGGGCAGCGCCGACCCGCGCTTTATAACCCCAAGCGCCCGCGCGGCCTGTCTGTCAGGCACGGCCAGCCGCACTATATCGCAGCGCACCTTCTCCAGGCGGCGGACCTGGGCCAGCGTGGCCCTCGTATCGCGCGTGTCCGTTTTGGTCATGGACTGGACGGAGATCGGCGCGCCGCCGCCGATCTCGACGCGGCCGACCAAGAGGCGCTTCGTGGCGCGGCGAGGCAACATGCCCTACCCTCCTCGAGCCGGGTCCCGAGCCGCCTTAGAACGGGACCAGGCTCTTCCAGCCTTGAGGCAGTCTCTTGACTATGTCGTTGAGCACGACGAAGACTATCAGGAAAATGAAGATGACAAAACCGACCTGCATCCAGATCTCGCGGGCCTTGGGGCTGAGGTCCCTGCGGATAAGCCCCTCCAGGGCCAGGACGAAGATCTGCCCGCCGTCGAGGACGGGGATGGGGAGGAGGTTGAGGATGCCGAGCTGGAGGCTGATGACCGCTATCCAACTGAGCATGGCCTTGAGCCCCAGGCGCAAAGCGGCGTAGGAGAAGCTCGCGATCTCCAGCGGGCCGCCGAGCTGCTTCGTGGAAGCCTCGCCCGTGAACAGCTCCTTCAGGAACCTGACGACCAGGCCGGCGTTCCTGACGTTCTCCCTGACGCTCGCGGCGAAGGCCGGGAAAAAGGCGTATTTCCTGGTCACGGACTTCGGGACCTGGGCGATGCCGATCTTGCCGACCTGTCCCTCGAGCCTCGGCGTCACCGGCAGTTCCAGCGTCCGGCCCCCACGCTCGACCGTCAGGACGACCTCCCGGCCGGCGTTCCGCTCGATGACCTCGACGAATTGGTAGAAATACACCGGCTCGCCGTCGACGGCCAGGATGACGTCGCCTTGCTTGAGCCCGGCTTTCTCGGCCGGCGAACCGGCCTTGACCATCTGGACCTGGGTCAGGATCCTGGCCCGGAACCCGGCATAGCCCATCTGGTACTTCGTGACCGATTCCGTCATCAGCTCGATCGACGTCTCGCGGCCGTCGCGCAGGATGTCGAGACGGACCGACTTCTCGGGCTTCATGCCTATCGAGACCTCGACCTCGCTCCAACTGCGGACCGGTCGGCCGTTGATGCGCAGGATGGTGTCGCCGACGAGCAGTCCGGCCCTTTCCGCCGGCGAGCCGGCGTCTATCCAGCCGATGACCGGCGGCTGGTCCTGGTACTCGGCCACGTCCACGCCCGTCATGTTGACGACGGCGACCAAGACGAGCGCCAGGATGATGTTCATCACCGAGCCCATGACCAGGACCAGGAACCTCTGCCAGCGCGGCTTGGCCATCATGTCGTCCGGCGCGAGCTCGCGGTTCTTGTCGAACATGCCCTCTCCAAGCAGCCTGACGTAGCCGCCCATGGGTATCAGGCTCACGCGATAGTCCGTATCCCCCTTCTTGAAGCCGAACAGGCGCTTGCCGTAGCCGAAGGAGAAGACCTCCACCCGGATGCCGACCAGCTTGGCCGTGATGAAGTGGCCGAACTCGTGGAAGAAGACCAGTATCCCGAAGACTATCAGGAACGCGATTATCGTGCCTAGGATCGTCGTCATGTCCTATCCTTTCCCGCCGCTCCGGCCGGACAGCACGGCTCGGGCGCGCCGTCTGGAGCTGGCGTCCACTTCGCATATCTCTTCGAGCGAGGAGACCGGGCGCGGTTCGTGCTCTTCCACGACGCTGCGGACCACGCCGGCTATGTCGACGAACCCCAGCCTGCCCTCCAGGAAAGCCGTCACGGCGGTCTCGTTGGCGGCGTTGAGCACGACCGGCGCGCTGCCGCCGGCCTCCAGGGCCCGACGGGCCAGGCCGAAGAGCGGGAAGCGCCTCTCGTCCACTTCGAAGAACTCGAGCTTCCGCAGGCCGGCCAGGTCGAGCCTGGGCAGGGCCGTGTCCAGCCTCTCGGGATATGTCAGCGCGTACTGGATCGGCAGCCTCATGTCGGCCGCGCCGAGCTGGGCGATGAGAGAGCCGTCCTCGAACTCGACCAGGGAATGGACGACGCTCTGGGGATGGATGAGCACGCCGAGCTCCGACGGGTCCAGACCGAAGAGCCAGCGGGCCTCGATGAGCTCCAGGCCTTTGTTCATGAGGGTCGCCGAGTCGACGGTGATCTTCCGGCCCATCTTCCAGGTCGGGTGCCGCAACACGTCTTTGACGCGCTGCCGCCCCAGCTTTCCGAGAGGTGTGCGGAAGAAAGGCCCGCCCGAGGCCGTCAGGATGACGCGCCTGACGTCCTTCCCGGGCCGTCCGGCCAGGCACTGGAAGACGCCGCTGTGCTCGCTGTCGACGGGGATGATCCGGGCGCCGGAGCGCCTGGCTTCCCGGCGCAGGAAATCGCCGCCCGCGACCAAGGCCTCCTTGTTGGCCAGAGCGACCCTCGCTCCGGCCCGTACCGCCTCGAGGGTCGGCTTCAGGCCCGCGAACCCAGTTATGGCCGAAACGACTATGTCCGCTCCGCTCGAGCGGGCGACCTCGGCGGCGGCCTCCGGCCCGTCGACCACCTCGCAGCCGAACTCGGCGGCCGCCCGCCTCAGAGCGGCCGCGTGCCCGCCGCTCAGGACCGAAACCAGCTCCGGCCGGTATTTCTCAATCTGGGCCCGGAGCAGGCCGAGGTTGGAGCCGGCGGCCAGGGCCTTGATGCGGAAACGGCCGGGCAGGCGGTCGATGACGTCGAGGGTGCTGCGGCCGATGGAGCCGGTCGAGCCGAGGACGGCGACTGTTTGGACCATCATCCCAGGGGCTGCTTCCAGAAGTATCTCGCCAGGAAATAGAACAGCGGCCCGGCCAGGATGAGACTGTCTATCCTGTCGAGGAAACCGCCGTGGCCGGGCAGGGCGTTGGAGGAATCCTTGACCCCCACTGCCCGCTTGAAGAGCGACTCGAGCGGGTCGGAGATTTGGGCCGCCGCGTGGACGGCGAACCCGGTCAGCACGGCCTTGAGGGCGGGGACGGCGGCGATGTCGGGCGAGAACCTGCCCAGCACGAACCAGGCCAGCAGGGCCCCGGCGCAGGCGAAGACGATCCCGGCCAGGCTGCCCTCCCAGGTCTTGTTGGGGCTGGCGATGGGCGTCATCTTGTGCCGGCCGAAGGGCTTGCCGATCATGTAGGCGCCCGTGTCGCCCAGGAAGATGACCGAGAACAGGAAATAGAGGTGATACGGGCCGAAATCCCGCCTTATCAGATAGAGATAGTTGAGAGGGAAGCTGATGTAGAAAATGCCGATGATGGTGATGGCGAAGGAAGCCGTGAAATGAGGCAGTTTCTCGAGCGTGTCCGTGCTGAAGACGAAGTAGCAGGCCGAGACCAGGAGGACGGCGAAGAGCATGACTTCCACCGGCACGCCGGGCAGGAAAAAGCCTGCGCCCACAGCCAAGGCTAGGAGGACGCCGAGCTCGCGCTTGGGGTAAAGGCCGCGCCGGGCGGCCAGGGCGTAGAACTCCAGGATGGCCGCCAGGATGAAAGCCTGGGCGAAGATGAGCCAGGCCCACTGAGGAGCGTACTGGATGACGACGAAAAGGACAGCGATTAGGATGAGGGCGGTCCGGGTCCTTTTGACGAGGCTCATGCCCTTTTTCTCCCGTTTGGAGCACGTTTGCCGGCGCGGCGCCTGTCCTGGGCCTCCGCGGCTGGGCCCACGTCCCCGAACCGCCTCTCCCGCTTCTGGTAATCCAGGAGGGCCCGGAGCAGATGGACCTTCCTGAAATCGGGCCAGAGGACGTCGGTTATCCAGAGCTCGGAGTAGGCCACCTGCCAGAGCAGGAAATTCGAGATGCGCATCTCGCCGCTCGTCCTGATCAGAAGGTCGGGGTCGGGGATGCCGGCCGTCTGCAGGTATGAGGCGAAGGCCTGTTCGTCGAGCGCCTCGGGGCTCGCCTGCCGGTCCTTCAGTATCCTGCGGACCGCTTCGACTATCTCGGCCCGGCCGCTGTAGTTCAGGGCCAGGATGGCGGTCAGCCCTTTGTTGCGCCGGGTCAGCCTCTCCACCCGCTCGAGCTCCCGGCGCACCGAAGCCGGGACGCCGTCCCGCTCGCCGATGACGAGAAGGCGGATGTCGTTCTCGACCAGCACCTTGTCCTGCTTCTTGAGGTAGTCCCGGAGCAGGCTCCAGAGCCGGCGCACTTCGCTCCAAGGGCGCTTCCAGTTCTCCTTGGAGAAGGCGTAAAGGGTGAGGTAGCGGATGCCGAGCCGGGCGCAGGCCTCGACCGTCTCCCTGACGGAGTCGGCGGCCGCGGCGTGGCCTTCCACCCTGGGCAGTCCCCGCCTGAGCGCCCAGCGGCCGTTGCCGTCCATGATGACGGCGACATGCCGGGGCAGACGGGCAAAGTCCAGCCTGGAGGCGAGCTCGTATTCTTCCGTGCCCGGCTTCAGGTATGACTCGAGCGCCTTCAGCATGCCGGTAATTATAGCACGCCGGACATGCCGATTGAAACCGGGATGGACATCCCCGCCACCCTCTGATATATTGATGCTTTGAGCGAGGTCGACGATGTGCTTAGCCATTCCCGCCAGGATAAAGAAGATAGAGGCCTCGGGCCTGGGCACGGTCGATTACCTGGGGAGCGAAGTGACCGCGAGCTTCGCCCTCGTGCCGCAGGCGAAGAAGGGCGACTGGGTCATAGTTCACGCGGGCTTCGCCATCTCCATCCTGGACAAGAAAGAGGCCCGCAAGACGCTGGAGCTCTTCCGGGAACTGGCCGAGTCGGAACCCTGACGCGCTGCTGGAGCGACACCGGGCGCCGGCCGTCGGTTGAATGCCCATGAAGGGTGGGCGGAAGGCATGACCGATAGATCTTCGAGATCAAGGATAGAGGGGCTCCTCGCGCGCGTTTCTTCAGAGGCCGCCGGGCTGCGCGGGACGCTCCGGGTCATGGAGGTCTGCGGCACGCACACCATGGCGCTTTTCAGGAGCGGGCTTTCGCCACGCTTGCTCGATGCCGGCGTCGAGATGATCTCCGGCCCCGGCTGCCCGGTCTGCATCACGCCCGACTCCCTGCATGAAGAAGCCATCGGCCTCGTTACAAGCCGGGAAAACCTGACCCTGGCCACTTTCGGCGACATGACCCGCGTCCCGACCCGGCGCGGCTCGCTCCAGAAGGCGGTCCCGGCGGACGGCTCCCGGGTCCGCGTCGTCTATTCCCCCCTCGAGGCGCTCGATGAAGCCCTGGCCGAACCCGGCCGCGAGGTGGTTTTCTTCGGCGTCGGCTTCGAAACCACCATCCCTTCCGTAGCCCACGTCATAAAGAAAGCGGCCGAGGCCGGCCTGAGGAATTTCTCCGTTCTGCCGGCGCTCTGGCTCGTGCCGCCGGCGCTCCGGGCCATACTCGAGGCCCGCGACCTCAGGCTCGACGGTTTCATCTATCCCGGTCACGTCAGCGCCGTGATCGGCACCGCGCCCTACGCCTTCGCGGCCGATGAGTTCCGCATGCCGGGCGCCGTGGCCGGCTTCGAGCCGGAGGACATCCTGCTGGCCGTGCTCTCGGTCATCGAGCAGATAAAGACGGGCCGGCCGCGGGTGGCCCTGGAATACGGCCGGGCGGTGCGGCCCGAAGGCAACCCGACCGCCCTCGCGCTCATGGCCGAAGTGCTCGAGCCTTTCGACGCCGTCTGGCGGGGCCTGGGCCGCATCCCGGGGAGCGGCCTGCGGCCCAGGCCGGCTTACGCCGGCTGGAACGCCCTGGAGAAGTTCGCCCTGCGGGCGCCGGCAGCCGACAGGCCGCCGGCCGGCTGCCGCTGCGGCGACGTCCTCAAAGGCGTCCTGCGGCCGGAATCCTGCCCTCTCTTCGGCAAGAAATGCGGCCCGGAATCGCCGCTCGGCCCCTGCATGGTCTCGTATGAGGGGGCCTGCTTGATCCACTTCAAGTTCTCGAACGCGGGGAGGAGAGGGACATGAAGCGCGTGCCCCTCGAGCTCGGGAGCGGCGGCCGGCTGATGCGGGATTTCATCAGCGGCAGGATCCTGAAGAGCTTCGCCAACCGCTTCCTCGAGCCGCTCAGCGACGCCGCCCGTCTGCCCGGCGGCTGGGCGCTGACGACCGACAGCTTCGTCGTCGACCCGCTCTTCTTCCCGGGAGGCGACATCGGCAAGCTGGCCGTCAACGGCACCGTCAACGACCTGGTCGTCTCGGGCGCCGCGCCCCTCTACCTGTCGCTCGGTCTGATCATCGAGGAAGGCCTGGAAGAGGAGGCCCTCGACCGCGTGCTCGCATCCATCGGCCGGGCGGCACGCAAGGCCCAAGTCACCGTCGTAACCGGCGACACCAAGGTGGTCAGGCACGGCCAGGCCGACCGGCTCTACATCAACACTTCGGGACTGGGCCGGGTCATCGGACGGCCGGACCCGCGCCGGGCCCGGCCGGGCGACAGGGTCATCATCACCGGTCCTCCCGGCGAACACAGCATCGCCGTCATGACAGCCCGGGGCGAGTTCCCCATCAAGTCGCCGGCCCGGAGCGACTGCGCTCCGCTCACATTCCTGCTTCCTCTTTGGAAGAAAGGCGCGCTCTGGATGAGGGATATAACCCGCGGAGGTCTGGCCACCGTCCTTTACGAGCTGGCCGAGGCTCTGCCCTACCCTCTGGTCATAGAGGAAAAGAAGATACCTCTCAGCCGTCCGGTCCGGGCCGCGAGCGAGATCCTGGGCATCGACCCCCTGTTCCTGGCCTGCGAAGGCACGGCCGTGGTAGTGGCTCCGGCGAAAAAAGCGGACGAGTTCCTCGCGTTCGTGCGCCGGTCGCCGCTCGGCCGGAAAGCCGCCGTTATCGGCGAGGTGGCGAGCACTCCGGGTCAGGCCGGCGAGCTCCTGCTGCGGACGTCGGCCGGCGGCCTGAGACTGCTCGAACCGCTGACGACCGAGCTCCTGCCGCGGATCTGCTGACCCGCTCAGGCCTTGACCACGTTGCGGCGCTTCTTCTTGACCGCGTTCCTGGTATCGACGACTAGCGGCGCCAGCCTGACGATGCGCTCGTAATCGTAATCCGAATGATCGGTGGCGACGATGACGGCGTCAGAGCGCCTCAGCCTGGCCGCAGTGAGCGGCACCGACCGCATGTCCATGTCCGGGTATTCGCGGTGCCCGGCCGAGCGCGGGATGTAGGGGTCGTTGTAGTCGACCTTGGCCCCGCGCTTGCGGAGCAGGTCGATGATCTTCAACGACGGCGACTCGCGCGGGTCGTCGATGTCCTTCTTGTAGGCTATGCCCAGGACCAGGACCCGGGCGCCCTTTATGGACTTGCCCCTCTCGTTCAGGGCTTCGACCGTCCTTTCCACGACGTAGTAGGGCATGCCGGTGTTGACCTCGCCGGCGAGCTCGATGAACCGCGTCCGGTAATCGACTTCCCGGGCCTTCCAGGTCAGGTAGAAGGGGTCGATGGGGATGCAGTGGCCGCCGAGCCCCGGACCGGGGTAGAAGGTCATGAAACCGAAGGGCTTGGAGGAAGCCGCCTTGATGACCTCCCAGATGTCGATGCCCAGGCGGTCGAAGATCATCTTCAGCTCGTTGACCAGGGCGATATTGACGGCCCGGAAGGTGTTCTCCAGGATCTTCGCGGCCTCGGCCGCTCGGGTGGAGGACACCGGCACCGTCTTGACCACGATCTGGTCGTAGAGCGCCTTGGCCACGCGCAGACAGTCGCGGGTCAGGCCGCCGACGACCTTGGGTATGTTCACGGTCGAGTAATGCTTGTTGCCCGGGTCCTCCCTTTCCGGAGAGAAAGCCAGGAAGAAGTCCCGGCCGGCCCTGAGGCCGGTCGCTTCGAGGATGGGCCTCATCTCCCCGTCGGTCGTGCCGGGATAGGTCGTGCTCTCGAGAACGACGAGCTGCCCCGGCCGCAGGTTGGCGGCGATGGTCCGGGTGGAATTCAGCACGAAGGACAGGTCCGGGTTGCTGTGGGCGTCGAGCGGCGTCGGCACGCAGATCAGTATGACGTCCATTTCCCGCAGCCGGCTGAAGTCCGGGGTCGCCAGGAAGGCCTTCTTCCTGAGAAAGCCCCTGAGCTCGGCCGCGCCCACATGCCTGATGTAGCTCCGGCCGCGGTTGAGCATGGCCGTCTTTTTGGCGTCCACGTCGAAGCCCGTGACCCGGAAGCCCTTGTGGAGAAAGGCCTTGACCAGGGGCAGCCCGACGTAGCCCAGGCCGATGACGCCGACCCGGGCCTTCTTCGCCCTTATTTTCTTTTCGAGCGCACGAGCTTTCTTGTTCATATCATTCTGCTCCTTTACTCTCTGCCGAGAGCCGACCTGTACCAGGCTATCGTCCGGCGCAGGCCCTCCTCGAAAGCCACGCGGGGCGCGTAGCCCAGGACCTCCCGGGCCCTGGCGATATCGGCCAGGGAGTGCCTGACGTCGCCGGGCCGCGGGTCCTCGTAGCGGGGCCTGATGTCCTTGCCCAGGATGCGGTTCACGGCGGCAAGCAGGCCGTTGACGGTCAGGCTCTCGCCGCAAGCCACGTTGAACACCTCGCCCGCGCCCGCGCCGCATTCGGCCGCCATGACGTTGGCCTCGACCACGTTGGCCACGTAGGTGAAGTCGCGCGACTGCTCGCCGTCGCCGTAGATGACGGGCGGCTTCCCGTTCAGGACGCTGGTTATGAAGAGCGGGATGACGGCCGCGTACTGGGAGGCGGGGTCCTGGCGCGGGCCGAAGACGTTGAAGTAGCGGAGCGAGACCGTCCTCAGCCCGTAGAGCTCGAAGAACATCCGGCCGTACTTCTCGTTGAGCAGCTTGGTCAGGGCGTAGGGCGAAAGCGGCCGGCCTTCGCGGCCCTCACGCTTGGGCAGTTCCGGGTCGTCGCCGTAGACGGAGGAGGAAGAGGCCAGGACGACGTTCTTGACCCCGGCGTCGCGGGCGGCGATGAGGATGTTCAGCGTGCCGTTGACGTTGATGTCGTGGGCCAGGCCGGGGTTCTCGATCGAGCGCGGCACCGAGGGCAGGGCGGCCTGGTGCAGCACATAGTCGACGTTCTCGACCGCCCGGCGGCAGGTCGCGATGTCCCTGATGTCGCCCTGGATGAACTCGACCCGGTCCAGGAACGAGGCCATGTTCTCGAACCTGCCCGTGAGCAGGTTGTCCAGGACGCGCACCCGGTGGCCCCTGTCGGCCAGGAACTCCGCCAGGTGCGAGCCGATGAAACCGGCGCCGCCGGTCACGAGATAGAACGCCATTTCCCTTCTCCTCCGCGGGCCGCCGCCTTCCGCCGGGTCGGGCCGCGGCCCCGTCTCACAGGAAGCCGAGCTCCTCGAGCTTCTTCATCACCCTGCCGGCGCTCTCCTCGACGCTTTCCTTGTCCGTGTCGAGGACGAGCTCCGGCGCGAGCGGCTCTTCGTAAGGGTCGGAGACGCCCGTGAACTCCTTTATTTCGCCCCGCAGGGCCTTCTGGTACATGCCCTTGACGTCGCGGCTCGCGCAGACCTCGAGCGGACAGCGGCAGTAGACCTCGACGAAATTGGTCGTCTCTTGCCGGGCCCTGTCGCGCAGCTCGCGGTAGGGCGAAATGAAGGAAACCAGCACCGCCACGCCGTTACGAGAGAGCAGTTTGGCCACGAAGGTCACCCGACGGATGTTCTCGTCGCGGTCGGCCTTGGAAAAGCCCAGGTCCCGGGTCAGGTCCTTCCGCACGATGTCGCCGTCGAGCCTCTCGACGTAAGACCGGCGCTCCTTGAGCATCTCGGCCACCCGGTCGGCGACGGTCGATTTGCCGGAACAGGGCAGGCCGGTGAACCAGAGCGTGAAACCGACTCTATCTTCGCACATCGGTCAAAACTCCTCGCGTTTTATCCGGGTCATGATCAGCGCCGCGCCAGGGCCCGACCCTTCATGGCCTCCGGCGCCTCGAGGCCCATGAGGTCGAGCACGGTCGGGGCTATGTCAAGTATGTTCGCGTCCCTTTCGCCGGCCGGGCCGCCGGCCGGGTCGTAAAGGATATAAACGCCGTCATAGTCGTGGACGGCGTCGTCGGGGCCGGTGTCGTTCTCGGGCAGGTAGAGGTTGCCGTAGCCCAGCGTCCCGGCCGAGCGCCAGTAGAGGTCGTCGAAATAGACCATCAAGTCCGGGTAATCGCCTTCCAGGACCTCGTAATGTTCCTGGGGCTTGATGACGCGGGTGGCCCAGGGCTCGCCGTTCGGGCCCCGGATGGACAGGATCTCGGCGGCCAGCTCGTCCCGAACGCGCTCGTAGTCGGCCGGGGGTATGACGCCCTGAGGCTCGCGGCCCTCCACGTTGAGGAAGACCCGGGCGTAGTAGCCGCCCCAGGCCCAGGCCGTGGTCCTTTTCCAGTCGATGTCGAGCTTCTCCAGGCTGGTCGGGCCGGCCGGCTTTTCCTTAACGGCCAGGCGGCCGCGCTCGATGAGCCAGTCGTTGACGCAGAAGCAGCCCTTCATCCTCTTCGCGCCGTGGTCGGAGACGACGAGCACGACCGTGTCGTCGCCAGCCCGAGCGACCAGGCGGCCCAGCTTCTCGTCCAGGAACCGGTAGTAATCGCGGATGGCCGTGAGGTACTTGTTTCCCGGCGTGAAGAGATGATGCTCCGGGTCCATGAACTTCCAGAAGGCGTGGTGCATGCGGTCGACGCCGATCTCCACGAACATGAACAGGTCCCAGGGCTTCTCGGCCATCAGCCATTCCATGACCCGGAAGCGCTGCTCGGTCATCTCGTAGATCTCGCGCAGGATCTCGTCCCGGTCCTCGGTCCGGAAGACGACGTCGAACTTGTAAGGGCCGAAGCGCTCCTCGATCTCCTCCTTCAGCGACGCGGGGTAGGTGTAGTCCTTGTCGGTGCCTGGCGGGGTGATGAAGCAGGAGACCATGTTGCCGGCCACCGGGTAGACCGGGAAGCTCGGCGGCACGCTGACCAGGGTGCTCGAGCCGCCGGCGTCGCCGACATAGTCCCAGAGCTTGCGGGCCCGGACGGCCCGGGAGTTGGCTATCCACATGTCCCGATAGGAATACGCAGTCCGATGACGGAATCCGTAGAGTCCCAACCGGCCGGGGTCGAGGCCGGTGGCCATGACCATCCAGGCGGGGATGGTGATGGGCGGGTCCGAGCTGCGCAGCCTGCCCCACAGGCCCCGGCGCCTCAGGCCGTCCAGGACGGACAGTTCCCCGCCCCTGTCGAAGACGAGCGCAGGCGGGGCGCAGTCCAGCCCGGCTATGAGCACCTTCTTCTTCGGCATGTCGCTCTCCCCTGCTCCGGCCCTCAGTCGTTGAACGGCTCGGGGAACTTCATGATGACCTCGGCCACCTCGGGCCGCATCAGCTCGGCCGGCGGCACCCGGCCGCTCACCAGCATGTCCCGGATCTTGGTCCCGCTGAACTGGACGTGCTCGGAGGCGGGATGCGGACAGATCTTCTCGTTGACCACCGCCCCGCACTTCCGGCAGAAGTAGAAGGACTTGAAGAACAGGGGCGCTATGCCCAGGTCCGGAAACTCCTGGAAGATGTCCTGGGCGGCGTAGGGGTGATAGTAGCTGCCGACGCCGGCGTGGTCGCGGCCGATGATGATGTGGGTGCAGCCGAAATTCTTCCTGACGATGGCGTGATGGATGGCCTCGCGCGGCCCGGCGTAGCGCATCTCCATCTGCAGGATGGCCAGGACGGCCCTCTCCTTAAGGTAGTAATGCCTGATGAGCTCCTCGTAGGAGGCGATGATGACCTCGTCCTTGAAGTCGCCTTTCTTCTTCTTGCCTATGACCGGGTTGATGAAGATGCCGTCCATGAAGGTGAGGGCGGCCTTCTGGACGTATTCGTGGCCGATGTGGGGGGTGTTCCTGGTCTGGAAGCCGACGACCGTCCGCCAGCCCTTTTCCTTGAACAGGACCCGCGTTTCCTTGGGCGTCAGCTTGTAACGGTCGAACGAGGTCGGCACCGGCTCGACGAGGTCGACCGCGCCCGCGAGCAGGACATCCTTCATGGCCAGGGTCGAGGCCACGCCCGGGTGGCCGGGGTCGCCGGTCCCGTAAACGAGCTCCGCGGTCCGCTTCTTGTCGAAGCGGTACTTCTCCTCGAGGTTGAGCAGCGCGACCGGCCGGCCGTCGCCGCTCTCGAGCAGCACCTGCGAGCCGGGCTTGAGGCCGGCCGCCGTCCCCTCGTCCACGTCGAGGACTATAGGGATGGTCCAAGGCAGGTCGTTCCTGAGCCTCATCTTTTCGACCACGTGGAGGAAATCGGCCTCCCCGAGGAACCCCTCCAGGGGGCTGTAGACACCTGTGGCCAGGTTCTCGACGTCGGAAACGAGCTCGGCGTCGATGACCAGCTTGGGCATTGCATCCCGGCTCTTTAGTATGTCCTTTTTCCGTCCTTCCGGGAGGATTCTTTCGACCAGCCTCCCGCCGTGCGGTTGTATCATGCAGGCGCTCCTTCGGATCCGGTTATCCCGGCGCTGAACAGGCTCGGCCGGGTCAATCGATGTAGCCGAGGGCTTTGAGCTTCTCCTTGACCTTCTCTTCCTCTTCCTTGCTGAAAGCTCCCGCCTCTGGCTGCTCTTTGGCCAGGCTTTCCCGCAGGACCCTGGCCGCGAAGCTCGAAACCGACCCGTATTCCGTGCCTTTGATGAATTCCTCGATCTTCCTGTAGAGGGAGGTCGGGATCGAGATCTCGGTGAATTCCTTCTCCATCACGGCTCCTTGCCGGCCTCAGGGGCGGTTCGCCCCAGGGCCGGATTGATTTTATATACCAGGCGGCCTTTTTTTGCAACCCGGCGCTGACCCGGGCCACTTGACATCGCCGCCCGGCTCGGGCATTATATCCTTACTCCAGAGACCGGACCCTCTAGACAGGACAGGAAAAAGGACCGAAAAAAGCACTATCCCGCCCATGAGCGAAAGCGAAGACCGCTTCCCTGACCGCCCCTGATAAAATGGAAAAACTGACCCAGCCCCCGGCCAGTGCCGCTCTGCTCGCGAGCGCCTTCGACCGGACCCTCAAGAAGCTCGAGCAGCGCCTGGGCGTGAGTTTGGCTGTGCGGGGCGACCAGCTGATGATGGACGGTCCGGCCCAGCGGCTGGAATTCGCCAGGTTCTATTTCGAAAAGATACGGGAACTCGAAGAAAAAGGCCATCAAATGAGAGAAGAAGATATGATGATCGCGCTCGACCTCCTGGAATCCGGCTCGGCCGGGGCCCTGGAGGGATACGCGCCGTCGGAGCCGCTGTCGCTCTCGCGAAAGACGGTCACCCCGCGCAGCCTGAACCAGCAGACCTACATCCAGGCCATCAAGGACTCGGACCTGGTGTTCGGCATCGGCCCGGCCGGCACCGGCAAGACCTACCTGGCCATGGCCATGGCCCTGCTCTATTTCCAGAATAAGATGGTCGAACGCATCATCCTCACCCGGCCGGCGGTCGAGGCGGGAGAGAAACTCGGCTTCCTGCCCGGCGACCTGGTCCAGAAGGTCAACCCCTACCTCAGGCCCCTCTACGACGCCCTGTTCGAGCTCTCACGTTACGAGCAGGCCTCGAGGCTCATCGACCGGGGCATCATCGAGATCGCGCCCATCGCCTTCATGCGCGGCCGGACCCTCAACAACGCCTTCATCATAGTCGACGAGGCCCAGAACACGACCCGGGAGCAGATGAAGATGGTCCTGACGCGGCCGGGCTTCGATTCCAAGTTGGTCATTACCGCGGACATCACCCAGATAGACCTGCCTCAGCCCCGGAAATCGGGCGTGCTGCAGGCCATGAAGATCCTGGAAGGCATCAAGGGCATCCAGTTCGTCCACTTCAACGAAAAGGACGTCGTCCGCCACCCGCTCGTCCAGCAGATCATCAAGGCCTACGAGAAGGCCGAGCCGGACACGGATTGAGCCGCCATGAGCATCATCGGGTTCAAGAACATCAAGCTCTTCAAACGGGCCCAGCTCGGGACCGCCGGCCGCAACGGCGGCCCGCGCCAGGAACCTGAGAAGCCGGCCTCGCTCCCGGCGCGGGTCATCGGCAGCCCCTGGACCTTCATGGTTTTGGCGGCGGTAGTTATCGCGCTCTTCCACTCCTACAAGCCCTCCGGAAGCCTGGCGCAGGTGAAGAAGGGCGAGATCGCGGCCCGGGACATCATCGCGCCCTTCGACCTCCTCATCGAAGAGCGGGAGGCGACCGAACTCCGCAGGGACGAGGCCGAAGCCGCCGTCGTCCCGGTCTACAACTATGACCCGAACGTCTTCGCCAACACCGAGGACAAGGTCCGGCAGATGTTCTCCCTCGGCCGGGAATGGGCGCAGCATAACCCGGCCTCGCAGGACCCCGAGCCGCTGGCGCGGCTTTTCCGGGAGAAGCTCGGCCTCGACCTCGACCGCGGGGACATAGCCGTCCTGATAAGGCTCAAGTTCCCGGCGAGCCTTGAGGACACCCTGGTGGCCGTCCTGTCCAAGGTCTTCAGGAACGGCGTCATCCTCTCCAAAAGCCTGCTCGCCCACGGCGAGGAGGAGAAGGGCCTGGTCCTCGTCGACCTGCGGGAACGGGCCATCGAAAGGAAGGTCCGCCTGGACAGGCTGCTCGACCTCAGGGAGAGCGAGACGGCCGCGAGCATCGAGCTCGACCAAGTCGAGCTAAGCCAGCGGGCCAGGACAGCGCTCAAGAACCTGGCCTCCATCCTGATCACGCCCAACACGACCTACAACAAGATCGAGACGGACCGCAGACGGGCCCTCGCCCGCGGCTCGGTCGGGACAGTCACCCGGACCGTCAAGAAGGGCCGGGTCATCGTGCGCAAGGGCGACGAGGTCGGTGAGGAGGCCGAGAAGGTCATCGGCCTTTACAACGAGCGCCTGCAAAGGAGGTCGAGCTGGGTGCCGGACTTCATCGGCACGCTCATCCTCTACCTGCTGCTTCTCTCGGCCCTGCTCTATTACCTCAACTTCGCCTACAAGAAAGACCTGGCCGAGAACAACTTCCGGATGACCGGGACCCTGCTCGTGGCCAGCCTGGCCGTTTACAAGGTTTTCCTGGCCTTGGGCGGCCTGATCGCCGCTTCGAGCAGCCTCTTCCCGCTGTCGGACCCGGGCATCTACTATTACGCCATACCTTTCCAGGTCGGCAGCCTGGTCTTCGCTTCCATAGCCCCGGACGCCATGGCCCTGGTCTTCGTCGTGTTCAACAGCCTGGCGGCAGGCCTGCTGATCGGCGGCGACCTGAACATCATGATCTTCGCCTTCGTGGGAGGGCTCGCGGCCTTCTACGGGGTCAGGCGCTTCAGGCGCCGCTACCGGGCGGCCGTCCTGAGGACGGGCTTCCTGTTCATCCCGGCGGCCAGCGCGCTCTTCCTGATCAGCTACCATCTGATCGAAGGCGGTTTCAACCCGGCCGCGACGGCCGTCGAGATACTGATGGGCTTTTTCGGAGGCGTCATCGCCGGCGCTCTGGCCTTCCTGTTCCTGCCGGTCGTCGAGAACGCCTTCGGCTTCATCACGGCCTCCAAGCTCATGGAGCTCACCGACTCCGAGCTGCCCATCCTGAGGCAGATGTCGCTCGAGGCTCCTGGCAGCTACCACCATTCGATAGTCGTGGCCACGCTGGCCGAGAAGGCCGCCGAGGAGCTCGGCCTGGACGCCCGGCTGGTCAAGGCCGGGGCCATGTACCACGACATCGGCAAGTTGAAGATGCCGGAATACTTCATCGAGAACCAGGAACGGGCCGAGGACCTGCACAAGGACCTCAAGCCCTCGATGAGCACCTTGGTCATCATCAATCACGTCAAAGAAGGCCTGGAGATGGCCCGCAAGCTCAAGCTGCCCAGGCCGGTCCGGGAGATAATCGAGCAGCACCACGGCAACTCCCTCGTCCGCTATTTCTACTTCAAGGCCAAGCAGGCCTCCGACCCGGAGCATGAAAAGGTCGGCGAAGAGACCTACCGCTACCCCGGCCCGCCGCCGCGGACTAAGGAGGCGGCCATCGTGCTGCTGGCCGACTCGGTCGAGGCCGCCTCGCGCAGCCTGAAACTGCCCTCCAAGGCCAACCTGAAAAGGGTCATCACGGACATCTTCAACACCTACCTCCATGACGGCCAGCTCGACGACTGCGACATATCGCTGCGCGAGCTGCGCCATGTGGCGCTGTCGTTCCTGAACACGCTCTTCGCCATCTACCACCCGCGGCTGAAGTACCAGGAGTTCCAATTCGAGCGCCGGGCGGCGATGAACCCGGCCGCTCGGCAGGAAGAAACTGAGACGGAAACGGAACCTGAGGCGGAAGAGGATGCGGCCGCCGACGCCCGTGAAGAGGCGGAGCCCGGGAAGGCTCCCGCGCCGAAGACCGACGAGGGGAAGGGCGATGGTTGAGGTCATCAACCGTCAGAGGAAGCACGCCGTCCGGGCCGGCAGGCTGAAACGCGTCCTGGAGCAAGTTCAGGCGCGCTGCGGAGCGGATGAAGGCGTCGTGACGCTCGTGCTCTGCGGGACCGCGGCCGTCAGGACCCTGAACAGGAAGTTCCGGAAACAGGACAAGGCTACCGACGTCCTGAGCTTTCCCCTGGGCCAGCGGGCCGCCGACGGCGAACTCTACCTCGGGGATATAATCATCGCAGTGCCGGTCGCCTTCAGGCAGGCCCGGCAGAAGGGCCGCAGCCTGGAGCACGAGCTCATCTTCCTGGCCGTGCACGGCTTCCTACACCTTCTCGGCTACGACCACGGCCGTGAGATGGAACAGAAGGAAAGCGTCCTGATGGAGAGCTGTCTCAGATGAGCCTCGAAACGGTCAAATGGGCGGCCTTCCTCCTGGCCTCGACAGGCTGCTTCCTGCTTTCGCTCCTGCACGTCGTGCTCAATTCCTACTCTCGCATCTCGCTCAGCCGGGCGCTCGAGAAGGAGAAAAAGGAAGTCCGCTCGCGCGTCGTGGACCGCTTCGACGAGTTCCGCATCGCCGTGGAGTTCGTCAGGGTCGTCTTCCTGTTGGCCTTCGTCGTCTTCCTCTTCCTGCTCTTCCCCGGCCTCGGCTTCTACCCCCTCTGGCACTTCCTGCTGGCGCTCGCGATCTACGTCGTCGTTTTCGACTTCCTGCCCAGGCTCATCACCTTCGCGGCCAAGGACCGGCTGGTCAGGCTTCTGCTGCCGGCGCTGCCGCTCGTTGACGTCGTAGCCGCTCCCGTGGCCCGTTTCGCCGGCATGCTGACGAGGCGCGAGGAGCTCCGGGAGGAGAAGGAGGCGGACCGGGAGACGACCGACGAGGAGATCGAGACCTTCATCGACGAGGCCACCGAGGAAGGCATAATCGACAAGGGCGAGGACGAGCTGCTCAGGAGCGTCGTCGAGTTCGGCGACCTGTTCGTGCGGGAGATCATGACGCCGCGCGTGAACATGGTCTGCGTCCGCAAGGAGGCGACCATCGACGAGCTCAAGGACCTCATCATCCGGGAGAAGTACTCGCGCATCCCGGTCTACCGCGGCCGGCTCGACAACATAGAGGGCGTCGTGATGGCCAAGGACCTGCTCGAGTACGCCGACGAAAAGCACAAGGGCCAGCCGATATTAGCGCTGGTCCGGCCGGCCATCTTCGTCCCCGAGATGATGCCGGTTTCGCGGCTGCTCAAGGAGTTCCAGAGGGCGAGCCAGAAGATGGCCATCGTCGTGGACGAGCACGGCGGCGTTTCCGGGCTGGTGACCCTCGAGGACGTCATCGAGGAGATCGTCGGCGAGATCCAGGACGAGTACGACACCGAGGAGGCCCAAATCGTCGAGAACGCGCCCGGCGACTTCATCATCTCCGGCTCGACGGAAGTCGAGGAACTCGAGGAGCTGTTCGACCTGGACCTGGCCGAGGACGACTTCATCACGGCC
The DNA here is from genome assembly GCA_964458655.1 of uncultured Eubacteriales bacterium. Lineage (GTDB taxonomy): Bacteria > Acidobacteriota > Aminicenantia > Aminicenantales > Saccharicenantaceae > CAYWJT01. The sequence continues at coordinate 39,649 of CAYWJT010000008.1, read as the reverse complement.
GGAGGCCTCGTGACCGGACATCTCGGCCGCTTCCCGGAGAAGGGCGAGAAGGTCAACATCCGCGGCCTGACCTTCGACATCGTCGACGCCGACCAGAAGACCATCAAGAAGCTCAGGGTCAGGCGCGCCTGAGACATCGGCTGACCCAGGGGGAAACATGGCGAAAAGAACCGGCACGCGAAAGACCGCCGACAAAGGCCCAGAAAAAAGGCCGTCGGCTAAGAAAGGGAGGGCCGCGAAGGCGGCCGGCGTCGTCCGGAAGCGGACGAGGAAGGGGCAAGGGCCGGGGGCGGCGGCTGCGCCCAGGCCCGAGCCAGAGGCTGCGGCAACGGCAAAGGCCGCGACCGCGACTGCTGCCGTGCCGGGGATGGGGCCGGAAGCCGCGGCCGCCTCACGGCCGGCGGAAACCACGGCGGCAGGGCCCGCGCCGTCGCCCGCTGTCAGGAAATACAGGACGGGCTACGTCGCCCTGGTCGGCCGGCCGAACACCGGGAAATCTACCCTCCTCAACTCCATGCTCGGCCGGAAGGTGTCCATCGTCTCGGACAAGCCCCAGACCACCCGCATCAGCATCCTCGGCGTCAAGACGACCGAGAGGGGGCAGATCATCTTCGTGGACAACCCGGGCATCCACAAGCCCCTGCACGCCCTCAACAGGCGGATGATGAACTTCGTCCACTCCGCGCTCGAGACGTCGGACCTCATCTGCCTGCTCATCGACGCCTCCCAGTCCTTCGGCCACGGCGACGAGTTCGTCATCGAAACGCTGAAGAAGGTGCGGACGCCCGTGTTCCTGCTCATCAACAAGGTCGACATCGTGCGCAAGGACAAGGTCCTGCCCATCATCGACCGCTACAAGGACCTGCTGCCGTTCAGGGAGATCGTGCCGGTCTCGGCGCTCAAAGGCGACAACCTCGACGCGCTGGAAAGGCTCATCTACGACTGCCTGCCGGAGAGTGAAAGCCTTTGGTCCGAGTCGGACATAAGCCGGCAGAGCGAGCGGTTCCTGTTCGCCGAGCTCATCAGGGAGAAGATCCTCAAGTACGTGAGCGAGGAGCTGCCGTTCGCGACCGCGGTCTACGTCGAATCCATCGAAAGGAAGGAGGAGGCCGACCGCAAGCACCCCGGCCGGACGCGGCCGGTCACGGTCGTCAAGGCCTCGATCTTCGTGGAAAAGGACAACCACCGCAAGATCATCATCGGCCGGCAGGGCAACCTCATCAAGACCATCGGCATCGAGGCCCGGCGCGAGATCGAGCAGTCCGTGGGCCACAAGGTCTTCCTCGACCTGCACGTCAGGGTGCGCGAGAGGTGGCGGGACGCCGAGGATGTGCTGGACCTGATCGAAGGCCAGTAGGCCTGCTAAGCCTGGGGTCAGCCGGTCCCGGCTCAGGCAAATGCCCACCGGAGCTTGCTTCGGCAGACGTCCGGCTCCCCTCATGTTGACAACCGGTCCCGCTCGAAAAAACGGGAGAGAGGTTGCGACCCGACGTGACCGAAATGTTTTCAGTACCTGTCCTCCGTTTTTTCCAGGGTCGGTACCTGTTCCCCGTTTCTCCGGTATTTCCGCAGGGACCAATCATCCCGTTTCACTCAACCGGCTCAATGATATATCAGTCGCGAGCCTGCGCCGTCTTATTGACAAGAAGCCACGCTCATGGGAAAATTCAGTGTCCCAACGGGCGGTGAGTGTAGCTCAACGGTCAGAGCACCGGACTGTGGATCCGGTGGTTGGGGGTTCGATTCCCCTCACTCACCCCACTTTCTCTAATAACCCCTGCAGCAACGGCCGTATTATACTGCTCATCAATACATTGCATTTATTAAACTAAGCAGTCTCTATCGATAGTTTAGAGCATATGCTTCTATGGCTTTATTATTTGCCCATCAAGCCACTCAAGGGAATCTGGATTATTAATCTTACAGTTCAGTTTTGTCATTATCTGCTTAATTATGTCACATGCCCATTCAGCCTTTTCATAATTAAGTTTATGGGTGGCCTCTGCAGAATGATTAACCGCCCTACGGAATTCAGCGTTCCAATGGACAAGGTAATGTTTTCTTATTTCCGTCAGTTCCCGTAACGATTTAAGAAGCCGGTCTTTTTTGCTGAATATGCTACATCTACTGTCCATCTGCTGGGTTGCAAGCCTACTTGATACTCGCTTCAGCTTCGACTCTAATGATATTCGCTTGTCATGTTCAATTTCATTCCACTCACTGCCCAATCTATCTTTGCCCAAAGCATTTATGTAAGCTTCTAAGCAAGTGTACGAAAACAGAATACTAATCATTGACTCTTTTATTTCCGTTCTTATGTCTTTGCGAGAAGAAGCCTGCTTCGCAAGATCTCTATGCTCTCTAGCGACTTCATACATCAATTTATAGAGTTCTATCCTTAGCAAGGCCACAGCGCTCATTTATTTCTCCTTCATCACGCTTATCGCCTCCCTTTCGCAATATCCTAATAAGGAACTTTATGAACTCTTTTTGTTAAATCCTGAAAACTCCGATCGCTATTAGGAGTGAGCCTCCGTCATCAATAGAAGCACGATATTTTGGCGAACAATATTCTCCCGGAGACGTTATAATATCTCAATCCTATTTGCTTTTTCTAGCATACTTTTCTGGTCCTGCACTGCCAATTCGCATAATCATCAGTCATGACCCTAATCCGGACTTTCACATTGTATCCATTGCCGCACAGGCCATTCTTTGCGTCATTCTTCCCGATTCATACCTGACAACACTCGTTTTTTTATGTCTATACGTGAATTGAACGTTCGCTTGGTGATTAGAAGAGAACATCTTCTTGTTACTAGGAAGTTGCAGATAAGGCACTCTGAAACTAACCGCACGATTACCCGGGTCCGTTACGATTATGAAAACAATTGGATCGCTTAACTCACAATTATGAAAAGTCAGTGCGAAGCATTCTTTTGATTGAGCTGTGCTCCATCTTGCTTTACTTATGGCCGTTTTTGCCTTATTTGAAAACGACCTCATCCCGCTCCCGCCCTACACCTATTCCATCTATTTCTTAGTTTCCACTTCTCTCCTCAAACGCTTAGCGGGTTGGATAATGTCCTGATCTTTCTACAAGACTGTCAATGGAGACTGATGATTTTATCTTCCGGTTTCTCTTTGGGATCTGACTATCTTGCTAATCCGTCGATCAGCATTATGCTTCGATGTTTCAATGCCTTTATCTTCTCATCCAATAGGTCCGAGAACGTTCGCTCGTTCTGGAAGATAGCCTCCATATCGGCAGGACCGAATAATACAACTTGCTTTATTGGTCTCTTTGCAACTGCCCTTAATATGCATCCTTTAGTGAATCCCGACATGGAGACCAGTACAGCCGCGACGCAGTCCATCTCCTGCGCTCTCATGACTAATTGATCAAGGTGGTCTGCCTCGATCGCTCCCTTTTCCCACTTGCAGGAAGTCATGAAGTAGCTGTAATCCCGATTAAACACAATATCGAATTCCACCCCTTTTTGATGGACTCGCTTCTCCGTCGTCCAACCTTCCTCCGCTATGACTTCCCCTAGCAGATCTTCAAGCCCGTGGCCACGCTGCTGGGGAGTCACCCCCCGTAATTCCTTAAGGTCATCAAATCGTTTCTTCCGATCCCTCGTTCGTCGATAATCTTTGACCTTCTCCTTTCCGGCCGGAATGAGTTTCCACTGGTCAAAGGGACCGTACCGCTCGACCAAGTCCCAGTGCGCGAGGAGGTCAATATTGTTATTGAACTCAAGTTCACTAATATTCGCCTTGGCGCAGATTTCGTGACCCCATATGCCCACATCGCGCGGTTTTGTCGCTTCGAGATCAAAACAGGCATCTAGGATTCCTATCCGCACTTCATTCTGCCTTCCCACAAATGCCTCTTCCACGAGCCCCTGCCGTTCGCAATAGACAAGGGCATCCAGGCTCGGCTCTACGACCATGCCAGCGCATATCACTCTGAAGAAACCTGCTCTTTCCAATTCGTCATAGACCCTATTTAGGGTCTCCGGGTCGATTCCCTCTTTCTCGGCGAGCTCCTTAAGGTGAGTGAGTTCGTGCTTGAGGTAATCTCGCATGGCGGTTTCGTACAGTCGTTTCAGTATTTTCTTTTTGGCTTCTTCTACATCCATTGAGAATCCTCCCCGCCTAATAGCGCCATTATAAAAGAGCGAAGCGCAATCCTCTCCCCTAAGGCGTCCTTATTACTTATGCAGCCATGCCTTTTCGGGTTCTAGCTCTTCTACGCCTCATTTAGATATTTTCTAATCTCGAAGCACCATCATTTTCCGGATCTAACCACGTAATTTTCCTCGAAATTCTTCCTAGGCGAGGGTATTTCGCCATGGTCCTATTGAGCTCCCCATCTTGAGTCAGGATTATTCTATCCGAGGCCAGAGCCGCGCTAACAATAAAAGCATCCTTCTCGACTATTTCTTGATCGGCAGGGCTCATAGAGGATCTTTCGATCGCCCTCCGTAGCTCATCGGATTGTATAGGGCCCAACTTGGTAACTTTCTTTCTACTGTACATAGATCTAATCCAATCGCTAAAATATCTGCTCTTATGATCCCTCCATTCTTGCCCAATCTCGGGAGTAAAAACAACATGGTGGCAGATCCGCCTCATGGCTTCCAATGCTTCTCGGCATGCTCGTGATACCGGATGAATAGTTTCCCCAGAGGAACAAGCCACTGTGGTATCAACGACAATTCTGCGAGACCGGACCCGATTCATTGAAATTAGCCGCGGGACTCAACTGCGTCCAAATATTCTTTGGTTGAGGCAAGAGCAGTATCATCAAAATCTTCTGGCCATTTGCCATATGCCCCTCTGTCATCTAGGTCCGCCGAACTAACCGTTGTAATTCCGGTACTTAGATCGCGAGAGAACCAGTGCAGGATTACTTTCTTTGGGTCTAGTTCTCTTTTCGCTACTAGTATCTGAACTTCACGTAGCAAAAGCTCGCTGTGTGTCTCGGTCACTACAGTAGCTCCTCGTTCAATTGCTTCCCTAAGTATCCTGCCGAGTCTTCGCTGCGCTTTCGGGTGGAGGTGAAGCTCTGGCTGTTCAAGATAGACCAATTGCCCTTGCTGAGCACATAGCAATGCAACAATGACTGGGAGGGATTGGGAAACGCCAAAACCGACATCCGCAATATTAACGAAATCAGAAGCACTCCCGCGTATCGCCCTGACCAGTCGTGCAATTTTTAGTTCAATTTGAGTATCATCTATGCTCTTGGCCCGCACTTTCCACGTCAGACCCATCTCTTCAAGCGTCTCTCCCAACTCCGACAAACGCTTATCTTTTGTGTCGGCCCAATCGGCAACAATACTTGCCGCATACTTTTCAAATGTTCCAGGGTAATCTGGGCCAACAGATAACTTTTGATAAGTTCGTTTAGGATTGCCGCGCAATGCTGGGAGGTGAATGATATTCTTTATTGGCTTTATGAATTGATTACTCGGGTTTAATCCATAGAGATTGAATTGATACGAAGGCCTCGTTTGCGAGCCGAATGAGAAGACAAGAAAGCACCGCTCTCTCTGCACTCTCCACCGTAAATGCGAGACTCGTTCCGGCACCTTGAGATGCTTTAGTAATTGCTTATATTCGTTTGGAACATTTTTTAGTATATCGTCCTCACTCATTCCATATCTCATTACATACGATGTATTCCCATCCGAATATCGCATCGACTCAATCTCGATTGCCTTACCCTGTTGTTTCGTATATGTTAAGGAAAGACCCTTATCGCCAAGTTGTAGCCCGACCGTAAAACACGATGAACTAGGTTGCCCAGGTATCCTGTTCAGCATCTGTTCAGCACGCGTAAAACTAATATTCGGCCCATCTATGAGCAACGCCCCAGGATCAGACGTGGCCTCTAGAGTTTGTTTGAGCAGCAAGACTGGTTGCATTATGCTAGACTTTCCCGAGCTATTTGCACCGGCCAGAATCGTCAAAGGGCGAATCTCAACGGATTGTTCGTTTAAAAACGATTTATATCCTTTGACACATATCTTCGTTATGGTCTTATTTTTTATAGGCATGGCATGCCCTCCTGCATAACTTTATAATGATCATATCTCCACTAAGTTCTGTTTTCAACTTCTAATACATCTCCCCGTCTCTCTCTGCCCGTCTATTGGTAGAATGAAGGCAGGTCATTGGTTTCTTCTCTAACGACATATTCCTAGCTTTGCTTTTCCAGCTCCAAGATTACTTCTTCCAGTTTCGTGATGACATCGTTTAGTTTCGGCGAGATGTGTGATTGAAGTTCATCCACAAAACCAGCCAAACGTTTTACCGAGCAGGCCCCTAAGAGCGAGTCATACCACCAGGCACAGCGCTTCTCCATGCACTCGACTTCCTTATCCTTTGACAGGACTGGGCATATACTCATATCTGTCTCCTTTCATCTCTTCTTTTTACTTCCTATCAGATAGCGGACTCAATCATAGCCTCCCGGCTAATACGGGTGCTCATCGAAGGATAACCACCTTGTCAGATGATCCCATAGTGTTCGCTCCTCGTATATTGTCTCTCAACCCTAGAGGATGCCACGGCCCTGCAACCTGCCTAGCAGAGTGGTCAGTTCCTAGATGTTCTTCTTTTAAGTAAGAGCGAGAATCTCTTGGGTTGAAAGACTAACCGGCTCTCTCGCCACGATTCTATCTTCCCTCCCGTGTTCGCTTAATGATAACAAAACGGTCGACCTCATTACAATCCCGGTTTTCTCATCGCCGAGCGCCTCAGCGATGTTATCTCTTGGCTGCCCGTATGCAGGGAGGGGTGAATCATTCGCTTCGAACCCCGCGTCGCCTTGTCCGTCCTGACGCCGGCCTTGGTCCAGGCCGCCGTCAGGTTCTGCATCAACATCCGGCGCTACGCACACGTCGTGCAGTGCCCGGAGGATCGAAGCGTCAGAGATCCAGCTTCATCCGGGCGAGAGCGCCCTTGAACCTCTGGTCGGCCGCTAGCGCGGGCGCGAAGACGCCAGTATAGACATGAACGAAGACCATGAGCGTGTCTCGTTCCTCATAGCCCCGGTCCAAGAGCTCGAAGGCCAGGTCAAGGTCGCCGAGCTCGGCCGCGAGCCAGGCCACGGCCGCCGACGAGGCTTCCGGGCGGACGGACGCCGGATGGGAGAGGGATCGACCGGGTGGCGGAACGCGCTCCGTGCTCCGGGTGCCCGAACGGGGACCCGCACTGCGGGCAGAAAACGGCTGTCGGAAGCCGCTTCGATTCCGCAGTTCGGGCACTTCATTATTGATTCTTCTTGTCGACCGCGTCCGGGCCAAAGATATTGCTTGTCGTCGAATAAGTCAATCCGAGGCGATTTCGGCTGCGGCCCGCCTGACTCATTGCAGAAGAGCGCCGAGCTTGCCCAGGAGCTCAGCCACAGTTTCCGCGGGGAGCGAACAGATGAATTCCGCTTTCCGGACGCGCCAATCCAGGTTCTTGACTTGATCTGATAACGCCGCCCCGGAGACAGGCAGCCCGGACGGGATCAAGACTTCAAACGGATAGCCTTGGACTTGACGGGTGATGGGGCAGAAAATCGCCAGCCCCACCTTTTCGTTGTAAGCTCGCGGAGAAAGCACAACCGCGGGCCGGCGGCCCGCCTGAGGATTCAGACTGACCCAGACAACGTCTCCCCGCTGTGGAATATACGGGTCCGGATTCACCACTTCTCTTCGCCTTCCACAGAACCGATCCCCCATTCATGATGGATATTTTCCTCTGTGACCGCGGCCAGGAGTTCTTCAAGCTTCCATCTTTGCTCTCTAGCGGGAGAAACGACGAGCAGCCCTTCTTTCAGCATCAACTCAATAGACGAATTCTCCTCCAGTCCCATCTCATCAGCGAAAGACTTCGGGATGCGCAGGGCCAGGCTGTTTCCCCATTTTTGAACTTTGGAGCGCATGTCGTCCTCCGTGTATCTACATTATAGATACATGGAGTAATAAGCCCTGTCAAGGCCTTAAGCAAGTATATTGCCCTCGACTCAACAAAACGGAGGCCAGGTAAAGCCGGTAAAAGCATAAAGCCGCCGGCCCCGGGGCCTGAAGATGAAGACCCTGGACGCGCCGCCGCTTCTCCGCATAGAATGGAGGGCGGCCCAAGCCATCGTATCCTAAAAAGGAGGCCGCTCTCATGAAGAAGGCCCTGTTTCTCGCGTTAGTCCTTCTGGTCTCGGCCGCGACGGCCCTGCCGGCCGTGACGACCATCAAGACCGTGGCCGAGCCCGGCGATCTGCCCCGGCCGCTTTCGGACATCGTGCGCAAGGGAGACTTCCTCGTCTCCGACGGAAAGTACACGGCCGTCGTCGCCGTTTCGCCCAGGCCGGCGTTTTCCACGATCAACTACGGCCATCCGGATGTCTCAGGCTACCTGCTGGCCTTCCTGCCCGAAGGCGCGTCCCAAAGAGTCGAGGCGCAGATGTGCGCCCCCTCGGTCCGCGTCAACGGCAAGGCCGTCCCGGTCGGCAGCGCCTCGGTCCGGCAGGAGGCCGGCTCGATAATCGCCCTCTCCTCGCTCGAAGGCGAGGGCGGCTTGAAGCTCGAGGTCAGGACCCGCTACAGGTTCGTTTTCGCGGCGGGCCGCATCGATATCGTCGCCGAGGTCAGGAACACGGGCCGGTCCGAAGCGACCGGGCTCAGTTTCGGCCTCGGAGCGAGCGCCTGCCAGAGCTTCAATTTCAGCCCCTACAACGCGAAGTCCTTCCCCAAGCTCAACTTCAGGGTCTGGCAGAGGCCGGACCACGCCCTGGGCTGGTTCAACCCCAACCCAGTCGAAACGAGCGATAACCCCCTGCCCGGGAGGCTGAGGCCCGGCCAGGCCCACAGCTTCTCCTACAGCGTCGTCTCAGGTTCAACCTCGGTCGAGGTGCTCCAGAGGCTCTACGCCCTGGCCGGGGTCAAGGCCGACCCGGTCTCGTTCGAGTTCCCGCAGTTCGACGGGCTCGCGGAGGTCATCATCAGGGAGCCGGCGACGGGCTCTGTCTTTTTCAGGGCCTTTATGGAACGGCCCTCGCCGCTCGCCGTCCCCCTGCCTCCCGGGACTTACTCCCTCCGCGCCAACCTCTTCCCGGCCGTCATCGAAACCTCCTTCACCGCCGGCCCGGGCTCGCCCGGCAAGCCGGTCGCGATAAAAGCCCCGGTCCTGGGCAGGGTGAAGGTCGCCGTCAAGGACAAGAAAGGCCGGCCGGCTCTCGGCAAAGTTTCGTTCATCGGCCTGGCCCCGACCCAGTCGCCTTATTTCAGGCCCGAGAATCCCGTCATGACGGGCCGGGCCTGGGAGAGTTCCAAGAACTCCGTCTTCCCCCTCCGGCAGGAACTCGAGGTCGTCCTGCCGGCCGGCACCTACCTGGTCGCTTCCAGCCGCGGCCCGGAATATACCAGGGATGAGCGGGTCGTCGAGATCTTCGAAGGCGATAACCCTCCGCTCGAATTCCGCCTCGAGAGAGCAGTCGCGGTGCGCGGACTGGTCTCGCTCGACCCCCACATGCACACCCAGAATTCGGACGGCAGTATATTCATACCCGACCGCCTGCGGAGCGTCGTCGCCGAGGGTCTCGACGTCGCCGTGTCCGCCGACCATAACTTCATCACGGATTACCTGCCGGACCTCGAGAAGCTCGGCCTCGAGGACGACTTGGCGGTTATCGCCGGCAGCGAGGTCACGACCAGGACCGGCAGCATCCACTACAACGCTTTCCCCGACGTCCCCCGGCCCGACCTGCCCGGCAATGGCGCCGTAAGCGTCAGGGACGAAACGCCGGACACCCTTTTCCGGCTGAGCCGCGCCAAGAGCCCGGCCGCCGTCATCCAGGTCAACCACCCGCGGTCGGAAGGCCTAGGCTATTTCCTGACCTACGACCTGGACCCCGAGAGCGCGGCCTCGGCCAAAGCTCCGTTCAGCATGGACTTCGAGGTCATGGAGGTCATGAACGGGGCCAAGCCCTACGAAGCCAACTGCCTGTCGACCGAGGACTGGTTCCACTTCCTGAACCGCGGCTACCCGGTCCGGGCCGTCGGTTCCTCCGACTCGCACGACATCGACGGCAGCGAGCCCGGCTATGCCCGGACATACGTGTTTTACGAAGGGCCGTCAGGCAAGCGGTTGGACCGGGACGCCTTTATAAGGGCCCTTAAGGAAGGCCGCTCGTTCGTAAGCAACGGTCCTATCGTTCTCCTCAAGGTCAACGGCAAGGCCGGCCCGGGCGAACTCGTCAGGGCGAAGAAAGGGCGGGTGAAGGTCGACCTCCGGGTGCTCGGCGCTCCCTGGCTCGACGTGTCCGAGGTGCTGCTGGTGGTGAACGGGGTCCGACAGGAGCCCCTGCCTATGAAGGGAGCGGACGGCAAGACCGTAAAATTCCGCGACCGCGTGCGTCTCGAGCTCGAGCGCGACGCGTGGGTGGCGGTCGAGGTCCGGGGCCGCTCCTCCCTCTATCCCGTCGTCCAGCAGCGTTCGGACGACGGCCTCGCGGAAAGCGCCGCATATCCCTACGCCCTGACCAACCCGGTGCTGGTGGACGTGGACGGTGACGGCCGCTCAGAGCCCGTCCGACCCGGGAAAGTGAGCCTCAGATGAAAGCTCGAGCCGCCGGCGGAAGCACGCGCGTCCTTCCCTTCCTGCTCGCCTTGGCCCTGTTCCTGAATGCCGCGGGCTGCCGGAAGGCCCCGGCCGGCGCCGAAGCCTATAACGTCCCGGCCGAGGTCAAGGTAAGGGGCGAAAAGTTAGTCATCGAATACCGCGGCAGGACCGTCTTCTCGGGCCGTATCGAGACGCAGGGCGGCCCCTTTTCAGTGACGACCAACGTTTTCCGGACCGGTAAGGCCGTCACCAACATTGTCAGCCTGACCGCCGCTCCGGGCGCCGGGATGCTCCTGCGCGGAGAGGTCACGGCCTCGGCCGAATCCTTTCCCTGCGAGGCCGACCGCAGGGACGCCGGACCGGTCATCGTCAGGCACGTCTCCGGCCTGAGCCGGAGCCGCCTCAACCGGGCGGTTTACGACCGCGGGTCGGACTGGGTCCTTTCGGTGGACGCCGGCCCGCGGGTCCTGGTCGGGCCGGAAAGGGACGACGCCGAACGGCGCACTTACGGCCTCGAAGCCGCCGGCCGTGAGGTCGTGCTCAGGTTCAAGCCGGCCTACTACCGCGTCCATCGCGGCCTCGACCGCTTCGAGCCCTGGACCTACCAAGTCAGCCGGGAGCCGGTCGCCGGCTGGATATCGTGGTTCGCCTTTTTCGACAAGGTCACGGAAGCCGACATCGTCGAGACCGCCGACACCCTGTCCGAGACGCTCCTGCCCTTCGGCTACGAGTACCTGCAGATAGACGACGGCTACCAGCGCGGCGAGGGCCTGCCGGAACTCTGGCTCGACGCCAACGACAAGTTCCCGAGCGGCCTGGGTTTCCTGCCGGGCTACATCAAGGGCAAGGGGCTGAAGCCGGGCATTTGGACCAACGTCGCCTTCAAGCAGGCCGACTTCGCCTCGACCCACAAGGACTGGTTCGTGACCGGACCCGACGGGCGGCCCGCCCGCGGCAACTGGGTCGAGTACAGCCTCGACGCCTCGAACGAAGACGCCCTGAACGCTGTGGTCAGGCCGGTTTATCGCGGCCTTAAGGAGATGGGCTGGGAGTACTTCAAGGTCGACGCCCTCCGCCACCTCCGCTACGAGGGCTACAACGCCCACGCCGGCCACTTCGGCCGCAAGAAGGCCGACCGCGCGGCCGCCTTCAGGCGCTACGTCGAGGTCGTCAGGGAGGAGGTCGGCCGCAGCCGCTTCCTGCTCGCCTGCTGGGGCGTCAGGCCAGAGCTCGTCGGGCTCGTCGACGGCTGCCGCCTGGGCACGGACGGCTTTTCCTACGCCGGCCTGGCCCAGTTCAACTCCTGGAACAACGTGGTCTGGCGCAACGACCCGGACCACATCGAGCTGAACGAGGAGCGCTACCGCTCGCTGCTCGTGACCTCGCTCACGGGCTCCATTCTCCTCCTGACCGACAAGCCGGCCGTTTACAGGACGCCGGCCGCCGAGCCGGCCAAACGGGCCGCGCCGGTGCTCTGGACCGTTCCCGGGCAGGTCTTCGACGTCGACCCCTCGCGCTCCGGGCAGCTCGACCGGGTCGACGCCGAGGTCAGCGGGTCGGGACCCCGACCTTTCGACGCCGGCCTCAAGCCGGCCTGCGACCTGTGGCTGCTCGAGGTCGTCCGTCCCTTCGAAAACTGGGTCGCGCTCGGCCGCACAGGGGGGAGCGAGGAGGTCATCCGGTTCGAGGACCTGGGGCTCGAACCGGACAGGGAATACGCCGTCTTCGAGTTCTGGTCGAAGAAAGCGGTCGGCACCTTCAGCGGCGCTTTCATCCCCGGCCCCATCGACCCGGTCTTCCGGTCCCAGTGCTTCATCATCAGGGAGAGGCAGGAGCGGCCCCAGCTACTGGCGACCGGCCGCCATCTGACCGGCGGCGGGCAGGACCTTCTCGACCTCAAGTGGGACGGCGGCCGTCTGAGCGGCAAAAGCCGGCTCGCCGGCCGCGACCCCTACGACATTATCGTTCACATGCCGCAGGGTTGGCGGCTCGACCGGGTCGAAGTGGAAGGGGCGGTGCACTCCGGGACGTCTTCGGACGGACCGGTCCTGGTGGTCAGGCTCTTTTCCGAAAATGCCGGCCAAGCGAACTGGACCCTGGCCTTTTCGCGCTGAACTCCGGGAAGCCCGCAGGCGGTCGCACACCGCTCCTTCGCTAGTTTCGTTCCATACGTCTCGTAGCATTCGGTCTGCGGCCGTGGGCTCCAGCCTGATGTCTTCCCTGCTCGGCATGTCCGTTTCAACCACCCAAGCCATCACGGCACAAGCATAGGGCCGGGGCGCTTTTGCCCGCTTTTATCCCGTGTGGTATCCTATTATCTAAGCTTATCGTCTTATTAACGACGCATCCACGGCCGGTCCGGCCCGTGTTTTTCCGCCGGCGCGCAGGGTCCGCCCGACCAAGAATAAGGCTTTCGGCATAAGCCGTAGGGAAGAAATGGAAACAGGCTTCGGCGACTCGAACTTCGGGAAGGCGGCGTTTTCCTGCGCCCAAGCTCGTGGCGCGGCGCGTCCCGATGTCCACAAAGGCACGTTCGGGCAGGCGGCCGCGCCCCCGTCGGCGGTATTAGTCCTGTTCGGCGTCCTCATGATCCTCCAGCCGGCGCTGGGCCGGCAGCAGAAAGCCCAGGAGCGCCCCGCCTACGATATGGTCGTCAACGCCATCACCCTCTCGGTCACGGTCCAAGGCCGGGGCGGCCGGTACATCAACGACCTCGAGGAAAAGGACTTCATCGTTTACGAGAACAACGAGAAAAAGAAGATAACCTATTTCGCCCACGACCGGAACGCGCCCCTGAGCCTGACGGTCCTGCTCGACGTGAGCGGCAGCATGGCCCTCGACAACAAGTTCGAGGAGTGCCGGACGGCCCTCCATTACCTCGTCCGCCAGCTCCTTTCCCCGCGCGACGAGGTCGCCCTGCTCGTCTTCGCGGACGGCGACGTGGAGGTGGCGGCCCGCCACTCCACCGACAGGCGCGCCTTCATCGAGGCCCTGGACAAGGAAAAGGCCTACGGCATGACGGCCCTGAACGATGCCGTGGCCGTCTCGCCGGAGTTCGCGACGCGGGCCAAGAACGAGAAGCGGGCCCTCCTGCTCATCACCGACGGCATAGAGAACGACAGCGCCGTCGGCCCCGACGAGGCCCTGGAGATAGCCAGGCGGGTGGACGTGCCCATCTATGTCGTCGGCTACAAGATCCCCAGGAGCGAAACGGCGCTCGCCGCGCACAAGCGGTCGGCTTCCCTGACCACGGCCGGCATCGTCGAAACCCTGACGCGTTTCGCCGAGGCCACCGGCGGCCGGGCCTTCTTCACCGACGAGCCGGCCGGACTCCTCGACGCCGTCAAGGAGATCCAGAAAGAACAGAGCCATCAGTACATCATCGGCTACACCTCCTACCGGGAAGACGACAGGTACCGCCGCATCAGGGTCATGGTCCCGGGCAGGAACTTCCGCGTCCGCACGAGACAGGGTTACTGATCTTTATCCCCTTTTTTTCCCGGTTTTTCCGGAAATTGTTGTCTTTTAGAGCCTGAACGGCTATAATAGTGAAAACGGATGTCCTGAGGCCCCTATACCCAAAAGACCGAGGGCACCCGGAATATTTTCGAGGACACAGGAAAGGAGGAAAAATGAGAAAGAACTTCCTTGTGTATGTCCCGGCTGTTCTTGCTGTAGCCGTCCTCGTCTTCGGTTCGGCCTGCGCCACCAAGAAGTACGTCACGGGCGAGATCGCCTCGGTCGACCAAAAAGTCGCCAGCGTCTCCACCGAGGTCGAGGCCGCCCAGAAGCGGCTGGCCGAGCACGACGAGAAGCTGGCCACGATCGGCGACCTCATCAACCGCCACGACGCCCAGTTCAAGCAGGTCGACGGCAAGATCGAAGAGGTCAAGACCCTGATCCGCGGCAACCTGCTGTGGAAAGAGACCATCCGCAACAACGAGGCCAAGTTCGCCTTCAACAGCTACGAGCTCACGCCCGAGGCCAAGTCCGCGGTCGACCGCTTCGTCCAGAGGCTGGTCGAGGAGAACAAGGGCGTCTATCTCGAGATCCAGGGCCATACCGACAACACCGGCGAGGAAAGCTACAACCTCATCCTGGGCCAGAAGAGAGCCGAAGCCGTCATGATGTACCTCTACAAGCAGCACCGCATCCCGCTGCACCGCATGGCCTGCGTCAGCCTGGGCGCCTCCCAGCCGGTCGCGGACAATACGACCAAGGACGGCCGCGCCCAGAACCGGAGGGTGGAGATCCTGGTCTACGAATAAGGCGTCTCCCCAGCCAGCCGGACTGGATTACCTAACACAAGCTCTGAAGACGCGGAGCCGCAGGGCGGTATTTAGTTATCGCCTTCCGGCTCCGCGTTATTTTTTTCTTCAGCGGGCGGTGGCCCGGGCGACGTCGCCTTCGCGGCCGCCCGCGCCCACGCCGACCACCTGATAGGAGTAAACTCGGCCCGGGACGACGCGCCGGTGCAGCCAGCTGTAGCCGCTGCCGCTCTGGCTCTTGGGAACCTCCGTCAGCAGCTCACGGCCGCCGCCCGAAGTCTCCAGATAAACCCGGTAAGAGACCAGGCTGGTGTTCCTCGAATCGTCGTTCCAGGTCAGGACGTTGATCAGCTCGTAGAGCAGGGCGCCGCGGTTTGCGACCTTCCTCACGGAGAGCCCGGACGGCGCGTAGATGTTGTCTATGTTGACGGAAACGGTGCTGGTCGTCGTCTGCATGATGGTGTCGTAGGCGACGGCGCTGATGTTGTGAGGGCCGTTCGTGAAGAGCCTGGTGTCCAGGCTGAAGACGTACGGAGGGGCGGTCAGGGTCTGCCTGAGGATGGAATCGGTGTAAAGCTCGACGCGGCTGATGCCGTTGTCGTCGCCGGCCTCGACGGCCACGTTGACCGTCCCGTACAATACCTGGCCGCCGCCGATATTGGTAATCGAGCAGGACGGCCGGGCGTCGCTCGAGAAGACGTCGAGAGTGATGGGCGAGGTCGCGCCGACGATGTTCGTAATGCCCATGCCGGTGGGGGTGCCGTCGTAGCGCCGGGAATCGGGGTTCGTCGCCGGCCCCAAGACCATTCCGGCCTGGTAATAATCCCCGGCGTCGGCGTTGGCGTCGTAAAGCTCGATCTGCTCCAGGCCGTCGGCCTGGACGAGCTTGAGCAGCTTATGCTCGGTGTAGGAATTGTTGTAGAGGAAGTTGGTGTTCGAGACGTTCAACCTGCTGTCGACATGCCAGACGACGAGCCCGTCGGTGCCGGTGAAAAGGCCGGTGTCGTTGCCCGTGCGCTGCCTGTTCTGGACCATGTAGAACTCGCTGAAGATGCGGCCGGGCGCCGCATCGGGCATGAAGATGAGGGCGTCCGGGTAAAGGCCCGAGGCCCGCAGCGAGACCGCCTGGGGGCCGGCTGAGACGACCGTCGGCGTGATCCAGTCCAGCATGAACTTGGAGAAGCAGTTGTGGTCGCCGACGTTGGCGTCCATGACGTCGAGGCCGCCGACGCCTCCCCGGGGGCCGACGCTGTCGTCGTAGTCGTAGTAGTCGGGCACGCCCAGGGCGTGGCCGGTCTCGTGGATGATGACCCGCGGGGTGAAATTGCCGCTGGGATAATTGGCAAGCTCCCACTGCCAGGAGTACCTGCGGAACCTTTTGCCGTCGAGGACGAAGCTCGAGTCGCTGAACGAGGTGTAATAGCCCCACCAGAAGCTGGCCCATTCGCCGTGGGGGCCGGTCCAGAAGACGCAGAAATAGTCCACGTAGCCGTCGCCGTCGTTGTCGTACTGGGAGAAGTCGTGGCCCTGGCTCTCGTAATAGTTAAGGGCTTCCTTGATCAGGTTGTCGCGGCCGGTGCTCGTCTCGGCGACGGAGCTTCGCGCGTAAGGGGTCGTGTACCAGCCGAGGACGTCGCCGGTGATGTCGAGCTGCCCGTAAGAGGCGCGCTGGTAGTAGTTGCGCAGGCTCTCGTAGGGAAAGCCGGAATCGCCGTTCTGGAAGAGCCTCGAATCGAAGGTCGCCGCCGGGGTTACGCCCGGATAATCGTTGAAAGCGATGAGGAGGGCCAGGACCTTGACCGTCCCCCTGGTAGGCATTCCCTTCCAGGACGGCGGCGGCGCCATGACCCGGTCGATATCGACGGCCTTGAGGCCTTTCTTCTGGAGATAGATCCGTTCGAGCCTGTCCCGCAACCTGGCCGCGGCTTCCGGTGTGATGAGATGGTTGCCGTAGGACCTGGCCATCTCGATCCTGGCCCGCAGGGTGCCGTCCGCCCGGTAGCGCCTGAGCTGCTCCGGCGTGGGCGGCTCCAGGCCGAAAGCGGCCGCGGCCCAGGAGAAAACAGCGGCCATGACGGTCGGTGTGAAAAACGCCCGCTTCCTTGGAATCATCACCGGTCTCCCTTCCGCCGTCTATATACAATATCCGGCCGAGCCGAGTCAAAATCCGGTGAATTCCAGGGTTCACCGCACGCCGAAGTTGAATTCCGTCCTCTCTTCGTTCCTGTCGGTGGCGGGCGGCGGCTCGGGCGACAGGGCCGATATCTCCGCCCTCATCTCGTCGCTCAGCTTGATTCCGGCCGCGGCCAGGTTGACCTCGAGCTGGGCGCGGTTGCGCGCCCCGATGATCGCTGATGTCACGGCCGGATGGCTCGCGACCCAGGCTATGGCGAGCGGCGCCGGCTCGAAGCCGTTCCGCCTGGCGAACTCCGTGAAGCGTCCGGCGACCTCGAAGTTCCACTCGTCGCCGTAACGAGTGCGGTACATCTTGTTCTCGACCAGCCGGCCCGACTCCGGCCTGCTGTCAGGCCCGTATTTCCCGGAAAGGAGACCGCCGCCGAGCGGGCTGTAGACCGCGACGCCCAGCCCCTCGGCCTGGGCCATGGGCAGGATCTCCGCCTCGGCCTGGCGCTTGACCAGGTTGTACATCGGCTGGATGCAGTGAACGGGCGTCAGGCCGTCCCGGGCCGCTGTGCCCAGGGCCTTTTCCGTCTGCCAGGCGGCGAAATTGCTGACGCCGACATAGAGGACCTTTCCCTGACGCACGAGGTCGTCCATGGTCCGCAGGGTCTCCTCGAGCGGCGTCCGGTCGTCGAAGCGGTGGATGTAGTAGAGGTCTATCCTGTCCGTCCCCAGCCGGCGCAGGCTCGCTTCCACGGCCCTCATGATGTGGAACCGCGAGGCGCCCATGGCGTTGACGTCCTCCGAGGTCCGGAAATAGACCTTGCTCGTGATGACCAGCTCGTCGCGGCAGCCCTTCGCCAAGCGGCCCAATATCTCCTCCGACCTGCCGCCGGCGTAAATGTCGGCGCAGTCGAAGAAGTTGACGCCCGCCTCCCGGCAGGCGGTGAACATGCGCGCCGACTCCGCCTCGTCGGCGTCGCCCCCGAAGGACATCGTCCCGAAACATAGGGCCAAGACTTTGACCCCCGTCTTCCCCAGGAACCTGTATTCCATGGTCTCACCTCATCTGTCCTGCTTGATTTTCTTCAGTTCGAGCCCGTGGCCGAACGGGAACAACCCCGGCAGCGAAACCGGCAGGCGGCCGGAGACGTCGAGCTCGCCGAACAGCGCCGCCGCCGCCACCTCCTGCGTCTGGGGCGTGTTGCGGTAGAGGCAGACGTAGGCGTCCACACCGGGGAAGCTCCTCAGGAAATAGGGACTGCCGAACGACACCGCGACGACGGCCGGCCGCGCTTCGAGCCCGAGCAGCCTCTCCACGAACGCTTTGTGCTTCGGCTCGAGGTCGACGCTGCCCTTGCCCGCGCTCAATCGCGAGAACAGGGCCACCACTACGATATCGCATCGCCGCGCCGCCTCCAACGCCTCGTCGAGCGACTCCTGGCCGGTGTCGCCGTCGGCGTAGAGTTCCAGCGCCGCCGGCGCCCGCCGCCTGACCGCGGCCGCGAACTGCCGGCCGGCGTAATAGTCGCCGCGGTCGCTGCTCAGCGAAACCACCGCTATCTTCCTGTCCGCCGCAAGCGGCACTACTGCGCCTTCGTTCTTCACGAGCGTCACCGAACGCTCGAAGGCCTCGAGCGCGCTTCGCCTGGCTTGCAGACTCCCCACCACCCGGCTGATCCGTTCGATGTCCACGAAGCGCTCCCGGTGCAGCCCCAGCCCGGCCTTGGCCCGCAGCACGCGGGCGACGGATTCGTTTATCCTGGCCTCGCTTATACGGCCCTCCCTGACCGCCCTGACCAGCGAGTCGGCGACCTTCTCGGTTTCGAGCGGCAGGAGCAGCATGTCGACGCCGGCCCGCAGCGCCCGCAGGGCCGCCTCCTCGGGCGGGAAGGAATCGGTGATACCGCGCATCTCCAGGGCGTCGGTGACGATGAGCCCCTTGAAGCCCAGCCGCCGGCGCAACACGCCGCTGAGGATCGGCTCCGAGAGCGTCGCCGGCAGGCCCGGCTCCGGGTCGAGGGCCGGCACGTAAAGATGGGCCGTCATGACCGCGCCGACCCCGGCTTCAATCGCCCGCCTGAAGGGATAGAGCTCGACCTTCTCCAGCCTGTCGCGGTCGGCCGTGATGGTCGGCAGGAGGCTGTGCGAATCCTCGCTGGTGTCGCCGTGCCCTGGGAAATGCTTGGCCGTGGCGATCATGCCCGCGCCCTGGACGCCCGCGATGAAGGCCGCTGCGATGCGGCTGACGAGCTCCGGGTCCTCCCCCACCGCCCTGGTGTTGATGATGGGGTTGTCCGGGTTGATGTTGACGTCGACGACCGGCGCGTAGGTCATGTGGATGCCGAGGGCCCGGCCTTCGACGGCCGTCACCCGCCCCATCTCGCGGGCGACGGCCTCGGAGCCGGCCGCGCCGAGCGACATGAGCGGCGGGAAGAGCGTCGCGCCGGTGATCTGGTTGCCCGTCCCCCGCTCCAGGTCGGAAGCGACGAGCAGAGGATAGCGCGCCAGCCGCTGCAAGCGGTTGAGGACGTGGGCCGTCTCGTAAACCTCGCCGCCGAAGATGATGACCGCGCCGACCTTCTTCCTGACGATGAGGTCCTCGACCGCCCTGAGCTCCTCGTCCTCTTCGTTCCTGAAGACGCCGCTGAAACGGACCGCGATGAGCTGGCCGATCTTTTCCTCGAGCGTCATTTTCCGGAGCGTCCGTCCGACCCAGCCGGGCTTCGGGGCGGGCGCGAACGGCACGCCCTCCGGCCGGATTCTCGGGGCGCAGGCGTCGACCGCGATCAGGGCGACGAGGGCCAGGCCGAGACAGAGCGCGCTCCGGGCTGTTCTTCCTTTCATGGGCGGTTTTCCTTTCGGCACGGGTTCGGGCCAGGGCATCATTTAAGGATAAAAAAGGGGTCGTGTCAAATCGACCGCTTTCCCTGCGCGGCTTCATCCGGCTCGTGCTATAATCCTGGCTGAATAACCGAGAGAAAGGGAAAAGCGCCATGGACCGACCGAGCCCGAAAAGCCTCTGTTTCCGGCTGGTTTCTGCCGTGCTGGCTCTATCCTGCCTATCGGCGTCCCGGCCTTCCCGGCCGGCCGCGGCCGTCGCCTCCGGACCGCCCGCGGAAAAGGAAAAGGCCCGGGTGGAAGAAGCGGCCCGGGTGCTCGACGAGATGCTCTCCCAGGCCGATTTCGACATACCGGCCGGCCTGGTCGAAAAGAGCGCTGCGCTGGCCGTCATCCCGGACGTCATCAAGGCCGCCCTGTTCATCGGCGGACGCCACGGACGCGGGGTCGTCATGCGCAGGAACGCGGACGGCTCCTGGAGCCCTCCCTGCTTCATCACCATAACCGGCGGCAGCGCCGGCTGGCAGGTGGGCGTCGAGTCGGCCGACGTCCTGCTCGTCTTCAGGACCGGACGCGGCGTCGAGAGCTTGGCCCGGGGCAAGTTCACGCTGGGCGCCGACGCCGGCATAGCGGTCGGGCCGCAGGGCCGTCAGGCGGAGGCCAGCACCGACACCGAATTCAAGGCCGAGATCTATTCCTATTCGCGAAGCCGGGGCCTTTACGTCGGCCTATCGCTCCAGGGGGCTTCGTTGAGGATAGACAAGGAGGCCAACGAGAATTTCTACGGGGTCAAGGGAGTCAAGGCCGAGGACATCCTCGCGGGCCGCGTCGCCTCCATCCCGCCGGAGGTCGCCAGGCTGCGCGCCCAGCTCGCGCGGTTCGTCAAGGCCGGCCGACGCTGATACGGCGCTCGTCGCCCGGTCCGACCTCGATATCGACCTCGATGCCTTCCAGCGCGAAGGGCAGCTTCTCCGCCCATTCGACGACGACCACCCCCCGGCCGAGCAGGTCCTCGAGGCCCAGGTCCGTGACCTCTTCCCCGCGCTCCAGGCGGTAGAGGTCGACGTGGAAGACCGGGAATCTGCCATGATAAACGATTATGAGCGTGAACGAGGGGCTGGCCACCCCGCCGCTTTCCGGGACGCCACAGCCGGCCGCGACGCCCCTGGCGAAAACCGTCTTGCCGGCGCCCAACTCGCCTCGGAGCAGGACGACCTCGTCGCCCTTGAATGAGGCCGCCAGTCCGGCGGCGAGCTCCAGCGTCTCCCGCTCGGAGCGCGTGGTGAAAAGCTCCAGCCTGCGGGTCTCTTTCCCGGTCATGAGGCCTCCGTGCCTTCCAGTTTCTTGAGCGCCCGCGGCAGGAAACGGATGAGGTCGGAAGCCGTCACGGCCTTCTCGGAGAGCCTGTCCGCGGCCAGGTCGCCGGCCAGGCCGTGGACGAAAACGGCCGAAAGCGCGGCGCCGAGAACGTCCTTTTCCTGGACCGCCTGGGCGGCCAGCATGCCGCTCAAGACGTCCCCTGACCCCGCCGTGGCCATGCCCGGGTTGCCGGTGGGGTTGACGAAGACACGGCCGTCGGGAGCCGCGACGAGCGTCCGGTATCCCTTGAGCACAAGATGCACCCCGTGCGACGAAGCGAACTCGGGGACGAGTTCGAGCCGGCGCTTCAGGACCTCGGAGGCGCCCAGGCCCGCCAGGCGCCCGAACTCGCCCGGATGGGGAGTCAGGACGGCCGGCGCCTTGAGCCGCGCCAGGGCCGACCTGTCTGAGGCTATGATGTTCAGCGCGTCGGCGTCCAGCACCATCGGCACCCTGACCTTCGGCAGGAGTTCGAGCACGAATCGGGCCGTGGAAGGGTCGGTCGACAGGCCGGGCCCGATGAGGACGCCGTCTTTGCCGCGGAGAAGCTCCAGGACGCGCGGCAGGGCCCGTTCGTCGATCGTCCCAGCGCCGGTCTCGGCCAGCGGCTCGGTCATGAGCTCCATCATGGACCGGGCCACGCCGGCCAGGGCGCTCGAGGCCGTCGCGACCGTCACGAGGCCCGCGCCAGTCTTCAGGGCGGCCCGGCCGCACAGGGCGGCGGCGCCGCTCTTGCCGAGGGAGCCGGCGATGACCAGCAGGTGGCCGAACGTCCCTTTGTGCGCGTCCCTCTTTCTCGGTTTGAAAAAGGGGCGGACCATGTCCGGCTCGACCAGCTCGAGCCTCAGCGCGTCGCTCGAGTAAAGACCGCCCGGGATGCCTATGTCCGCGAACATGAGCGCGCCCGCGAGTTCCGCGGCCGGGGGGAAAATATGGGCGATCTTGGGCGCCGCCAGCGCCACGGTCAGGTCGGCCCTGACCGCGGGCCCGATGAGCTCGAAGGAATCGCCCGAAAGCCCCGACGGGATGTCGACCGCGACCTTGAAGGCCCGGCTGGCGTTGATGTCCTCGACGACGGCGGCGAACAGGCCCTCGAGCGGCTTGGCCAGACCCGTGCCGAACAGCGCGTCGACTATGATGGTGGCCGCCGCCAGCTCCTTCCTGTGCCCGCGCCAGGCAGCCAGGTCGGGGGCCTCCCGAATGGGGACGCCGAGCTTCCCGGCGATGGACAGGTTGACGGCTGCGTCGCCGCGGACTTCCCCGCGGCTCGTGACCAGAAGCACCGAAACCGGTACCCCGCTCAGGAACAGGTGGCGGGCGACGACGAAGCCGTCGCCGCCGTTGTTGCCACGGCCGGCGACGACAACGACCCTCTCCTCGGGCAGGTCCGGGAAGCCGGCGGCCAGGGCCTCGACCACGGACCGGCCGGCGTTCTCCATCAGGACGAGGCCGGGAATGCCCAGGCCCTCGATGGCCGCCCGGTCGACGGCTCTCATCTCTTCAGAAGTCAGGATTTTCATGGCCGCTCCTCGCCGGCCGATTTTACCATAAAAAAGGCGGCGCGGGGGAAGCATACCCATTCTGTGACAGTGCACAGGACAACTGGAAGGGTGGCACGGCTCAAGTCCTCGCAACGCCGGCAGGGAAAACGGGGGACAGACACCAAAAGCGCCTGTCTCCCGTTTTCGTTTTCCCCGTTCCCCCCTTTTTTGCCCCTCGAACGACTAATATCCTGACCGCCCTGACGACGATCTTTATCGACGTCATTGACATCAAGACGGTTATCGAATATGAATTAAACCTTGAAAATATATTATAGGGCACTTGCATGACGCAGCCGGACGCCGGACGAGAAGTCAAGCCTTCGCGCTTGATTATCTATATCTTCGTCGCGGCTTCGATCCTTATCCTGGCCTTGATCCACTTCTTCCCTTTCTCCGTTGAACGAACGTCCGTCGACCTTATCCGCCGCGACAGGGCCCCGTTCGCTGTCGCCGCCCTGGCGGTCATCATCATCACAGGCGCGGCCGTCAACTTCATCTGGAGACGGGAACGGAAACGGCACGCCGAAAGCCTCCGGAACCTGTCCGCGAACTCCCGCCGGACCCTGGCCTCGGCCGTCGACACCACCCTGGACATCTCCTTCAACCCGGCCTTCCGGCGCGACTCGAAACACCGCATCACCGGCTGCAACGTCACTTTCGAGAAGCTCGTCGAGCGGCCCAAGTCGGAGCTCATCGGGGCCGACTACTGGGCCCTTTTCCGCGGGCACGCCGCAGGTCAGGCGGCAGGGGAGGCCGAGGAAAAGCCCACGGCCAGGGTCTACGAGATCCTCTTCAAGTCGCCGAGCGGCATCGAACATGAGCTCATCGTGGCCGAAGCCTTCATCGTCTACGCCGGGAGCAGCGAGACGGAGTACATCGGCCAGATAGTCGACATCACCAACAGGAAGAAGGCCGAGGAGGAGCTGCGCCAACTCAAGGACTTCAGCGACGAGACCGTCCGGACCATGACCGAAGGTCTCATCCTGACCGACCCCAGGGGAACCATAACCTTCGCCAACCCGGCCGCGGCCGCCATGCTCGGCTACATCCCTCAGGAACTGGTCGGCGTCGATTCCAAGGCCATCGTCGCGCCGGACCAGCAGGAAAAAGTCGAGGAGATGGACAGGCGGCGGGCCGAAGGCTATTCCGACCGCTACGAGCTCGACTTCATCCGCAAGGACGGCTCCAGACGGACCTTCCTCGTGAGCGGCGGGCCGAGGCCGGGCGGAGTCCAACCCCGCGGCACCATGGCCATCCTGACCGACATCACCGAGCGCAAGCGCATGGAGGAGGAGATCCGGGCCCTCTCGCTGACCGACGAGCTCACCGGGCTGCTCAACCGACGCGGCTTCCTGACCCTGGCCACCCAGCACCTCAAGATAGCCTCGCGCATGAGCAAGAAAACCATACTGCTCTTCATGGACGTGGACGACCTCAAGGGCATAAACGACACCTACGGCCACAGCGCGGGCGACCGGGCCCTGAAGGAGATCGCCGGCCTGCTCAAAAAGAACTTCCGCGAGTCGGACGTGGTCGCGCGCTACGGCGGCGACGAGTTCGTCGTCCTGGCCATCGAGGAGACCGAAACGCAGCCGGAAAAGATCATCGAGCGGCTCCAGTTCAGGATCGACGCCTACAACGCCCGGGCCGAGCTCGACAAGAGCTACAAGCTCTACCTGAGCTTCGGCCACGCCGTCTTCGACGCCGACTTCCCGGTCTCGGTCGAGGACCTGATCGCCAGGGCCGACATCCTCATGTATCAGCATAAGCGCTCGAAAAAGAGGGCGTATTAGCCTTCGGGGCGCAGCCCCTCTAGATTGCCGCCTCCCCCGGCTTCCGTCCGTGCCGAAGGCGACGGGCGTCATCCGTCCCCCGTTTCTTGAGTCTTGCCGGACGGCCCGGGTTATGCTAATTTATCAGCAACAATCAGCCTAAAGGAGATATGTCATGGCCGTGAGAATTGGCATAAACGGGTTCGGCCGCATCGGCCGCAACATGCTGCGGGCCTCCTGGAACGACCCGGCCGTCGAGTATGTCGCCGTCAACGACATCACCGACGCCCGGACCCTGGCCCACCTGCTCAAGTACGACTCGGTCCTGGGCGTTTTCCCCGAGCAAGTCGGCTGGAGCGACGACGCCGTCATCGTCAACGGCAAGAAGATCCGCGTCCTGGCCGAGAAGGAAGTGGGCAAGCTTCCCTGGAAGGAGCTCGGCGTCAGCCTGGTCGTCGAGGCCACGGGCAAATACACCAAGCGGCCCGACGCCGTTCAACACATCGAGAAGGGCGGGGCGGAAAGGGTCATCATCTCGGCCCCGGCGACCGACCCCGACACGACCATCGTGATGGGCGTCAACGAGAGGACCTATGACCCGGCGAAACACCGCGTCATCTCCAACGCCTCCTGCACGACCAACTGCCTCGCGCCCGTCGTCAAGGTCGTGCACGAGGCCTTCGGAGTCGAAAAGGGCTTCATGACCACCATCCACTCCTACACCAACGACCAGCGCATCCTGGACCAGCCGCACAAGGACCTGCGCCGGGCCAGGGCCGCCGCCGTCTCCCAGATCCCGACGACGACCGGCGCGGCCAAGGCCGTCGGCCTGGTCCTGCCCGAGCTCAAGGGCAAGGTGGACGGCATCGCCATCCGCGTGCCCACGCCCAACGTCTCGCTCGTCGACCTGGTGGCCGTCGTCGGCAAGCGGACCACGGCCGAAGAGGTCAACGCCGCCTTCAAGAGCGCGTCCGAGGGGGCGCTCAAGGGCATCCTCGGCTACACCGAGGAGCCGCTCGTCTCCGTCGATTTCATGCACGACCCTCGCTCCGGCGTCGTCGACGCGCTCTCGACCAAGGTCATGGACGGCAACCTGGTCAAGGTGCTGGCCTGGTACGACAACGAGTGGGCCTATTCCCTCCGGCTGGTCGACCTGGCCAAGTACATAAGCCGCTGAGACCGCCATGAGATTCGTGTCCGAGATCGAGGTCAAGGGCAAGCTCGTCTTTCTCCGGGTGGATTTCAACGTCCCGCTCGACGAAAGCGGGAACATCCGCGACGACACGCGCATCAAGGCCTCCCTGCCCACCATCAAGGACCTGCTCGACCGGGGGGCGCGGCTGGTCATCGCCTCTCACCTCGGCCGGCCCAAGGGCAAGCCCGACCCGAAGCTGAGCCTGAAGCCGGCGGCCGTGAGGCTGGCCCAGCTCGTCCCCAACAACGTCATCATGGCCCCCGACGTCGTCGGCGAGGAGGTCGAACGGCTGAAAAGCGGCCTCCGGGAAGGCCAGGCGCTCGTGCTCGAGAACGTCCGCTTCTACAAGGAAGAAGAGGCCAACGACCCCGGCTTCGCCCGCGAGCTCGGCCGGGGCATCGAGGTTTTTGTCAACGACGCCTTCGGCTCGAGCCACCGGGCCCACGCCTCGGTCGTCGGCGTCGCGGAGTTCGCGCCCGCGCGGGCGGCCGGCTTCCTCATGGGCAAAGAGGTCGAGGCCCTGAAAAAGGTAGTCCACTCGCCCGAAAAGCCCTATATCGCCATCCTGGGCGGGGCCAAGGTCTCGGACAAGATCGAGATCATAGAAAGCCTCATCGGCAAGGCCGACCGCCTCCTCGTCGGCGGGGCGATGGCCTACACCTTCCTTTACGCCAAGGGCTTCGGCGTCGGCAAGTCGCTCGTCGAGCCCGACCAGAAGGAGACCGCCCTGGCCGTCCTGGCCCGGGCCGCGGAAAAAGGCGTCAGGGTGGACCTGCCGCTCGACCACCTCCTCGCCTCCTCGGCCGACGCCGGGGCCGACCTGGCCATGGCCGATTCCCTGCCCCTGCCCGAGGGCATGATGGGCGTCGATATAGGCCCGAAGACGGTCGCCGAGTACAGCGGAGCCATCGCCGGCGCGAAGACCATCTTCTGGAACGGCCCCATGGGCATTTTCGAGATCGAGCCCTTCGCCAGGGGCACGATGGAGATTGCCAAGGCCGTCGCCGCTTCCGGGGCCTTTTCGGTGGTCGGCGGCGGCGATTCCATAGCGGCCCTGAAGAGGGCCGGCCTTAAAGACAGGGTGAGCCACGTCTCCACGGGCGGCGGCGCGTCGCTCGAGTACATCGCCTACGGGACCCTGCCGGGCATAGACGTCCTGGAAAAGTGAGCGCATGAGCCCGAAGAAGCCTTTCATCGCGGGCAACTGGAAGATGAACTGCACCATCCCCGAGGCCCGTAAACTCGTCCAGGACATCCTGGCCCTCCAGCCGGACGTGCCGGGCGCCGCTCTCGCGCTTCTGCCGCCGTTCACGGCCTTGGCCGAAGCCTCCCGCCTTCTGGCCGGCTCGGCCGTCGCGCTGGGCGGCCAGGACCTGCACTGGGAGGCGCGCGGCGCCTTCACGGGCGAGATCTCGGGCCCCATGCTCAGGGACGCCGGCTGCGCCTACGTGCTGGTCGGCCATTCGGAAAGGCGCGCCCTCTTCGGCGAGACCGACGACACGGTCAACCTCAAGCTCGGGGCGGCTCTCCGGGCCGGCCTGACGCCTATCCTCTGCTTCGGCGAGACCCTCGAGGAGCGCGAGGCCGGACTGACCATGGCGACGGTCGAGCGCCAGCTCGGCCGGGGTCTGGCCGGGCTCTCTCCCGCCGAGGCCGGGAGCCTGGTATTCGCCTACGAGCCGGTCTGGGCCATCGGGACCGGGAGGACGGCCTCCCCCGCCCAAGCCCAGGAGGTCCAGGCCCGGGTCAGGGCCTTTCTGGCCGGCGCCTATGGAAATGACCTTGCTCTTCATGCTATAATCTTGTACGGCGGCTCTGTGAAGCCGGAGAATGCCTTTTCCCTGTACTCGGAAAAGGACGTTGACGGATTTTTGGTCGGAGGCGCTTCCCTCAACGCGGGCTCGTTCATAGGCATAGCCCGAGAGGCGCTTCGGGCCACAAAGGACAAACCGTGGGCACATTGATCGTCATCCTGCACGTGATAGTTTGCGTCATCCTCATCGCCGTCGTCCTGCTGCAGTCGGGCAAGTCGGCCGACCTGGCCGGCGCCTTCGGCGGCGTCGGCAGCCAGACGGCCTTCGGAGGCCGGGGCTCGGCCTCGCTCCTGTCCAAGATCACGACGGCCGCGGCCATAATCTTCATGCTGACCTCGCTCGGCCTGTGGATAGTCTCGGCCAAGGGCACGTCCTCGGTCGTGGGGGACGAAAAAGCGCCCGCGGTCCCGGCCCAGACGCAAGCCCCGGCGGCCAAGGCGCCCGAGAAAAAGGATACCCCTGCCGAACCGCTCGAGAACAAGGCCGCGCAGCCCTCAAACGCGGCTTCGGGCGGCGAGCAGAAGAAATAGGGACGGCTTCCCGTGTCGTGCGTGCCGAAGTGGTGGAATTGGCAGACACGCTAGCTTGAGGGGCTAGTTCCCACTTACCCGGGAGTAGGGGTTCGAGTCCCCTCTTCGGCATTTATCCTCCTCCAGAGCAGGAAGTGACGCTTCACCCTGACGTCTCAGGACCGAGGCCGGCAAGCGGTCGGGAACGGAATGTCGGCGCCGGCGCGGCCGCGAACACACGCCTCGCGAACGGTAAACAGGTCTTGGCGTTCATCCGTATCGAATGGGGATGGGGACAAAGGAGAGACCCTGATGGGCAACAGACTTGATTATCGGGGCATCGGTCGCTTGTTCGCGCGCATGGGCATCGCCGCCCTTTTAACGGTCGCCGGCTTTTCAGCCGGGGCCAGGGCCGGCTCCGGCCAGCAAGTCGCGACCGTCCCAGGACAGGCCGCCCCAGGCGTCGAGCTCGCCGTGCGCGTCCTCAAGAACGGCGCCTTCGTAGACGGCCTGAAGCTCGCGGATTTCGAGGTTACGGACAACGGCGTCCCGGTCAGCCCGGCGGGCCTGGCGCTCGTGGACGGCCAGAGAACCCTCAGAGAGGAGGGCACCCTGCTGGGGCGGCCTACGACCCGCCGCAACTTCTACCTTCTTTTCCAGGCCACGGAATGGGACCCGAAGCTGGCCGAGGCCATAGATTACCTGATCAAGACGCATCTCGCGCCCGGCGACGCCATGACCCTGGTGACGCCGATGAAGGCCTACGCCATGTCCCCGGAAGCCCTTTCGATGAAGAAGCGGGAGGATGTTTCGAGGAACATGCAGAACATCATCCGCAAGGACATCCAGAACGGCAGCGGCGACTACAGGTCCACGGTCCAGGACCTGCGGCGCATCGTCAAGGCCATCGGCGGCGACACCACCCGGGCGGGCGAGGTCGAGCTCGAGACCGACTCGGCCGGCAGCATGTTCGGCCTCGAGATGCAGATCGACCGTTATAAGCAGTCCCTGCTGAAGCTCGAAGCCCTGCGGCTCATCGACGAAAGGAAGCTGCTCGAGTTCGCCTCGGGCCTCAAGGCGGCCGAAGGCCGGAAGTTCGTCTTCTTCTTCTACCAGAGGGAGTTCCGGCCCGAGATAAGCCCCAGCCTCCTCAACACCATGATGAGCATGTACCAGGAACAGCCCAACATCCTCAACGACCTCCAGGACCTGTTCAACCTCTACAAAAGGGCGCCGAGCTTCAACATGGAGCGGCTCGCCCAGGCCTTCGCCGATTCCACGGCCCAGTTCAACTTCATCTTCATGAACAAGGAGTCGATGTACCTTTTCGGCGCCGTCATGAGGGAGCAGTCCGAGGACATCTTCCCGCTGTTTTCGGGCATAGCGAGAGCCACGGGGGGAACGGCCGAGAGCGCCCAGAACCCGGCCGCGGCCTTCCGCGCGGCCGCGGACGAGTCGAGGAAATACTATCTGCTCTACTACGACCCGCCGGCGGCCGAGGGCCCCGGCTTCAGGAAAGTGGACGTCAGGGTCAAGTCCCCGGGCTGCGAGGTGCTGAGCCGGGCCGGCTATATCGCCCGCTGAGGGCCGACGACGGCCCCGGAGCCGCGCGGCCTGCCTCGCCGCTCAGTTCGCCTTCTTGGGGAAAGGCGGAGGCGGCGGCAGCTGCTTCCCTTTCGTCTTTATCTCCTCGAGAATGACCTCGATGGCCTTGTCGAGCTGGTCGTCCACTCCGGCGTATTCGCGGGCCGGGTCGTTGTCGACCACGATGTCGGGCTCGACTCCCCTGCCCTCGATTATCCACTCCCGGCCGTCCTTGGCGTAGGGCGCGAACTCCGGCTTGTTCAGGAAGCCGCCGTCCAGGAGCGGCAGCGAGCCGCGTATCCCGACGACCCCGCCCCAGGTCCGCTTGCCGATGAGCTTGCCCAGGCCGAGCGACTTGAACCTGTAGGGGAAGATGTCGCCGTCCGAGGCCGAGAACTCGTCGCACAGGGCCACCTTGGGCCCGAGGAAGGCCGCGCCGGGGTCGGGCACGGGCACCGAGTTGCGGGCGATCTCGACCATGACCATCTCTCTGATGAGCCGGTCGATGATCATCGGCGAGACGTTGCCGCCGCCGTTGCCGCGGACGTCGACGATGAGCCCCTTCTTGCGCAGCTGGGGGTAGAAGCGCTTGACGAACTCGTTCAGGCCTTCGCTGCCCATGTTCGGGATGTGGATATAGCCGACCTGGCCGCCGGTCGCTTGGCTCACCTTCTCGAGGTTGGCCTCGACCCAGTTCAGGTAATAGAGCGCGTTCTCGGTCTCCACGGGCACGACCGTGACCTCGCGGCTTCCCTTCTCCTGCGGCACGGAGTTCACGGTCAGCCGGACCTGCCGGCCGACGGTGTTGACGAGGGTCTCGTAGATGTTCCTCACCCGGTCGAGGCGCCGGCCGTCGACCGCGATGACGTACTCGCCCTCCTTGACGTTGACCCCGACCTCGGTCAGCGGCGACCGGAGCGCCGGGTCCCAATTCTGGCCTTTGAGGATGCGGCTTATGCGGAAGAAGCCCGTCTTCGGGTCGCGCTCGAACCTCGCACCGAGCATGCCGACCGCGACCTTCTTCGGCCGCGGCATGTCGCCGCCGCCGACGTAGGTGTGGCCGGCGCTGAGCTCGCCGATCATCTCGCCGATGACGTAGGTGAGGTCGGCGCGGTGGCCGGCGGCTGCGGCCAGGGCCTTGTATTTCGTCCGGACGGCCTCCCAGTCGAGGCCGTGCATGTTGGGCGCGTAGAAGAAATATTTCATCTGGCGCCAGCACTCGTCGAAGATCTGGTCCCACTCGGCCCGGCGGTCGAGCGTGACCTCCAGGCTCGACAAGTTGAGCGGCTGCTCCAAGGAGAGCGGCCCTTTCGGCAGGTCGATGATGTGGAAATTGCGTTCTTTGGCCACCAGCATCTTCTTGCCGTCGGCGGAGATCTCGTAGCCTGAGATTTTGCCGAGCTCCTTTTCCTTGAGCTCCTTTAGGTCGAAGAGAGCCAGCGTCGTCTCTCTCTCCATGTCCTTGCGCCTCAGGTAGTAGACGGAATCGTCGACGGCGACAAGGTGCCAGTAGTTGGCCGTGGCCACGGGCAGGGCCGCTATCCTGTCTTTGATGCCTTCGGGGTCGACCTTGACGGGCGCCGGCTTCCCGGCCTCGGCCGCGGGCTTGGCGGCTTCGGGCTTCTTCGGAGGTTCCGGCTTGGCGCCGGAGCCGGCGGCCGCCCTGGCGGGCTCCTTCTCCACGCCGACCTCGTCGCTCCTGGGTTCGAACGGCGACTTGACGTCCTTGCCGAGCGTCACGAGGTAGACCCGCGACATGGACAGGTAGGCGTGGTCCCACTCGGTCGAGCTGTAGATGGGGTTGAAATCGCGGTCCGAGACGAAGAAGAGGTACTTGCCGTCGGGGCTGAAGGCCGGGGCGGCCGAGTTGAACCAGCCGTCGGTGACCTCGAAGTGCTTCTTCGACTCGAGCGAGTAGAGGTAGATCTTGTTCATGGAGTCGACCTCGGGCTTGACGTAGGCCACCCAGCGGCTGTCCGGCGACCAGGCGAAATCGTCGATCTCCCAGCGGTCGGCGCGCACGACCACGGTCTGCTCCTTGCTCTCGACGTCGACGAAGCAGAGCCTCTGCTCCTTGTCGTTCCAGAGGATCTTTTTGGAGTCAGGCGACCAGGCCAGCCTGTATTTGTAGGTGTCGGCGCCTTTGGTGAGCTGGACCGTCGCGGACGAGCCGTCCTGCGGCATGATGTAGATCTCGTCCTCGCCGCTTTTATCGGATATGAAGGCGATGGAGCGGCCGTCCGGCGACCAGACGGCCGAGCGCTCGTGGACGCCGGAGGTGGCCGTCAGGTTCCGGGTGTTGCCGTACTGGGCCGGCACGGTGAAGACGTCGCCGCGGGCCCCGAACAGGGCCCTCTTGCCGTCGGGCGAAATCTCGTAGCTCGTGACGCGGTCGGCGACCTTGACCACCCCGCCGCGGCCCCAGATCCTGTCGTCGGAGATGATTATCGGGACGCGCTCGGTCCTCTCGCTCCCCAGGTCGAAGCGGTGGATGAAGCCGCCGTTCTCGAAGACGATGCAGGTCGGGCCGAGCGAGGGGAACTTGATGTCGAAGTCCTTGAAATCGGTCAGCTTGCGGGTCGCCTTGGACGGGATGTCGTAGACGTAGAGGTTCATGCGGCGGGCCTCGTCGCGGTCGGACAGGAAATAGATCCTCTCGCCGCGCCACATGGGGATGATGTCCAGGGCCGGGTTGTCGGTGATGTTCTCGACCTTTTTCGTTTCGAAGTCGTAGACCCAGATGTCGTCGGCCATGCCGCCGCGGTATCTCTTCCAGGTGCGGAACTCGCGGAAGATGCGGTTGTAGGCCAGCTTGCGGCCGTCGGGCGAGAGCGAGCAGAAGCCGCCGCGCGGCAGCGGCAGCTGCTCCGGCAGGCCGCCGTCCTTGTCGACGAAGTAGAGCTGGCCGTTGAAGTCGTTCCATTCGGCCATGCGCGAACGGAAGACGACGCGCGAGCCGTCGGGCGTCCAGCCCATGACGATGTTGTTCGGGCCCATGCGGTCCGAGATGTCGTCGCGGCCGAGCGAAGGCGTGTAGGTCACGCGGCGCGGCTCGCCGCCTCCGGCCGGGATGACGTAGACCTCGCGGTTGCCGTCGTATTCGCCGGTGAAAGCGATGGAACGGCCGTCGGGCGAGAAGCGGGCGAAGGCTTCGTAGCCCTCGTTCGAAGTGAGCTTGCGGGCGACGCCGCCGGCAAGGGGCGCGGTGTAGAGGTCGCCGGCGTAGGTGAAGACGACGCTGTCGGCCGACGCCGAGGGGAAGCGCAGAAGCTGCGTCTCCTGAGGCGCGTAAGAAAGCGCCGCGAGCAAAAGGACGCAGAGAGCCGGAAGCGCGATTTTCTTGAAGTTCATGTCTCCTCCTGGAGAGCCGGGCCTGGCGGCGGTTCGACGCCGCAGTTTAAGCAGCGGCCCCGGCCGCGATACGAAAGCTATTATATGCCCGCGGCGGCGCGCATTCCAGGGAAAAAGCGCCGCGAACCATCGCAGAAAAGCCTCGCATATACGGATTACTCATATGTTATCGTTCACGCCGAGCGCAAGCGGACAAAACAGGCGATGTGGACGATGCTGCCGGCCTCCCACAAGCCGGGCGCAAGCGGATGACGGACTGCGCACGCGACTGACGGCGGCGGCCGCAATAAAGCCTCAGGCAACCCGACCGCGGAGAGAACGCCCGCGCGAAAACGCGGGAAACGCGGTAAAAAGGGGGGACTGGCAACGCGAAGCGGAGGACTGGTAACGACAGCACGCATCTCGTCGGCGCCGGTCGGTACCTGTCCCCCGTTTCCCGCGGAGCCGTCCGCGGCTTGCCATCGCCTCCCGACTGACATAGAATCCCCCCATGAAAAAAGCGGCACGACTCGAACCTCGCCAAGTCGCGCGTCTGGCCCTGGCGCGCCTCCGGAAAATGTCCGACCCGATCAAAGCGGCCGGCGCCCAGGCCTACTTCAAGGACACGGTGAAATGCTTCGGCGTGGCGGCGCCCGTCCTGCGGTCGCTGGCCGGGGAGCTCTTCGCCTCGGTCAAAGGCGCCTGGACCCTGGACGACGCGGTCGAGCTCTGCCGCCTGCTCCTTCCCAGGCCCGAGCTCGAAGCCAAGGCCGTGGCCATACTCGTTTTCGAGCGCTTCAAGAAGGACTTCCACCCCGGCCTACTGCCCGTAGTCAAGGGCTGGCTCGAGAAGGACTGGCTCGACAACTGGGCTTCGGTCGACGTCTTCTGCACCGCGAGCATGGGCGCGCTTATCGCGCGGCATCCTGAGGTCGCCGACGAGCTCAAGCGCTGGGCCTTCCATCCCAACCGCTGGGTGAAGCGGGCCTCGGCCGTCTCCTTCATCAAGCCGGCCAAGAATCCGGAATTCCTGCCCGTTATCTACGAGGTCGCGGCTTCCCTTTTCCCCGTGGACGACGACCTCATCCACAAGGCCGCGGGCTGGCTGCTGCGCGAAGCCGGCAAGACCGACCCGAAGCGGCTCGAGGCCTTTTTGCTCCGGCACGGCCCGGCCGTCCCGCGCACGACCGTCCGCTACGCCATCGAGCGCTTTCCGGAGCCGAAGCGGCGCCGTCTCCTTGAGCTGACCCGGCGATAAGGCCGCGCCAACGGCCCCTCGCGCCTTTGGTTATTCCCGTTATCGAAAAGCGGGCGTACTATACCGTGCCCTTCGGTCCCCGTCGTCGAGACCGTTCCATGGAGCGCGACATGAAAGGTCCCCTGCCCAGGTCTTGACCGGCGCGGGCGGCGGTCCTACACGAGACGCACGAAGACCTGGTTGGAGACGAGCAGCTTCTCCTTCGGGACGCGGACACGGCCGTTCTCCCGAAGGACAAGCCCGTCGCGGACGAGGTCCGCGAGCTCCCGGCCGAACAGGGCTTCGACGTCGGCGCCGGTCCTTCCGCCGAGCTCTTCGATGTCGACGCCCTCGACCAGCCGCAGGCCGAAGATCATGGCTTCTCGGGCCTGGAGCTCCGGGGTCAGGAGCACGACCTCCTCCCGGATGTCGTCGCCTTTTTCGAGCGCCTCGAGCCAGGCCCGTAATCCCGGCTTGTTGGACCAGCGGCGTGGACCGATGTGCGATGAAGCCGACGGCCCGAGGCCCAGGAAGGGCTCGTAGCGCCAGTATTTCAGGTTGTGCCGGCATTCGGCCCCGGGACGGGCGAAGTTGGAAACTTCGTACTGCTGCAGGCCGGCTCCTTCCAGCATTTCGCGGCAGAGCTCGTGGAGGTCCGCGACGAGGTCCTCGTCAGGGGGGCTCGCGGCCATGGCGCGCTCGAACGGCAGCTCCTCGACGTTCTCGAGGATGTAGAGGGAAACATGGTCCGGCGCGAGCTCGAGGACGCGGTCGAGCGATTCTCTCGTCGTCGGGAAGTCCTCGCCCGGGACGCCGATCATCAAGTCCAGCGACAGGGAAGCGAAGCCGGCGCGGCCGGCCTCGCGGCAGAAGCCCAGAGCCCGGGCGGCGTCGTAGCCGCGGCCGAGGCGCGCGAGGATGCCGTCATCGAACGACTGGACGCCGACGCTCAACCGCGTGACGCCCGCGTCCCGCCAGCCCCGGATAAAGCTCGAGTCGGCGACGTCGGGGTTGGCTTCGAGCGTGAATTCCTTGAGGTCGAGCGCCAGGCTCTCTTCGAGGAGCCTCACAACGTCCGCGAGCTCGGCCGGAGCGAGAAGCGAAGGCGTGCCTCCGCCGAGATACAGGGTGTCGAAGGTGACGGTCGGCGCGGACGCGGCGGCCGCCGCCGCGCCTTCCCTGACGCGCCGCACCTCCCCGGCCAGCCCTTCCCGCCAGGCGCGCACAAGGCTTTCTTCGTAAGGCACGCTCGCGAAATGGCAGTACGGGCACTTCGCCCGGCAGAACGGGAAATGGATGTAGAGGCCGACGGGTTCGCTCATGGCAACCGGACCTAAAGATAGCGCGAATCAGTCGGAAAATCGAGGGCCGGGCGACTCGGACGCGCGCTGTCGGGGCGGGTCCAGGCCCGCGGTTCAGACCTGTTCTTCGTAGCCGACGGCCGCGTAGTACAAGGCCAGGTCGAAAAAGAGCATGACGCGGTGATTCAGCTCGGCCGCCTGGTAAAGGTCGATGGCCGTGTCGAGCAGGCCTTCGCTCTGGATCTTGGCCCAGAGCAGCCTGCGTTCGTGGCACAGGGACAGGACTATTTCGGAGAAAGGGAAACCTTCGCGGCGGCGCTCGCGGCCGAGGGCCGTCCAATATTCCCTCACTTCCTCGCGCGTCGTATCGTGGGATACCCACTTGCCGAGGCGGCTGTAGACCGCGTAAGCCCGGTCGTACACGTCGCTTGCGGGGAGCTTGCGGTACGTGGGCATCCGGGAATCCCGCCGGACAGTGTCGACGTATCTGGCCGTCAGCTCGCCGGCGTCGCGCTCGATAAGCTCGAGCAGCCGGCGCGAAACAGGCGTCAGGAACAGAGCCTCTCCCCTGCGCTCTTCCATTGTCCCCTCACCTATTGATTTAAGCCGTTGCCGGCCTGTTGTCAACAGTCGGCCGGCTCTATGACGAATAGCAGCGAATACTTCCGGTCTCATAGGGGCCGTCCGTCAGCGAAGAGCTGATGACGCCAGAGATGGCCTGCCGGCCGGCGGCATTTGGGGGGCTCCCTCCTGCTCTTCACCATCGTAGGCTTAGGAGTGGGTCGCGGGTGCGAATCGCGCGCCCGGCCGGCCGCACCTTTATCACCTGGCCCGACCCGGGCGTTCGGGAGGACCGCCGGGCGGAACCGCCTGCCGCGCTGAGGACGAAAGGTGGAAGCAAATTTCGGACCGATGCTATATAATCGGCTCCTCGGATATGAGCTAAGGCATGCACTAAATGAGCCGGGAAAGCAGCCCTCGGGAGCTGAAGCGGACGCTGGGCCTGTTCGACGCCACGGCCATCAGCGTGGGGGCCATAATCGGCGCCGGCATCTTCGTCGTGACGGGTATCGCGGCGGCCGCGGCCGGCCCGGCCCTGGTCATCTCGATGCTCATCGCCGCGGCCGTGTCCCTGTTCACCGCCTTGAGCTTTGCCGAGCTCGCGGCCTGGCAGCCGAAGGAAGGGAGCATATACGAATACGCCTATCAGCTCATCTCGCCTTTCGCCGGCTTCCTCGTGGGCTGGATGTGGATGATGTCCAACGTCTTCGCGGGAGCGGCGGTCTCGCTCGGGTTCGCCCATTATCTCGCGGGCTGGTTCCCCTTCCTGCCGGCCGCCTGGACGGCGCCGCTCGTCTGCCTGGCCTTCACGGCCGTCAACTACTTCGGCATCCGTCAGTCGGCCCGGCTCAACAACGTCATCGTCGTGGCCAAGCTCCTCATCCTGGCCTTCTTCGCGGCCTTCGGACTGCTCCATGTAAAAACCGCGCATTTCGTCCCTTTCGCGCCGTCGAAGGTCGGCATCCTGTACGGCGCCTGCTTCATCTTTTTCGCTTACGGCGGTTTCGCCAGGGTGGCCATCGTCGCTGAAGAGATCAAGGACGCGAAGCGCAACGTCCCCAGGGCCATCATGCTTTCGCTTGCGGTCTCGACGGCCGTTTATCTATTGGTGGGCGCAGTGGCCGTCGGCCTGGTCGGGGCGCCGGTCCTGGCGGCATCGAAATCGCCGCTGAGCAAGGCCATCGCCGCCACCGGAAGCGGACTTGCCGCCTCGGTGGTCTCGACGGGCGCGCTGCTGGCAACGGCCGGCGTCCTCCTGACATCGATCCTTGGCGTCTCCAGGATGGCCTATGCCATGGCCAAGAGACGGGACCTGCCCGGCGCGTTGAGCGGGCTCCACCCGAAGCATCATACGCCGGGCCTGGCGGTCTGGCTGACGGGCGCCCTCATGACGCTGCTGGTCCTGGTCGCCGACCTCTCGCGTGTGGTCGCGGTCAGCACGTTCGCCTTGCTCTTCTATTACACGCTCGCCAACCTGTCGGCCTTGAGATTGAGAGCCTCGGAACGGCTCTACCCGCGGTCCGTGTCCGTTCTGGGCGCAGCTTCCTGCCTGGGACTCTCGATATTCATCTTCTTTGCTTCGCGGGACGCCTGGCTTATCGGCCTTGCGGGCCTGGCCGCCGGCGCCGTTCTGCACGTAGTGAAAAGGAAGTTCGGCTGAGCGCGCGAGGCCGCCCCTTGCCCTGAGTTGCAGGGTTCGGGGATGCTGTGCTAATTAATTGCGCAATAGGAGGAACCGATGAAACTGCCCAGGTCGACCGTCATCCTCATCAACGTCACGCTCGTCCTGGCGATGCTTCTGCTGGTCAGGGCCCTGGTCAGCCCTCCCCGGGCGGCTGCCGCGGCCGCGCCGGCGGATTACAAGGTCGTGCACACCAACCTCGTCCAGGCCGAGGCCGTGCTCGAGGAGCACGCCAAGGAGGGCTGGCGCTTCGTCACCTGGGGCCTGTGGACCCCGGGCCCCAACGTGTCGCTGCTGTTCGAAAGGTGACGGGCGTCGAAGTTTCTTATTAGCTCTTCCTGAGCAGAAGCATTGCAGACCGGCACCGAAGCTGCGCCATTGGCGAAGCTATGCCATTTGATCATCATGTTTATCATCCCCTGCGAACCCCATAGCTACAGGGCCATGCAAAAAACGTCAACAAGGCCCATCGCGTTGAGTTTTACGAAATCTAGGATATCACCGCGAGTATGGAAGACCAATACTCATCCCCAGTCCAAGGTGTCACTAATGAAGTGAACGAGACCAAACACTTGACACGTCTTTTTTTTTTTTTTTTATTATTATGCAGGGAGGAGATATTTTAAAAAGGAGCCAAACAATGAAGAGAAAAGTTCTTTCAATTTTTTTCGTGACTCTCATTGCCGCCGGAATCTTTGCGAGCATGGTGAACTTTAGTACAAGGGCTTATGCCAGTCCGCCTGCAATATACGGCACGACAACGCAAGAAACGTCACTGTTTTGGCAGCTTGTTTACTATCTGCAAGGCCGGTGGTTGTATGACAACTACTATTGCATCGGCCAAGCGTCTGACTGCTCGATAGTAAACTAATACTGGACATGGTCTCCTCCCCGGAGCAATAAAATGAAAAGAACGGGCTTGATATTGGTATCGATATTATCCTCATCAGCTTTCCTTTTTTGCTGGCAGATAAATTTGATAAAGACAATTTCTATTAATGAAACCGAAGTTACCCTTCTACTCTCAGGTTCGTTTGCGGTGATGGAGGACGGAAGATTTCTTTTTACGGATATCATGGACGATAATAATCAGATTAAAGTATTCAACGAAAACGGCAAACTTATGAAAGCCTGGGGTAAGAGGGGGCCGGGGCCCGAGGAATTTAGCGGGCTGGCTTTCATTGATTATCAAGAGCCATATATAGCTGTCATGGATGCGGGCAGGAATTGCATACATATAATGGAAAAAATGCAGAATGATGAATTAAAAAAGATAGGTGATATTCCGGCCTGGGAGGCAACTGGCGGGATAAAGCTTTATGGCAATAACATACTCATTTGTGGGTATGCTATATCGCCTAAAGGAAAAGGATATGTTCTTTTTATGAGGGATTTCAAGGGCAAGGATAAAGGATATATATTGCCCGTTGAGAACCAATACGGGGCCGGATCATCCAGCGGACATAAAAAAATACAAGAAGAGGTTTCGGGGGTCGCTGGGAGGGCCTTTTTAGATACTTATGAAGATACGGTCTTTTATGTGAGCGACGTGAGACTTAGTATATCCAAGATCAATCTTGGGACTCGAAAGGTGGACTTTATCGAAGGCCAGGCGAACGATTTCCGGCCCCTCGTGATGAATAAGAAGACAAGAAATGAACTTATGCAACCCGAAAAAATAATTATAGAGGAGATATTAGCCAGATTCTCATTCGTCGGCGGCATTTTTGCTGATAAAGATATAGTCGGCGTTATATATTCAAATAGGGATAAAAAAATAAACGATGAGCTTTATTTTGTGCCAAGGGTTCAGATCTACGATCATTTCGGAAAGATTTTATACGAGCAAAAGCTGATTTCTCTTTATTCTGAGGACCGCTCTTTTCCGTTATTTTACCAGAAGGATAGCCACCGTCTT
>CAYWJT010000007.1:0-60855 GCA_964458655.1 uncultured Eubacteriales bacterium | reverse complement strand
GGCGGCACCTATCATAGCCCATCGTGTCACCTATGTATCTGAACGAGCTCAGGAAACCCCGGTCTTCACCCGCGGCCCGGGCTGGCCCTGACGAACAGGCGCAGCGGAGTGCCGTGGAACCCGAACTTCTCCCTCAGGGCCTCCAAGAAATACTTCTCATAGGCGGGGAGCAGCCGGCCCCGGCCGCCGAGGAACAGGATGAAGGCGGGCGGCCTGACGCCCTTCTGGGTCATGTAGCGGAGCTTGGCCCGGCCGCCGTCCACCAGGCGCGGCGGATGGGCCGCCGAGACGGCCTCGAGAAAGGCGTTCAGCCTGGAGGTCTCGACCCGGCGGGAGGCATTCTCGTAGATCTCCCCGGCCAGGTCCAGGACCCGGGCCACCCGCTGGCCGGTCCGGGCCGAGATGAGCAGGAGAGGGGCGTAGTCGACGAAGCCCAGCTTCCCGAAGATTATCCTGCGCACGGCTTCCGGGTCGACGGCCTTCTTGTCCACGAGGTCCCACTTGTTAAGGGCGATCATGAGCGGCTTGCCCGAGTCGTGGGCGAGCTGGGCGATGTGGGCGTCCTGGCGGGTCGGGAACTCCCGCGCGTCAAGAACAAGGCAGATGACGTCGGCCCGCCTGATGTTCTGTTTGGCCCTCAGGATGCCGGCCTTTTCGCGGCTGTCCCGGGTGTCGGCCATCTTCCTTATGCCGGCCGTGTCCACGAGGCAGTAACGCCTGCCGTACCGCACTACGAGCGAATCGGTGCTGTCACGGGTCGTGCCCGGGATCTCGCTGACGAGCAGACGCTCGTCCCCGAGCAACCTGTTGATAATGGAGGATTTGCCGACGTTTATGCGGCCGACTATGGCCACCCGGAGCGGCTCCTGTTCTTTGTCGCCGGCCCCTTCGCCGGGCGCCAGGGCCCGCGCGACGGCCTCTTCCAAAAGCTCGATGTTGCGCTTATGCTCCGCCGAAACGAAGAGCGTTTCCTTCTCGCCGAGCCTGTAGAAGGAAGCGGCCGCGGCCTCCTGCTCCGGCGAATCCACCTTGTTGACGACGAGCAGGCGCGGCACGCCCGTCTTCCTCACGGACGAAAGCAGCTCCTCTTCGGCGGGCGTCACTTCCCTTTTGGAGTCGAACATGAACAGGACGAGGTCGGCCCGCTCGACCTCCCGCCAGGCCCGCTCCCTGACGAGGTCGCTGAGCGGCTCGTCGGGCACGCCGAACAGCCCGCCGGTGTCAACCAGGATGAAGCTCCTGCCTGCGAGCTCCACCTTCTCTTCGATGCAGTCCCGGGTCATGCCGGGCAGGCTGTGGACCAGGGCTTTCCTCTTCCCGGTGAGGCGGTTGAACAGCGTGGATTTTCCGACGTTGGGGAAGCCGACGATGGCGACCCGCGGGATTTTTTTCACGGTCGGCTCCCCGCCGGACCTCATCTGGCCACGAGCTTGAAGTCGGGCGCGATGGGCCTGGAAATATCGATGTGGCCGCCCAGGGTCTCGCGCTCGGCCCCTTCGACCAGTATGGTCACCCTTTTCACGGACTTGAAATTGTAGGCCAGGCTGTTGACGATGGAGTACACGGCGCCGAGCTCCGATGAAGATCCGTAGGCGAACTTGTCGGCGGCTTCCCTGCTCAAGTCGACGTAGGCGACGCCTTCCTTGCTGACGAAGACCTGGCGCACGCGGGTCTCGGGAGGCAGGGGCGAGAGCAGGCCCTTAAAGGAGCCCTTGACGAGCTCGGCGATGACCCGCTCGGCCTCGTCCGCCGTCGAAGGCCCGGCCGGGATCTCCCTGGTTTCCTTGTGGAGCAGGTCGTCATCCTCGGACAGGAAGAAAAGGGTCACGCTCGTCCGGGCGACCGGCCCGGAGGGCGAAGGGGCAGCCGCGGGCTTGGGCAGGTTCTGCTCGGCGAAG
Organism: uncultured Eubacteriales bacterium; assembly: GCA_964458655.1. Taxonomy (GTDB): domain Bacteria; phylum Acidobacteriota; class Aminicenantia; order Aminicenantales; family Saccharicenantaceae; genus CAYWJT01. The sequence goes on along the minus strand of CAYWJT010000007.1, from coordinate 58,957 downwards.
CGCTTGACCTTCTCCTTGGCGCCGTCGGAGAAAAAGACCGCGACCAGGATGACGAGAAGCACGGTCAGGCCGCCGAGCAGCAGCCATTTATTGAGGTTCTTCGTTCTCTTCCTTCTGCTTGCCATGACCGCTCACTTGTACGATTGGAGGAATTTCGCGAGGCCGCTGTAGATGGCCTGGGCCACGCCCTGCTGGTAATCCTCGTTGAGCAGCTTCTTCTCCTCTTCCGGGTTGGAGATGAAGGCCACCTCGACCAGGACGGCCGGCGCGGCCACTCCGCACAGCACCTTGAAGGGCGCCTGCTTCACGCCGCGGTTCTTCGTTCCGAGCAGGATGTTGAGCTCCTCCTGGATGAACTCGGCGAGCCCGCTGCTCTGGCGGATGAAGGCCGTCTGGGCCATGTCCCAGAGTATGAGTTTCAGCTCGTCCTCGCTCGAGGAGGCTATCCTGTTCCCTATTTCCGTCCCCTTGTTCTCCAGGTAGGCCAGCCGCCGCGTCTCCTCGTCGGTGGCGTTGAGGCTCATGAAATAGGTCTCGGACCCCTGGGCGGTGTCGCGTCGCGAGCCGTTGGCGTGGATGGAAATGAACAGGTCGGCCTTGCGGTTGTTGGCGATGGCCGCCCGGTTCTCGATGGGCACATCGATGTCCCGGTCTCGGGTCAGGACGACGTCGAAGGCCATGGACTTCTCGATCAGGGTCTTGAGCTTGAGGGCGACGGCCAGGGTGACGTCCTTCTCCAGCGTTCCGAGCTTGCCCTTCGCCCCGACTTCGATCCCGCCGTGCCCCGGGTCGAGGACGACGGTCTTGATGCGGTTCTCATCGGGCTTCTGCGTCGGACGGGCGGATTCCTGGGAGGTTTGCCGTCCCGCCGCCTCTATGCCAATCCCGGCGAGAAGGATAAGGGCGATGGCGGTCAGCGCGACGAGGGCGACAGGGGTCGGCCTATTCCGGTGCTCTTTTTTTTCGGTTCTGGCCATGTTCTGTAAGCAGGAAATGGTGGAGGCGGCGGGAATCGAACCCGCGTCCGAAGGCATTCAACAGGAAGTGACTACATGCTTATCCTCTTCCACTGTCTCATTCCGCAGTGCTCGAAGAGGAAGAGCTCCGCGAAACCAGCCCCGAAGTTGAGCTTCGCTCCCCGGCTTCAGGGCGAAGCCGGCTCGCTATCCCGCTTGGTCGACGCTCCCGACACCCCGCGGGAGAGGGTCCCGGGAACGGCGTGCCTTTCTATCAGGCCGCTACTGCTAGAGGTTCTGCAGTTAATTGTTTTCCACCGGTTTAGCGAGGTGGGTGGGACCTCGGCATGCCACTTCTGTCTCATTACCTCCGTCGAAACCAGTTCGCCCCCATAACTCCTTTCAAGACAATTATAAGGGCCGTGCCCCCGGGTGTCAACCCGCCCGCCTCTATGATGGGAAGAACGTGTGTTTCATCTGAGGGGCCTCGCGGAGGGCAATCCCCGGAAATACGGGAACGCCAGCCGGAGAAGAGAGGGCCGGCGGCCGCGGCGTTCTTAAGAGTGCCTGTCCCCGAGGCGAAAAAGGCGGCCGCGGGCTCTCGACCCGCGGCCGCCTGAAGCGAATCGGCGTGAACTTCAGCTCGTGAGCTGGTAGGCCAGGACCGTGTAAGCGTGCCAGGTGAAGGTGCCGTCGCTGCCCTTGACCGGCCTGACCCAGATCTGGACCCTGGGCAGCGCCGGGGTGAGCAGGGCCGGCCAATCGCTCGGGTTGACCGGGAACGTCACCGACAGGACCTTGGTCGTCGTGTTGAAACTGAACGAGCCCACGACCGTCTGGAAGTCGCCGGTCGCGTCCAGATGGATGGTCATCAACTGCGGCGTCGCGGCGTCCCACCAGCAGTAGGTCGTCACGTCCATGGTCCCGGTATCGGCGCTGTAGCCGGTCGTGATCGCGGTCGGCTCGGCCAGCTTCTCCGGCGCGAGGACGAGATGTTCGACCGCCCAGCCGCCGCCGAGCTCATCCCAGTAGAGCCCGGCCATGGCGAAAACCCAGAGGCGGGCGTTCAAGGCCTGGTTGACGGTGTCAATGAAGTCCTGGACGTTCGTGGAAGCCGTCCAGGGCAGGCCGAAATACCACCAGGAGAAGCCATGGTTCTCGACCGCGCTGTACGGCAGGGTATGGGTCGCGTGGCCCCACCAGCCCATGGTGATGCCTGTTTCCGATACGGCGGTTATGGCGCCTTCTTCGTGGGCCCAGAGGACGTTGACCTCGGCCGCGACTTTCATCGCGGCGGACGGGTCGACCAGCGTGACTTCCACACGGAAGCCGCGCTTGATGAACTGGAGGACGCCCAGGCCGGCGCCCATGTGGACATCGCCCCGGAACTTCCACGCCGTGTTCTCGTCGATGAAGATCGTCTCGGCGTTCCAGTCGCACCTGAAGCGGGCCGGCGCCACGGTCTGGGGCTTCTGCTTCATGACCCGGATCCAGTTCTCGCCGACGCGCCTGACGATGCCCTCGGGCGTGAAGCGCGGCAGGGCATCCACGCTAGCAGAGTACCAGACGCGCCGGGCGAAGAGACTGCCGTCGGCGTTCATGTTGGAGGCCACCAGGGCGTAGCCCGTGCCGGCCAGGGCCGCCAGGCCGCTGAAACTGCCCGGCTGCCTGGTGTCGGCGTCCACATAGATGGTGTTGGAGTTGACATTGAACGTGATCTCGGCCGCGTTGAGCGTTTTGATGGTGAAATTCGTGCCGTCGGCCGCGGCCGCCGTTATCTGCCCGATGCTGCGGGCGAACTGGAGCGTGAAGAGCTTGTGCGGGAGAGGCTTATGCCGGAGCTGGAAGTTCAGCCAGATGACGCCGTTCAGGTTGACGATCGAAAGCGGGTGGGCCAGGTCGAAATCGACCTGCAGGTTGGCGGTCCCGTCGGCCGTGACCGTGACGGCCGGGTCGAGGTCGACGCGGACCTCGCCCAGGGGTACGGAGTTGACGATCCGGATCAGGGACGGGTCGATGACGTTGCCCGAGTCGTCGACGAGCTTCATCGTGGACGGGTTGGTGTTGATGACCATCTTCAGCCGGTTGTATGTGCCCTCGGGGATCGTGGCCTGGGCCAGGATGAGCGCGACGCCGCTCAGGTCGACCAGGTTGACCCTGCCCGACTCCGCGTTGGCCGGGTCGGCCGCCCAGACCTGCTGCCAGACGCGGCTGTCCCGATTGTAAAGGCTGATGGACTTGAGAAGGACGGAAACTTCCTGCCAGTCGTCGGCGGGAGCGTCGGTCAGCAGGATGTTGAGGCTGCCGGTCCTGCCCGACAAGGAGTCGGTGGCGACGACGCAGGATGTGACGAGGCCGAGGCCCGACAAGGCCGCCACGGCCAGAAGACAATAAGCCAGGGCGCGCATCAGACGATGCATGGGATCCTCCTTTTCAGCCGTTAATCTATGGCCCCTTCCCTTTTTCTATTCTATCTCAACGCCGCGGCAGGCGTCAACGACCGGCCTGGGGACAGCCAGCCCCAGCGTCGCTTCCTCGTCTGGCCATGTTTAGCAGCTCCGCCTCCAATTATATTAGTCAATCGAACCGCCAAAAGCTTTGAACGAACTTTCGAGTTTCAGGCCTCCAGAAAACGGTCCGCCTTCCCAGGGATCGTTTTAAGGGCTTCCCGTGCTAACTCTGCGCCCTGGACGACCTGTCGTCTCATACGGAGACGTCTGCAAGACCCGACTCGGCTTAAACCCGTCAGCTTCGCCGGCGCCACATCCTTCATGCTTCATTAGATGGAAAAAAACGACTATTTCCGGAGGGAGCAGGCGAGCATTAGTGAGACCAGCGGGATTCGGTATCCCCTCATGAAGCTTATTTACATGTACATCCGGCAAATCGGCTATGAAAAATGTGCCTTAGCCCCTTGAGTATATACCAATGGGCGAGATTTCTCCTCGGGTTGAAAGGGTGTGGATAGCGGCGCCTCAAGAGGCCTTGCCAGAGTCATTAATGCGGAAGAATTTTTCCCCTTGCTTTTCGCCGAACAGACTGCAGTATAATGTAAAGGATGAATGGTCTGGAGCTATATACCGTTGGTTATGAAGGCCGAGACATCAATACATTTATAGCCTATCTTAAAACCTTCAATATAACCCGGCTCATAGATGTAAGGGAAATACCAATATCGAGAAAGAAGGGATTCTCAAAGTCACTGCTAAAGAGCCGGGCAGAGTCCGCGGACATTAAGTACGTACACATCAAGTCGCTCGGCAGCCCCTCCCATATGCGTCGCCAACTCAAGGATGACCATGATTATGAAAAGTTCTTTTCGTCATATATGAAGTATCTTGATGATAATCCAGAGGCTATCTTAAAAGCCTACGAGTATGTGCGTGATGGCATCAACTGCCTAATGTGCTTCGAGCGTATTCCGGAATATTGTCACCGCTCGGCCGTCGCGATGAAAATAAAAGAGCAAGATGGGAACGGATTAAGAATCGTTCACATTTGAAAAGGCTAGATTTTCGACCAAAGAAGATTTTCGTTACCGTCAAAGCATATCCAAATCCCAGCTACAACTATGGAGAAACTGTTTGCTGTGCCGGGGTCGATATCGCCACGGGAAGTTGGGTCAGACTTTATCCGATACCTTTCAGGGACCTTGAGAACGACAAGAGATTCAAGAAATATAGCCTGATTGAAGCGAACTGTGCAAAGGCCACGGACGATTTGCGGCCGGAAAGTTTTCGTATTCAGCCTGACTCAATCAGGATAATTGAGCAAATTGACACACGCAAAGATGGTTGGGACAGAAGAAGGACAATTATCCAGAAGCTCTCAGTCAAGTCCATGTGTCAAGTTATCAAAGAAGAAAAACAGCACAAAACTTCTTTGGCTCTCATTAAACCTGAGGGCGTCTCATTTCTGATAGAGAAGCGGCAGATTAAGGATTCGGATAAGAGAAAAAGGGCCTATGCTCGCCCCGGCCTCTTTGACAGGCCAAAGGAGCCAGTTGAAGAGATTCCATTCCAATTCTATTACCAGTTCAGATGCATCTCAGAACCCGATTGTGGGGGACATAAGCTCTCCATAATAGACTGGGAAATACACCAATCCTATCGTAAATGGAGAGGGAAGTACCGAGACGAACGAGAACTGCTGAGTAAGATTAAGGAGCGCTGGATGATGATGGTCGATAGTACTACAAAAGATGTTTATTTATACGTAGGCAACTTGCATAGATTTCAAGACGTTTTTACCGTTTTGGGTGTTTTTTATCCCTCCTTAAAAAGGGGCTAGTACCCCCTGAGCCGCGAATCTTCAGTTCGCATCCCCTTTCTTTCGCGCTTGCGAAGTCAATTCATGCCTTATGGAAATCGAGACGAAGAGCTCCTTTTCCAGTATCCTGCCGATGATTCAGACTTCTCGCTGTATAACGTCGGTGTAACAGATTTTGCTAAAACTCGCTTAGCTTGGCCTACTGGGGATTAAACAAAAAACAATGGAAAACGCTGACTCAGATGGGGAAAATCAGGGAATAAAGGTGGCGGGGCCGACGAGACTCGAACTCGCGACCTCCGGCGTGACAGGCCGGCGTTCTAACCAGCTGAACTACGACCCCGCGTTCGGGCTCGATTATTATAGATATTCCCGGCGCTCAATTCAACATGTACGGGCCGGCTGCGTCGGCCGGCGCCTCGAGAGCCCGCATCCTGACCGGGGCGCCGCATCCTTTCAAGCAGGAGAGCCGCCGGCGTCCCGGCGCCCTCCGGCGCCTATGATGAACGCGGAATTGACAGCGAAAAACGAGCGGCTTATAATCCCGGACAACAGGATCAGGGCGTAGGCTTCTATGTCGGGCGGGCCAGGCCCCAGCGCCGGTTTTATGAGGGGTCGCCTGACCTAGCAGGGGCGGAGAGCAAGTTCATGCTTGGCGCATCAAGAGGGCGCAATGACCGGCTGGGAGGCAAGTGATGAACTGTTGCCTGGGCAAGAGACTGACAAGGACCTTGGGATATTCGGCCCTGATGACCGCAGCTCTTTCAACGGGTCTGGCCGCCGTTTCTCCGGCCCAAAGAAAGAAACCGGAGGTCATCATCATCACGGGCAGGAATTTCCAGTTCGGGGTTTGCATTCCCGAAGGCTGGCAGGGCGACACCCGCCATGCCCCTTATTATCACGCCGACCTCATTTTCTACCCCAGGGGGGCCGGCTGGAAATCCACGAACCCTATCATACGGGTCCGGCTGAACAGAAAAGCGGATGAAAACACCGCGGCGGACCTGGAACATGACCTGGAAGAATACCGGAAAAAATCCCCTCAGGTCCAGTATGAGGGCCTGAACGTGGGCAATATGTTGTACCGGTGTTTCGCCAAACTGGTCTTCGTGGAAGGCGAATTCTACGACTACATCACCTACATAAACCCCGGTTCGAAATACTGGTATTGCTTCTCGGTCCTCATGACCGGTCAAAAGGCACGGCTGGACGACAAGCAGCTAACCGCCTATCGCTTCGTCGCCGCCACCTTGCAGGCCATGCAGTATTGATAAAGAAAGGCGGGGTCGCCTCTCTCCCGGCAACAAAAAGACGGGCGGCAAGGCCGGCTAACAGGGCTTTGCGTTCTCCGGGCAGGAGCCCGTCTCGCAGCCCGGCGCTTCGGCCTCCTCCAGCTGGAAGGTGGTGTGGACGATGTTGAAATGCCGGGAGGCGGCCTCGTGGGCTTCTCGGAGGACTCGCCCGACGTCCTCTCCGGCTGCGACCTTCAGATGGGCGCTGAGCGAGACAAACCCGGAAGTGATGGTCCAGACGTGCAGGTCGTGGACGTCGACGACGCCGGGGACCGCGTTCAGCGCTCTTTGGATCCCTTCCACATCCGTGCCCGCGGGCGCGCCTTCCATGAACACGTGGACCGAGTCCCGGATCAGGCGGCCGGCGCTCAGCAGGATCAACACGCACACGCCGATGCTCACTATAGGGTCCCAGGCCGTCGAGCCGGTGAGCTTGATGAGCACGGCGGCGGCCAGGACCCCGACGCTCCCGAGCGCGTCGGCCGCTATATGAAGCAGCGCACCCTTTATGTTCAGGTTCCTCCTTTCTCCGTGGAGGAGTACGGCGCCCGCCGCGACGTTGGAGAGCAGGCCCAGGCCAGCGATGACCATCATCATGCCGCTCTTTATCTCCTGAGGCGAGCGCAGCCTGACAACCGCCTGATAGCCGACCGCTCCGGCGATGGCCCAGAGTGCGAGGCCGTTCAACAAGGCGGCGAAGATCTCGAAGCGGCGCCAGCCGAAGGTGTGCGCGGGAGTCCGGGGAAGCGAGCTGAAATGAAAGGCGATGAGGCTGAGGCCGAGGCCGGCGACGTCCGTGAGCATGTGGCCGGCGTCGGCGAGAAGGGCCAGGCTGCCGCTCAAGATTCCGCCGGCCGCTTCGGCCAGCATCATGAAGGCCGTTATCCCGAGCGCGGCCCTCAGCAGCCGTTTATTCCGCGCCAGGGTGATCGAAGGTCCGGCGTCCGTCAGGCTGGGCTGGTCGGCAGGCATCCCTGGTCCTTTCGGCTCAGTTTGACGGACATCACATCCTCTCGAGCGCGGCTATCCTCTCCTCGATCGGCGGGTGGGTGCTGAACAGCCTGTTGAAAGCGCCCTGGACGTTCTTGAGCGGGTTGACTATATAGAGATGGGCCGTGGCCTTGTTGGCGGCCTCGAGCGGCTCCTTGTCGTCGGCGATCTTGCGCAGGGCCGAGGCCAGGCCGGCCGGGTAGCGGGTCAGCATGGCGGCGCTGGCGTCGGCCAGGAACTCCCGCTTGCGCGAGATGGCCAGGCGTATGAGCTGGGCGATGAGCGGCGAGACCAGGGCCAGCACCAGACCGACGAGCACCAGGACGCCTCCGGCGGCCCCGCTGCCGCCTCCGCCGCTCCTGCCCCGTCGCCGGCCGCCGCCCCAGAGGAAGCTCCTCAGGATCCAGTCGCTGAGCAGCGCCACGACGCCGGCCATGACCACGGCCACGGTCTGGAGCCGAACGTCGTAGTTCTTGACGTGGGACATCTCGTGGGCGACGACGCCCTCGAGCTCCACCCTGTTCATCTTCTCGAGCAGGCCGGTCGTGACGCAGATCACCGAATTCTCCGGGTTGCGGCCGGTGGCGAAAGCGTTGGGCGCCGTGTCGTCGATGACGTAGCAGCGCGGCGCCGGGATGCCGGCGGCGATGGCCAGCCCCTCGACGACGTTATAGAGGTAGGGGAATTCCTCTTTGGTGACGGGCCGGGCCCGCGATATGGCCAGAACGATCTTGTCGCTGGAATAATAAGCCCCGGCGGCCATGGTCATGGAGACGACGACCGCCAGCACCAGCCCGCCCTTGCCCCAGCCGGTCACTTCCTCGAAGACCCAGGTCAGCAGGAAGATGAAGGCGATAAAAAAGACGACAAGGAAGAAAGACTTCCACTTGTTCCGCGTTATCTGTTCATACATCCTGGGCCCCAGAAATGACGACAACGGCCGAGCGCCGCGGCGCGAAGGCCCCGGCCGCCGCTCCGGTCACCGCTCAGAAGCTGACCTTGACCGGCCCGCGGGCGACTTCCTCTTCGATCTGGAAGTAATCCTTGGGCTTGAAGCCGAACATGCCGGCCACGATGTTCGAGGGGAAGACCTGCTGCTTCATGTTGAACTTCATGACCGTGTCGTTGTAGAACTGCCGGGCGTAGGCGACCTTGCTCTCGGTCCCGGCCAGTTCCTCCTGGAGCATGAGGAAGTTCTGGTTGGCCTTGAGCTCGGGGTAGTTCTCGGCCACGGCGAAGAGGGTCTTCAGCGCGCCCGTCAGCATGTTGTCGGCCTGGGCCTGCTCCCGGACGCCCTGGGCGCCGGCGGCCGCCGCCCGGGCCTGGGTGACCTTCTCGAACACTTCCCGCTCGTGCTTGGCGTAGCCCTTGACGGTCTCGACCAGGTTGGGGATGAGGTCGTAGCGGCGGCGCAGCTGGACGTCCACCTGCGACCAGGCGTTGTCGCAACGGTTGCGCAGCGTCACCAGGCTGTTGTAGATGCCGATGAAAACGACCACGACGACGCCGACGATGATGAGTAACAGAAGTAGAGCTTCCATTCGGTTCTCCTTTGGCGGTTTGCCTTTCCTCAGTCTTCGCCTACAAGGATACGGGCAATCGGCCGCAAAATCAAGGGCTTGACCGTTCCGCCCCAGTCCTGTCAGCCCCGGTTCCGATTTCGAGGCTCTATGACGAAAAGTGTGAAAGGGGAAAACCGGGGACAGGTACCGACTATATACCAACCGCCGCAGGTCGGTACCTGTCCCGCGTTTTCCCCCATTAATCAGTCCAAGCCTACCACGCTATTCGTCATAGAGCCCGATTTCGATTGACAGCCCTGAAAAGGCCGTGTTATCATACTTTCCCCTCCGTAGCGAGGTGATAATAAATTCCGAGGAGGTTTTACCCGAATGGCTACGCTAAAGGAGAAGTTTGCCGCAAAAATGGGCCCGATGAAGGAACGGGTCCAGAAGCTCAACAAGGAATTCGGAGAGGTCAAGATCTCCGACGCCACCGTCGGCCAGGTCATCGGCGGCGGCCGCGGCATCAAGTACATGCTCTGGGACTGCTCAGCCCTCGACCCCATCGAAGGCATCCGCTTCCGCGGCTTCAGCATCCCCGAGCTCAGGGAAAAGCTGCCCAAGGCCCCCGGCGGCACCGAGCCCCTGCCCGAGGCCATCTTCTACCTGCTCTTGCTCGGCGAGATCCCCACTTACGAGGACTGCAAGGCCATCACCGAGGAATGGCGCAAGCGCAGCGCCTTGCCTGAGTATCTCATCAAGATGATGAACGCCGTCCCGGCGGACACGCATCCGATGACCCAGTTCTCTCTGGCCATCCTCCAGCTCCAGAAGGACTCCGTCTTCGCCCGCCGTTATCGCGAAGGCATGCCCAAGTCCGAGTACTGGGACGCCATGTTCGAAGACACGATGGACATACTGGCCAAGCTCCCGAACATCGCGGCCTACATCTACCGCCGCATGTACAGGGGAGACAAGCACATCCCGGCCGACCCCAAGCTCGACTGGGGCGCCAACCTGGCCCATATGCTCGGCGTGAGCGACGACCCGGCCTTCAAGGAGCTGATGAGGCTCTACCTCGTCATCCACAGCGATCATGAAGGCGGCAACGTGTCCGCCCATACCTGCCGGCTGGTCGGCTCGGCCCTCTCCGACGCCTACTACTCCCTCTCCGCCGCCATGGACGGACTGGCCGGGCCGCTGCACGGGCTGGCCAACCAGGAAGTCCTGCGCTGGATCATGGACCTCATGAAGGACCTGGGCGGCGTTCCGACCAAAGAGCAGCTCGAAAAGTACATGTGGGACACGCTCAACAGCGGCCAGGTCATCCCCGGCTACGGGCACGCCGTCCTCAGGAAGACCGACCCCCGCTACATCGCGCAGCGCGAATTCGCCCTCAAGCACCTGCCCGATTACGACCTGTTCAAGGTCGTCAGCCTGGTCTACGAGGTCGCTCCTGACGTCCTGACCAAGCACGGCAAGGCCAAGAACCCCTGGCCGAACGTCGACGCCCACTCCGGCGTCCTCCTCTACTACTACGGCATCAGCGAGTACGACTTCTACACCGTGTTCTTCGGCGTCTCCAGGGCCATCGGGATCCTGTCCCAGCTCGTTTGGGACCGCGCCCTCGGCCTGCCCATCGAGCGGCCGAAGTCGGTCACGACCGAGTGGCTCGAAAGCCAGGTCAAGCAGAGCGCCCAGCCGAAGTGAGCGACTGAGGCTTCTCGCAAGCGGAATTCTCGGAGGGCCGTCCGCCCGAGGCGGGCGGCCCTCTTTTTTCTCCTATTCTCCTACGCATTCCGTATCGCCGGGAAAGGCGGCGAAGGTCGTCGTGCCTGACGGTTCACGCAGATAAAGATGCATACGCTGCTTGCGGCGGGCGACCCTCCGGCCGCCGGGGGTCCGGGAACCGGCGGTAATATCCATAGTCCCGGCAGCCCCGCTTTTTCGCTGTCTCTTACAGCACGCATCGAACCCGGACGCTGGAAAGTCGAAAGGGGTGCCGCTCTAACGTCACCCGTGAACGGTCCGGGGGACGCGCCACTCGGCCGGATCGAGCGCGTTAACGGCGCTTTTTTCCGCAGGCCGGCTGTGCTATATTTAGGGCCTCAACCTAAGCTCAGGGGGAGGTTCTAAAATGGAATACAGGATCGGACTTATCGGCTGCGGCACCGTCGGCCAGGGACTGCTCGACATCCTGGCGCGGAAGCGGGCTTTCCTTCGGGACAGGCACGGCTTCGAGGCCCGGGTCGTCGCCGTAACAGACAAGCTCAAGGGCACGGTCCTGGCCGAGGACGGGATAGATATCGGCAAAGTGCTCGAGATACTGGCCGCGGGCGGCAGTCTCACGGACTATCCCAAAGGCCCAGGGGTCGTGACCGGGCACATCGACCCGCTCGACGTCCTCGAGCGCACCAGCGCCGACATAATAGCCGAGCTCACCTACACTGACATCAAGACCGGCGAGCCGGCCACAAGCTACATCAAGAAGGCCCTGCGGCACGGCAAGCACGTCGTCACCTCCAACAAGGGCCCGGCCGCCCTTCATTACCGCGAGATCAAGGAACTCGCCTATTCCAACGACCTCCAGTTCAGGTTCGAGGGAACGGTCATGAGCGGCACGCCCGTCTTCCACCTGGCCGAATGCGGGCTTGCCGGGAACGAGATCAGCGAGGTTTTGGGCATCCTGAACGGCACGACCAACTTCATCCTGACCAAGATGGAAACCGAAGGAATGGAATACGGCGAGGCTCTGACGCTCGCCCAGAAGCTCGGTTACGCCGAGGCCGACCCGACGGCCGATGTCGAGGGCTACGACGCCCTGGCCAAGATCGTCATCCTGGCCAACGTGCTCCTCGGCGCCTCCCTGAAGACCCAGGACGTGGCCAGGCAAGGCATCACTTCCATCACCAGGGACGATGTCGTCCGGGCCAGGCAGGAAGGTTTCCGCTTCAAGCTCATCGCCCAAGCCAAAAAAGAGGGGGGCGCGGTCAAGGCTTCCGTCGCGCCTAGGAAACTGCCGCTTTCCGACCCGCTGGCGGGGGTCATGGGCGCCCAGAACGCCCTGAGCCTCGTTACCGACCTCATGGGCAAGGTCACCATCCAGGGCGCCGGGGCCGGGAAGACGGAAACCGGCTTTTCCATCCTGTCCGACATGCTGGCCATCCACCGCCGCCTTAAGAAGACACGGACCCAGGTGCTCTGAGGACGCCCTGAACGGGCGCCAGGGCGCCGACCGGCGGCAATCGGCATGCAGCCGCTGCCCGCCCGCTTGTCTTCTCAATCCATACCCACTTCTCATCATAGCGGCCGGAGGCATTCCGGTCCGGTGAAAACGCGCAGGGCAAGGCGAGGGGTGGCGCGGCTCCGGTCCCCGCAACGCCCGCAGCGGAAGGGGTTCCCCACGGGGGATGGGTGGAGCGAGGACGGACGGGGACGAGCCGTGAGAGGACCCCATCACAAATCAACGCCGCACCGGAAACAGCGATCCCGGCATAAAGCCCCTGTTTCCTTGACTTTCGCCCCTTTTTCCCCTTAAGCTATGCCTGTATCGTGAAACACGACAAGCCTCGCTTTTCCCGCCGGAAAAGCCGGGATTGTAAACTCCCGCCGGACGGCGCGGCAGGCCTTTCAACCCCGAAGCATAGGTAACGGAGGCATCATGGGTTCCCAGCAATTCTCCCCTGGCGTTCAAAAGTATGTGGAAGCGGCCAAGCTCCTGCTGGCCGAGCGGGAGGAAGCCCTGGCCCGGGCCAGGAAGATGAAGTTCGACACCCTGGCCGTGCATGGCCTCTACACGCTCGAGGAGTCCCTGAAAAGGAACCAGGGCGCCATAATCGAGCCGCTTTATCTTTCGGCTTCGCAGGGCTACGCCGACGCCGACGAGCTCGAGGCGGCCCTGGCCTACCTCGTCCCGACCTGGTGCTACACCAGGATCGCCAACCCGACCACCTACTACCTGGAGTGGACTTTGGCCCTGCTCGAAGGCTATCAGACCGGGTATGAAACCTCCTGTCTCGTGACGGCCTCGGGCATGTCGGCCATCGCGGCCGCCGTCGACCCCTTCCTGGTCAAGCAAAAGGAAGGGCCGGAAAGGATGAATCTCGTTTCCTCGTTGCGGGTCTACGGCGGCACCTACCAGCATTTCTCGGTGCGCAAGAAGAAGGAAAGGGGCATCGAAGTGCGCTGGGTCCACAACCCGGAGGACACGCAGGAATGGAAGGCCAACATCGACGAGGACACCCGCTTGGTCTTCATGGAGATGCCGTCCAACCCCCAGCAGTCGTTCACCGACATAAAAGCTCTCGTGGACCTGGCCCACGCCTGGGAAGTGCCGGTGATCATAGACGCCACCTGCGCCACGCCGGCCCTGATGCGGCCTATCGCCTACGGCGCCGACATCGTCGTCCACTCTCTGACCAAGTCGATTACCGCCGGCGGCCTGGCCATAGGCGGCGCCCTGATCAGCCGCAAGCCGATCACGACCAGGGTCAAGAACGACGACCCCAACTTCAAGGCCAGCTTCGCCGAGTACGTCAAGTTCTGGCCCTACCGCGACAACGGTCCGGCGGCTTCCCCGGTCAACGCCATGTACGCCCTGAACGACCTGCGGACACTCCGCTCCCGCATGGACCTGGTCAGCGCCAACTGCCAGGCCGTGGCCGAATTCCTCCAGACCCACCCGAAGGTCTACCAGGTCGATTTCCTGGGTCTGAAGGGCAATAAGTTGCACCCGATCGCCAAGAAATACATGAAGCTTGTCGACTCCGACGACGGCACCGGCCATGAGGTCAACCGCTACGGCCACCTGATGAGCTTCCGGGTCGACGGCCCGCCGGAGAACGCCCGCAAGGTCTACAGCGCCTTCCGGCTCATCCACAGGGCCACCGACCTCGGCCGCATCAAGAGCGTCGCCACCATCCCGGCCATCTCGACGCACCAGCAGCAGGGCGAGGAGGCCAGGCGGATGGCCGACGTGCCGCCCCAGCTCATCAGGCTGTGCGTCGGAGCCGAGCACCCGGACGACGTCATCGCCGACCTCAAACAGGCCCTGGACTCCATCTGAGGCGGGCGGCATCCTTGACTCGTAAATGCAACGGAGGCGGGCACGGGACGCGGGATATACGAAAGGGGACGCGACGAGCGCTTACGCATGACGACGGAACCGAAAGGGGAGAGCGACATGGGCAAATGGGCATGGATAAACCTCACTGACAGGACGGTAAGGATCGAGCCCGCTGACCCGGCCCGCGAGAAGGCGTATATCGGCGGCCGCGGCCTCCAGGCCAGCCTCATCGCCGACCACATCCTCGAACACGGGCCGGTCAGGGACCCGCTCAGCCCCGCGAACAGGATCATCGTCGGCAACGCCGCGCTTAACGACACGACCATACCTACCGCGGGACGGGGCTCGTGCTCTTTCATCGGCGCGATGACGCGCTCGCCCGAGCCGGCAAGCTGGCTGCCCGGGTGGATGCCGCTCGCCGGCCTCATCACGCACTCGAGTTCCGGCGGGCTCTTCCCCAACATGCTAAAGCGGGCCGGTTTCGACCAGCTCATCATAGACGGCCGGGCCGAAAAGCCGGTCCGGATAGAAGCGAGGGAAGGCGGTCTCCGCGTCGTCGACGCCGAGGATGAGTTATTCGAAACCGTGAACGGCCGGAAGGTCATCCGCAAAACCTCGGACATCACCGATTTCCTCTCGGGCAAGGTCAAGGGCTCGGCCACGGTCTGCGCCGGCCCGGCCGGCTGGAACCTGGTGGACTTCGCCTGCCTGACCGGCGACTACCACCGCAATTTCGGACGCGGCGGGGCCGGGGCCGTTTTCGGTTCCAAGAACCTGGTGGCGATAACGGCCTACGGCAAAGAAGCGCCGTCCTACGCCGACCCGGAAAAGTTCAAGGCCCTGGGCCAGGAGCTCGACCGCATCGTCAAGGCCAGCGTCGAGGACCCCTCGCGCACGGCCTCTTTCCGGCCGACGACCGGCACGACCTGGTGGCTCGACCGGGCCTTCAACGGCGGCTATCTCGGCGTGCGCGGCGGCTACCTGCCCTGGCACAACTTCGACGAGGGGGAGTTCGACCCGGCCGAATACGAGAAGGTCTCGACCGAGGCCTTCCTTAAGATCGCCGGCAAGCACGCCGTCTGCAACAAGTGCCGCCACATCTTCTGCACCCGAACGGCCAGGGTCGAGTCTGGCCCGTACGCCGGCGCCGGGGTGCGGCCCGAGTTCGAGACCATCGCCCTGTGGATAAACTGCTGCATAACCGACCGCGACGCCATATTCCACCTGAACCGGTTCGCGAACGAACTCGGCGTCGACACCATGACCTTCGGCAGCGTCATGGCCGGCGCCATGGAGCTAAGCGAAAAAGGCTTCCTTGGAAGCTACGGCAGCCGGCTCAAGTTCGGCGACGCCCCGGCCATGATCGCCGCTATCCAGGAGATCGCCTATCAGTCGAGCGATCTCGGCCGCCTGCTCGGTTCCCACAGCGACAGGGTCGTCTCGGAACTCGTCGCCCGCAACGGCGCGGCCGCCGCGAACGACATCCTTTACTGTGTCACGACGGCTTTCGGCGGGCTGGGCTACGCCGGCATCAACCCCAAGGCCTTTCCGGGCATGTTCACCGCCTACGGCACTTCCAACCGCGGCCGGGGCGACCACACCTACGCCTGGACCATCCAGGCCGAGGAAGCCGGGCTGAAGGGGGCGGCCGAACTGGCGGCCTACGTGGCCGAAGGCCAGGTCGGCAAGGCCTTGGTGGACTCGCTCGGCCTGTGCGATTTCTTCACCGCCGACGTCACCGCCGAGCCGTTCCTGTCCCTCTACGCGGCGCTGACCGACATCGCCCACACGCCGGAGTCGCTCAAGGCCTGCGGCCGCAGGATCTACAGCCTCGAGCGCCGAGTCAACAACATCCAGGGCCGGGACCGGTCCTACGACTCCTTCGTGCCGCCCAAGCTCAAGGAGCCGCTCAGCCGCGGCGCCCACGCTGGCCAGGCCGTGGACGAGGCCCTCTACAACGCCGTCCTGGACGCTTACTACAGGTATTGGGGCTGGTCGGAGCAGGGCCTGGCGCCGGAGAAGTGAGCCCCGGGCACGGGAAGAGTATCCGGGTCGGCGGAAGCGGGCCGCGCGTTGAATTCACCCCCTCTTTCCGATAGAATCAGGCCATGGCCAAGCTGGTTGTTTCGGGAAGCCGCGACCTGCGCCTCAAGGGCCGGGTCCGGATAAGCGGCGCCAAGAACGCCGTCCTGCCGGCCATCGCCGCCGGGCTCCTCACGGCCGACGAGCTGCGCCTGAAGAACGTCCCTCTCGTCAAGGACGTCCAGACCATCCTGACGCTCATCGAAGGCCTGGGCGGCGCCTACAGCATCGAGAAAAGGTCGCTTTCGCTCAAGGTGGCCGACATCGCTTCCGACGAGGCCTCATACGAACTCGTCAGGGCGATGCGGGCCTCGGTGCTCGTGCTCGGGCCGCTCCTGGCCCGCGCCGGCCGAGCGGTCGTGGCCCTGCCCGGCGGCTGCGCCATCGGCTCCCGGCCCATCGACCTGCATATCGCCGGCCTGCAAAAGCTCGGGGCCGAGATCAGCATCGAGCACGGCTACATCCACGCCCGGGCGAAGAGGCTGCGCGGGGCCGAGGTCGAGTTCGAGAAAAAAACGGTCACGGGCACCGAGAACCTGATGATGGCCGCCGTCCTGGCCGAGGGCGAGACCGTGCTCAGGAACTGCGCCTTGGAGCCGGAGGTCACGGACCTGGCCGCCCTGCTCAGGAAAATGGGCGCCAAGCTCGAATGGTCCGGGGAGGACACTCTCCGGATCCGGGGGGTGAAGGAGCTCCACGGCGCCGAACATTCCATCATTCCCGACCGAATCGAAGCCGGCACCTTTATGGTGGCGGCGGCCCTGACCGGGGGAGACGTCCTGCTCACCAACGTCGAGCCGGCCCACGTCCGGACGGTCGCGGAGAAGCTCGTCCTTTCTGGGGCCCGCGTCGAGCCGGCCGGACGGCGCAGCCTGCGCGTCGTCGGCGGCACGCGGGTCAGGCCCCAAGACATCACGACTTCGCCCTACCCGGGCTTCCCCACCGACATGCAGGCCCAGTTCATGGTACTGCTGACCCAGGCCGAAGGCACGTCCATAATCACCGAAACCATATTCGACCGCCGCTTCGGCCACGTCAACGAGCTTATCCGGCTGGGCGCCTTCATCGAAGTTCAGGGCGACAAGGCCGTCATCAGGGGCAAAACGCCGCTTTCCGGCGCAGAGGTCTTGGCGACGGACCTGCGGGCCTCGGCTTCGCTCGTTTTGGCCGGGCTCATCGCTAGCGGCCGGACGGTGATAAACGACATCGAGCATCTCGACCGGGGCTACGAGAATCTGGAGCAGAAACTGGCCGGGCTGGGAGCCCGGGTCGAGAGGCTCCAGGACTGAACGGAAGGCCGGCACATGGACGACTGCATATTCTGCCGCATCGTCAACGGGGAATCCCGCTCCAAACCGGTCTACGAGGACGAGCGGGTCTTCGCCTTCGAGGACATCAACCCCCAGGCGCCGACGCATATCCTCGTCATCCCGAAGAAGCACATCGCTTCGCTCGGCGACGTCACGGAGGCGGAAAAGGAGATCCTAGGCGAGCTCATGCTCAGGGCTCGGGAGATCGCCCGCTCCAGGGGGCTCGACCGGAAGGGTTACCGACTGGTGCTCAACACCGGGCCTTGGTCCGGGCAATCTGTCTTCCATATACACCTGCATCTTCTGGGCGGAAGGCCGATGGGCTGGCCGCCCGGGTGAGCCGGACATGGCCTACTTAATCGACGGCAATAACCTTCTGGGCAAGGTGGCGCCTTGCGAGCTTAGGTCCAAGGATGGCCGCGGGCGTCTGACCGCCAGGCTCCTCGCCTTCCAGAAGGTGACGAGAACCCGCATACACCTGGTCTTCGACGGCGGCAGCGACCCGGAAACAACGACGGAGCGACTGAGCGAAAAGGTGACGGTCTATTTCCCGGGGCAGGGCCGGAGCGCCGACGACCTCATCCTTGAGATGCTGGCCGGGCTGACGGACAGGCGGCGTTTCTTCCTGGTCAGCTCCGACAGCCGTCTGCGCGAAGCGGCCAGGAAGGCCGGAGTGGCCTCCATACGGTCCGAGGAGTTCGCCCGCGAGCTGGGCTCGGCCCTGAAGGTCAGGCGGAAGCAGAAGGAGCTCGAAAAGCACGTCAGGGCGCCTTCGCCTCTCGAGCTCGACCTATGGGAGGATTTTTTCAGGAGCCGAAAATGAAGGCCTTTTCGCTGGTTGGAGCGGGTCGTCTCGGGTCGGCTCTGGCGGCGGCGCTGGCCGGCCGGGGTTGGGAACCCGTCCTTATCGTGGACGCGAGCCGCCGGGCCAGGCAAGAAGCCCGCGGGCTCATCCCTGGCGCGAAAACAGCGGCCGGATACGGCCGGCTGGGCCGGCGTGAGAGCCTGGTCATCATCTCGGTCCCGGACTCCGCGGTGGCCGAAGTGGCGGCGGTCATGTCCGAAAACGGCGCCGATTGGCGGGGCAAGGCGGTAGTCCACACGAGCGGCCTGCTCACCTCAAAAGCGCTCGCGAAGCTCAGACTGAAGGGGGCCTCGACTGCCTCGATGCACCCGGCTCAATCGTTCCCGGCGAGGGGGCTGCCGGCCTCCCGCTTCCGCGGCGTCTGGTGGAGCGTCGAAGGGGACGCGCCGGCCGTGAAAGCGGCCGAGGAAGTCGTCAGAGCGCTCGGGGGCCGCGCGCTCATCGTGTCGGGCCGCCGCAAACCGCTCCTTCATCTGGCCTGCAGCCTGGCTTCGAACGGGTTCAGTTCGCTCGAGGCCGCGGCCGTCGCTCTTCTCACGGCAGCCGGGTTCGACCGCGCGGCGGCTTGCGCCTACCTGCTCCCGCTCATGCGGGGCACGCTGAGCAACATGGAACAGCTGGGAATTGACCGGTCGCTGAGCGGCCCTGTGGTCAGGGGCGATGTGGGAACGGTCCGCGGCCATCTCGAGCTTCTGAAAAGAACGCCGGCGCTGAAAGGGCTCTATGTCGCCCTGGGCCGCAGCGCTCTAAACATGGTCCCTAAGGGGAGCCTGCCGCCGGCGAGGCTCAGAGCATTGAGGCGTCTTCTGGGACGTGGATGACCTCTTCCTCGAGGCCGACCCCGAAACGGTCAAACACGCGCTTCTTGAGCTCGGCGGCGAGCGCGAGCACGTCGGACGCCGTCGCCCCGCCGCGGTTGATGATGAAATTGGCGTGGCCCTCGTAAACCGAGGCGCCGCCCACAGCCAGCCCCTTGGCCCCGACTTTCTCCAGGAGCTCGCCCGCGGCGACCCTGCGGCCGTCAGGCAGGCAGGGGTTCTTGAAATAACTTCCGGCGCAGGCCGTTCCCCAGGGCGGGTGCTTGGCTTTGCGGCGCTCGAGATAATCGCGGATCAGGGCTTCGGATTCCTTGCGCTCGCCCGGCTCGGTCCTGAAGGCCGCCTCCAGGACGAGAGCACGGGTTGCCTTCAGCCGGGAATGCCGGTAGCCGAACCCGAGTCCGTCCCTGCCGACCGACTCTTCGCGCAGGCCGCCGGCGAATTCCAGCACCAGCGCCTCGTCGAGGCGGTCGCCGACGCAGCCGCCGAAGGCGCCGGCGTTGCCGAAGACCGCGCCGCCGACCGTGCCAGGGATGCCTGCCAGGAATTCCAAGCCGCGGAGGTTCCGGGTCAGGGCCGTCTGCAGAAGCGCGCCCAGGCTGGTCCCGGAGGAGGCCACGAGACAGCCGCGGCTTTCACGGACGGACTGGCCGGCATTCTTGATGATGAGCCCCCGGTAACCGGCGTCGGAAAAGAGGACGTTGTACCCGCCCCCGATTACATAAAAAGGGAAGCCCGCTTCGGCCGCCGTGCGGACGGCCAGACGCAATTCCTCGGTGTTCCCGGCTTCGAAAAAGAGGTCGGCCGGGCCGCCTATCCTGAAGTTGGAAAGCTCGGCAAGCGGCCTGTCGATGTAAAGATTCTTGCCTATTCGTTCAAGGAAAAGCCGGCTGAAGTCTTCTTTGGAGGTCATCGCGGGTATTATATTTTATGGGTTTACGGAAAGCAAAGGGGCGCTCCACCTGATGGCGGAGTTGGCACGGTATTTGCTATAATATTGTCTGTGTTGGAAGTATCGGGCTTATTTGCTCTTCGGACGTTATTGACAACCGGGTTCATTCAGGCTAACATTTCCGAAATTTCGGAGCGAGGTATCGAATGAAAAGGACCTTCTTGACGACAGCGGCCCTATTGCTTCTCGTCGCCGGCGCGGCCTTCGCGCAGAGCGCGGACGAGGAATACATCAAGGCCATGCAGCTTTCCGACAACTGCCAGAAAGCCCAGGCCCTCAAGGCTTACCTGGGCAAGTACGCCGGCCAGGGCACCACTTACGAGAACTACGCCTGGGCCTATTACTGCCTGACCCCCTGCCCGTCCAAGCCGGCGCAGGAGTCCATCCAGGCCGGCGAGAAAGCGCTGGGCATGAGCGGCATCGACGACACGACCAGAATCTCGCTCCTCGCGAACCTCTCCACCATAAGCGCCGCCTCGGGCCAGTACGACAAGGCCAAGGGCTTCGGCCAGAAGCTCGCCGACTTCGGCAAAGCGATGCGCGACAAGAACCCCGCCCAAGCCGCCGACTGGAACAAGGTCATCGTGGCCGGCTACCTGCTCATCGGGGACAGCGCCGAAAAGGCCAAGGACTATTCGGGCGCGGCCGACGCCTACATCACGGCTTTCCAGGTCAACAAGGACCCCAAGGTCTCCGCGACGCTGAAGAAGCTCGGCAAGACCCTCTACGACAGCCAACGCTACCAGGACGCGGAGAAGATCTTCCGCAACTTCTACGCCACCGCGCCCGGCCCTGAAAGCGCCGTCATCCTCGGCCAGACGCTCTACAAGGCCGGCAAGACCGACGAGGCCCTCCAGGTCTACAAGGAAGCCTACGCCAAGAGGAAGAGCGGCGAGCTCGCCTACAACATCGGCATTATCCTGGCCAACAAGGCCAAGACCGACGCCTCGGTGCGCCAGGAAGCCATGATGATGCTGATCGAGGCCGGCATACTCTATCCGGCCCAGTCCAAGCAGTGCCTCGGCATGGCCCAGAACCTCTTCCTCGGCGACAACAAGGAGCTCAAGGAGAGCTTCGCCAAGATCGAGGAGCACAACAAGGCCCTGCAGGAGCTGACCAAGACCTTCAACGAGAGGTTCGGCGACAAGAGCGAGGACGACCTGTCCGACTCCGATAAGAGGACGATGCGCAAGCTGAACGAGGCCATCGCGGCCGAGCAGGAAGCCATCAACAGGATCCAGGCGGAGCAGAAATCCGTCCTCGACAAGTTCAACCAGCTCATCGCCCAGGTCAGGGCCAAGCTCGGCAAGTAAGGCCCGCGGCTCCGGCGGGCGGACGCAGGCAAGATGGCGGGACCGGCCGTTCGAGGCCGCGGCCCCGGCCAAGGAAGGGGGAAGGGATGCCCTCCTCTCTCACGCGCGACCAGGCCCGCAGGCGGATCGAGGCCCTGCGCCGCGAGATCGCCTACCACGAGAAGAAATACTACATAGACAACGACCCCCAGATCTCGGACGCCGAGTTCGACGGCCTGATGCGGGAGCTCGGCGAGCTCGAGGCCCGCTTCCCCGAGTTCATAACACCCGAATCGCCCACCCAGCGGGTGGGTGAAAAGCCGCTCGAGGGCTTCCGCACTGTAACCCACCGCACCCCCATGCTCAGCATGGACAACTGCTACAACGAGGCGGAGCTCCGGGAGTTCGACGAGCGCGTGCGCAAGCTCCTCGAGGGCCGCGCGGTCGAATACGTGGCCGAGCTCAAGATCGACGGCCTGAGCGTCTCCATCTTCTACCGCGAAGGCAGGTTCGCGCAGGCGGTCACGAGGGGCGACGGCTTCCGCGGCGACGACATCACGGCCAACGTCAAGACCATCCGCACCCTGCCCCTGGTCATCGAGGAAAAAGGCGACGTCGAGGTCCGCGGCGAGATCTACCTGCCCTTCGAGTCCTTCCGGGCCATAAACCGGGACAGGGAGGAAAAAGGCGAGGCGCTCTTCGCCAACCCCAGGAACGCGGCGGCCGGCTCGGTCCGCCTGCTCGACCCCAGGGAAGTGGCCGGGCGCGGCCTGGACACGTTCATCTACTACCTCTTCGTCGACGGCCGGGAACTTCCCAGCCAGTGGGGATCGCTTCGGCGACTGAAAGAACTCGGGTTCAAGACCAACCCCAACGCCCGCCTCTGCCGCTCGCTCGACGACGTCCTCGACTACTACCGGGAATGGCAGGAGAAGAGGGACGGCCTGGACTACGACGTGGACGGCATTGTTATCAAGGTAAACTCGGCCGAGGAGCGGGCCCTGCTCGGCGCGACGGCCAAATCGCCGCGCTGGGCGGTGGCCTTCAAGTTCCCGGCCCGCCAGGCCACGACCCGCGTCAACGACATAATCGTCCAAGTCGGCCGGACCGGCGCCCTGACGCCCGTCGCCGTCCTGGAGCCGGTCAGGCTGGGCGGCGTGACCATCAGCCGCTCCACTCTCCACAACGAGGAAGAGCTCAAGCGCAAGGACATCCGGGTCGGCGACCATGTGCTTATCGAGCGCAGCGGCGACGTCATCCCCCACGTCGTCTCGGTCATGAAGGAGCGCCGGACCGGCCGCGAGAAGCCGTTCGTCTGGCCCAAAGAGTGCCCGGTCTGCAAGTCGGCCGTGTTCAAGCCCGAAGGCGAAGCCGTCTCGAGATGCGTCAACCCGTCCTGCCCGGCCCGGCTCCGGGAATCGGTCATCCATTACGCTTCGCGCCGGGCCATGGACATCGAAGGCCTGGGCGAGGCGCTGGTCGACCAGCTGCTGGCCGCCGGCCTGGTGCGCTCCCTGCCGGACATCTACAAACTGCGCCACGAGGACCTGGTGGCGCTGGAGAGGATGGGGCCCAAGAGCGCCTCCAACCTCCTGGCCCAGGTCGAGCAGTCCAAGAAGCGGGAGCTCGCCCGCCTGATATTCGCCCTGGGCATGCGTCATGTCGGGGAGCGTCTGGCCAGGTCCCTGGCCGAGCGCTTCGGCAGCCTCGAGGCCCTGGAGCAGGCCGGCGAAGAGGAGCTCCGGCAGGTCGAGGACGTCGGCGAGGTCGTGGCCAAGAGCATCAGGTTCTTCTTCGCCCAGCCGGCGAACCGCCTGCTCATCCGCAAGCTGCGCGAGGCCGGCGTCGACACGCGCTCAGGAGAAGCGCCTCCAAAGGAGGCCCGGCCGCTTGCCGGCCAGGTCTTCGTCATCACCGGGACGCTGGCCGCCTTCACCAGGGAAGAAGCCCGGGAGAAGCTCGAAAAGCTCGGCGCCGAGGTCGGCTCCTCGGTCACCAAAAAGACCACTTGCCTGGTCGTCGGCGAATCGCCCGGCTCCAAGCTGGAAAAAGCGCGGGAGCTGGGCGTAAGGACGATAGGTGAAAAGGAATTCCTGGAGCTTATTTCTTCGGCTTCTTCCCGGACCCGAAAAAGCTGAAGGAGAAGAAGTCCTTCAGGCCTTTCTTCTTCCCGCCCGAAAGCTCGACGACCTGCTCGCGGGCGGTGGAGTGCTCCGGGTCGACCTCCAGAGCCTTCTTGAACTGGGCCAGGGCCTTGACCTTGAGGCCTTCCTGCTTGTAAAGCATGCCCAACCCGACATAGCCTTCGGGGTTCCAGGGTTCGAGCTGCAGCGCCTTGAGGAAGTCTTCCTCGGCTTTGCGCGAGTAACCCGGGAGCTTGGATTCCGCCATGGCCAGGAGCAGGAAGTAATCGCCTTTGTCCTTGCGCATGCGGACCGCTTCCTCCAGCAGGGCCACGGCTTCCGGGTAGCGGGCCTGGTTGTAAAGCGTCCGTCCCTGCCGGAACTTGATGTCGGCCTTCTGGAAAACGTCCTGGGCTTCGGCTTTGGCCTCGACCGGCGCCGCTTTCTCGTTGTAGGCCGCTCTCTTGTCCCCGTCCATGAGCGTCCGGTAGGCGACGGTCATGGCGCTGAAGACTTCCTCGATCATGGCCCGGGATTCCTTCGGCAGGTCGCGCGGGAACCTGTCGGGATGGAACCTGCGGGCCAGCCTGAAATAGGCCTTCTTGACCTCGTCTTCTCGGCTGTCGCGGCTCACTCCAAGCAGCTGATAGTAGTTCCGGCTGCTCAGCGTGTAACGGATGGCGTGGACCTCCGCCAGGTCGGCCGCCTTCTCGTTGGCGGTGTCGTTCCCAGCGGCCGGCTTGCCGGCGGCGGCGCCTTTTTCCGCTTTTTCCTCCGCGCCCTTAAATTCGACTATGTTGAGGCAGTAGAAGAGATACAGGCTCTTCCAGAAGAAATCCGGAGCGAATTCGCTCGTCCGCAGCGTGAACTCGGCCTTGTCCTGCCCCTGGAAGAGCTCCAGGAGCTTCTTTTCCTCATCGGTCAGAAGGTAGACCAGGGCCTTGCTCCTCTGGACCGGCACCCTGGCGGCCAGGAACCTTTTCAAGGGCTCGGTCTCGGGTATGCGCCTTATGCCGTACTCGATCAGGAAAGGGATGTTGGCCTTCGGCCGGTCCGGCTTTTCGGAGAACTTCTCGTGCTCGAGGAAGGTGATCTCGGCGTCGAAATGCGGGAAACAGTTGAGGATGGTCTCGCGCACCTGGAAGGCCAGAGCCTCCTCCAGGTCGTGCTCGGAAACGACGCCACGCTTCTTGAGAGCCTGGCCCAGGCTCATGTTGAGCTCGATGAAATCGTCCAGCTTGGCGTAGGCGTCCTGCGACAGCCTCTGGGTCTTGAACAGGATCTCGCCCAGCCTCTCCTCGGGGACGTTGGTCTTGACCTGGATGAGCTCGCCGTCCTGGAAGAAGAAGTAGCGGACGGCCCTGTCCTTCTTGAAGGTGAGCTTGCCCGTCTTCTTCCCGAAATGGATATCCCTCAGGAAAAAAGCTATATGATTCACGCTTCCTCTGCCCGGTTCCTGATTGCGCCCTAATTATATAGCCCAATCGCGCGGGATTTTCAACATAAATTGAAACGGCCGGCCGAGTGTGCTAATTTTGGGGCATGAGGATCGCGGTCGCCCAGTTCTCGCCGTGTCTCGGCGACGTCAACCGGAACCTGGAGCTGCACCTTGAGCTACTAGGCGAGGCCCGCCGCCGCAAAGCCGACCTGGTCGTTTTCCCGGAGTTGAGCCTCACCGGCTACACTCTCAAGGACCTGGCCGAGGAAGTAGCTCTCGACCCCCGGCGCAGCCCCGTTTTCAAGAGGCTCGCCGCGGCCGGCCGCGGGCTCACGCTCGTTTTCGGTTTCATGGAAGAGCGCGGCATCGAAAAGGGCATCTTCTACAACTCCGCGGCCTGCGTCGGCGACGGCCGCCTCCTGCACATCCACCGCAAGGTCTACCTGCCGACCAACGGCATGTTCGAGGAAGGCAAGTTCTTCGCCGCCGGCCGCGCTTTCCAGCCCTTCAGGACGGCCTTCGGCACGGCCGGCCTGCTCGTCTGCCGCGA
The DNA here is from genome assembly GCA_964458655.1 of uncultured Eubacteriales bacterium. Classification (GTDB taxonomy): domain Bacteria; phylum Acidobacteriota; class Aminicenantia; order Aminicenantales; family Saccharicenantaceae; genus CAYWJT01. The sequence goes on along the minus strand of CAYWJT010000007.1, from coordinate 33,453 downwards.
TTTCCTGCACCTCGGCTCCTCCTACGTCCTGTTCACGGGCGGGGCGGACATGATCGTCTGCATTTCGGCGGCGCCCGGCCGGGGCGTCGGCGGCGGCCGGGCTTTCGAGACCAGCCGCATGTGGGAGCTCATGGGCGAGGCCGTTTCCTACTTCACGACGTCGTTCGTCGTCTACGCCAACCGGGTCGGCGTCGAGGAAGGGGTGACCTTCGCCGGCGGTTCGTTCATATACGCGCCGGGAGGCCGGCTCCTCGCCCGGGCGGTCGACGTCGAGCCGGAGCTCCTCGTCCAGGACATCGACCTCGACGAGGTGCGCCGGGCGCGCAAGACCTGGTTGTTCAAGCGGGACGAAAAGCCCGAAGTCATCCTGAGATCCCTGGAGAGGTTGCTCCGTGGCCAGCCTGAAGATTAATCCGGTCTTCGTCACCAAGGTCCTGACGGGCTTCATCCGCCGGGAGGTCGGCAAAGCCGGTTTCCAAAAGGGCATCCTGGGCCTTTCCGGCGGCCTCGATTCCTCCGTCTGCGCCTTCCTCGCAGCCGAGGCGCTCGGTCCGAAGAACGTCATCGGCCTGATAATGCCTTACGGCCGGTCCTTCCAGGCCGATGTGGGGGACGCCGGGCTCGTCGCGCGGCGATTGGGAATAAAGCGGCGGCTGATCGACATCTCGCCGCAGATAGACGCCTATTTCGCGGCCCATCCCACCCGCAGCCGGCTGCTGCGCGGAAACAAGATGGCCCGGGAAAGGATGTCCATCATTTACGACCATTCGGCCCGCGAGAAGGCCCTGCCTCTCGGCACGAGCAACAAGACCGAGCTTCTCATCGGTTACGGGACGATATACGGCGACATGGCCTCGGCCCTGAACCCCCTCGGCGACCTCTACAAGACCCAGGTCCGTGAGCTCGCCCGCCACCTGGGCGTGCCGGAGAAGATAGTCGCCAAGACGCCCACGGCCGGCCTCTGGCCGGGCCAGACCGACGAAGGCGAGATCGGCCTGGCCTACGAGGAGTTGGACCGCATCCTCTTCCATCTGGTCGAACTGCGGCTCTCCAAAAAAGAGGTCGCGGCGCGGGGCTTCGCCGCGGCCAAGGTGAACAGGGTGGCGGAAATGATCGAGAGGTCGGAATTCAAAAGGAAGATGCCCCAGATCGCCAAGCTCTCCATACGCTCGGTCGGCCATGACTTCCTCTATCCGTACGACCGAGGCAAGTGAGCGTGAGCGGGCGCTTGTTCGTCGTCGCCACTCCCATCGGGAACATGGAGGACATCACTTTTCGGGCCGTGCGCATACTCGGTGAAGTGGAGGCCGTGGCCTGCGAGGACACCCGGCGGACGTTGAAGCTCCTCAACAGGTACGGCATCTCGAAGAGGCTCATCAGCTATTACCAACCGCAGGAGGGACGGCGCGTCCCGGAAATCCTGGCTATGCTGGGAAGCGGCCGGGACGTAGCCCTGGTGTCCGACGCCGGGACGCCCGGCATATCGGACCCCGGCTTCCCGCTCATCCGCAAGGCGATAGAGGCAGGCATACAGGTGATCCCGGTGCCGGGGCCGTCCGCGGCCGTCGCGGCCCTCAGCGCGGCGGGATTGCCCACGCACAGGTTCCTTTTCCTGGGCTTCATACCGCCGAAAAAAACTGGCCTGGAGAAGATGCTGGCCTCGGTCGCCTTGGAGCCGGGGACCCTGGTCTTTTACAGCCCGGGGAGAAAGATCCGGGAATTCCTGAAGGCCGTGGACGGGGTCCTCGGCGACAGGCGCGTCGTCATAGCTCGGGAACTCACCAAAGTCCATGAGGAATTCGTCCGGGGCGGCGCGCGGGAGCTGGCCGACCGGCCGGAGATCGCCCGGATCAAAGGCGAAGCGGCCGTGCTGGTCGAAGGCCTGACCAGACTGAAGCAGGCAAGAGCCTGAAGGAAGCTGGCGGGATACCGCCCATTGCTCCCCTGGGACTTCCGCAGTCCCCCTGCCATACCAAAATCGACCGTTCTCCTGGCGATCCCCGGGCCGTCTGGAAAACCGATGTGTCGGCCCTGAGGGCCTTGCGTCAAGGGACGCGGAGAGCCGGCCGCTGAATGAGGTTCTTCCAGAAGCCGCCTCAAGTTCCTAAAAGCACTGCTCACGCCTTACAGGGGAAGCCGCCGCGCCTCACGCCCGAAATCATGATCGATACAGGCGGCACCCGTCGCGCGAAGCCCAGATGTGCCAGGCCGGCTTGCCGCCTGTTCCGTGAAGAAGGCCCCTGAAACGGAGGACACTGCCAATCCCAGGTATATTCATGGGACTAAGGGAAAAAAATAAAAAACTTCCGGCTAATACTTGACAAATAAATACTCATATATTATATTAATAATTGACTAAACCTTAAGCAAGGAGGTCAGCAATGGCTATCGTAAAATGGGACCCATTCAAGGATTTCATGACCCTCAGGGACAGGATGAACCGGCTCTTTGAGGACATGGTGGCTTTCTCCAGGGGAGAGGAAAAAGACCTCATCTCGAGCTCCTGGGTGCCCGCCGTGGACATCTACGAGACCGAGAGCGAGGTCGTGCTCAGCGCTGAGGTGCCCGGCGTCGACGAGAAGGACATCGAGATCAACATCGAGGACGGCAACCTGACCGTCAAGGGCGAGCGCAAGTTCGAGAAGGAGACCAAGGAGGAGAACTACCACCGCATCGAGCGCTCCTACGGCTCTTTCTTCAGGAGCTTCGCCCTGCCGAGCTATGTCGACCACGAGAAGATCGAGGCCGAGTACGACAACGGCCTGCTGCGAATCCGGATGCCCAAGAAGCCTGAAGTGAAGCCCAAGAAGGTCAAGATCCTCAAGCCCCAGAGCGCCCCGGAAGAGAAAGCCAAGAAGTAACTGCCGACATCCGGTACGGGGGACAGGGACCAGGGGTGCCTGTCCCCTTTTTTTATGCCCGGGCGACCGTCACCACGCGCACCTCGGCCGCGCCGGCCTTGAGCAAGGCCAGGCTGCACTCCCTGACGGTCGCGCCGGTCGTATAGACGTCGTCCACGAGCAATACGGTCTTCCCCTTAAGCCGCCGCCCTTTCGCCGGCCGGAACGCGCCCCTGATATTGCGGCCGCGCTCCCTGGCGTCGAGCGAGGCCTGGGGCGGCGCGTCTTTGACCCGGACCAGGCCTCGGGCCAGCACCGGGAGCTCTTTCCTCTTCGCGAGTTCCCGGCCGAGCACCAAGGCCTGGTTGAATCCCCTCCGTCTCCTTCTCCGGCGGTGCAGGGGGACCGGGACGACGTAATCCACGCCCTCGAAGATATCATCGCTCTCCAAGGCCGGCGCCCGACACATGAAATCGGCCAGCAAGCCGCCCAGTGCCTGGACCCTGCCGTACTTGAAAACCAGTATCAGCCCCCTTAGGACGCCGTCATAGACGCCGGCCGAGCGGTGCCGGCTGAAAGGCGGCGGCTCAGTCAGGCATTCGCCGCAGAGATGCGCCTCCCCGTCTCCCGAGAAGAAGCGGCCGCAGCACACGCAGACCGGGCCACCGGGGGCGTCCAGACGGTCGAGACATTCGCGGCAGACTATCTTGTCCGCGGGGTCTTCCAGGAAGCGGCCGCACAGGCGGCAAAACGAGGGATAGACGAGCAGGCTCGCAGCCAGCCTGACGGCCCGGACGAAAGGCGCGAGCAGACTGAGGGCAGGCCTCAGCCGGACTTGTACTCTGCTTCTATCTTTTCCTGGCAGGAAATGCAGTACTGGGCCCAGGGGATGGCTTCGAGTCTCTTGCGGCTTATCTCTTTCCCGCACTGCTGGCACAGCCCGAACTCGTCGTGCTCGAGCCTTCTCAGCGCCTCGTCGATCTGGACCAGCTGTTCCCGGTCCGCGTCGGACAGGCTGAGGAGGAACTCCTTGGTATATGACGTTTCAGCCTTGTCGACCGCGTCTTGTGCGACGTTGCTTTCCATCTCCTTGCTCTCGTCGATGACCTTGCTCAACTTGTGGATGATGCCGAACTTCTTGTCGCGGAGCTGCTTTTTGAACTGCTCCTTCTCTTTCTTGTCGAATCTCTTGGTCACTCTGGGACCCCCTCACTTGGCGTATTTTCGGCCCCGTATCATCGTCAGGGCCCTATAGACCTGTTCGAGCAGCATGACGCGGCTCAACTCATGCGAGAACGTCATCCTGGAAAGGGACAGCTTGAGGTCGGCGCGTTCGAGCAGGGCCCGGTCGAGGCCGAGGAAGCCCCCGACCACGAAAGCCGTGTCCCGCGCAGCCTCGTTCCTCTTGGCGAGAAAGGAGGCCAGCCCTTCCGACGTCATCTCTCTCCCTCCGTCAGTCAGACAGACAATATAGGAATCGGACAGGCACTTTTCAAGCCCCCGGGCTTCGACCGCCATGACCCTGGCGGCGTCCTTTTCCCGGAGCCCGGCCGCCTCTCTGGTGACGACGACCTCGGCGGGCTGGAGCCTCTCGATCTTTTCCAGATAGGCCTCTTCGAGCGCCCGGAACTCGGGGCTTCTCGTCCTGCCCGGCCAGAGGAATCTCAGCCTCATAACCTGAAAAATGCCCTAAAACAATAATGATTCGACCTGACGTTGTCAATAGCGGCGGCGATAAAAAAACGGGGAATCGCCCGGGTTCAGAAATCGAGGCGCGGGGCGTCGCCCCAGAGCTTCTCCAGCGCGTAGAAGTCCCTGGCCCGCCGTGAAAAGACATGGACCACGAAAGAGCCGTAATCCATGAGGATCCATTCGGCGGTCCCGGAGCCCTCGACGCTCAGCGGCCGGCGGCCGGCCTGCTTGAGGCTGACCTCCAGGGCGTCGGCAATGGCCTGGTTCTGACGCGAGGAAGCCCCGCTCGCGATGAGGAAGAAATCGGTGAAGGAGCTGAGCTCCCTGAGGTCGAGGACGCAGAGCCCTTCGGCCTTTTTGTCCAGTCCGGCCTCCACCGCCAGGCGGACCTCGCGGGGAAGGCTGCGCTTAGTGAAGCGTTGCGGCTTGTTTTCCGGCATTTTCCCCTTTCATCGAGAATAGAGTTCGTTTTCCCTTATGTATCGTTCGACGGCCGGCGGCACCAGGCCCTCAAGGCTCAGGCTCTGCCTGGCCCTGGCCCGGACCTCCGTGGAGGATATGTTCAGAGCGTCGATGACCAGCGGGAAGATCCTGTACCTCTCTCGCACCTTCTTCGCCGGTATTATACCATCAAGCGCCGGACTGACGCTCTCGCGGAGCTTTCCGCCCAGCACGCCCGACGCGTCGAGGGCCCAACCGGGCCGGCTCGTGACGATGAAACGGCACTCGGCGAGCAGGGCCTCATACTCACGCCAGGTGCCGATCTCGAGGAAGGCGTCGATGCCCACGATGAAAAAGAGCTCGGCTTCCGGATACAGCCCTTTCACCTTCCTCACCGTCGCTATCGAATAGGACCGGCCTCCGGCCGCGACCTCGATGTCGCTGGCGGCGAACCTGTCGTGCCCGGCGACGGCCAGCTCGACCATCCTCAAGCGATGAGCGGCCGAGGCCACTTCGCGGCTCTCCTTGTGCGGAGGTATGTAGGAGGGGATGAACAGGACGCGCTCCAACCCGAAGGCCTCCGTCACCGTCTCGGCGGCCTTCAGGTGTCCGAGGTGTATCGGGTTGAATGTGCCGCCGTAAAGGCCGATGCTATCCATTGCCGCGTCCGCCTTCCTGCCGTCCCATCTCGGCGCCGGCCTTCTCGAGCTCGCGGGCCATGGCCGCGACGAGCCGCTTCAACCCTTGGCCCTTGAGGGCCGAAACGGCGAAGAACGGGGCCTTCTCGCGGGCAGCAAGCTTCCTGAGGCTCTCCAGCCGCTTCTGGTCTCCTGGCCCGAGGAGGTCCGTCTTGTTGGCGGCCAGTATCTGCGGCCTTCGCGCCAGCACCGGGTTGAAGGCCTCCAGCTCTTTCATCACCACCTTGAAATCCTGGACCGGGTCGCGCCCGGTATAAGGCGAAACATCCACAAGGTGGACCAGGACTTTCGTCCGCTCGATATGGCGCAGGAAGCGCAGGCCCAGGCCCTGCCCCTGGTGGGCCCCTTCGATTATACCCGGGATGTCGGCGACGACGAAGCTTCTGTACCCGCCCAGGTCGACCACTCCGAGGTTGGGGACGAGCGTCGTGAAAGGATAGTCGGCTATGAGCGGCCGGGCCGCCGAGACCTTGGAGATGAGCGTCGACTTGCCGGCGTTCGGGAAGCCAACCAGGCCGACGTCGGCGATGAGCTTGAGCTCGAGGGTGAGCTCCTTTTCCTCGCCCGGACGCCCCGGCTCCCACTCCCGCGGGGCCTGGTGCGTCGAAGTGGCGAAGGAAGCGTTGCCGCGGCCGCCCTTGCCTCCGCGGCAGGCCAGGAAAACCTGCCCGGAAGCGGTGAAATCGAACAGGGGCTGGTCGCGACCTTCCTCTTTGACGATCGTTCCCGGAGGCACGCTAAGGCGCACATCCCGGCCCCTCTTACCCTGGCGGTTGCCGCCCTCGCCGTGGGCGCCGTTGCCGGCCTTGATGAGGGGATGGAAACGGAAATAGGCCAGCGAGCTGATGTTGCCGTCGGAAACGATGTAGACGCTGCCGCCGTCGCCGCCGCGGCCGCCGTCCGGGCCGCCCTTGGGGACGCGGTATTCCCGGCGGAAACTGACGCAGCCGTTCCCGCCCCGGCCGGCTTTCAGCTTGACGCGGACCTGGTCAATGAACAAAGCGGCGCCCTCTCCTTACACTCGGGAAAAAAGACGCGACGAAGGCTCTACCCGTGATGTGTCCCGCCCTCTGGCGGAAGGCCGAAAAGACGAGTGTCGTGACGTTGGCCTCAAGCGGGAATTACGGAAACGAATTTTCCCCGACTGCCCCGGTCCTGGAACTTGACGATGCCCCGGGTCAGGGCGAACAGGGTGTCGTCCTTGCCGCGGCCGACGTTCAAACCGGGTCTGAACGGCGTCCCGCGCTGACGGACCAGGATCGTCCCCGTTTCGACGAGCTGACCGCCATGGCGCTTGACGCCGAGCCGCTTCGACTGGCTGTCCCTGCCGTTCCTGGCGCTGCCGCCTGATTTCTTATGAGCCATGGCTTATTCTCCGCGTTTCTTCGTTTTCTTGTCCGAGGCCGATTTCTTGGCCGCGGCTTTCTTGGCCGCCGCCGTCTTCGCCGGAGAGACGGCTCTGGGAACCGAGGCCCGGGCCGGTTTGGCGGCCGGAGCGGGTCTCTTCGCGGCCGGCTTCGGCGCCGGCGCGGCGGGGGGCTGAGCCGGCGCTTCGGCGGAGACCGGCGCCGGGGCCTCTTCGACCCTGGCCGGCCCGGCCTCGGGCGCCTTGCTCTTGTCCGAGTATATGGCTTCGACCCGTATCCGGGTGAGCAGCTGGCGGTGTCCCTTGGTCCGCCTGTACTGTTTGGTTCTCTTTTTCTTGAAGATCAGGACCTTGTCGTCCTTGAAAGTCTCCAGCACCTCGGCCCTGACCATGGCGTTCTCCACGTAAGGCGTGCCGATCAGGACGTCCGCGCCGTCCTCGAGGAGCAAGACCTGTTCTATATCCAGCTTGGAGCCGGCGGGGGCCTCGAGCTTCTCTACGTCCAGGGTCTCCCCTTCTTTCACCCGGTACTGCTTGCCGCCCGTCAAGATAACTGCGTACATCTTCTAACCCTTTTTGAGGAATAAAAATGCCCCTCAAATTTAGCATAGCCGCCCGCCCCTGTCAAATCAGGCCGGCTTGACACCCTGGAGGGTTTTCTCTACCCTTATTTACCGGGTCAAGCCGGGCGGTTAGCTCAGTGGCAGAGTATCGGTCTTACAAACCGGGGGTCGCAGGTTCGAACCCTGCACCGCCCATTCCCCGCGCTGTCCGGGCCCCGGAGACAGCGCCGTGAACTCCCCCGGCCGCGGCCCGGCCCGCTTGAGGCTCAAAGCCCGTCTTCTTCTGGCCGCCTCGATAATCCTCTCCGCCGCCGGTTTCGCCGCGTTCTACTTCCTCTTCCGGCGCGGCTTCAACGTCTACTGGCTCATCCTTTCTTCCGTCATCCTGCCCCTTTACCAGGCGCCGGCCGTTTTAGTCTTCAGCCTTTATAGGAGAACGCGGCAAGAGCTGGCCAAGACACGCGCTGATGAGGGCTGAGCCCTGGCGGGTCCGCCCCGACGTCCTGAGCGCCGACGAAGCTCGACCTGAGGGCCGCCCGCGCGCTCTAATACTTGATCAGGCCGCCGCCGGGAAGCCGGGCTTCGAGCATCATCACCGCGCTTAGCTTAAAAGAAAGGGAAAAGCGCCCCCGACGGGATTTGAACCCGTGTTGCTGCCTTGAAAGGGCAATGTCCTAGACCGGGCTAGACGACAGGGGCGCGCGGGAAATGAGCCGTGCTGGATTCGAACCAGCGACACCCGGCTTAAAAGGCCGGTGCTCTGCCAGCTGAGCTAACGGCCCCGAAAAAGCTCTATTATAGAGGAACGCGCCCGCCAGTCAAGGAGGGTCCGTCCTCCGTTCGCCGGTTCGACAGCGTTCTGAAGCCTTTCCGACGGCTCAGGTTATCTGTTCGAACTGGATGATGACCCAGCGGCCGTTGTGCGAGAGCCTGGCAGCCTCGTCCTTGAGGACGTATCTCTTGAGATGGATGGTGTACTTCCTCTCGGTGTTGTTCTTGAGCTTAAGGAGCACGTCGACCGTCTTGGAATGGACGTCGCCGGTCAGGGTGCGGATGGTGGCCAGCTCCCTGACACCGAGCGAGAACGCCGTCATCTCCTCTTCCCGGGCGGCGGCCGCTTTAGCGTCGTTGTAGGCCTGCTGCAGCTCCTTGTGCTTCTGGTATTCCCGGTCATAGACGGCTTGGAGCTGCTCGACCTGCTTCCTGGCGGCGGCCTTCCCGGAGGCCGTCCTCTCGAGGTCGAGCCGCTCCTTGGCGGCGTCGAGCTCGTCCTTGGCGGCGACTGTGGGGCCGATGTGGTCCTCGACGGCCTTCTTCAGCTCGAGCTCCTTGGCGTTCAGGTCCGGCAGCTTCGCCGGCTCCACGGTTTCAGGGGAAACGCTCAGGATCTGCCACGAAGCCAAATCGACCTGGATCGGCTCCATGGCCATCGAGGACATCGTATCGTTGTCATTCAGGGCGACGGCGTGGAAATAGCTGGAAAGAAGGTTTTTCTCGGGATGCGTGGAACAGCTCTGGAACAGGGCCAGCGTCCCGACAAGAAGAATAAGAATCAGTATGTTTTTCTTCATAAGTCCTCCTCCCGTTTGATATTGTTCTATCGCCCTTATGATTTTACCGCTTTTCAAAATCAAAAAGCAAGCCCTTAATTGGCGGCCCCGACGGGCGGAAAAACCTCCGGTATTGCTTCGCCGGGCTGCGTTTTTATGGTACACTGGTTAGCTCACCTTAGAGAGAGGTGAAACATGGCCAGCATTGATACAATACTCAAGAATTACCCCCGCGACCCGTCGCGCCTGATCGACGCCATCAGGGACATCCAGGCGGCCGAGGGTTCCCTGACCGGGGCGGCCGTCAAGTCCCTGGCCGGCCATCTCGGCGTGTCGGAGGCGGACGTCAAGGGCGTCGCCAGCTTCTACCACTTCTTCTCGCTGGAGCCGAGGGGCAGGCACGCGATCTATCTCACGAACAGCATCACCTCCATCATGAACGGCCGGGCCGAAGTGGCCGCGGCCTTCGCCGAGGAGGCCGGTTGTCCCATGAACGGTGTCTCCGCGGACGGTCGTTTCGGCCTGTTCTCCACGGCCTGCGTCGGCATGAACGACCAGGAACCGGCCGCCATCATCGACGGCTTTGTCTTCACGCGCCTCACGCCGGAGCGGGTCAGGGAGATCGTCCGCGGCCTCAAGGCCGGGAAGGATGCTGCCGGCCTGGCCCGGGGGAACGGCAAAGGCGAGAGCCAGGCGGCTCTCATCCGCTCTCTCGTGGCCAGCAACATCCGGAAGCCTGGGCCGGTCATCCTGTCTCCCTTCGAGCCGGGCTCTGCGCTCAGGAAGGCCGCGGCCCTGGAACCGGAACAGGTCATCGAAGAGGTCAAGCGCTCCGGCCTGCTCGGCCGCGGCGGCGCCGGTTTCCCGACCGGCCTCAAATGGGAGTTCTGCCGCAAGCAGGCCGCCGACCGGCGCTACGTCGTCTGCAACGCAGACGAGGGCGAGCCAGGGACCTTCAAGGACCGGGTCATCCTGACGGAGAACCCCGGGCTTGTCTTTGAGGGCATGGCCGTGGCCGGTTTCGCCGTCGGGGCCGAAGAGGGCCTGCTCTACCTCAGGGCCGAGTACGCCTACCTCCGGGACCATCTCGACGCGGCCCTGGCCGACCTGAGGAAAAAGAACCTGCTCGGCAAGGCCATTGCCGGCCGAGCCGGTTTCAACTTCGACATCAGCATACGGATGGGCGCCGGAGCCTACGTCTGCGGCGAGGAATCGGCCCTGCTCGAGTCCGCCGAAGGCAAGCGCGGCGAGCCCCGCGACCGGCCTCCTTACCCGGTGCAGGTCGGCTACCTGGACCGGCCGACGACCGTCAACAACGTCGAGACCCTGGCCGCGGCGGCCCGGATCTTGGCCAACGGCGCCGACTGGTTCACCAGGTTCGGCACGGCCAAGTCCCCGGGCACCAAGCTCCTGAGCGTTTCAGGCGATTGCGGCCTCCCGGGCGTCTACGAGGTGGAGTTCGGCCTGACGCTCGAGGAACTGCTCAAGCTGGTCGGAGGCGCGAACGCCGCCGCCGTCCAAGTGGGCGGTCCGTCCGGGACCTGCGTGCCGCGGCGCGATTTTTCCCGGAAGATAGCCTTCGAGGACCTGGCCACGGGCGGCTCCGTCATCGTTTTCGGCCCGGAACGCGACATCTTCCAGGCAGTCGAGAACTTCATGGAGTTCTTCGTCGACGAATCGTGCGGCCGCTGCGTGCCCTGCCGGGTGGGAAACCGCCTGCTCCTCGAGAAGTTCAGGAAGATCGCCGACGGCCGGGCCACCGAGCGCGACATCCGGGAGGTCGAGGAATGGGGCAAGCTCATCAAGGCCTCGAGCCGCTGCGGCTTGGGCCAGACTTCGCCAAACCCCATCCTGACCACGCTCCATGGCTTCCCCGACCTCTACCGGGCGCGGCTGTTGAAGGACGTGGATTTCTCGCCGGAATTCGACTTCCGGAAGTCCCTGGAAGTCGGCTGCGAAGCCGCCGGCCGGAAGCCGGCTCCCGCGGAGGGACATCATGAGTGAGATCAAGATCAAGATTGACGGCCGGGAATGCCCGGCGAAGCCCGGCCAGAGCATCCTCGAGGCCGCACGTCAGTGCGGCATCTATATCCCCGCCCTGTGCAACCTGGAGGGCTTGAAGCCGGCGGGCGGCTGTCGGATCTGCACGGTCCGCGTCAACGGCCGCTACGCCGCCGCCTGCACCCAGCCGGCGGCCGAAGGCATGGTCGTGGAGAACGCCGTGCCTGACATAGAGGACTTGCGCCGCTCCCTCATCGAGATGCTCTTCGTCGAGGGCAACCACATCTGCCCGGCCTGCGAAAAGAGCGGCAACTGCGAGCTCCAGGCCCTGGCCTACCGCTACCAGATGCTGGCCCCGCGCTTCCCCTTCCTCTTCCCCAAAAAGGAAGTCGACGCCGAGTCGCACGGCATCTACCTGGACCGCAACCGCTGCGTCCTCTGCTACCGCTGCGTCTTCAAGTTCGAAACGGAAAAAGGCCGGAAGGTCTTCGCCGTGGTCAACCGTGGACTGAGGGCCGCTATCGAGATCGACCGGTCCCTGGCCCAAAGCCTCAGCGAAGAGGATGCCCGCCGGGCCATGGACATCTGCCCGGTCGGCGCCATCCTCAAGAAAGAGACCGGTTTCATCATCCCGATCGGGAAACGCAAGTTCGACCGCAGACCCATCGGCAGCGACATCGAAGAAGGCCGGGGGAGGTGAAACCATGAGCAAACCCGTCATCGCCACAGCTTCGCTCGCCGGGTGCTTCGGCTGCCACATGTCCTTCCTCGACATCGACGACCGGATCCTCAAGCTGGCCGAGCTCGTCGAGTTCAACAAGTCCCCGATCAACGACATCAAGAGATTCACCAAGCCCGTGGACATAGGCCTGATCGAGGGCGGCTGCTGCAACAGCGAGAACGTCGAGGTCCTGCGCTACTTCAGGAAGAACTGCCGCATCCTCATTTCGGTGGGGGAATGCGCCATCATGGGCGGCATACCCGCTATGCGCAACAGCATCCCGCTCAGGGAATGCCTGGAGGAGGCCTTCCTCAACAGCCCCACAGTGGCGCCCGAGGACCGGATCATCCCCAACGACGAGGACATACCTGTCATCCTGGACAAGGTCTACCCCTGCCACGAGGTCGTCAAGATCGACTACTTCCTGCCGGGCTGCCCGCCCTCGGCCGACCTCATCTGGGAAGCCCTTTCGGCCTTGCTCGAAGGACGGCCTCTCAACCTGACCTACGAGCTCCTGAAATTCGACTGAGAGGTAAGCTGACATGGCACGGAAAATCACCATAGAACCGGTTACCAGAGTGGAGGGCCACGGCAAGGTCACCATACATCTGGACGACTCCGGCAAGGTCCGGGATGCCCGCTTCCACATCGTCGAGTTCCGCGGCTTCGAGCGGTTCGTCCAGGGCCGTCCTTACTGGGAGCTGCCGGTGCTCGTCCAGCGGCTGTGCGGCATCTGCCCGGTCAGCCACCACCTGGCCGCGGCCAAGGCCACCGATATCCTGGTGGGAGTCGGGCCGGAGGGCCTCTCCCCGACGGCCGAGAAGGTGCGGCGCCTGATGCACTACGGCCAGATACTGCAGTCGCACGCCCTGCACTTCTTCCACCTGAGCTCGCCGGACTTCCTCATGGGCATGGACGCCGACCCAGACTCGCGCAACGTCATCGGGCTGGCCGGCCTCGACAGGGACCTGGTCTACAAGGCCGTCATGCTGCGCAAGTACGGCCAGGAGGTCATCCAGGCCACGGCCGGAAAGAAGATCCACGGCACCGGCGCCATCCCCGGCGGCGTCAACCAGAACCTCAGCCTCGCCGAGCGCGACCGCCTGCTCGACGGCCCCGAGACCATGAAGGCCGACCTGATGATCGAGTGGGCCCGGCTCGGCCTCGAGGTCTTCAAGGACTACCACCGCAAGAACCGCGGACTCGTCGACGGCTTCGCCGCCTTCCCTTCGAACCACATGAGCCTTGTCAGGCAGGACGGCGCGCTCGACCTGTACCATGGGCGGCTCAGGGTGGTCGACGCCGACGGCCGGAAGGTCCTCAATGACGTCGACTACCGCGACTACCTCGACTACATCGGCGAGACGACCAAACCCTGGTCCTACATGAAGTTCCCCTTCGTCAAGTCCCTGGGCAAGGAGGACGGCTGGTACCGGGTCGGCCCGCTGGCCCGGCTCAACGCCTGCGACTTCATCCCCTCGCCCCTGGCCCAGAAGGAACTTGAGCTCTTCCGGGCCTACACGAACGGCAAGCCGAACAGCATGAGTCTCCACACCCACTGGGCGCGGCTCATCGAGCTCCTGCACACGGCCGAGGTCATCAAGGAGCTGCTCCTCGACCCCGACCTCCAGGGCGACGAGCTCGTCAGGAAGGGGAAGAAGCAGCAGGAGGCGGTCGGCCTGATCGAGGCCCCGCGCGGCACGCTTTTCCACCACTACCGGATAAATGACGACGACCAGGTGACCATGGCCAACCTCATCGTTTCAACGACTAACAACAACGAGCCCATGAACCGGGCCGTCCGCTGGGTGGCCTATAACCTGCTGTCGGAGAAGCCCGAGATCACCGAGGGCATGCTGAACCGGGTCGAAGTGGCCATCAGGGCCTACGACCCCTGCCTGAGCTGCGCCACGCACGCCCTAGGCGCCATGCCGCTCGAGGTCAGCCTGGTCGACGCCGACGGCCGCGTCGTCCAGAGGAAGGTCAGGTAGGCCGGCCGGGGGGAAGGTGCCCCGCGTCCTCGTCTACGGCATAGGCAACCCGGGACGCCGCGACGACGGCCTGGGCACGGCGGCCGCGCAGCGTGTCGCCGGGTTGGGCCTGGGCAATGTGACCTGCGAGTCCAACTACCAGCTCAACCTCGAGGACGCCGCGCTCTGCGCGCGCCACGACATAGCGATCTTCATCGACGCCGCCATGGACATCGAAGAAGCGTTCGTCCTCAGGCCGCTCGAGCCGGACCCGAACATCCCGGTCATGACCCACGCGCTGACGCCGGAAGCGGTCCTGGCGGTCTCGGGCGCCGTGTTCGGCAGCGCCCCGCGCGCCTACGTCCTCGGCATCCGCGGTCACGAGTGGGACCAGGGCGAGGGGCTTTCGCCGGCGGCGGAACAGGACCTCGAAGCGGCCATTGGTTTCCTGGAGCGGTTCCTGAAGGAGCTGCTGGAGAAAGCCTGAAGGGATGGGAAGATGACCCGCAAAGAGCTCTTCGTCCTCAAGGACCTGCTCGGCACCAACAACCAGGTGGCGGCCGAGATTCGGCGCAGCCTGCGGGAACGCCGCGTCCTGGCCGTCAACTTCCTGAGCTCGCCCGGGTCGGGCAAGACCACCCTGCTCGAGCGGCTGGTCGACGTCTTCAAGGGCCGCTTCCGGCTGGCCGTCATCGAGGGCGATGTCGAGACCGAGCGCGACGCCGAGCGCATCCGCGCCCGAGGAGCGCCGGCCTGGCAGATCACGACCGGGGGCGCCTGCCATCTCGACGCCCGGATGGTAGGCAAGGTCCTGGCCGAGGTGCCGGCCGACATCGACTTTCTCTTCATCGAGAACGTCGGCAACCTGGTCTGTCCCGCGAGTTTCGACCTGGGCGAAAGCCTGCGCTGCGTCCTGCTTTCGACGCCCGAAGGCGACGACAAGCCCAAGAAATACCCCAAGGCCTTCCTGACGGCGCAGTGCCTCATCCTGACCAAGATGGACCTCGCGGCCGCGCTCGAATTCGACGCCGCCAAAGCGGAGGCGGAAGCCCTGTCCATGAACCCGAAGCTCCAGGTTTTCCGCACCTCGGCCAAGACCGGCGCGGGCGTCGAGGAGCTGGCCGCCTTTTTCGCGGAGTCGCTCGAAAGGATGAGGTCGTCCGGTGCATGAGCTCTCCGTCGTCCAGGGGCTTTTCGAGCGCCTCGCCGAAGAGGTCAAGCCCTACGGCGACTGCCGCGTGACGCTCGTCAGGCTGCGCGTCGGCGTCCTGTCAGGCGTCGTGCCCGAGCTGCTGCGGTCCGCTTTCGAAGCCTGCCGGAAGGGGACTTTCGCCGAGAGCGCTGTCCTGGAGATCGACGTCACGAAGCCGGTCTTCCGCTGCCGGGCCTGCGGCGGCGAGTCGTTCCGGGAGGAGCTCGATTATTCCTGCGCGAAGTGCGGCTCGCGCGACGTCGAGCTCGTCTCGGGCGACGAGCTCATCCTCGAGAAGCTCGAGGTCGAAACCGATCAATAAGGGGACAGTTTACTCATTCACCTATTTTCCTGTTCTCCAGCCCTTGCCCACTCTTCCGAGCGCCCTTTCCATGCGGATGCCGATTATATCAACAGAAGTTAGCGGTCCCGCGCAGCCGTTCTCTTCCCGGTCCGACATGCCCGCGAATCCGCCTTCATAAAACTCGCAAAACGAGCGGCATCATCACCCCAAACCCTGCCCATGGATGCCGGCCGGCCGAGCGATAACGCGCAATGAAAAGTGAACTCCTCCGGTCAAAGGCCGCGCCCAGTCGTCGCAAACCCGGCCTTCTAGCGCCGTAATATATTTATTACAATATAGTTAGAGCAGCGCTTGCGTTGCGAGTACAGCAGGAATTTCGGCCCTCTGGCTCCGTCGGGGTCAGCTTATCTCGCCGGTCAGGTAGGCGCGGGTGCGCGGGTCCTTCGGCGCGCCGAAGACCTCTTCGGCCGGGCCGTGCTCGACGAGCTCGCCGAGGTAGAGGAAGGCGATGTAGTCCGCGACGCGCCTGGCCTGGCGCAGGACGTGGGTGACGATGACCACGGTGTAGTCCTTCTTCAGCTCGCCCAGGCGGCGCTCGACGTTCTGGCTCGAGGCCGGGTCGAGGGCCGAGGTCGGCTCGTCGCCCAGGATTATCTCGGGCTCGACGGCCAGGCCGCGGGCGAGGCACAGCCGCTGCTGCTGGCCCAGCGAGAGGTTGGAGGCCGGCTGGTGGAGCCTGTCCTTGACCTCTTCCCACAGCCCGGCGAGCTTCAGATGGTCCTCGACGACCCGGTCCAGGCGGCGGCGGTCGCGCTCGCCGTGGATGCGCGGCCCGTAGGCGACATTCTCGTAGATCGACATCGGCAGGACCTGGGGCTTCTGGGACAGCAGGCCCATCTTGCGCCGGACCAGGGTGACCTCGGCCGCCGGGTCGTAGATGTTCTCGCCGTCGACCAGCACCTCCCCTTCGATCGTGACGCCCTCGATGCCGTCGAGCAGCCGGTTCATGGACTTGAGCAGGGTCGTCTTGCCGCAGCCCGAGGGCCCGATGATGACCGTGGTCTTGCGGGCCGGAATGTCCAGGTTTATGTCCCGGAGCACGGCGAGCCCGCCGTAGCTCACGTTCAGGTTCCTGACGCTGATGTGGACTTTGTCCTGCCGCAGCACCATGTTCGTCACCTTACCACGGTTTTCCTGTATCGCCTGGAGAAGGAGCGCCCGATGAGGCTTATCGCGAGCACGAGGACGGTCAGCACGACGGCCGAGGCGTAGGCCCGCTGCTGGACCTCGGGATAGGGCGTCCCGATCTGGAAGAAGATGGCCAGCGGCAGGGTGGCCGCCGGCTGAAAGAGCGAAGCCGGGACGCGGTCGGTGTAGCCGGCCGTGAACAGGACCGAGGCCGCGTCGCCCACGCCGCGGCCGAAGGCGATGAGGACGCCTGTCAGGATGCCCGGGGCGCACTGGCGGGCCGCGACCTTGAAGGCCGTCTCGAGCCGGGTAGCGCCGACCGAATAGGAGGCGTCCAGAAGCTCGCGCGGCACGAGCCTGACCACCTCGTCCATGGCCCGGGTCATGATGGGGAACTCGAGCAGGGCCACGGTGATGATGCCGGCCAAAAGCGACGCCCGCAGGCCCATGGCGGCCATGATGATGAAGCCGAAGGCGCCGTAGACGATGGACGGTACGCCCCAGAGGACGTCGAGCGAGAAGCGGGTGAAAGTCGCGAAGCGCGATGTCCGCGACCGGTATATGTTCAGGAAGAGCGCGAGCGGCAGGCTCAATAAGAAGGCCGCGGCCGTGGCGCCCAAGCCGAGCAGGGCCGAGCCGACTATGGCATTAAGGATGCCGCCCTCCCGGCCGATGTAGTAGCCGCCGCGCGGCGTCCTGGTGAGCATGTCGAGGTTGAGTGCGGGCAGGCCCTTCCAGACGATGACGGCCAGGATGAGGAGCAGCACGCCGCCAACGAGGCCGGTCGCGACCAGGCCCAGGCCGCGGAAGAGCCTGTCGGCGCGCTTGCGCCGGGCCAGGCGGCGGTCGGCCGCGGCGGCCGCGGATGCGGTCATGCCGCCCTCCTTTCGAGGCGCACCAGGACGCGCCGGGCCAGGACGTTCGAGACGATGACGACGACGAGCAGGACGAGGGCCGCGAACATCAGGGCCGCGTCGTACATGGGCACGGACATCATCTCGCCGTAGTTGTTGGCGATGAGCGCCGGCAGAGGATAGCCCGGGTCGAAGGGCGAGCGCGGTATGACGGCCACGTTGCCGACGACCATGAGGACGGCGATGGTCTCGCCGAAGGCCCGCGAGAAGCCCAGCACGGTGGCGGCGATGATGCCGGGCGCGGCCTTGCGCAGGACGACGCGCCTGGTCGTCTCCCAGCGTGTCGCGCCCAGGGCCAGGGATGCTTCGCGGAGCGAGGCCGGGATGGACGAGAAAACCTCCAAGATGATATGCATGACGGTCGGCGAGATCATGACGGCCAGGACGACGGCGCCGGCCAGGACGGAGTAGCCGCTCGAGGCCGCCCCGAACAGGCCGGCCAGAGCGCCCACCGCGGGCACGACGACGAGCACGCCCCAGACTCCGAAGATGACCGAGGGCAGGCCGGCCAGAACGTCGATGACCGTGGCGGCCAGGCCGCGCAGGCGGCGCGGCGCGCACTCCGAGAGGTAGGCGGCGGCTAGCAGTGAGACCGGCAGGGCCAGGATGACGGCGACGACCGTCACGTACATCGTCCCGGCGATGAACGGCAGGAAGCCGAACTCGCCCCTGGACGGGAGCCAGGCCGACGAGAGCAGCAGCTTCGAGAACGGCTGGGTCAGGACGACGGCTCGGGACCTGAAGAAGAGCCCAGCGGCGATGAGCAGGACCACGAAGCCCGGGAAGCCGGCCAGGAGCGGGAAGAGCCGGCGGGCCGAGCGGTCCAGGAAATATCTCATCTCGCCTCCTTGAGGGCCTCCTCGACCGCGGCCAGGCCGGCTGCGATCGTTTCCTTAGATAAGGCGATGTAACCCATCTCGGAGACGAAGGCCTGGCCCTCGGTCAGGGCCCACTTCAGGAACAGGGCGGCGGCCCGGTTGCGCGGCCGGCCACGCGTCACGAAGTAAAGGGCGCGCGCGGGCGGCGAAGGATAGCGTCCCGCGGCGATGGCAGTGGTGAGGTCGTCGCGGCCGGCGTAGAAGCGCTCGGCGGGCTCGAGGCGGCCGTCGCCGTCAAAGTCGACGGGACAGATCTCGACGCCGGCGACGGGCTTTTTAGTGCGCGGGTCGTAGGCGAAATTGACGTTGTTGTAGCCGATGGCCAAGGGGTCGCGCCGCACGGCCTCGACCAGTCCCGGGTCGCCGAAAACGCCCAGGCCCTGGAGGTCCTCCTGCTTTTTGCCCAGGAAGTCGGCCCAGGTCTCGGCCGCGCCGCAGGCGTCGGAGCGTGTGAAGACGTGGATAGGTGTCTTGGGCTCGCGGCCGAGGAGCTCTTCCCAACTCCTGACCTCGGCAGTGACCCAAACGCGGCGGAAATCGTCCCTGGTCAGGCCGCGCTCGAGGAGCTCTTTCAGGAAGGGGTTGCGGCGGCTGACGGTGACGACGACGGCGTCCTTGGCCACGGCGAAGGGAAGGGCGCCTCTATCGAGCTCGACCTGGTTGACGGCCCGCGAGACCATGCCGATGTCCACGACTCCGGCCAGGACGTCGGCCATGCCCTTGCCCGCGCCGCCGGCCTGGACATCGATCCTGACGCCGGGGAAGGCCTTCCGGAACTCCTCCTGCCAACGGACGGCGAGGGGGTAAATGGCCCAGGCGCCGGAGATGGAAACGGCTCCGGATTCGTCGGCGGAGGTGGATGCAGAGAAAGGATCTCGCCGGTTGACCAGGGCTGAAGTTTCGGACGGCGCGGGGGCGGGAACCGGTTTCGTTTCGGCCTTGAAACCGGCCTTTCGAAACGCCGCGGGAACGGCTGCTGTATCTATCTCCGAGTGGACAGGACTCGACGGCCCGGCTGTTCGCGCCGACGCGACCGGTCCGGACGGCATCAGGCACAGAGCGCAGGCCAGGATCAGCGCTGCCGCGAACCGGCTCGGCCGGCGGCTGTCCGGCCGGGAATGTCCGAAAGCGCGCGGGGCGTGAAGACCCATCGTCAGGCCTCCGTCCTGCCGCCCGAACGAGGCTCCCCGCCCGGCCGGCGCTGCACCTTGCGGTGACGCTCGACGAGGTCGGCGAAAGTCGTCCTCTCGAGCAGCTCGGCCACGCTGTCGCGGACTTCCTTCCAGAGGGTGCGCAATCCGCAGAATTCCTCCATGGGGCAGGACTTGTGGGATATGACGCTGACGCATTCGATGGGGGCGAGCGGACCGTCCATGGCCCTGATGACGCCGGCAACGTTTATCTCGGCTGGCGGCCTGGCCAGGTAGTAGCCGCCCTTCTTGCCCTTCTCGCTCTTGACGTATCCGGCCCGCTTGAGCATGAGCAGGATCTGCTCCAGGAAGCGCTTGGGGATGTTCTGGGCCTTGGAGATCTCCCTGATGTGAAGGGGCCGCTCCCCGTATCTCAGGGAGAGCTCGAGCATGGCCCGGCTCGCGTATTCGCCTTTGGTCGAGATCTTCATGGCGCCTCGCCTATTAGACGACTAAATCAATCGACATAATCATATAACAAAACCAAAGGTGTCGTGTCAAGAGAAAAATATTCCGCTTTTAACGGCCTTTTTTAAAGGCGCTGGGGCCGGCGTAGACCGCGGACGGGCCGAGTTCCTCCTCGATGCGCATGAGCTGGTTGTACTTCTCCACCCGCTCCCCGCGGCAGGGCGCGCCGGTCTTGAGCTTGCCCATGCCCGAAGCCACCGTCAGGTCGGCGATGAAGCTGTCCACGGTCTCGCCGCTGCGGTGCGAGATGAGGGCGCCCCAGCCGGCCTGCCTGGCCATTTCTATCGCCGCCATGGTCTCCGTAAGCGTCCCGATCTGGTTGAGCTTGATGAGGACGGAGTTGGCGACCCCGAGCTCGATGCCGCGGGCGATGCGCTTGACGTTGGTGACGAAGATGTCGTCGCCGACAAGCTCGACCCTGTCGCCGAGCGTCCGGTTGAGGAGCTTCCAGCCTTCCCAGTCGTCCTCGGCCAGGCCGTCCTCGATGAGCACAATCGGGTACTTGCCGACCCACTCCGCGTACATGGCCACCATCTCTTCGGAGCTCGCCTTGCGCTTCTCCGTGCGCAGGTTGTAGCGGCCGTCCTCGTAGAAGCCGCTCGACGCCGGGTCGAGCCCGATGGCGATGTCCCGGCCCGGCTGGAAGCCGGCTTTCTCAATGGCCGCGATGATGTTGTCCAGGGCCTCGGAGTTTCTCTTGAAGGCCGGCGCGAAGCCGCCCTCGTCGCCGACGCCGGTCGAATAGCCGCCGGACTTGAGCACGGCCTTGAGGGCGTGATAGGTCTCGCTGCCCCAGCGCAGGGCCTCGCGGAAGTTGGGAGCGCCGACCGGGGCGATCATGAATTCCTGCAGGTCGGTCCCCTGCCAGTTGGCGTGGACGCCGCCGTTCAGGATGTTGAACATGGGGACCGGCAGGAGCCGCGCCGCGGCCCCGCCGAGATAACGGAAGAGCGGCAGCCCGGCGGATTCGGCCGCGGCCCGGGCCACGGCCATGCTCACGCCCAGGATGGCGTTGGCGCCGAGGCGGCTCTTGTTCTCCGTTCCGTCGAGCTCCAACATGGCCCGGTCGACGCCGAGCTGGTCCCGGGCGTCCAGTCCCGTCACCGCGCCCGCGATCTCCCTGTTGACGAAGCCTACCGCCTTGAGGACGCCCTTGCCCCCGTAGCGCTGCTTGTCGCCGTCGCGGAGCTCGAGGGCCTCGTGAACGCCCGTCGAGGCCCCGGAGGGCACCGCGGCCCGAGCCCGGGCGCCGTCCTCGAGCTCGACCTCCACCTCGACGGTCGGGTTGCCCCGGCTGTCCAGGATCTCGCGGCCTATGACCTTCTTGATCAGTGTCGACATCGTCTCGCCTCCAGTTAAGGATGCCCGCGCCGGCGGGAGCGGCCCGCTTGCCGGGCGTCTTGCCGAATTCGGCTTATTTTAACAGAACAGGAGCGACCCTGGAAGGGGACTCATGGTAAAAGCTCCATTGGCCTCAGGAACCGTCGTCGCCGGTCCGTTGCCCTTTTTCACGGCGTTGACATCGGCACGACAGGATGATAAATATCACGTGGAAAACAACATGGCGATACTCGAACTTTTGCTCAAGCTGGTCCTGGCCGTGGCCCTGGGCGGCATCATCGGGCTGGAACGCGAGGCCATGCAGAAGCCGGCCGGCCTGCGCACGAACATCATCGTCTGCATCACCTCGACGATGATGATGGCCGTCGCCGTCATGCTCATCCAGGCCAAGGGCGGCACCGCGGACTCGCTCATCCGCATGGCCGCCGGCATGATGACCGGCATCGGCTTCCTGGGCGCCGGCACGATCATCCAGTCGCGAGGCACGGTCGCCGGCCTGACAACCGCTTCCACGCTGTGGCTCGTGGCCGGTCTGGGCCTGGCCATCGGCGCCGGCTATTACCTGCCGGCCTTCATCTTCGCCGCCCTGACCGTCATCACTCTGACCCTGTTCCTCCAGGTGGAAAAAGGGTTCCGCCGCAGGAACCAGTTCCAGTACCACCTTAGGCTCAAGGACCGGCCGGCGGTATTATCGAGCATCCGCCGGTTGGCCATGCATCACGGCGTCCGTATCGATAAGATCACGCTCAAGAAAGAAGGCGCGCTCCTGTTCGTCAACTTCGCCTTCTCGGCCCCCGAAGAGAAGGAGCTCGAGTTCGTGCAGGGCATCCTGGACCTGGAAGGCGTCGAAGAGCTGAAAGTTGACTGAGCTCGGCCTGACCATCGCCACCACCAACGCCGGCAAGGAAAGGGAGATCCGGCGGCTGCTCCGCGGCCTGCCGGTGCGCGTGCGCGGCCTGCGGCAGGCCCTGCCGGACGCGTCCTACAAAGAGCGGGGCGAGACTTTCTCCGATAACGCCCGGGCCAAGGCGGTCTATTACAGCCGGAAGGTCGCCGGCCTGGTGCTGGCGGAGGACTCCGGTCTGGAAATATCCTATCTCGGCGGAGCGCCGGGCGTCCGCTCGGCGCGCTTCTCCAGCCCGGCTCCCTCGGACGAGAAGAACATCCGCAAGGTCCTGCGCCTGCTCCGAGGCGTCGGCCGCGGCGACCGCGCGGCGCGCTTCGTTTCGGTCATGGCCCTGGCCGAGAACGGACGCATCATAAAGGAGCTGCGCGGACAGGTCCGCGGCCGGGTCGCTTTCGAGCCGCGCGGCTATAACGGCTTCGGCTACGACCCGGTGTTCTATTACCACCCCCTCCGCCGGACTTTCGCCGAGCTTTCACCCGACGAAAAGAACGCCGTCAGCCACCGCGGCCGGGCCCTGCGCAAGCTGAGGGCCTTCCTCGAAAAGTATCTCGCGGAACGCGCTTAGCTTTCCCGCGCGAGCCCGACCGGCCGCGGGAAGGGGGAGGGGGCTCCCCTTCCGTTATTTCGCCTGGCTCTCAGGCCCGACCGTGATCCGGTCCTTGATCTGCTCGAAGAGCTTTTCGCCTATGCCCCGGACCTTCATGATGTCCTCGACCTTCTTGAAGTTGCCGTTCTGGGTCCTGTAGTCGACGATCCTCTGGGCGACTTTGGGGCCTATCCTCGGCAAGCTTTCGAGCTCCGAGGCCGTGGCCGTGTTGATGTTGACCTTGGCCTTGGCCGGGCCGCTCTGGGCCAGGGCCGCGCCGGCCGCCGCCAGGAAGACCACCACGGCCAGGGCGAGACTGAGAGTTGCGCGTGTTTTTAAGAACATCGAACGAACCTCCTTTCGCCCCTTATAAAGCAAGCCCGATGCCATTCGCCGGCGCCGCGCTAACTAGTGCATTAACAATCACTTAAAACCGGCTCCTCCCAGCCCTCCGTCAACGCGCGTAGCCGCAACGGCCGTGCCGCCAGAACTCCCGTTGTCATTAAAATGGGGACAGTTTACTCATTTAGCGCCTGCTGAAGCAGGCTCGGCCGTCGCCTCCATGGCCGTCCGGGGTCACCGACATCTGCGCCCAAGCCAGGACGCCTTCCTGAAGACTATGACGCTTGTCGCCGGATGATGGAAATTAGGTGAATGAGTAAACTGTCCCCTTTTTAAGAACGGGGGTGGCTTTTCTTGTAGGTCTCGAGGAGTTGCCGCAAGTCGACGTGCGTGTACTTCTGCGTCGTCGCCAGGCTGGAGTGCCCGAGCAATTCCTGGATGACCCTGAGGTCGGCGCCCCTTCCGAGCAGATGCGAGGCGAAGGAATGCCTCAGGGAATGCGGACTTATCTTCCGCCCCACGGCCGTACGCTTTATGTATTTCGCGACCATCCGCTGCACCGACCGCGCCGTGAGCCGTCCGCCGCCGCGGTTCAGGAACACCGCCTGGTCGACGCCCTCGACCGCCTCCGCCTTTTCCCCCGCGGCTGCCAGCATCGGCCTCGCCTTCAAGTAGTCCGCCATCGCATCGACCGCCTTGCTCCCGAACGGCACCACCCGCTCCTTCTTGCCCTTGCCTCTGACCCTGAGGAATCGATCGCTCAAATGGACGTCGCCCAAGTTCAGCCCGACGAGCTCGCCCACCCGTATCCCGCTCGCGTAGAGAAGCTCGAGCATCGCCCTGTCCCTGAGGTCGGCCGGCTTCCCGCCCTTCGGCAGGTCGAGCAGGGTCGAAACCTCGTCCTCCGAAAGGAACGACGGCACGCGCTTGTCCTGGCGCGGAGTCGCCAGCAGCCCGGCCGGGTTCTCGGCCAGTCGCTTCCTTCTGACGCAGAAATCATAGAAGGAGCGGACCGCGGCCAGCTTGCGCCCGATGGAGGATTTCTTGCGCTTCTTCTCGTACAGGCCGGCCAGGAAGCCGCGCAGGCTGACGTTGTCGGCCCGGTCCCAACGGACCCCGGCCTCCTTGAAGTAGGTTTCAAGCTCCTTCAAGTCGCGGCCGTAGGCCGCGATCGTGTGGACCGAGGCGTTCTTCTCGTGCCTGAGGTACTGGAGGAACTCGGTTATTTCCCGCTTCATATTATTCGGCAGTCCGTGGCTAATGTACCACGACAGCCCAGGTCGCGTCACGGACCGGGGCAGCTCGCAGTTACGTTTGCATTTAGACCAGTCCAGCCCGCCCCGCTGTCTAATCCCCTCGGCGGGCCCGCCGCGAAGCGCTTCCCGGCCCCCGCGCTCCGTTCACGCCTTTGTCCCGAGCCGTGAACCGCCTTCGTCCCGCGACCGTAATCTTGCGGTCCTGCTATCCCTTTTTCCCCGCGTCGGCCGGCTCACCGACTCCGCCGGGCTCTCCTCGTTCGTTCGGCGTCGTTCCCGGTTCTTTCGGCGACTCGCCTGTTCTTTCAGCCAGCCCACCCTTTTCCGGGTCATCCGCCTGGCTTTTCTCGAACTCTTTTCCCGGTTCGGCCGGTTTGCTTTTCTCCAACGCCTTGCCCGCGTCCCCGCTGCTCCCCGTTTCCTTTCCGGGCGCGCCGGATTTCTCCGGCGTCGCGCCCTTTTCCGGTCCGCTCCCCTTCCCGGCGTCCCCGGCCTTTTCCTTCCAGCCGCACTTCTCGTTCTTGCAGTAAAGGCAAGGCGCGCCCTTGGCCGGCACTTTCCTGTAGAGGACCGGCGCCCCGCACGACGGGCAGGGCGCGACGACCGGCTCGTCCCAGGAAGCGAACTTGCACTCGGGATACCTGCTGCACCCGTAGAAGAACTTCCCGCGCCGAGTCTTCCGCCGCATGACCTTGCCGCCGCAGCCGAGCGGGCAGGCCACGCCCGTGTCCGAGTTCTCCTTCTTGATGTATTCGCACGCCGGGTAGTTGGAGCAGGCCACAAAGGCGCCGTACCTTCCGAACCTCTGGACGAGCGGCGAACCGCACTTAGGGCACTTCTCCTCGAGGACCTTGACTTCCTTCTTGACCAGGCTCTCCCGATAATCGCATTCCGGGTAGCCGGAGCAGGACTTGAAACGGCCGAACCGTCCGCTCTTGATGACCAGGCCGCGGCCGCACTTGGGGCACTTCTCCTCTATGGGTATGCCGGTGCGCGTAATGCTCTCGCTCTCGTGGCCGCCCTTGAGATACTTCTCGAGCAGGCCGTAGAACTCGCGCAGGCTCTCGACCCAGCCACGGCCGCCCTCCTCCACCTGGTCGAGCTCCTCCTCCATCCTGGCCGTGAACTCGTAGTCCATCAGCTTCTCGAAGTGCTTGATAAGGAAGTTAGTGACGTACATGCCCAGGTCGGTGGGCCGGAACTTGCCCTTCTCCTTGACGACGTACGTCCTGTCCTGAAGGGTCGAGATGATGGGCGCGTACGTGCTCGGCCGGCCGATGCCGCGCGACTCGAGCTCCTTGACCAGCGTGCCTTCGGTGTAGCGCGGGGGCGGCTGGGTGAAATTCTGCTTGGTGTCGAGGCCGACGAGCCTGAGCTCCTCGCCCTCCGAAGCCTTCGGCAGGAGCTCCTTGTCGTTGCCGTTCGAGGGGAAGACCGCCAGGAAGCCGTCGAACTTGACGACCTCGCCCTTGGCCTTGAACAGGTACTCGACCGGCTTCTTGGCGGCGATTTTCGCGCCCGCTTCAACGATCAGGGCGGCGCCGGGCGCCGCCGCGGCGCCCGCTTGCGGACGCCTCGATGCCAGTATCTCGAACTCCGTTTCTTCGACCAGCGCCGGCGCCATCTGGGAAGCCAGGAAGCGGTTCCAGACCAGCCGGTAAAGGTCGTACTCGTCCTTCTTCAGGTAGGACTTGATCTTCTCCGGGGGCAGGTCGAGCCGCGTCGGTCGGATGGCCTCGTGGGCGTCCTGCGATTTTTTCGGGTTCTTGAACACGTGCGGCTTGGCCGGAACGTAAGCCGGCGAAAAGGCCTGCTCGATATACTTGCGGGCCGCGGCCGCCGCCTGCTCCGAGACCCGGATCGAGTCGGTGCGCATGTAGGTGATGAGACCGGTCTGGCCGGCCTCGCCCACGTTCAGGCCCTCGTACAGGCGCTGGGCGACGCTCATCGTCTTCTTAACAGGGTAATGCAGGATGCGGAAGGCCTCCTGCTGGAGGGTGCTCGTTATGAACGGCGGGGCCGGCGTCTTGCGCTTTTCTCTGACCGTGACCTTCTTCAGGACGAAGGCCGCCTTCTCGCAGTCGGCCTGGGCCTCCCGGGCCTGGGCCTCGTTCTTCAGCCTGACCTTCTTGCCGTCGACCTTGGCCAGCCCGGCCTTGAACTCGGGAGGGTTCTGGGCCCGGAGCAGGGCCGTAAGCGTCCAGTACTCCTCGGGCTTGAAGGCCTTGATCTCCTTCTCGCGCTCGCAGATCAGGCGCAGGGCCACCGACTGGACGCGGCCGGCGCTCAGGCCCTTGCCGATCTTCTTCCAGAGCAGCGGGCTGATCAGGTAGCCGACCAGGCGGTCGAGGATGCGGCGTGTCTGTTGGGCGTCGATTAGGTTCTTGTCGAGCGAGCCCGGCTTTTCGAAGGCCGCCTGCACGGCGTCGCGCGTCACCTCGTGGAAAACGGCCCGGAAGACGTTGCTGTTGTCGTCCTTGATGAGCTGGCTCAGGTGCCAGCAGATGGCTTCGCCCTCGCGGTCCGGGTCGGCCGCCAGGATGACCCGTTCGGCCTCGCGGGCCGCCTTCTTCAGCTCGACGACGAGCTTCTTCTTCTCCGGTATGACCTGGTAGGTCGGCTCGAAGTCCTTCTTGATGTCGACGCCGAGCTTCTTTTGGGGCAGGTCGCAGACGTGGCCCATCGAGGCTTTGACGACGTAGCCCGAGCCGAGATAGTGGTTTATGGTCTTGGCCTTGGCCGGCGATTCCACGATGACGAGCGATCTTGCCACTTACAGTCTCCTCTGGAACATCTTCCCGGGGCGCTGGACGACGGCTCCCTGGAGCTCGAGCTCGAGAAGGAGCGAAAGGAGCTTCGGCAGTGAAAGGTCGGCGCGCTCGGCCAGCTCGTCCACAGCCGCCGTCCCGTCCGCCGGGACCAGCTCCAGCAGTTTGCGTCCCTCCGCCGTCAGGAAAACCTGATTATTGTCCACATTCGCGTCCTTTTGCGCAAGCAGTTTCTCCTTCCAAGGCGAGGGCAGCCCCTCGGCGACGTCCTCCCAGCCCTCGACCAGGCGCGCCCCGTCCTTGATCAGGCCGTGCGGTCCGCGGCTGAGCTCGTTCGTGACGCTCCCGGGCACGGCCATCACCTCGCGGTCCTGCTCCAGGGCGAACTTGGCCGTGATGAGCGCGCCGCTGCGGCCGGCCGCCTCGACCACGACCACGCCGAGCGAGAGGCCGCTTATCAGCCTGTTGCGCACCGGGAAGTTCAGCGCGTGCGGCCGCGTCCCCAGCGGGAACTCCGAGACGACCGCGCCCTTCTCCGCGATCTTCCCGTAAAGGCTGCGGTTCGCGCGCGGGTAGGGGACGTCCAGGCCGGAGCCGAGGACGGCCACCGTCACGCCTCCCCGCCGCAGCGCGCCCCAGTGGGCGGCGGCGTCTATCCCGAGGGCGAGGCCGCTCACGATGACACAGCCGCGGCCGGCCAGCTCGGTCGCGAGCTTCTCGGCCACGGCCAGCCCGTAAGGGCTCGGCCGGCGCGAACCGACCAAGGCCACGGCCGGCTGGGCCAGGGCCTCCGGCCTTCCCGCCACGTAGAGCAGAGCCGGCGGGCCGGTTATTTCCTTGAGATATTCCGGGTAGGCCTCGTCCTCGAAGGAGAGCAGATGATACCCGTTTTTGCGGATTTTTTCCAATTCCGAGGCGGCCCGCTCGAGAATCCCGCCGTCGCGGAGGGACTTGCAGACGAACTCGGGAAGGCCGGCTTCCAGGGCCGCGGCCGGCCCGGCCCGGAGCGCGGCCGACACGGAGCCGAAGCGCTTGAGCGCCAGGGCGGCCTGGCCGGGATAGGCCGCGAACAGCAGGTGGAAAGCGAGCAGCTCGAGCTTCGCGTCCTCCAAGGCCTGGTCCTCCCACAGGACTTGACGAACGGGCCGGGGCGATTTTTTCAGGGGCCGTCGCTCTGATGCCAATAAGGAGTTTCGCCGATATTTCTCCGGCCGCCGGGCCGCGGCCGTTTCAATGTAAGTTTCCATACGCATCTCCATGGATTTTCTAAACTCCCCCTTGTTCGTAGAGCGAGCCCTTATTAGCGCGCCCGCGTTCAGCAGGCTTGTTCCCCGGCCTGTCTGCCGGCCGGCCTGCCTTCGGCCTCGCGGACGGCGTTTCCCTGGGGATACGGAAGTGACCGGCGTTTCCGATTCGCGTTCCCGACCCGCGACGTGAGCGCGATGAATTATGGCTTGCCGCACGGCGGCCGGGTTTTTTCGGCGCGCGACTCCGGTCCCGGACTACTTGACTAAGAAGAAGGAGCCGCCGGTGTAGAAGGCCCCGGCCACGGCCCCGGTCATCAGGGTGGCGAGCACGGCGGCCAGGAGGGCCCGCAAGCCGACGCGCGACAGGTCGCGCAGGCGCGACGGGGCCAGGGCGCCGGTGCCCCCGATGAAGATGGCGAGCGAGGCCACGTGGGCGAAGCCGCACAGGGCGTAGGAGGCGATGATGGCCGAGCGCGGGTCGTGGAGCCGGCCGTCGGCGATGAGCCGGGCCAGCTCCGTGTAGGACACGACCTCGGTCGTCACGGTCCGCTCGCCGATGATCCTAGCCACGGCGGCAGCGTCCGAGGGCGGGACGCCGATGAGAAGCGTGAAGGGATAGAAGACGTATCCGAGCAGCGTTTCGAGCGACCAGTTCGCGTGCCAGCCGAACAGGTTGTTCAGGGCGCCGCCGGCCATGCCTAGGAGCATGTTGACCAGGGCCAGGACGCCCAGGAAGGCGATGAGCAGGGCGATGATGCCCCCGAGGAGCTTGAGGCCGTCGCCGGCGCCGTTGATGAGGGCCATGACGATGTTGTCGGCCCGCTCGTAGTGCGGCTCGACTTTCACGCCGAGGGTGGTCGGCCGCTCCGTTTCCGGCATCATGAGCTTGGCCGTGAGGATGCAGGCCGGCGCGGACAGGATGGAGGCTGAGACGAGGTGGCCGGCGATGGTCGGGATGCTCTTCTGGAGCAGGAGCACGTAGAGGGCGAGCACGGTCGAGGCGATGGTGCCCATGCCCGCGGTCAGGATGGTGCCGAGCTCGGAGCGGGTCATCTCCTTGAGGTGGGGCTTGACGACGATGGCCGACTCGACGCCCACGAAGATGTTCGAGGCCACGGCCAGCGACTCCGCCCCGCTCACGCGCATGAGCCTCGAAAAGAGGCGGCCGAAGAGCTTGATGACGAAGGGCATGACGCGCAGGAAATACAGGGCCTCGACCAGGGCGGCGAAGAAGATGATGGTCGGAAGTCCTTGAAAAGCAAGGATATAGCCGAGCGAAGCCTCGCCCGCTTCATTCACGGCGCCCGGCGGCAGGGCCAGCCGGCCGAAGACGAAGCGCGTCCCGGCCGTGGCCGAGTTGAGGACCACGACCACGGCGTCGTTTATCCAGAGGAAGAGTTTGGTGCCGGCGGGGACGATGAAGACGAAGAAGGCGAACAGAAGCTGAAGGCCGATGCCCCAAGCGACCACGCGGAAGTTGACGACGCGGCGGTTCGAGGACAGGAGCCAGGCGCAGGCGGCGATGATGAAGACGCCGGCGAAGCTGACCAGGTTGTAAGCGCTCACCGCCCGGCCTCCGCTATCCGAGTTCGAACCATTTCAGGCTGGAGGAGGCGCCCCGGACGAGCTTGAGCCGCGAGGCCGGGACGCCGAGGAATGCGGCCAGGAGCTCGGCCGTCTCCTTGTTGGCCCGGCCCTTCTCGGGCGCGGAGCGGACGCGGACCCGGAACTCGCGGTCGCTGAGCTTCTCGACGCCCGGGCGGCTCGACTTCGGCTGGACCTTGACGGTGAGAATCACTTTATCTCTTCAAGGACCTTCTTATATCTCTCGAAGAGCTCCTTGAGCTCCTTCCTCGTCAGGACGTAGCGGCTGACGTAGACGGAAAGGGTGGCGCGGACCTGATCGTTGGATTTGATGAGGACGTAATCGCGGAGGGGGCCGGTGCGCGCCTGAGGCGTGAAACGGAACTCGATGCGGCGTTCCTTGCCGGGCCGGATGAACAGCGGGAAGGTGACGGGCTTGCCGTCGGCGAAGAACCTTATCTCCGGGTGCGTTATCTCGATACGAAGGTCTTTCTGGCCGGTGTTGCTGATGAGCACCGAGGCCGTCGGTTCCTCGCCCTCGAGGCTAAGGCCGAGGTCGAGGTTGTAGTTGTCGAGCTCGATCTTGGGACCGGGCTCGCCCCGGACGTCGGCTTTTATCTGAAGCTCGGCGCGCGGCGCTTGGGGGTCGTTGGTCGTGACGAAGATGTACTTGGTCACCGGGCCCTGGTAGCCGCGGCTGTCGAAGGTGGCCTTGAGGACGCCTTTCTTGCCCGGCGCGATGTTCCGCTCCGAGAGCACGGCCGCGGTGCAGCCGCAGCTAGTATCCACCCTTTCGATGACGAGCGGCGCGTCGCCCTCGTTCCGGAATTCGAACCTGGCCTCGACTACGGCGCCGTCCTTGATGGGCCCGAAGTCGTGGACCTTCTTGTCGAAGACGACCTTCGCGGACTGGCCGTCGGCGCGGTTTGAAGCGGAGTCAGCGCGCGCGGAGAAGGCCGCGGGCACGGCTATGAACAGGAAAACAAGGGCGAGAGAGATTAGGGCGGCGGGGCGGGCTGCAGGGAGGGCCGTGGGTCGCGCGGCCGAACGGATCGCGATACGGGAACGCGGCGGTGCAGCCGTGCCGGAAGTCACGGCTGCGGCCGGGCAGGTTCTCGCCCGTAAGCTAAAGATATTGAATATGTTTTGTGGCCGCTTTTCCCTCATTGTATCCTCCTATCAAGCTGAAAAGAGGCCCGAAAACAGCCTCCCTCTTAATGACGCTCTCGAGAACATGTTTTATGCTCGGACGCCTATTATATACCCGATTACGTCTCAGGTGCCCGGTACCAAATTATTCCACCGTCACGCTCTTGGCCAGGTTGCGCGGCTGGTCGACATCGAGCCCCTTGGACGAGGCCAGGTAGTAGGCGTAGAGTTGCAGGGGCAGGACCGTCAGGAGCGGCGACAGGAGCTCGTGGACGTCCGGCACCGTTATCACCGTGTCCGCCATCCGGGCCGCGTTCCTGTCCCCTTCGTAGGCCACGGCGACGATGCGCCCGTTCCTGGCCTTGACCTCGGCGATGTTGCCGGCCATCTTCTGGTAGACCCGGTCGCGCGGCAGCAACGCGAACGTCGTCAGGCCCTCGTCGATCAGGGCGATTGGCCCGTGCTTCATCTCGCCGCCGGCGTAGCCCTCGGCGTGGACGTAGGAGATCTCCTTTAGCTTTAGGGCACCCTCGAGCGCCACCGGGAAGTTTATCCAGCGCCCCAGATAAAGGTAGTGCTGGCAGGGCCCGAGCTCCTTCGCCAACCGCTCGAGCTCGCCGGCCCGCGCCAGGATCCGCTCCATCTTGTGCGGCACGCGCTGCAGCTCCTGGACGAGCGCGAGGCTTTCGGCCGGCGAAAGCGTATGCTTCCTCTGCGCGAAATAGAGGGCGAACAGGGTCAGGGCCGCGAGCTGGCCGATGAAGGTCTTGGTGGCCGCGACGCCGATCTCCGGCCCGGCACAGATGTCGATCACGCCGTCCGACTCGCGGGCCATCGTGGAGGAGACATTGTTCGTGACCGCGACGACCGGCCGGCCCATCTTTTTCACGGCCCGCAGCGCCGCCAGCGTGTCGGCGGTCTCGCCCGACTGCGAGATGCCCACGACGAGCGACGCCGGGTCGATGACGAAGTCCCTGGTCCTGAATTCCGAGGCGTATTCCACGTCGGCCGAGACACCGCCAAGCGTCTCGAGCAGGTACTGACCGACGAGCGAGGCGTGGTAGGAGGTGCCGCAGGAAATGAAAACCACCCGAGAGACGCTTTCCAGGACCTCATCGACTTTCTTCAGCCCTTCCAGGTAGACGTTCCCGGTCTCGAGCGAGACGCGGCTCTGGAGGGCGTCGCGGACGACCTCGGGCTGCTCGAAAATCTCCTTGGCCATGAAATGTGCGAACCCGCGCTTCTCGATCCTGGCCGGCGTCCAGGAGAGCGTCTCGACCTTTTTCCGCCGGGCCGTCCCGTCGAACGCCTGGTACTCGACGCCCTTCGGCGTTATGACGGCGAGTTCCCCGTCGTCGAGGAAGACGACGCGGTCGGTGTGCTTGAGCAGGGCCGTTATGTCGGAGGAGATGAACGTCCCCTCGGAGCCGAGGCCGAGGACGGCCGGCGGCCCGTTCCTGGCGATGACGATCTTCTGCGGGTCGGCGACGGAGATGGCCGCCACGGCGAAGGAGCCCTCGAGCTCGGCGGCGGCCGCCCGCACCGCGTCCTCGAGCCGGCCGTTGAAGTGCTTCTCGATGAGATGGACGATGACCTCGGTGTCGGTCTCAGACTGGAAGACATGCCCCTCGCGGCTGAGCGCTTCCTTGATGCCGGCGAAGTTCTCGATTATCCCGTTGTGGACGATGGCGATGCGGCCGGAGCAGTCGACGTGCGGGTGGGCGTTGTTCTCGCAGGGCCGGCCGTGGGTGGCCCAGCGGGTGTGGCCGAGGCCGCAGCCGCCCGCGACCGGGTGCGACTTGATGTATTCCTCGAGGTCCCGTATCTTGCCCTCGACCCGCCGCCGCTCGATCGAGCCGTCGACGAGCACGGCGACGCCGGCCGAGTCATAGCCGCGGTATTCGAGCGCCTTCAGCCCCTCGACCAGCCAGGGGACGGAATCGCGCCCGGCAAGACAGCCGAAAATCCCACACATCTCAATCCTCCCCGCCTTGTCTTCCTTGAACGGCGCCCCGCTTCAGGGACCGCCCCCTGATTATACAACCGAAGGGCCGCGGAAGGGAAGGGCAGACTTGCCCCTTAGGTTATTGTCTTATTGCTTTTATATTAATAACTTATGGCCAGGAACATCATAAGCAGGGCGCAAGTAAGGATTTATCAGGCGGTACCTGGCACCTCGCGTACCTGGTACCCGAGGTACCAGGTACCGGACACACGTCCCGTTTGTTTCCCGTTTGTTTTTGCTGAGCTCGTTCAGATACATAGGTGACACGATGGGCTATGATAGGTGCCGCCAT
>CAYWJT010000006.1:46994-62900 GCA_964458655.1 uncultured Eubacteriales bacterium | reverse complement strand
CTCAAAACTCATCCCCAGCCAAGCGCGTCACTAATGTAGTGGACGAGACCAAAACCCTTGAACCCGCGCGGACTTTATTCTATCATATACGGCGATCCTGTGATGGGGGGCACGTTGAGGAAAGCCGACCTAAAGGATTTTTTCAGGAACGGGCGGGCCCTGGTGGCGGCCGAGAAGTACGCCGTGCTGCGCGCGACGCGGCCCTGCGCCCGGGCCTTCGCCGTGATCCGGGATGACCGGGAGATCACCTGCGTCGTGGAGGAGGGCAAGTTCGACCCCCGGGGCTGCTCCGGCGCCGAAGTCGGCTGGCGCCGGATAACCTTCGACATGGTCCTGCCTTTCGACCTGGTCGGCTTCTTCGCCCACGTCTCCGCGGCTATGGCCAAGGCGGGCGTCAGCATCTTCACCCTGTCCACTTATTCGACCGACCATATTTTCGTCAAGGAAGAGGACCTGGAGCCGGCCGTCCGTGCGCTCGAGGGGATCGGCCTCGTTGTCATTGAGCTTCCGCCGAAGAAGGTCTGAGGCCCAGTCCATGCTTTCTGAGGGCCCTAGGATCATAACCCTGGCGAAGATACGCGAGTCGCTCGCGTCCATCGACCCCGTGCCCCTTATCGAGAGCGGCTTCCTTGCCTATTCCAGGGGGGAGGTGGTGGTACCGCCGGTGGGGGAGATGATCTTCAAGGACCCGCCGGGCGACGTCCACATCAAGTACGGTTATATCATCGGGGACGATCACTACCTGGTGAAAATCGCTTCGGGCTTCTACGACAACCCGAAGCTGGGACTGCCTTCCTCGGACGGCCTGATGCTCCTTTTCAGCCAGAAGACGGGCCGGCTGGAGTGCGTCCTCCTGGATGAGGGTTATCTGACGAACGTTAGGACCGCGGCCGCCGGCGCCGTCGCGGCCAAGTACCTGGCGCCTCGAGCGGTCAGGGGCGTGGGCATCATGGGCGCGGGCACGCAGGGACGGATGCAGTTGCTCGGCCTGGCCGGGGTGCGGGAGTTCGACCTGGCCGTGGTCTGGGGCGTCAACGAGGCCGAGCTCGAGTCCTTCCGCGCCGACATGCAGGGCCAGCGGTTTTCCGTCAGGACGACGCTCGACGCCGAAGAAGTGGCGGCCTCGGCCGACCTCATCGTGACATGCACGCCGGCGACCAGGCCCATCCTGAAGGCGGCCTGGGTCAGACCGGGCACACACATCACGGCCGTGGGCGCGGACACCCCGGAGAAGCAGGAGCTCGACCCGGCCATCCTGGCGAATGCCGACAGAGTGGTCGTCGACAGCCTGGCCCAGGCGGAACTCAGGGGCGAGGCCTTCAAGGCCCTGCAGGCCGGCGTCGTCAAGCGGGAAAAGCTCATGGAGCTTGGCCAAGTCATCGCCGACAGCCGGCTGCGCAGGTCGTCGGATTCCGAAACGACCGTGGCGGACCTGACCGGCGTCGCCGTTCAGGACATCCAGATGGCCAAGGCTGTCTGGCAGGCCTGCCGCGCAGGCGGCTGACCGGGCCGCGGCAACACAGGCTATTTAACGCCCATTTCCCGGAGCAGGAAGTCCGCTTCAGCGAAACGCTCGGTCACCCAGAGTACGTAGCGGATGTCCACGGCTATCGAGCGGGAATAATCCGGACTCCAGGCGTAGTCGTTGATGGTGGCCTCGAAAGTCCGGTCGAAGTTGACCCCGACGAGTTCGCCCCTGGCGTTGAGGACCGGGCTGCCGGAATTGCCGCCGGTCGTGTCGGCGTCGTAGAGCATGCAGACCGGGACGCCGGGGAAGCCCTGCGGCCGATAGGCGCCGAAATCGCCCTGCTTGATCAGGTCGATGAGCCTGTCCGGCGTGTCGAAGGGCTCCCGTCCCGTGGTCTTCTCCAGGACGCCCTGGAGCGAAGTGAAGGGCGCGTAATGAACGGCGTCCCTCGGCCGGTAGCCTTTGACTCGGCCGAACGTCAGCCGCAGCGTGCTGTTGGCGTCTGGAATGAAATCGCCGGCCTGGAAGGCCTGCTTGACCTCGAGCAGCCTCGGGTAGAGCTCGTTGAGCAGGCCGTTCCAGGCGTCGTCCTTCTTGCGCAATTCCGAGACCGCGGGGTAGAGGGCGGCCGCCGCTTCTATGGCCGGGTCGTTCGCCGCTTCGAGCTCGGCCGGCGTCATCTTGAGCAGTCCGGCCAGACCGGACCTGTCGAGCACGCGCGAGCCGGAATATATGCCGTCGATAAGTTCGGCGACGGCTCTGTCCGTGTCCGGTCCGGCGAGGGCCCGGTCAAATAAGGGGATGCCGAGCCGGCCGTCCAATCGGGAAGCCCGGAGAAGCAGCTCCTTGAAGATCTCCCTGTCGACAGGGACGTAGGCGTTGTCGACGGCGAGCTCCAGCCTCTTGCGGGTCTGGGGGAAATTCCTGTCGGTGTATTCGCCGCGGCGCTCCAGGTCGGGTTTCGGCCTCTCGAGCGCGGCCTCGTGGACGGTGGCGGCGATGTTTAGCAGGGCGACCTGCGAGCGCAGGTAGGAAACGATCATGTTCCTCTCGGCGCCGTGGCGCATGTCGTCGTAGACCTCGGCGAAACGACGCAGCAGATCGCCGGCCGCGGCCTTGCGGGCCGGGTCGCGGTCGATGAATTCCTGCAGCCGCCTCTCCTCCTCCCTTTTCCTCTCCGCTATCCCCGCCCGCTTCATGCCTTGGAGCTTGCCGCGGTAGTTCTTCATGGTGTTGGCCAGGCCTTTGACCCTGGACGCGAGCTTCAGGGCCACGGCCCGGTCGTCGCGGCCGGCCTTTTCCATGAGCCCGATCTGCCACTCGTACCAGTCGGCGACATAGGGCATGCGCACTTCCTCTTCATAGGCCAGGAAATGGGAGGTCATGTGCCGGTAGGTCCTGCCGGGGTAGCCGAGCAGGAAAACGAGGTCGTCCTCCATCGCTCCCCTGGGAGCGACCCGGAGGAAGCGTTTGGGCTTGAAGGGCACGTTGTCCCTGGAGAACTCGGCCGGCGAGCCGTCCGGCGCCACGTAGGCCCGGAGGAAGGAAAAGTCGCCAGTGTGCCTGGGCCACATCCAGTTGTCCTCCTCGCCGCCGAACTCGCCTATGGAGCGCGGCGGCACGTAGACCAGGCGGATATCCCTGAGGTCGGTGTATATGAAAAGGAAATAGGTCCGGCCGGGGAACATCTCCGCGACCTCGGCCCGCTTGCCCGGGTTGGCTTTTTCCGCCGCGGCCACGAGTTCCCGGATGCGCCTGCGGACGGCCTCGGTCCGGCGGACAGGGTCAAGGCCGGGCTTGACGGCTTTGAGGACCTCGCCGGAGACGTCGCGGAAGGATTCGGTGATGCGGGCCGTCATGCCTCTGGCCATGACCTCCTGCTCCCGTGTCCGGGCCAGGAAACCGTGCCTGATGTAGTCGTGCTCCGGGGTGCTGGCCGCTTGGGCGGCGCCGAAGGCCACGTGGTGGTTGGTCAGGATGAGACCTTCGGGCGAGACGAAGGAGCCGGTGGCCCCGACCGCGACCACGGCGTAGATGAGGCTGGCCCGGTCGGGGCTGAAGATATCCTCGGCCGCTATCTCGAAACCCTTCGCGGCCAGGTCGAGCTTGCGGATCTCGCTTATAGGCCACATGCCCTCGTCGCCGGACAGACGGCCGGGATGAACGAAGGTCGGCAGCAGGCAGGCGAACAGGAGCGCGGTCGCTCGCTTCAAGCTTGGGCGCATGGCAACCTCCTTGGCATCACTTGCGGCGGACGTACTTGCCGACCACGGCCTCCATCAAGGACAGGGACCGCTCCATCTCCAGGACCATCTTGAACTGGGTCCGGCAGCGGTCAAGGTTCTGGCCCGGCCGGTGTATCCTGAAATAGACGTCGCCGTTGAGGTGGTCGGTGAGGAAGCGGATGCCGTTCTCGTAGGCCATGAGCCTGGCCGAGAAGGGCAGGAGTTCCACTTCCGCCTCGGTGAGGAAATCGGAGGCCGCTTCCAGGTAGCCGGCCGCGACACCCTCGAACAGGGGCAGGCTGAAACCGACCCGGGACAGGTCGCGCTCGTCCTCGGCGGCCAGGGCGGCCCCGAGGCGGACGGACTCGCCGAAATCATAGAGGGCCGAGCCCGGCATGACTGTGTCGAGGTCGATGACACAGACGCCTTCGCCGGTCCGGAGGTCGAACATGACGTTGTTCAGCTTGGTGTCGTTGTGGGTGACCCTTTCCGGGATCCTGCCGGCGGCCAGGCCCTCCAGGATGATGTCGACGCCCTTTTCGCGCTCCAGGGCGAAAGCGATCTCCTCGCGGACGCCGGCCGCCCTTTTCAGCGTGTCGGACCTCAGCGCGGCCAGCAGGGCTTCGAACCTGCGCCTCGTGTCATGGAAGCCGGGGATGGTCTCGTGCAGGCGGCCGCCGGGCAGGCCTTCCAGCATCTTCTGGAACTTGGCGAAGGTCCGGGCGGCCGAAAAGACCTGGGCCGGGCTTTCGGGCGTCTCGTAGGTCCTGGCGCCTTCGATGCAGTGGTACATGCGCCAGACCTCGCCGTCGGGGTCGGTTACGGACATGCCTCTGTCGCGCGTCGGGACCAGGCTCAGGGTCTCCCGAGAAGGGTCCCCGCCCGCCTCCTCTATCTTTCTCCTGGCGAAGGAGGTGACCCGGATGATGTTGTCCATGACCTTGCTCGGCTCTCGGAAGACGTTCCGGTTGATCCTCTGAAGGATGTAGCGCTTCGTCTTCCCGCCGGCTTCGTAATAAAGGCAGTAGGTGTCGTTGATGTGACCTTCGAGGACGCGCTCGCCCTTGGCGAACCGGCCTTCGGTCAGGAAGGCCGAAGCGACGTCTCGGATCTGCTTTTCTTGTTCCTTCAATTCGTTTCTTTCCGCGGGCGTTCGCGTTGCCCGGAACGGCCTCCTTTCGCGGCTTGGGCCGGGCAAGTCCGACATTCTAAAAGAGAACCGGAGAAGTGTCAACGGGCGATTGTTGGCGGGCCGTGTTCATGGTAAGATTGCCGACTGAAAATGGGCAAGAAGGGCCTGCGCACGGCGCTTTTCTTACTGCTGGCAGCGGTGTTCCTGTATTTTTTCGCCCGCAGCGTCAGTTGGCCCGAGGTCCTGCGCTCGGTAGGAGGCGTGAACGGACCGCTGTTCGCGCTCTCCTGTCTGCTTTCCGGGCTCCATTTCTTCACCCGCGGCCTGCGATGGAAGTTCCTGCTCAGGCGCGAAAAGCCCGAGGCCCGCTACGTCAACATGGTCAAGGGCAACGTCGTGGGCTTCACGGTGACCTTCCTTTTCCCGGGCCGGCTGGGCGAGCTGGTCAAGCCGCTTTACCTGGCTCAGAAGGAGGAGATGAGCAAGGGCTACGTCATCGGCACGGTCGTCGTGGAGCGCATCTTCGACATGTCCACGATGTGCCTTTTCCTGGGACTTTTCCTGCTGGCCCGGCCGCTCTACGCCGGCCGCTTCAGCCTGGGGGCCGAGTCGGTGGCCAGGCTGAACCTCTGGGGCCTGGTGGGAACGGCCTTCGCCGCCGGGCTGCTGGCCCTTTCCCTGGCCGTGTACTTCTTCCGCGACAAGGCCCTGGCCGCGGCCGGCTTCCTGGTCAGACCGCTTCCGGAGAGGCCCCGGGCCCGGCTCCTGAACCTTTTCCGTGAGTTCATCGAAGGCCTGAAGTTCTTCCGTTCCACCGCCGAGCTGGCCGTCTACGCCGGCCTGTCGGCCATGGTCTGGCTCGGCATCATTTTCTTCTACTGGGTCTTCTTCCTCGCCTACGGGCTGAAGGTGCCGTTTTTCCTGATGGTGCCCTACATCTTCCTGACCATGGTCGGGGCCTCGATCCCCACGCCCGGCATGGCCGGCGGCTTCGACTATTTCAGCAAGCTCGGCCTGACGACCCTCTACGGCGCCGGCCCGGACCAGGCCGTGGCCGTCACGCTCGTCACCCACGCCCTGCAGGTCGTGGTGACTTGCCTGGCCGGTTATGCTATATTAGCCCGAGACGGCCTTTCTCTCTTTGAATTGAAGAGAATGGGAGAAAAAGCGAAAAGATGAGGTGTCCATTCTGCGGCTTCCTGGAAAGCAAGGTCATCGATTCCCGGGAGAGCAAGAACGGCATAGCCATCCGAAGACGCCGGGAATGCCTTTCGTGCAAGAGGCGCTTCACGACCTACGAGAAGCTCGAGGAGATCCCCTATATGGTGGTCAAGAAGGACGGCTCGCGCCAGCCGTTCGACGGCCAGAAGCTCCTGCGTGGCATGATGAAGGCCTGCGAGAAAAGGCCCATCCAGGTCAACCAGCTCGAGGAGATCGTGGAGGAGGTCGAGTCCCAGCTCCAGGAAAGGCCGGACCGGGAGATGAAGGCCTCCGAGATAGGCCAGCACGTCATGGAACGGCTGAGGAAGCTGGACAAGGTCGCCTACGTCCGTTTCGCCTCAGTCTACCGGGAGTTCAAGGATGTTTCCGATTTCCACCAGGAGCTCGAGAAGCTCCTGAAGGAAAAATAGGGAGCGCGGGCCGCGATGCCCCGGGTCAAACTCGTCTAGCGGGTCGAGAAGGCCGAGACCGAGGTCCACAATACAGGCCCGCACCCCGCCGACCGCAGGCCGGGCTGGCCCGGCCTGGGCGAAGTCTGCGAGCCGTCCGTCGACCTGTACGAGAGGACGGACGAGTTCGTGGTCGAGGTCGAGCTGCCGGGCCTGACTGAGAGGGACGTCAGGGTCCTTCTGTATCCCAACAGGGTCGAGGTCAAAGGCGTCAAGAAGGCCAGGCTCCCCAGGGAAGCTTTTTCCTTCCTGAGGATGGAACGCGAGTTCGGACCCTTCCAGAGAGAGGTCGTCATCCCCGGCGAGGTCGACCCGGACAGGGCCTTGGCTTTCATGGAGAAAGGCGTGCTGACCATCATCCTGAAGAAGCCGGCCGGGAAAAGAGCGAGATGAGGCCGGAAGACACGGAGCACTGCAATGGCGACCATTGACAACAAGAACGGCGAGCAGGTCGAGCCCCTCATCGAGGAACAGAGCCAGAAGCTGCAGATCCCGTCCAAGCTGCCGGTCCTGCTCCTGCGCGACACGACCATCTTTCCTTACATGATCGCGCCGCTGTTCGTCGGCCGCGACAAGTCCAAGAACGCCATCGACCAGGCCTTGTCCACCAACCGCATGATCTTCCTGCTCACCCAGAGGGACATGGAGGTCGAGGACCCCAAGAGGGAGGAGGTCTACGACGTCGGCACGGTTTCGCTCATCCTGAGGATGCTGAAGCTGCCCGACGGCCGGGTGCGCATCCTGGTCCAGGGCCTGGTCCGGGCCCGGCTGGATTCCTTCGAGGACGACGGCCGGATGATCACGGCCGGCGTGACGGTCGTCCCGGAACCGGAGGGTGAGGAGAAGACCATCGAGAGCGAGGCCCTCATCAGGAACGTCAGGTCCGGGCTGGAGAAGGCGGCCTCGCTCGGCAAGAACCTGCCTCCCGAAGTCCTGGTCATCGCCTCCAACATCGACGACCCCGGCCGGCTGGCCGACCTGACGGCCTCCAACCTGGAATTGAAAGTCCCTGAAGCGCAGAGCATCCTGGAGATCTTCGACCCGGTCCAGCGCCTGCGCCGCGTCTACGACTTCCTGGCCCGCGAGCTGGAGCTGCTCGACGTGCAGACCAAGATCTCGATCGAGGCCAAGGGCGAGATGGACAAGCTCCAGCGCCAGTACTTCCTGCGCCAGCAGCTCAAGGCCATCCAGAAGGAGCTGGGGGAGGGGAGCGAGATACAGGAAGAGGTCAAGGCCTACCAGGACAAGCTCAAGAAGCTCAAGGTGACGGAAGAGGTCAGGGAGGAGCTGGAGAAGCAGATCCAGCGGCTGATGCAGATGCATCCAGAGTCGGCCGAAACGGCCGTCGTCCGCAACTACCTGGACATCATGTTCTCGCTGCCCTGGAGCAAGTCCACGGTCGACAACCTCGACATAGCCAAGGCCGAGCAGATCCTGAACGAGGACCACTACGGCCTGGAGAAGGTCAAGGAGCGCATCCTGGAGTACCTGAGCGTGCGCAAGCTCTCCAAAACGGCCAAGGGGCCGATCCTCTGCTTCGTCGGCCCGCCGGGCGTCGGCAAGACGTCGCTCGGCCGCTCCATAGCCAGGGCCCTGGGCCGCAAGTTCGTGCGCATGTCCCTGGGGGGCGTCCACGACGAAGCCGAGATCCGCGGCCACCGCCGGACCTATGTCGGGGCCATGCCCGGCCGCATCATCCAGGGCATCCGGCGCGCCGGCTCGGAGAACCCCGTCTTCATGCTGGACGAAGTGGACAAGATCGGCGCCGATTTCCGCGGCGACCCTTCCTCGGCCCTGCTGGAGGTCCTCGACCCGGAGCAGAACTACCAGTTCCGCGACCATTTCCTGGGCGTCCCCTTCGACCTCTCCAAGGTCATGTTCATAACGACCGCCAACCTTCTGGACACCATACAGCCCGCGTTCCGGGACCGCATGGAGGTGCTGGAACTGCCGGGCTACACCGAGGAGGAGAAGCTCGAGATCGCCCGCCGCCACCTCATCCCCAAGCAGGTCGCCGAGCACGCCCTCAAGCCGGGACAGCTCAGCTTCACCGAAAGCGGCGTCAGGAAGATCATCTCCCTTTACACCCGCGAAGCCGGCGTCAGGAACCTAGAGCGGGAGATCGCGGCCGTCTGCCGCAAGACCGCCCGCAAGGTGGCCGAGGGCAAGAAGGGCCGGACGGTGGTCAAGGCCCAGAACCTGGAGAAATTCCTCGGCCCGCCCCGGATATTCAAGGACCAGGTCCTGCAGAAGAACCAGGTGGGCATCGCCACCGGCGTCGCCTGGACGGAATCAGGCGGCGAGATCCTGTTCGTCGAGGCCACCCGGATGCCGGGCAAGGGCAACCTCATGCTGACGGGCTCGCTGGGGGCGGTCATGAAGGAGTCAGCCCAGGCCGCCATGAGCTACGCCCGGGCCCACGCCGGCGAGTTCGGCATTCCCAGGAAGACTTTCTTCGAGTATGACTTCCATATCCATATCCCCGAAGGCGCCATCCCCAAGGACGGTCCCTCGGCCGGCGTGACCATGGCCACGGCCATGGTCTCCGTCTGCACCAACGTCCCGGTCAGGGCCGACCTAGCCATGACCGGCGAGATCACGCTCCGCGGCAACGTCCTGCCGGTGGGCGGGATAAAGGAGAAGGTCCTAGCGGCGAGGCGGGCCGGGGTGAAGAAGATGATCCTGCCGGCGGCCAACAAGAAGGACTTGGTGGAGATACCCAAGAAGGTCCTGCACGACATGAAGTTCATCTTCGTCGAGGACATCAAGGAAGTGCTGGGGCACGCCCTGCTCAAGAACGTCGGGAAAAAGAGCAGGGGCGAATGATCCGGAGGCGTCGACCGCCGGGCCTAAGCCGGGAATTCGCCGTCGTAAACGACCTCGACCGGTCCGAGCTGCCTGATCCCTGAGCCCGGACGCCATTCGACCTCGAGGCCGCCGAGCTCCGTTCTCACCCGCACCTTTTCGCCGACACGTCCGTTGACCGCGGACGCCACGGCCGCCGCGCAGGCGCCGGTGCCGGAAGCCATGGTCCGGCCCACGCCGCGCTCCCAGAAAACGACTTCGATCTCGTCGCGGCTCAGGACGCGGATGAACTCCACGTTGGTCCTCTCCGGGAAGAAGCGGCCGGTCTCGATCCGGGCCCCGAGCTCGAGCAGCTCGTCGACGGGCGGGAACTTTTCATAGAAGAGGCTGCAGTGGGGGTTGCCCACCGACAAGCAGGTTATCCGGAGGTCCCTGCCGCCCACGGTCAGGGGATGGTCGACGACCCTTTCATGCCAGGTCCCGTCGTCGAATGGGACCAGGTCCGACCTGAAGACGGGCTCGGGAAAGAAGAGGAGCGCCTCGTAGCTCCCGGGTCCGCTGACCTTCGCCTCGCACGGCCTTTCGCCCACGGCCGTCCGGAAGACCAGGCGGCCCGGCCGCGCCAGGCCGCGGTGCAGCAGGCAGCCGGCCGCCGCCCGCAGGCCGTTGCCGGAGATGCCGGCCTCGCTGCCGTCGCGGTTGAATATGCGGAAGGCCCAGACGCCGGTCTCGTCCGCCGGGGCGTCGAGGAGAATGAGGCCGTCGGCTCCGGCGCCCGTCCGGCGTTCGCAGACCCGGCGCGCCAGCCCGGCCGCGGGCCCGACGCCCGTCCTTTCCCCGGGCGGCACGACGATGAAGTCGTTGCCCAGGGCCTGGAGTTTGGTGAACCGCATCAGCGGACTTTGACCGGGATGATGGCGTCTTGGAAGCCGCGCTCCGTCTCGGAACGCACGAGCAGGATGAGCTCGTCCCCTGGCTCGGTCCTGCCGAGGATGCTCTCGAATTCCCTGACGCTCGTGACCTTCCTGCGGTTGACCTCGATGATGATCATCCCGGCCCGCAGGCCGCTCCGGTAGGCTTCGCTGCCTTGGCGGACCTCGGTGATGAGCAGGCCCTCGGTCGTCCTCAGGCCGTAGCGCCGGGCCAAGCCGGGCGTCAGCGGGGTGAGCGACAGGCCGATATCCTTGTCCTTGCCTGCCACCTCTCCCTTCTCGACCTCAGGGTCGAGCTCTTCCAGGACCGCTTGCAAGGTCATCTCCCTGCCGTCTCGGATGACCTTGAGGGCGATCTTTTTGCCCGGCTGGAAGTCGGCGACCTTGAACCTCAGGTCGCTCATGTTCTCGACCGGCTGGCCTTCGATGGCGACGATGACGTCGTATTGCTTCAACCCGGCCTTTTCGGCGGGCGAGTCGGGGTCGACCGAGGACACCAAGGCGCCCTTCCTCGAGGCCAGTTTCCACTG
Organism: uncultured Eubacteriales bacterium; assembly: GCA_964458655.1. GTDB lineage: Bacteria > Acidobacteriota > Aminicenantia > Aminicenantales > Saccharicenantaceae > CAYWJT01. The sequence goes on along the minus strand of CAYWJT010000006.1, from coordinate 52,138 downwards.
CTTGGCCATGCCTTCGGTGATGTTCTGCACCTGGACGCCGAGCCGGCCGCGCGAGACCCGGCCCTTTTCCTTGAGCTGGGCCACGACCTTGGCGGCCATGTTGGACGGTATGGCGAAGCCGATGCCGATGTTGCCGCCGGCCGGAGCCAGGATGACGGAAGTGATGCCGATGACCTCGCCGCGCATGTTGATGAGCGGGCCGCCGGAGTTGCCGCGGTTGATGGCCGCGTCGGTCTGGATGAAGTCCTCGTACGTGGAGCTGTCGCCGATGACCTGGCGTCCCTTGGCGCTGACGATGCCGGCCGTGACCGTGTTCTCGTAGCCGAAGGGGTTGCCGATGGCCACGACCCATTCGCCGACCTTGATCTGAGACGAGTCGCCGAGCTCGGCGAAGGGCGCGCCCTTGACGTTTATCTTGAGCAGGGCCAGGTCGGTGCGCGGGTCCCGGCCCTTGACCTCGGCGTCATGCTCTTCGCCCTGGGCGTTGATGACCTGCACCTTCTGGGAGTTCTCGACGATGTGGTTGTTGGTCAGGATGTAGCCGTCGGGGCTGATGAAAAAGCCGGTGCCCTGGGCGGTCTGGACCTGTTCCCGTTCACGGGGCTGAGGCGCGTTGAAGAACCTGTCCCAGAAATCGCCGAACGGCCAGCCTTCATCTAGGTCGAAGCCGGAGATTTTCTCCCGCCTTTCGGCCACGACCTTGACCACGGCCGGGCCGACCTTCTCGGTTATGGCGACGAAGTCCAGCGCCTGCCTGACCTCCGGAGTCGCGGCCAGGAGTTGCGTGTTCAGAGGCGAAGCGGCGACGGACTGGACCGGCTCCTGCGGGGGAGCGCTCTTTTCGGGCCTGGCCACGAAGAAATACCCGGCCGCGACCAGCCCGAGGATGAACGCTATAGAGGCCACCCATATGTATCTTTTCATTTCAGCCTCCCGAATTTCATTAACATTAATAGGTTATCAGAGAGCCCGGCCCAATTCAATTTCAGAATAAACGCGCGATAAGGACCCGGAGTTGCATCCGGGACCGCGAACGGCTAATATGGCCTTTCGAGCGGACATGAGAAAGAAACCGGCGGACAAAGGTCTTCTGGTCGTCTTCGAAGGCATAGACGGCTCCGGCAAGAGCACGCAGGCGGCCGGCCTGGCCCGGCGCCTGAAACGGCTGGGTTACGGCGTGGTTTCCCTGCGGGAGCCCAGCCGTGGGCCGTGGGGCAGGCTCATCAAGAGGCTGGCCCGCGACCCGGATTCACTGACCGCCGGCGAGGAACTGGCCCTCTTCATCCGGGACCGCCGGGATAACGTCGCCCGCAATATCATGCCGGCCCTGAGACGGGGCCGGGCGGTCATACTCGACCGCTACTACTACTCGACCATGGCCTACCAGGGCGCCCGGGGCATCAGCCCGGAGCGCATCAGGCGGCTGAACGAGCGTTTCGCGCCCAGGCCGGACCTGGTCTTCATCCTCGATATCGAGCCGGCCGCGGGGCTGGCCCGGATCTCCGGCCGCCGCACCAGGGACGAGCTTTTCGAGCAGGAGCACTACCTGGTCCGGGTCGCCCGCATCTTCCGGGGGTTCCGCGGCCGGCACATCGTCCATCTTGACGGCGGGCGGGAAAAGCGGGAACTCAGCCGGGAAGTCGCGGAGCGGACTGACCGTCTGCTCGCGAGAAAGAGGGTTTCCTTCCGGCGGCCGCGCTGACGGCGGCGGCTTTGTCTTTTGGGGAGCCATTTGGTATATTAGTGGCCGGCGCGCATGAAATTCCCATCCATCAAGATACAGGTCCGTAAGCTCCAGAAAAAAGAGGTCCTTCGGGCCGCGCTCGCCATCGTTCTGGGCGGCCTGGCCCTAGGGCTCGGCGTCTTCTACGGCGCTTACCGGGTGATAAAGAGCGACCTGCCCGACATCAGCGGCCCGGAAAGCTTCCGACCCAAGAGAATAACAAGGGTCTACACCGAATCCGGTGAATTGCTCAGGGAATTCGCCGAGGAGAGGCGCCTGGAGGTCAAATACCAGGAACTGCCGCAGGTACTGTTGCAGGCCATCGTGGCAACAGAGGACCCGCGGTTCTTCAGCCACTCGGGCGTGGACTACAGGGGCATCCTCCGGGCCGTGAAGGAGGACGTCATCAAGCTCGGCCGCGGCCGGCGGCCCGAGGGCGGCAGCACCATCACCCAGCAGCTGGCCCGAGACCTTTTCCTGCACCGCGAGGTCAGCATCAGACGCAAGCTGAAGGAGCTTTTCCTGGCCAGGGAGATCGAGCGCAGGTACTCCAAGGAGCAGATCCTGGAGATGTACTGCAACCATTTCTTCCTGGGGCACGGCGTGCACGGCGTGGAAGCCGCGGCACGCCTCTACTTCGGCAAGACGGCCTCAGCCCTGTCGCTAGAAGAAGCGGCCATGATCGCCGGGATATTCCGCGGCCCGTCCATCTATTCGCCTTACAACAACCCCAAACGCACGCTCGAGCGCCGCAACCATGTCCTCACGAGGATGGCCGAGGCCGGCTACCTCAGCAAGGAAGAAGCCGAAGAGGCCAAGAAGAAGCCGCTCGCGGTCATGCCCCTGCGCCGGACCGACCCGGAGTTCGGGGCCTACTTCCTGGAAGAAATAAGGAAATACGTGGAAAGGAACTACGGCCGCGACGCGCTCTACACCGCCGGCCTCAAGATCTACGCCACGATCGACCCCGTTATGCAGAAGTACGCCGAAGCCGCTCTGCGCAAGGGGCTGCGGGACGTCGAGAACAAACTCCAGGGCTGGCGGGCCGACAAGCCGAACCTGATCGCCCAGGGGAAGACCGAGATCGAGAAGGAATGGCTCGACACCTGGGAAACCGAGAAGCTCGAAACAGGCGAAGTGGCCGACGCCATAGTCCTCTCCACGGGCCGGACCGAGGCGACCGTCAGGATAAAGAATTACACCGGCAGGCTGGCCAACAGCGGCATCGAATGGACCAAGGCCCGTTTCCTGGACAGCCTCATCAAGAGGGGCGACATAATCCAGGTCAGGGTCGACTCCGTCGACGAGGCGGCCCTCGAGGCCCGCTGTTCGCTCGACCAGAAGCCGGTGCGCAACGGCTCCTTCCTGGCCATCGAGCCCCAGACCGGCAAGATCAAGGCCATGGTCGGAGGCTACAGTTTCCGCGAGAGCCAGTTCAACCGCGCTGTCCAGGCCCCGAGGCAGACCGGCTCGGCCATCAAGCCCTTCATCTACACGGCCGCTCTCGAGAACGGCTTCACTCCGGCCAGCCGCATCGTCGACGAGCCGGTCACCTTCATCGACCGCTGGAGCGGCGAGCCCTGGACGCCCAGGAATTACGACCGCAAGTACAAGGGCGCCGTGACCCTGAGGATTGGCCTGGAGGAGTCCCGCAACGTCGTCACGGCCAAGCTGCTGGACTTCCTTTCGCCCCAGGTGGGCGTCGACTACTGCCGCCGCTTCGGCATCACTTCCCCCGTCTATCCCTATCTCTCGCTGAGCCTGGGCAGTTTCGAGATAACGCTGCTCGAACTCGTCTCGGCCTATTCGGTCTTCCCCAACAAGGGCCTGCGGGCCCGGCCCTATTTCATCGCCCGCGTCGAGGATAACGAGGGCAACGTGCTCGAGGAGAACCTGCCGGAGTCGAGCGAGGTCATTTCGCCCCAGACGGCTTACATGATGACCTATCTCATGCAGGGCGTGGTCAGCGCGGGCACGGGCGCCCAGGCGGCCCGGCTGGGCTGGCCGCTGGCCGGCAAGACCGGCACCACCGACGATTACTCCGACGCCTGGTTCATAGGCTTTTCGCCGAGCCTGTGCGCCGGCGTCTGGGTCGGGCACGACAAGAAGGTGACCCTCGGCAGCCGGCAGACGGGCGCGGCCGCGGCCCTGCCCATCTGGGCGGATTTTTTCGAGAAGGTCATAAACGACAAGAAGACGGCGGCCCCGCAGGGCGCGGAGCCTCCTGAAGGCGAAGGCGTCAAGCCGCCCGTGGAGGATTTCGAGATCCCGCCCAACCTAGTCTTCGTCGACATCGACCGCAAGACGGGTTTCCTGCTGGCCCCGGTCTGCCGCTATCCTTTCCGCGAGGTGTTCCTGCCGGGCACCGAGCCGACCCGCTACTGCTCCCACCTCGAGCACATGAAGATCCTCGACTACTACGGAGCCGGCGCCGCCAGCGAAGAGCATTAATTAGGAGACAGGTTACTCATTCACCTGTTTTCCCCGGCATTTTCACCGGCAATTTCCGATAGGTTTTTGAGCCTGCCGTGCCGGCCAACGTCCGCCCGCGGCCTCCGGATGGCAACCGTCGCGCCGGCCGCAACCCTTCTTCCGCTTTATAAGGAGTACATCAATAGGCGGCGACGGATATCACCCCGCAGACCCCCGTAGCGGAGAGGGACCGGCCGCTTGCGGCGGGGGGACCGACGGGACTGGTCCCCGGGGGCCCGGGGGGCTAGGGGTGTATCCGTCGCCGCCTATTGATGCAATTCCCTTTAAGGGGGAGAATTGTTGAAGAAGATCAAGGGCGCCTCCCCGCCCGGCTCAGCGGGGAAGCGCCCTCTTTCTATGGGGAAGGGGTCATGAACGATTTATTTCTTCCTGACGCCGCCCGAACCGCGGCCGGAACCGCCGGAGCTGCGGCCTGAACTTGAAGACGGCCGGGAAGAGCCGCCGGACCTGGACGAAGAGCCCGACCTCGGCTGCAGCCGCGGGGACGAACCCCCCGACCTGCCCGACGAAACCGAGCTTCCGCGGCCCGATGAGGACGACCCCGACCGTGAAGGCGAACCCGAGATGCCGGAACCGCCCGCCCTTTCCCGGGTTATGGACGGCGAAGAAGGGTAGGTCCTGACCGCCCGCGGCGAAACCGACTCGCCTTTGGCCGCCGGGGCGGACGACGCGGCGCCGACTTCAGAAGGCGAGTCCGCGGTCTCCTTCTTCCGTATCCTTCTCGGAGCCGGCGGCTTGGAATCTCCCGCCGGCTTGCCCTCAGGCTTGCCGACGGCCGGGGCCTGCTTGCCCGTTCCGGACTCGGGCTTGAGCGCAGGCTTGTTGACGGCTCCGGCTTCGCCGGCGCCGGCCTTGTCCCTGACAGACCGCGCCCCCTGTTCCAGACCCATGCCGGAAAGGTCCTTCTTCAAGAGCAGGCGGTTCTGGT
>CAYWJT010000006.1:0-46984 GCA_964458655.1 uncultured Eubacteriales bacterium | reverse complement strand
GCTGGACCGATATTTTGGTGCCGACAGGCCTCAGGTTGAGCCTGTCAGCCGTCATGCTGATCCTGTTGACTCCCTGCAGCGAATCGTTCCTGAGCGCCACGGCGGATACGCGAGGATCTTTCAGCCTGTCCTTCCTGATGATCGTGAGGGCCCTGGAGCCGACAGGATAATAGGGCCCGTAATAGTTGCCGTAGAAGACGCCGTCAAGCACGACCACCGGGTAGCCCCACCAGCTCAGCGGCGCCCAGCCCAGGTAATCCATGTCCCACCACCAGCTTACCCAAGCCGGCCCCCAGACGGAGGTGGGTATCCAGTACCAGCCGAAGCCGACCCCCCAATGCCAGCGGCCGTAATGGAAAGTCGCCCAACCCCAGGGCTCGTAGGGCACCCAGGTCCAGCCGGTCAGCGGCAGCCAGGCCCAGCGGCCGTTCCAGTAGGGCCGCCAGTCGGCCTCCACGCCGCCCGGCACCCAGACATAGCCGTAAGGGGCCAGATAGACCCACTGCCCGTACTGGTCCAGCTCGGCCTCGAAATCGGCCAGCTCCTCGGGCAGGTAGCGCTTGGGCAGGCTCTTGGCGACCTCGGCGTTGCGCGACTGGTTGAAGCGGTCGAAGGCGTCATCGGCCACGGCCATGAACGCCGAGGGCTTGCCGTTGAAACGGCCTTCGGAAACGGCCAGCCTCTGCGAGGCTTTCACGAGCAGCGACCCGCTCTCGCCGGCCGCCTCCGCCACTCCTTCGAAAACGAACAGGTCGGTGTCCTTGCCCTCCCGGACATCGACGCGGTAGATGCCTTTCTCGAGTATGTAGAAGGAGGAGTCGGGGGTGTGGAGCTCGACGCTCTTCTCCTTGCGCAGGCTGCCCACGACCAGATAGGCGCTGCCCGACCAGACCCGGAAACGGACCAGTTCCTCGCCCTTCTTGGGCAGGCTCATCACGTCGACCTTGGTGTTCTCGTCGAGGCGGACGTAATTGCCGCGTCCGAAATGGACTTCGGCCCGGCCTTCAGCCGTGCCGATGCGGTCGCCCTCGGCCACCGGAGTGTTAAGCGCGGCCTCCTCGTAGCCCAGGTCGGAGGCCCTCTGGATGAAGGTCTTGCCGCTCACGAAGCTGACGCGGGCGACCGAGTCGTTGGTGTACCTGGTTTCTTCGGCCGCTAGGCCGGCAGCCAGGATAAGAAGAGCTGCAGCGAAAAAAACGGTCTTTTTCATCTGCATCCTCCCTTCGAATTGTCTGTGGTTCGTATGAACTATCATCTTCACTTTCTTATAAGCAAATTATGTGCCAATTGACAGGGCTTTTTCCGCCTGTTTTTCCCCTGGAAAACAGGGAACGAAGCAGCCGCCTGTAACCAAAAATGGACGTCAAGCCGCCCCGGAGGACAGTCAGGCGGCCGGCAGGCGCCAGTACCCGCCGAACGCCCGGAAGCAAGGAGCCAGTTCAGACAGCAAGGGGTCGTCCGGCGCCAGGGCCGGGATCGGCCCGGCCTCGCCTCCCGCCATCACGCGCAGGACTTCCCTGACGCCGTCCTTCATGGCGGCCAGGTTGTAACCGCCCTCGAGCGTCATGGCCAGCCGGCCGCCGCAGCACTCGTCGGCGAGCCTCACGACCGAAGCCGCCAGCGCCCCGAAACCGGCCGCGGTGACTTCCATCCCCGCCAGCGGGTCGCCCAGCGCGATGTCGAAGCCGGCGCTGACGAGAATGAACTCCGGCCGGTACTGGAGGGCTATGGGCTCGAGCAGCCGCTCGAAAACAAAACGGTAATGAGCGTCGCCCTTGCCCCGGAGAAGGGGGACGTTCAGGTTGAAGCCTTCGCCCGCCCCGGCGCCGACATGCCGCACCGGGCCCGTGCCCGGGTAGAGCGGCACCTGGTGGGTCGAGAAGAACAGCACGTCGCGCCGCTCGAAGAAGGCCAGTTCCGTTCCGTTGCCGTGGTGGACGTCCCAGTCCACGACCAGCACCCGCTCGAGTCCGTGCCTTCGGACGAGGCGCTCGGCCGCGACCGCGACGTTGTTGATGAAGCAGAAGCCCATGGCCCGCGCCGGCTCGGCGTGATGACCGGGCGGCCGGACGGCCGCGAAGGCGTTCCGCAGCCGTCCCTCCATGATCAGGTCCACGGCCTCGAGCAAGCCTCCCGCGGCCAGGAGCGCGGTCCTCCAGGTCGCCGGCGAGGCCGACGTGTCCGGGTCGAAGACGAAGACGCTCTTGCCGGCCGTGGACTTCAGCAGGTCGAGATACCGGCGTTCATGGACGGCGGCCAGCTCCTCCTCGTCCGCAGGCCTCGGTTCGACCCGGACCAGGCCTAGGCCGGCCGCCTCGTCCTCGACCATGCGGTTGATGACGGCCGCCCTGGCCGGGGATTCCACGTGCCCCGGGCCCATCTCGTGGTCCAGGTACCGGCTGTCGCTGACGACACCGGTGGCCATGTCCGCCTCAATCGGCTTTTTTCGCGGGGAAGAGCTTCTCGAGCTCCTGCGGCCGCGGCTTCGGCGTCAGCAGGCTGACCACGACCAGGGTCAGTATCGAGGCCGCCAGCGCCGGATAGATGAGCGGTATGCCCCAGGGGTCGCCGTCGGGCGCCCTGTCCGGCGGCAGGACTTCGGCCATGACCTTGAAGAAGACGCAGACCAGCGTTCCAGAGAGGATCGAGGCGATGCCGCCCGCCTTCGTCGCACGCTTCCAGGCTAGGGCCGCAACGAGCGCCGGCGTGATGGCCGCGCCGTAGATGGTGTAGGCGAAGAAGCTCATCTCGAGGACGCTCTTCAGCCTGACCGCGAGCAGGAAGGCCACGACGCCGATGAGGACGACCAGGACTTTCTGCATGGCCACCATGGCCGCCTGGCCGGGCTCTTTTCGGGCGAACCTCTGGTAGATGTCCCGCATGATCGTCGTGGACGGAGAGAGGAGATAGTTCATGCCGGTCGAGATGACGACGGCGCAGGCGGCGCCGAGGAGCAGGACCCCGACCGGAGCCGGCACCAGGTGCCGGGCGGCCATGAGCACGACCTTGCCGCCGGCCTTGGGGACGCTGAGGTCGATCTGGCCCTGGAATTTGGAGTAGGAGAAGACGGCGATGATGACGACCACCGTTTCCACGAAGATGGTCCCCAGCGTCCACCAGAAGACCGACTTGCGGGCGTCGCGGGGGCTGCGGGCGCTGTAGAACTTCTGGTACATGCTCTGGACGCCCATGAGCAGGAACATGGTCGAGAGGAAATAGCCCACCGCCTTGAGGGTCGGGTGCGCCCCGAACTGGCTGTTGACGGCCGCGAAGTACCCCGGCGGCAGGGCCTGGGTGGCGGCCGAGAGCCCGCCCGCGGCCAGGTACACGAACGGCACCGAGAGCAGGCAGGCCAGGACGATGATGATGCCGTTGGGTAGGTCGGTGTAGGCGATGGCCACCATGCCGCCCAGGGCCGTGAACAGGATGACGAAGACGGCGGCGATGACCGTGCCCAGGGATTCCGGGATGCGCCCGTCGGTGGCGACGTTGAGGATGAAGCCTCCGGCCACGAACTGGTAGGAAACTATGGCCGTGAAGGATAGTATGAGCGCAATGGCGCCGAACAAGCGGGCCAGCGGTCCGTAGCGGACCTCGAGGATGTCGCCGATGGTGTACTGGCCGAAGGTCTGGATCTTGCCCGCCAGAAAGTAGATGAAGACGATGCCGACCCAGGCGCCGGCCGCGAGCCACAGGGCCGAGAACCCGGCCTTGGAGGCGAACTCCGCGCCCGAGATGAACGTGCCGGAGCCGATCCAGGTGCAGATCAGCGTGAAGACCATGACCTGCCACTTGAGGCTCCGCCCGGCCACCATGAACTGCTCCTGGCTCTTGATGCGACGGGAGCGGATGAAGTTCAGGATGGTCAGGACCGCGAGATAGGCGAGGATGATGTAAAGATACGACGTCATGCCGACCTCCTCAACGACAAGATGGCCGCCGCGGCGGCTCTATGCGCTTTCTTTGACGGCCGTTTCGGCGTCCGCCCCGTCCCCGCCGGAGGCGTCCTCCTTCCTCTCGAGTTTGACCGAGAGCAGGCGGGTGACGTTGGGCTCGGGCATGGTCGTGCCGTATATGTAATCGGCGACTTCCATGGTCTTGTAGTTGTGGGTGATGATGATGAATTGGGTCTGCTGCTTGACCTTTTTCATGAGTTCGAGGAAGCGGGCCAGGTTGACGTCGTCGAGCGCGGCGTCGACCTCGTCCAGGAAGCAGAAGGGCGACGGCCGGTAGCGGAACAGGGCGAACAGGAAGGCGAGCGACGTCAGCGACTTCTCGCCGCCGGACAGCAGGCTCAGGTTCTGCAGCCTCTTTCCGGGCGGCTGGGCGGCGATCTCGACCCCGCTTTCGAGCGGGTTTGCAGGTTCGAGCAGCTTGACCTCGGCCTGGCCGCCCTTGAACAGGCTGGTGAAGACCTCGTTGAAGTTCCTGTTGACCTCTTCCAGGGCCTTGAGGAACTGGGTTTCGCTCTCCTGGTCGATCTTGCGGATGGCCTCCTGGGTGGAGACGATCGAGGCCCTGAGATCCTCGCGCTGGCCGACCAGGAACTCGTAGCGCTTCTTGTGCTCGAGATATTCCTCGTCGGCCATGAGGTTGACCTGCTTTATCCTGTTGAAGGCCTCGCGGGCCTCTTCGAGCTCCCGCTCGACCTCTTCGTCGCTCATCTCCCGGACCGGCCTCCATTTCCGGGCCGGCCGCCTCGGTTTGGCTTCGGGTCCCGCCCCGGCCTCGGACGCGGCCTCGGCTCCTTCGGCGGCCGCCGCCTCCGCGCCTTCAGTCCCTTCCGCTTCCGACTCTTCGCCTTCCGTCTCCTTCTCCTCGAGGAGTTCCTCCGCTGCAGCGGCCTCGGCTTCCCCGGCCGCCCCCGCGCCCGCGGCCTCCGCCTCGGCTTCCTGTTTCAGCTCGACCAGCGTCTTCTTGAGCTCCTGCCAGGACATCTCTTCCAGGTTGACCAGGTCGCGCTCGAGCTGGGCCTTGCGGATCTCGTGCCGGACACGCTCCTCCTGGACCTCGCGGGCCTTTTCGCGCAGCCGGCCCAGGGCCGCTTCCTTCTCTTCGAGGTCTTGTTTGAGCCTGCCGAGCCTGCCCTCGGACTCGGCCAGCAGGGCCTCGGTCCGTCCGCATTCGTCCTTGAGCGCGGCGGCCTTCTTCATCCCGGCCTCGACCGAAAGCCTGAGCTCCGCCTGGTTCGCGTTCCAGTCCGCGATCTCCTTTTCCAGATGGTCGATCCTGGACTTCAGCGCCGCCTGTCTTTTGCCGATGTCGTCGAGCGCGGCCTGCACGGCTGAGGCCCTTTCCCTGACCAGGTTGAGGCCCGCCTTCTGCTCCAGGAAGGCCCGTTCGAGGGCCGCGACCTTCTCGGCCGCGCCGGCCGCTTCCTTCTCCCCGGCCTCCAGGGCCGACCTGGCGGCCTGGGCCCGCGCCTCCAGCTCCTCGAGCCGGGCTTTGGACTCCGCCTGCCGGCCGGTCAGCCCGGACATCTCGCCGCGGAGCAGCTCGAGTTCCCGGGCCAGGATTTCGCCGGAGGTGCGAGCCCTTTCCGCTTCCTGGCGGGCGAACTTGAGTTCGCGGAGCTTCTCCTGCCCGGCCTTCTCCGCCCGGGCGGCTTCCTGCCCAGCCATCTCCAGTTCGAGCCGGGCCTCGTCCCTGAGCCGGCTCTTTTCCTCAAATTCCCTTTCGAGCGGAGCGATAAGGCTCTCGACTCGCGCGAGTTCCGCCTCGAGGGCGGCGAGCTCGGCCGTGAGCGAGATCAGGCCGGCGCCTTTCTCTCCGGCCTTGAACAGTCCGGAAGCGAGGAGCAGGTCGCCCCCGAGCGTGACGAAATTCACCTCCGGGTATTCCAGCCAGAGAGCCACGGCTTCCTTCCAGGTGCCGACGACGACGGCGTCTTCCAGGCCGCCGAGACGCTCTTTCAGGCGGTCGCGGGCTTCCAGCCGGGCCTTGAGCAGCCCGCAAACGCCCGGCCGGGCGAGGAGTTCGGCCGGGAACTTGGCCCGTTCCTTTTCAGGCAGCAGCAGGAAGCGGCCCTTGACCCGTCCTTCGGCCTCTCTGAGGAAGTCCGCGGCCGGAACGACCCGGGCTTTGGCCGCGTCGCCCCAGAACAGGTCGAAAAGCGGCGCGTCTTCGGAAGCGGCCCGGACCAGGTCCGCGAGCAGGCCCAGGCTGCCTCCGACCTCGGTCCCGGACGAGGACTGTCTCTCTTTCTCTTCGACCCGGCGCAGGGCCTGGAGATGGAAGGCCGTTTCGTTCCTGCGGTCCTTGAGCCCGGCCAGCTCGGCGCCGAGCTTCTCGACCTCGGCCGCAAGGGCCCCGAGCGAGGCTTCGGCCCGTTTCACCGCTTCTTCCGCCGCCCGGCGCGACTCTTCCTGCTCCGCGGCGCTTTTTTCCAGGGCGGCGAGCTGTTCTTCTTTTTCACTGAGCTGGCGGCCGGCCTCTTCCAGGTCGCGCTCGAGCTTCTCGGCCTGCCTGGCCATCATCTCGAGCTCCTTCTCGGACCTGGCCCTTTCGTTCTTGGCCTCGGTCAGGGCCTGCAGGGTCTCGAGATAGGCGTGCCGGCCCGCCTCCAGCCCGGCTTCGAGACGGAGCCTCTCTTCGCGGGCCGCGGCCAGGGTCGCGGCCGCGAGCTCCGCGGCCTCGCTCAGGGCCGAGCCCTCCCTTTCGAGGGCCGCCGCGCCTTCCTCGCGGGCGACGGCCTCCTGCATCAGCCGGACGAGCTCCAGGTTCAATTCGTCGCGGTCCCGGCCGGCCCGCTTTTTCCTCTCCTCGAGCTCGTCGACGCGCCTGGCCCCGCGCTCGGCCTCGCCCTCGGTTCGGTCGGTCTGGGACCTCAGGCTGAACAGCTTCTCCTGGGTCTCTTGGATGTCCTTTTCCAGCCGCCACAGGTCGTTGCGCAGGCCGGCCGTTTCCTGCTCGGCCGTCTTCAGTCCGGCGGCCGCCTCTTTTTCAGCGGCCAGGGCCTGCTCGTAGAGCCCGGCGGCTTCCCGTCCGAGTTTTTCGAGCTCGGCGAGCTTCCGGCGGTAATGGTGGGAGGAAAGCTCGCGTATCCTTTCCCTCAGCCGGCGGTACCTGTTGGCGGCCTGGGTTTGGCGCTGCAAGGAGTTTTTCTGCTTCTCGACCTCGGCGATGATGTCCTCGAGCCGGATGAGGTTCTGCTCGGTGCTCTCCAGCTTGTTCTGGGCCTGCCTCCTTTTGTCCTTGTAGTAGGCCGTGCCCGCGGCTTCCTCGATCAGGGCCCTTTTTTCGGTCGGCTTGGAGGTGACGAAGTCGCCGATGGCGCCCTGCTCGATGACGAAGTACTCCTTCTCGCCGATGCGGTGCTTCCAGAGCTCGTCCTGGACGTCCTTGAGCCGGACGACCTTGCCGTTCAGCCGGTATTCGCCCTCGCCGTTGCGGAAGACGCGGTGCGAGACGACCAGCTCCTCCTCTTCGCTCCCGAGCGTGATGACGACGTCGGCCATGTTCAGGGCCGGCCGCTTGGCGTTGCCGTTGAAGATGACGTCCTCGGTCCGGTCGCCGCGCAGGCCCTTGAAGCGCAGGCCGCCCGTGGCCCAGAGCAGCGCGTCGAGCAGGTTGCTCTTGCCGGTGCCGTTGGGCCCGACGATGGCCGTTATGCCGGGGTGGAAGACGACCTTGGTCCTTTCGGCGAAGGACTTGAAACCCTGCATTTCCAGCTTTCGGATGATCATGCTCATGGTTTTTTCGGCTCGAACACGCTGCTAAGGCCGTCGGCCCGCGGCGGGACAGACTGCTATTTTATGCGAATCGCCTGATTTTGCAAATCTTTTCTGGCCGTCGCCGCCGTCTTCCGCGCCTTGACAGCCAGGCGCGATTCGTCTAATTTTGGTGTGCCTTCGCGGACTTGAAGCCAGCGTAGCTCAGCAGGTAGAGCAGCTGATTCGTAATCAGCAGGTCGGAGGTTCGATCCCTCTCGCTGGCTCTTCTTTTCTTCTCAGCGGCCGGCCAGGAAGGCCAGGACGGCGTGGGCCAGGGCGCTGAGCAGCAGAATGAAACCCGTCCTACGGTGGGCGGAGAAGGGGACCTTGAGCCATTTCTTTCCGGTCGAGACCTGAAAAAGTATCAGCGCCAGGTTCAGGATGCCCAGCATCAGTATCAGGGATACCCCGAATATGGTCATCTCAAGCCTCCTTCGGGCAGGGCCTGGACCTTGACGACCGCCGCGGCCGGTCCGGCGCTGCCGTGGATGTTGCAGAAAGCCCGGGCTTCTATGTTGAGGTCGGCGTCGACCCGGACCTTGACTTCGCGAGAGAATTCCTCGGCTTCAGGCCTTTCCGAGCCCTTGAATTCCCAGCGTCCGGCCTCCTGGCCGTTGACCGTCACCAGGACCAGGTTGGTGTGATGAAAAGCGCTGTTGCCCCTGTGGGCGACGTTGACCCTGACCGTCACTTCCGAACCGGAAACGGCCGCGGCCGGGGCCTCGATCGTCACCGAGCTCTTGTTGGCCAGAGCCGGGACCACCGCCAGAAGAAAAACCGCCAGCGCCGCCGCTGCTTTGGTTCGAGTTCCCTTCATCGCGGTGCTCCTTTCTTGAAAGTTCGTGTTCCCTTGCTGACCCGGGGTGCCGGCCCGGGAATAATTCTACAGGGAAACTGTCGCCACGCCAAGCGGGGATTCGACGCGGCTCGGGTCAGGCGCGCAGCGGCTGCCGGCCGCTGCCGACGGACGCCTCGAGACGCTCCGATTTGGCTTTCCCCCGGCCGCTGTTTATAATAGCCCTCACGAGCGGGAGGCATGTTGGAAAGTCGGCTTCGTCCCCGGACCGGCTGAACGGACAGGGACGGGAACCATGGACTGAGGGCGAAAGCAGATAGATAGAATGGGTAGCGAACCTCAAGGACAAAAGGCATCACGGCGGCCGCAAAGCGCGGGAGCGCTCTCGTCCGCCTGGAAGTTTTTCGCCTCCCTGAAACTGGCAGTCGTCCTGCTCGTCCTGCTGGCCCTGGCCTCGGCCTTGGGGACCTTCGTGCCTCAGGGAGGGACGGCTGAGGATTATCAGGCCCGCTTCGGCTCGCTCGGCCGGGCGGTCCTCTTTTTGCAGCTCGACCACGCTTACAGCTCGGTCTGGTTCATCGGCCTGCTCGGCCTGTTCGCGGTCAACCTGGTCGTCTGCACGCTCTCCAGGTTCAGCCCCAAGTGGCGCCGTTTGGCCCGCCCCTCCGTGCGGGAGGACCAGGCCCGCGTTAAGGCGATGAGATGGAACGCGACCCTCGAAAAGAAGGCCTCGTTGGAAGAGACCTTCGACTACGCCGTCCGACTTCTCGTCGGCGCCCGCTACAGGGTCAGGAGCTCGAGAGAAGGGGGACGGGCCTTCCTGCTGGCGCGACGGAACGGCCTGGGCTGGTTCGGCCCGGACCTGGTCCACCTCGGGCTGCTCGTCATCCTCGGCGGCGGCATCTCAAGCGGCCTGCTCGCCACGCGCTCGAGCCTGGCCCTGGCCGAAGGCGAGACCGCGGCCGTGCCCCGGGCGGGTTTCAGCGTCAGGCTGGACCGTTTCGAGACGGAGTACTATCCTGGCGGCGGCGTCAAGGACTGGAAAAGCTCCCTGACCGTCATCGACAACGGCCGGGCCGCGGCCGCCGGGACGGTCGAGGTCAACCATCCCCTGCGCTACCGCGGCTTCAACTTCTACCAGTCGGGCTACGGCCGGGACTGGTCCGCGGCTGAGCTCGAGGTCGAGGTCAGGAAGAAGAACGACCCCGCTTTCTCCCGGAGGTTCACGGTCAAGCCCGGCGGCCGTTTCGAGCCGGGTGACGCGGACGTGACCCGGGTCGAGCTGCGTAGCTTCGTCCCGGATTTCGTCCTGGGCGAGGGCAACCGGGTGATGTCGCGCTCGGACGAGCCGCGCAACCCGGCCGCGCTCATCGAGGCCTTCAGGGGAGAGGGGCAGGTCTTCCAAGGCTGGGTGTTCGCCAACTACCCGGACTTCCAGGGCATGAAAAGGACGGGCGATTCGCCGGTCCTGTTCTACTTGAGGGATTTCCGCGCTGCCCAATACTCGGTGGTCGAGGCCGCCCGCGACCCCGGCGCTCCGGTCATCTGGGCCGGCTGCGCCGTGCTGATGCTCGGACTGGCCCTGGCCTTCTACCGCAGGCCCTCCGAAATAAGGGTCTTCATGAGGGAAAGCGGCGGCCGGGTCGAGCTCACGGCCGGCGGGCTGTCCCACGGGAACCGGGAGAGATTCCGGTCCGAGTTCGAGGCCTTCACGCAGGCCTTGAGGAGGTCGTGATGAGCGAAGCGTTCGTCTTCTCGGTCGCCTTCGGCCTTTACATCCTGGCCGACGGGCTGCTGTTCGCGGCCCAGTTCACCCGTAAGGAGAAACCGGCCAGGCTGGGCCTGTACGTCGGGACCGTCGGCTTTTTCGTCCACCTGTCCGCCATGATCCTGAGAATAGCGGGCAGCGCCCACGCTCCCTTCACCAACATGTACGAGTCGCTGTCCTTCCTGGCCTGGTCCGTCGTCCTGGCCTGGCTCATACTGCAGAAGAAGACGGCTCAGCCCAGGCTCGGCCCTTACCTGATGCTCATCGTCATCGGCCTTATGGCCCTGGCCTCCTCGCCGCTCATGCCCAAGGAGGTCGCGCCGCTCGTGCCGGCCCTGCAGAGCTACTGGCTGTGGCTGCACGTGTCCGTGACCCTTCTCGGCGAGGCCTTCTTCGCCGCGGCCTTCGTCTCCAGCCTGCTCTATCTCGCCGCGGGTTCCGAGGAGAAGCGCCTGAAGCTCGACGAGCTCGGCTACAGGGCGGTGGCGGTCGGCTTCCCGCTGTTCACGCTCGGCGCGCTCGTCTTCGGCATGGTCTGGGCCTACCGGGCCTGGGGCCGCTACTGGAGCTGGGACCCCAAGGAGGTCTGGAGCCTCGTGACCTGGTTCGTCTACGCCCTCTACCTGCACACCCGGGTGGTCATGGGCTGGAAGGGCAGGCGGTCGGCCGTGATAGCGGTCATCGGCTTCCTGGCGGCCATGTTCACCTATTTCGGGGTCAATTATTTCATCTCCAGCCTGCATTCCTACAAGTAGGCGGGCACCCTCTACGATGGGTCAGGGCTCAGAAGCCGGAATAGGCCCGCCCCTGATAGAGACGTTTTTCTGGCCGCGGTCGGACGTCAAGCGGCCGGCACGAACGGACCGGCGTCGAGGCGATCGCGCGGGGCCGGCTTTGACCGTTCGGCCGCCTCATCACCCCCCGCGGGGATAAATATCCCCTTTGCATTCACCCCGCCGGGTGATTGACCCTGTCCGACCCCGGAGCGATATTTCCCCTGTCAACATCGATCTCGGCACTCAGGGACAGGAAATGGCAAGAGGCAAGGCTTCAAGGGCATCGGCACTCCCGGCCGTCCTGGTCAGCCTGCTCCTGCTCGCCGGACGCGGCCTGGCCGACGGCAAGAAGCTGGAAGTCGTCGCCGAGAGGGCGAACATATTCCTGGAAGCGAGCGAGCGCAGCCCGGTCGTGGAAACCCTGGGCCCCGGCTCGATCCTGTCTTTGGCCTGCACCCAAAAAACGCGCCTCTACTGGTATTACGTCTATTTCGTTTCGCAAAGGACGGGCAGGACGCGCGCGGGCTACGTCCACGAATCCCTCGTCCGGCCGCTCTTCCCCCTGCTCAGGGTGATAAACATCAGTTCCGACGACGAGATCCTTAATCCCCGCGAGATCAGGCCGGAATCGGGCGAGCTCCTGAACATCGAATGGGGCGCGAGCAGGGAAACCATCATCAAGCGCGAGGGCAAGCCGCTTTCGACCGAGAGCGCCGGAGGCCTGGAGGTCCTGCGCTACAAGCGGGAGATCATGAACAAGACCTGGCAGGTCGAGTACATCCTGGGCGCGGAAGGCCTGCTTTCGACCCGCTACCGATTGCTCGAGAATTACACCGACAAGTCGCGCTATATAGAGGACTACGAGAAGCTCCGGGCCTACCTGACCGAGAAGGTCGGCCGGCCGCGCTCGGACCGGGTGGTCAACAACGACCCGGCTTACAACAACGGCTACAACAACGTGGGCGACTCCCTGAGCAAAGGGCTGGTCGCCTATTCCTCGGAATGGGTCTTCAGCGACAAGTCCGTCCGGCTGAAGCTCGAAGGCGCCGGCAACCGTGTCGCCCTGGCCGCCGAAGTCCAGGACGTCAAGGCCAAGTCACCTACCTCCTAACCCCCTCCATCCAAGGCTTTTCCCCGGATACCGTCCGGGGAAAGGTCTGCGCCTCAATCGGCGGCCTTGCCGGTGAAGCTCAGGCTGACCCGGTTCTTGCCGAGCCACTTGCTGTGCTTGGTGAGCTGCTCGGCGCGCTTGACCAGGGCATCGGCCGTGTCGAAGCGGCCGGCGACGCAGGCCCCCATGGAGGCCGTGGAGCTGAGGATGCCGGTCTCGGTGACGATGAAGGACTCGGCGATGAGCAGGCGCAGCTTGTTGGCCACGATGTCGAGCCGGGTCTCGTCGACGTTGAGGAGGATGACCAGGAACTCGTCGGCGCCGAGGCGGCCGACTATGTCGAAGTAGCGGATGTTCTTGTGGATGGTGAGCGCCGTCGTGCGCAGGATCTTGGCGGCGTTGAAGCGGCCGTATTTCTCCTGGACCTTGGCGAAGTTGTCCAGGTCGATGTGGATGATGCCGAAATTCAGGCCGTAGGTCTCGAGTTCCTGGATCCGGGTCTGCAGGGTCATGTCGAGATAGCGGCGGTCGGCGATGCCCGTCTCCGTGTCGATGAAGCCCATCTTCTCGAGCTCCGCGAGCTTGAGCGGCAGGGTGACCTTGGCGGCGGCGCTGGAGAAGGTCTCCACGACGCCGATGATCTCGCCGTCCTCCCTGAAGACGGGCACGATGCGCATGGAAACCGGGAAACGGAACCCTTCCTTGTGCAGGATGTAGGCCTCGTAGGACCTGATGATGCCGTCCTTGAGCGTCAGCAGCGCCGGGCAGTGTTCTCCGCACATCTGGCCGCCGTCCTTGCTGACGTAGATGGCCGGCTCGGAGAAACAGGTCCGGCCCGTGACCTCCTCGGCCGGGAAACCGGTCATGAAGCCGGCGGCCTTGTTCCAGAAGATTATCTTCCTGTCACGGTTGAGGCAGAACATGCCGTCCTGAACCTGGTTGAAGACGAAGTTGCAGAAGGTCTTGGTCACGCCCTCGAAGGCTTCGAGTATGTTCTCTTCGGCCATGGTGTGTCGCCCCTGTTTTCCTTATATCCTGTCAGTCGCGCTACGCAGCTAATAATTTACCTATCGGCCGCCGAAAGTCAAACGTTTTCGGCTCCCGGGGACGGGAAAAGGGGAATTGACACCCCGCTTACTCCGTGTTATCTTTGGCCCGCATTCCCGTAAAGGCCGGCCAATGAAAACGTTCCTCGGTTCCAGGCTGAAGAAGGCCCGGGAAGAAGCCAACCTCAGCCAGGGCGCTTTCGCCAGGGCCGTCGGCCTCTCTTCCGAGTACATCTCCCTCCTCGAAAGCGGCAAGCGGATCCCGAGCTTCGCCACCCTGCAGCGCATCGTTTCCGCGCTCAACAAGGACGCGGCCTATTTCCTGAGCGGCAAGGAGCCGGGTTTCAAGGCCCTGTTCGAGGACCCCGCGGTCCCTTCCGGACTGCGCCGGGAACTCGTTCGTTTCAAAAGCTGGGCCGACGCTTATTTGGCCGCTGAAGAGGCCACCGGCCGGCGCCTGGGGCTGGCCCCGAAGTACTCGCATATATCGGCCGAGCGGATGGCCGAAGAGGAGAGAAAGCGGCTCGGGCTCGGGGACGAACCCATACGTGACGTCTTTCAACTCGTCGAGGTCAACGGCCTGCGCCTCATGCGGCGGCCCCTGCCGGAGGCGGTCCGGGTGGCGGGCGTGTTCGTTTTCGACGAGACCAGGGCGGCGGCCTTCGGCCTGGTCAACTCGGCCGAGCCGCCGGGCATCGAGGTGCTGGCCGCGGCCCACCTCTACGGCCATTACCTCAGGGACCGCGACGCGCTGATGATCGTGGACAATTCCGACGTCGTCCTGGAAGAATACGTATCGCTCTATCCGCCCCGGGAGCAGTCCGCCCAGCAGTTCGCCGCCCATTTCCTGGTCCCGCCCTCGAAGCTCCGGAGCCTGCTCGAGAAGAACTCCAGCCCCCGCGGCCTGAGTTTCGACGACATACTCTTCCTCAAGCGTTATTTCGGGGTCAGCACCAGGACCATCTTGAGGTCGCTGCGCAGGCAGGGCCTGATCGGCGATTTCCGCTTCGAAGAATACTTCAAACGCGACCCCGAGGAGCGCGAGGTCGGGCTTTTCGGGGATGCCACGGGCGTCGAGGAGACAGCCGGGAGGCGGAGGAGGGGCAGGCGGCGGACGATCCTGTCGGACCGTTACAGGCTCGTGACCACCGAAGCCCGGGCCATGGAGGCCGCGGGGCCGGCGCGGACCGAGCCGGGGCCTGAGGCTCTGGGAGGGGAATAGGTCCGGCCGCGCGCCGGAAGGTATCGTCCGCGTCCGGCAGCCGCCGCTCGATCCGCGGCGTTTTCAGAGGAGTGCCAAAACTTAAGAAAGAAAGGTGGGGCTCATGGCTGTGAACATCAAGAACCTGAAGACGGACATTCTCATAGTCGGCGCGGGGCCGGCCGGCCTGACGGCCGGGCTCTACGGCGGGCGTTCGGGCGTGAAGACGGTCATACTGGAAGGCCGGGCGGCTTCCAGGCTGGGCATTTCCTACACCATCGAGAACTACCCCGGCTTCCCCGCCATCGAGAGCCGCGAGCTGCTGGAGAAGTTCCGGCGGCACGCGCTCATGTTCGGGGCCGAGATCATCGCCGAGGATGCCCTGGCCTTCGGCCTGGACCTGGACCCCAAATACGTGACGACCAAGGACATGCTCATCGAGGCCGGGGCGGTCATCCTGGCCACCGGGAAGCCCCTGCCCAGGGAGCGCCTCATCCCGGGAGAGGAAAGGCTCGTCGGCCAGGGCGTGAGCTACTGCGCCACCTGCGACGGGCCGCTTTTCCGCGGCCAGACGGTCATCGCGGTCGGCGGCGCGGGGGAAGCCCTGGAGGAGATCCGCCTGCTGGCCCAGATGGGCTGCCGGCCGGTCTGGGTCCCGGACAGGAAAGCCGCCCTTGATGAAAGCACCCTGGACGGGTTGAAGGCCGCCGGCGTCGAAGTCGTCGCCGAGGGCCGGGTCAGGGAGATCGTAGGCCAGCGCCGGGTCGAGAAGGTCCTGCTGGAAAGCGCGGGAAAGGTGGAAGAGGTCAAGGCCGCGGCCGTGTTCGTGTTCCGGGAGATGGCGACCGGCCTGCTGTTCAGCAAGGCCGGGATCGAGCTCGACCACAGGCAGTGCGTCGCCGTCGACCGCTTCCAGAGGACCAACATCCCGGGCGTTTTCGCCGCCGGAGACGTCACCTGCGGCGGGCTGCAAGTCGTGGCCGCCGCGGGCGAGGGCTGCGTCGCCGCCCTGCAGGCGCTGGCTTATTTGAGGTCGCGGCCGAAGCCGGCGAAATGAGACTTGGACCGCCCGGCCGGCGCGGGCGAAAAGAACCTCTTCAAGCGCTCACAGGGACAGGAACGCCGCGTTCCGGTCGCGTTCCGGAGGTCTTGTTCAGAAGGATTTGAGCTTCTGGCCGGGCCCGGAGGCTTGAAGCGCTTTCAGGGCCTTGAGCTCGATCTGGCGGATGCGCTCGCGGGTCAGGTTGAAATACTGGCCGACCTCTTCCAGGGTGTACTCCCGTCCGTCGCCCAGCCCGTACCTCATGCGCAGCACCAGCGTCTCGCGCTCCGGCAAAGTCCTGAGCGCGGCTTCGATCTGCTCCCTGAGGTTGATGTGGATGACCGTGTCGGGAGGGGAAGGGAAGGACTTATCCTCGAGCAGGTCGCCGAGCGAGCCCTCGCCGTTCTCGCCGATCGGCGTCTCGACCGAAACCGGGTCCTGGGAGCTGAAGAGCATCTCCATGACCTTGTTGACCGGCAGTTTCATCTTTTCCGCCAGCTCCTCGGGCGTCGCGGCCTTGCCGGTCTTCTGGACCGTGTCCTGCATGAGTTTTTTCATGCGGTGGATGGTCTCGGTCAGGTGGACCGGGATGCGGATGGTCCGGCCCTGGTCGGCTATGGCCCTGGTGATGGACTGGCGGATCCACCAGGTGGCGTAGGTCGAGAACTTGTGGCCGCGCCGGTAGTCGAACTTCTCGGCGGCCCGCATCAGGCCGATGTTGCCTTCCTGGATGAGGTCCAGCAGCTGCAGCCCGCGGCCTTGGTATTTCTTGGCGATGGACACAACCAGCCTGAGGTTGGCCGAGACCAGGTCGTCCTTGGCTTTTTCCCGGGTGCGGTAGCCCCTGTCGACGGCCTGAAGTATGGCCCTGACCTCTTTCCGGGCGACGGCCGGTCCTTTCACGCTCTGCTCCTTGAGTCTCTTGCGGACCGAACGGATCATCGCGTCCCTCTGCTCCGGCCTGAGGTCGAGCTCTCTCGAGAGCTGCAGGATGCGCAGGACCAGGCGGGCCCGTTTGAAGCGGTTGCGCGCGGTCGGTTTGAGCTTTTCCAGCCGGGCGGCCGTTATCTTGATCGAGGCGATGGTCCCCAGGGCGGCGGCCAGCTTCTTCTCGGCCTGTCCGTCGAACATCTCCTCTTCGGTGACGTTGAACAGGCGGGGCAGGTTCTCGATGCCGGCCTTGAGCGCGCTCTCGATACCGTATATCTCTTCCAGCATGAGAGGCGTGCGCGACAGCGCCTTGAGGACGAGCTTTTCACCGCGCTCCATCCGCTGGGCCAGGTTTATCTCCTGGTCGCGCGAGAGCAGCAGGTAACTGCCCATTTCCTTGAGGTAGATCTTGACCAGGTCGGTCGGCTGCTCCATGTCCTCGGGCGAGTGAAGCCGGGGCGAACCCTGGGAGACGGCCTTGCCCGGCCCGGCGGCCGGCAGCCCGGGCTCAAGCGGCGTGTCGAAAGAAGCGAATTCCTCTTCTTCGAAGAGGCGCTCCTCGGACGTCGCCGGCAGCAGCCTCAGCAGCTCTTCGTCTTCGTATTTCAGTCGCTTGGACATTTTATGCTCCGTTGCCTAGTTTTCTTATAGGGTTGATAGATTCAGTAAATTAATTTATGCGCCGATGTAAATTTTCTTACCGTTCCCGCTCTTCTTAGACCATAAGCATAACGGCCACGAGGGCTGGAAAGTTGCACTCCTGAGAGGACGGGCCTGACCGCGCTAAAGGGGGGCTTATACCCTTTTTCGCCTGTCCTGTCAAGCTTTTTATGCTCAAAGCCTTTCATTTTAAACCTATTTCCCGCTCCCGGCCTTCTCTCCGGGATCTTTGCCTTGACCTAATGGGATACAATTTTCGTGCCAATTTTTCCCCAAAGCGGCTTTCAGCCGTCAATCCCCCGAAAGGCTCGGCCGGCTTAATAGCACACCAGGCCGTGCTTCTCGTAATATTTCTGGTGGTATTCCTCGGCCCTGTAGAATTCGCCGGCCGGGACAAGCTCGGTGGCGATGGGCTTCTTATATTTGCCGGAGGCCTTGAGCTCTTCCATCACCCGGCGGGCCGTCTCATGCTGCTCCGGGCCGTGATAGAAGATGGCCGAGCGGTACTGGCTGCCGCGGTCCGGTCCCTGGCGGTTGACCTGGGTCGGGTCGTGCATGGCGAAAAAGCGGCGCACCAACTCTTCGTAGGAGACCACCGCCGGGTCGAAACCGACCTGGACCGCTTCGGCGTGCCCGGTCCTGTCGCTGCAGACCTGTTCGTAAGTCGGGTTGGGTGTCTTGCCGCCGGTGTAGCCGACTGCCGTGGAGACGACCCCGGGGATCTCTGAGAACTTGTGTTCGACGCCCCAGAAACAGCCGGCGGCGAAAGTGGCCAGCGCCGGCCCGGCCTCCGCGCTTTCCGTCGCCGACTTGGCGGCCTGTTTAGCGGCCGGGACGAAGTTCATGGCGACGGAATTGATGCAGTAGTGGATGCCTGTCGGAGGGGGCCCGTCGTCGAAGACGTGGCCGAGATGGGAGCCGCAGACGGCGCAGGTCACCTCGACCCGTTCCTGGAAGTAGCGGTTGTCTTTTTTCAAGACCACGTTGCCCTTTTCCAGGGCCTCGGAAAAGCTCGGCCAGCCGGTCCCGTGGTCGTATTTCGCCTTGGAGGAGAACAGCGGCGTGCCGCAGGCGGCGCAGACGTAAACACCCTCCTCCCAGAAATCGTTGTAACGGCCGGTGAAGGCCGTTTCCGTGCCGCGTTCCCTGAGCACGTGGTACTGCTGCGGCGAAAGCAGTTCGCGCCACTCTTTGTCGCTTTTGTTCACTTTTCGTTTCATGGTCTGTCCTTCCGAGGGAACAAGTTTCAAAAGCCGCGCCGACGTCCCGGCCAGGGCGTTGACGCCCTTCCAGGCCGCGGCGCTGATGAGCACGGCGGCCGCCAACGCGATGTATTTCGAGGCTCTCATGGCTTTCTCCCTGGTGATTCCCTACAATTCCTATATATATGATAGGAACGAACAGCCAGTTTGTCAAGCCGAGGGGCGATTTTTTCCAGTCTTGCCGGGTCTCCGGCGCTTCGAGCCCGCGGCCCCGCAGGGACGGCGCCGGGCGCTGCCGGCGTGACTGGCGCCGCCTGACTCCCTGAAAGAAAGCCCCGGGCGGCCCTGAAACCTTTTTATTGACTTGAGCTTGAATTGATATCTATAATGGACTTGCTGGCTGGAGAGGGATCCTCCTTAGCCCCGCTTCCTTTTCCTTGAAACCTTGGCGCCTCGCCAGCCAGCGCTCTTGCTTCTTGGGCCGGCGCCCGGTCACGGAAAATTCCCAAAAAGCAACGATCCGCGCGTCCGTAAAGCGGTTCGCGCATTGTATTTTGTGAACCGCCGAGCGCCGCGGGCTTTTGATTCGGCTCGAGTTGGCCTATATTAGTGTTGTCATGGCCAGGGCGTGGCGCTTGCTTCCGGCTCCCCAAGGCCGCGGCGCGCGGGCCGCGGGAGCGGGAGAAGCTGCCTCCACGCGGGACCACGGGGTCGACGCCGGCCCCAAAGCAAGGGCCTGCGACGCCAGCCGTTCAGAGCGTCGTCGGGCGGCCTTGCGCGTTTGTCTCGCCGCTTTGCCGGCGCTCGCATTCGCCGCGGCCGCGCTCCTGACCCTCGCTTCCTGCGCCGCCCGGTCCGGCCGCGTCGTCGAGGCCCGCCTCGCCGAGGACGACATCCTGGCCGCCCAAGCCGAGTCCGAAGTCGCCCGCGGCAGCTACCCGGGGTTCAAGAAGGCCGTCGAGCTTTACGGCCGTCTCTACGCGAAAAAGAGCCTGCGGCCGCGCGTAGCCGGCCGCTACCTCGAGGCCTGCCTGCTCCTGGCTTTGCGTGAGAAGTCGCTCGGCCTTCGAGGCGCCGGCTCTATCGACCGGGCCCGGGCCCTGCTCGACGAGAATCCGTCGTTGGCCGGCCTGGAGTCCTACTATCTGGCCGTCGCTTCCATACCGCCCAGGACCAAGGGCGTCATCCAGGACATCGAGACCAGGTTCTGGGACTTCGAGCTCGCCAAGAAGCTCACGGCGGCCCTGGAGGAGCTCAGCGGCCGGGCTCCACGCCAGGCCTTCGCCGCCCTGGTCGTCCTCGCCAGGCACTGCCATTTCAAGGGCCAGGCCGCCCCGCAGGACCTACAGGCCCTCTATCCCGACTCGCTCCTCATACAATACCAGGCGGCCGTCTGTTCCGGAGACGAGCAGGGGTTCAAGGCGCTCCTGGCCCGCCACCCGCACCTCGTCGAGGTCCGCTATTTCCTGGGCGAGGCCGCCCTGGCCCGCGGAGCTCTGCTCGAGGCCGAGGGCCACTTCCTCGAGGCCCTGACCGTCCTTCCCGACTCGCCCCAGGTCCCGCTCCTTCTGGGCGGCATCTATTTCGCCACCGAGGAGTTCGAGAAGAGCGTGGCCTTCTACGACCGCGCCCTGGAAGTCGAGCCCGACTACCGCGACGCCCTCCTCGGCAAGGCCGTCAGCCTGGGCTATCTCGGCCGCCACCGGGAAGCGCTCGCCCCGCTCGAGAGGATAATGGAGCTCGGCTACTGGCTCATCGGCGAGAGCCATTACTGGACCGCCTGGAACCTGCACGAGCTCGGCGAGAACGAGGAGGCCGTCCGCAACATCGAGGAAGCCAAGAAGCGCTTGCCCACCGACTCGGAGGTCTTTTCGCTTTCCGGAAGGCTGGCCTACGAAGCGGGAGACGACGGGAAGGCCGACCGGGATTTCAACGAGTCGCTCGTTCACAACCCGGCCAACCCCACCGCGCTCTTCGGCCTCGGGAACATCCGGGCCAGGCAGGGCCGTTTCGCCGAAGCCGCCGGGTTCTATGAGCGGGCCGGAGACATATTCAACCGGACGGCCGCGGCGCTGGAAGCGAAGCTGGCCGAGATCAGCGGGTCGCCGCTCGAGCCCGGCCGCAAGGAAGCGCTGGCGCGGCGCAAAGAAGCCCAGCTCGAGAAAGCCCGGCTCAGCGCCGCCACCGCCCATTACGACGCCGCCGCCATGCTCGTCAACCACGGCGAGCGCGGCCAGAAGGCCCTCGCCCTGGCCGAGAAGGCCGCCGCCCATCCCGCCCTCAAGGACAAGGCCGCCGAGCTGCTCCGGTCCTTGGAAAAGAAATGAGCCGGCTCCGTCCCGGCCTAAACATCCTTTCCCGGCGGAGCGTATTCCCTACGGAGCGCGGACGAAGCTCTCGATGGACGAACAAGAATTGATCCAGGGCTGTCTCGCGGGAGCGCCCGCGAGTTTCCGCCGGTTGGTGGAGCTCTACGGAGGCCTGGTGATGAGCGTGGCCCTCAACATCCTCGGGGACAGGCAGGACGCCGAGGACGCCTGTCAGGAAACCTTCCTCAAGGTCTTCCACAACCTGGGCAGATACGACGGCTCGCGCGATTTCCGGGCCTGGCTGGTCACGGTCGCCTGCCGCAAGTCCCTGGACCTGGCCCGCAAGAAAAGAAGGCGGCTGGCGTTCGTCGGGGGGACGCTGAGCCAGGACCCGCCCGCCCCCGCCGGATCAGGCCGAGGCGAGGCCTCGAGCGTCCTGCCGTCCCGGCTCCTCGAGGGCCTGTCTCCGAGGGAGCGGGCCGTGCTCGAGCTCTGGGCGGTCGAGGAAATGAAGCCGGAGGAGATCGCGGCCGCGATCGGCTGCTCGCCCGCCACGGTCCGCGTCCATCTCTTCCGGGCCAGGAAAAAGGTCAAGCGTCTGCTGGAGAAAGACCATGAGATCGTGCCTGCTTATTGATTTCCTGTCCGGATTTCCCGGAGGCCTGCTGGACGCCGTTGTCGCGGCCCACTGCGAAAAGTGCCCGTCCTGCCGGGCGCGGCTCGTCGGAAGAGATGAGGCCCGTGGTCTGCTGACGGGGGAGGGTGCGGCCGCACTCAGCGAGTCGCTGCGGGAGAGGATCATAGGGGCCGCGATCGGCGCCGCGGGAGGAGCCGCGCAACCCGCCCCACGGCCCGCGGCCCGTCCGGCCGGCTTGCGCGCCTGGGCCCTGACCGCCGCCGCCGCTGTCGTCATCATATCGGCCGGCCTCTGGCTTTGGCGTCAGGCCGGGCCGGGAACGACCGCGCCGGCCGAGCGCTTCGAGATCGACCGGGTCAAGGTGCGGGGCGCGCCCGCCACGGCCTATATCTACCAGCCGCGCGGGTCCGACACCATCTTCGTCTGGGCCGAAAAGAACCCTTGAAATGGAGGTTGATATGAAAAAACGTAATATCGTTTGGGCGGCCGCAGCGGCCTGGCTGCTTCTTCAAGCAGTGACGGCCGTCCGGCCCTGCGCCGCGGAAGAGGCCGTCGAGACCCAGAAAGCTCCGGCGGCCTCGTTTGTAATGAAGCTGCGCGTGCTCGAGGGCGCGCGGGAAGGGACCGTTCCAGCTTCCAGGGCGGTGACGGCCTCCTACCTCCGATACGTCCATTATTCGGCTTTCGAGAACAGCGAAGAGCAGGCCCTGTTCGAACAGGTCAAGAGGATATTCAACCTCAAGAGCGTCGGCCTCGTCACAGAGGCGCTTCTCGACGTAGGGACAGGCCGGCCGGGGAAAGGCGTCCATAGCTTCAGGATCGACGGCCGGGAATACGCCGTGGTCCTCTCGTTCGGCCGGGAGAGGCAGCCTGGCCGCTTCCGGGTCGAGGTCATCGAGCAGCCGGCCGCCTTGGGCGGTGCCACGGCGGCAGCGGCAGGTGAGACTGCCCGGGACAGAAGTTCCCTGCTCGACACCGAGTTCAGCCTCCCGGAAAAGAACGCGGCCGTCTTCGGCTTCGAGGACGGCGCGGGCCGGCCCTACTTCATCGCCCTGAGAGTCGTGAGGCCGGCCCCGGCCGCGGCCGCCGGCCCGGCCGATATCGCCGGGCTCGTCGCCCAAGGCACGCTGGGGACGGGCGGCGCGCTGGAGGTGACCCAGCCTCCCCGTCCGATCAAGCGCATCGACCCCGTTTATCCCGAGCCGGCCCGCCTCGCGGGGGTGGAGGGCACCGTCATCCTGGAATCGGAGGTCGACGAGCACGGCAAGGTGAGCGCGGTCCGGGTCCTGAAAAGCGTCCCGCTGCTGGACCAGGCGGCTATCGAAGCCGTCCGCCAGTGGATCTACGAACCGGTCGTGATCGACGGCAAACCGCAGAGAATGAAGACAACTGTCACAGTGGCCTTCAGGCTCGATGAAAAGAGGCAGGGAAGGGTCGGGGGGGTTGAAGGCGGTGTCGTCGGAGGCGTCGTCGGCGGCGTCTCCGGAGGCGTGGAGGGAAAAGTCGCGGGCGCGGTTGAAGGCAGAGTCGCGGGAAAAGCCGAGGGGTGGCCGGAAGTTCCCGCCGCCGTGACTGTCGTGGTCAGGCCGACCGCGGCCACGCCGGCGGCCGGAGTCGTCACGCCCCAGCTTTCCGCCGCGCCGACTGCCGCCGCTATTCCTTCAGCTCCCGCCCGGCCGTCCGTGCCGCCTGCCGCGGCCCCGACGCAGGAGGAGCTCCGTGAATTCGAGAAGGGAGCTGTCAGGGTGGAGGGCAAGATAAAACCGCCGCGGCTCATAAAGAAGGTCGAGCCCGTCTATCCCCCCGGGCAGTCCGGCGGCGGGGTCGTCATTCTCATGATCCGCGTCGATGAGAAGGGCGCTGTCGAGGACGCGCTCGTCCTGAGGCCGGTCCCCGGCCTGAACGAGGCGGCTCTCGCCGCCGTGAAACAGTGGCTCTACGAGCCCTTGATCCTGGACGGTCTGGCCCGCAAGGCGGTCATGACAGTCACGGTCAATTTCATCCCCCGCGGCGGGGGGACGGCCGAGGCCTTGGCGAAGCTGGACCAGGGCGCCGTCAGGGTCCAGGGCGAACTCAAGCCGCCGGACCTGCTGAAGAAGGTCGAGCCGGTCTATCCTGAAACGGCCCGGCTGGCCGGCGTGGAGGGCACGGTCATCTTGGCGGTCCGTGCCCGTGCCGACGGCACGGTCGAGGACGCCATCGTCCTGCGCTCGGTCCCGCTCCTCGACCAGGCGGCCATTGACGCGGTCAAGCAGTGGGTTTATGCGCCTTTCATCGTCGACGGCAGGGCGGCGCCGGCGGTATTTACGGTGACGGTCAATTTCAAGCTCAAGTGAGCCGGGCTTAGGCCTTGGCGGCCGCGGGCTCAGCCCTTGAACCTGGCGTAGTCGAGCTCCGAGCCCAGGACGCTGTGCGGTATGAAGTAGCTTATCAACGTCAGGACGGAGGCGGCCAGGACGACCCCTCTGGCCGGCTTCCCCTTGCGGCCTGCGACCCAGGCCGCGACCCAGAACAGGAACGAGACCAGGGTCTTGGTGTCGGTGAGGTCCTTGCCCACCGGGAAGCCGCTCCAGAACATGCCGAAGGCCTGCTTCTGGATGAGCGGGCCGAAGATGAAGCCGCCGAGGAAGAGAAGGGCCAGAGTCCAGACGACGAACCGGCGCGGATTCCTTTTCTTATCGATTGCGGCCAGGCCCGAGGCCACCGCGAACAGCATGCCGGCGAAAAGGACTATGACGTGCGGGACGAGCAGCCAGGTCGAGACGGGGTTCTTGAAGCGCAGGACGACCTGCCTTTCTCCTGTGAGTGAGACAGGGCCGCCAGCCCCCCTGAGCAGCAGCCTGTAAGCGAGCTTGCCGGCCGCGGGCTGTTTCGGCAGTCGGGCGACCAGGTCCTCGCCGTCGCGGGCCAGAGGGACGACGGCCCAGGGGTCCTGGGTCTTGAAACGTCGGTAGGTGAGGTAACCCTGGAAGTTCCCGGGAGCCTTGACCCGCACTTCGGCGTCGCGGCTGTTTTCCGCGCTGCGGGGCAGCTTGTAGCTCAGGGCGGTGCCGTCGATGACGGTCTTGCCCCTGACCGGATAGGTGGGTCCGGTCATCCGCTGATAGACGGCGGTGCCGAGAGTGATGACCACCGCCAGGAACCAGAACAAGCCCTTTTTCATCGGCCGCGCTCCTTCCTTTAACCTTGGGTCATTGCGGGCCAAGGTTAGCACAAACACGGACGGGCCTTCAATCCTCGACGCCCAGCAGGGCCTCGAGCCGACGCAGCGTGAGACCGGTGAAGTCAGGGACGACGAGGTCCGCGCCGGCGAGCTCGTCCGGGGCGTGAGTGGTAGTCAGGGCCACCACTTTCATGCCGGCGGCCCGGGCGGAGGCGACGCCGGGCAGGGAGTCCTCGAACGCGACGCATCGGGAAGCCGGGAGGCCGAGGAGTTCGGCCGCCTTGAGGTAAAGGTCGGGCGCCGGCTTGCCCCTGGCGACGAGGCTCTCGTCCACGAGGACGCTGAAATAAGGCCGGAGACCGGAGCGGTCGAGCACGAAATCGAGGTTGACGCGCGGCGCGGCCGTGCAGACCGCGGCCGGGACGCCCCCTGCGGCCATCTCCCGGAGCAGGCCTTCCAGGCCGGCCGTCGGCCGGACATGACTCTCGTAGAGCCGGCGGTAGAGCGCCTCCTTCTCGTCGGCCATGACTCTGACCGCGGTCTCGGACAGCCTGCGGCCGAAAAGCCCCTCCAAGATTTCCCGGTTGGTCCGGCCGAAGAGGTTGTTCTTGAAGCGCTCCTCTTCGAACTCCAGGCCGTGCTTCTCCGTGAAGGCGAGCCAGGCGCGGAAGTGGAACTCCCTGTTGTCGACGATCACGCCGTCCATGTCGAAGGCCGCCGCCCATTTCGGCTTCACGCGCTGCTCCTTGCGGTTACGGGTCGATCATTGACCCGGGATTACGATTTCCTCGCGCCGCTATTCTACAGGAAACGCCTCCCGCACAGGAAACCCTTCAACCTGGGTCCGCGAATGGCCCGTGCGGCGCTTTCCCACGCTTTTCTTAAAAAAAAGTCGCTGCTGTTCGTCATGAAGCCGTCGACCTGTTGACAAAGCGCGGTCTTTGTTGCCATATTATGTGCAATTTTAAGCAGAGAAAGAGAGACGGACATGCTCGACAGGATCGAACAAGCCCTCATCGCCGGCGAGAAGGAAACGGTCGAAAGGCTGGTCGCCGAGGCCTTGGCCTCGGGCCTGACAGCCTCCCGCATCCTCGACGACGCCCTCATCAAGGGCATGGCCAGGGTAGGGGAGCTGTTCAAGAGCTGCGAGATCTTCATCCCGGAGGTCCTGGTCGCGGCCCGGGCCATGAACGCCGGCCTGGCCCTTCTCGAGCCCCATCTCGTCAGGGAGAACGTGCAGCCTCGGGGCGTCGTGGTCATCGGCACGGTCAAGGGCGACCTTCACGACATCGGCAAGAACCTGGTGGCCATGATGCTGCGCGGCAACGGCTACAAGGTCGTCGACCTCGGCGTCGACGTCGCGGCGGACAGGTTCGTCGAGGCGGCCCGCTCCGAAAGGGCCGGCCTCATCGGCCTGTCGGCCCTGCTGACCACGACCATGGTCCAGATGAAGGGCGTCGTCGAGGCGGTCAAGTCGGCCGGCCTCGACGTGCCGGTCATAATCGGCGGCGCCCCGGTGACGGCCGACTTCGCCCGCCAGGTCGGGGCCAACGGCTACGCGCCGGACGCGGCCTCGGCCGTGGAGGAAGCCGCCCGCGTCATGGCCCGCTAAGGCCGCGGCTCGGCCGGCGCGCTGGGCCGGCGACCACGCTATTTATCCGATCCATCCGATCCCTTGTGAAAGGCTGAGATGAGAATACGACGCATGGAACACGCGCTTTCCCCGGACTTGCCGTCATGAATAGGAACACCGGAGTCTATGGAAATATCCTCGAGCTTATCGGGCAAACCCCGGTCGTTCTCCTGAACAGGGTGACCTACGGTCTGAAGGCCGAGATTTACGCGAAGTTGGAGTTCTTCAACCCGACCGGCAGCGTGAAGGACAGGGCCGCGCATCATATGATAGCCAAGGCCGTGGCCGAAGGCCGGACCCGGCCGGGCGAGGTCATCATCGAGAATTCCTCCGGCAACATGGCCATGGGCCTCGCCCTGGTCGCCGTTCAGCTCGGGTTTTCGCTAAAAGTGGTGGTCCGCGACAGGATAGCCAAAGAAAAGATAAACATGCTGGAGGCCATGGGGGCGCAGGTCATCAAGGTCGCGAGCTCCTTGCCTCCCGAGTCTCCCGACTCCTATAACAACATTACTCCCCGCCTGGCCGCCGGGATCCCGGGAAGCTATTTCCCCGACCAGCATAATAACCGGGAAAACAATGAGGCCCATTATCTGACGACCGGCCCCGAGATATGGGAGCAGATGGAAGGCCGTATCGATTATCTCGTCGCCGGCATGGGGACCGGGGGGACCATCGGCGGCGCCGGCAGGTTCTTGAAGGAAAAGGACCCCGGGATAAAAATAATCGCCGTCGACCCGGTCGGCTCAGTGTTCTACGATTATTTCCGCACGGGCGAGCGAGTGACCCCGACACCGTATCTGATGGAGGGTCTGGGCGATGAATTCATCATAGGCTGCGCTGATTTTTCGGTGGTGGACGATGTGATCCAGGTTTCCGACCGGGACGCCTTCCTGACCTGCAGAAGGCTCATCAGGGAAGAGGGCATCTTGGCCGGGGCATCTTCCGGAGCTGCCCTGTACGCCTCGCTCAGGATCGCCGAAGAGATCGACAGGCCGGCGCGCATCGTCACCATTTTCCCCGACAGCGCTTTCAGATACCTGAGCACTGTTCTCAATGACGAGTGGATGGTAGAGAACGGCCTGATGCCTTGAGGCGGTTGGCCAGAGCTTTCGGCGCTCGGCTTGGCGCGGGCCTCCGGGTTTGTTGTATAATATATTGGATGAATGAGTCCGGAATCATCATGGAGCGGAGGGGAAAATGACAGGCAAAAGAGCCTTGATCACCTGTTTGTCCCTGGTTCTCTTCCTGGCCGGCCTGCCTCTTCTCGCGCAGGAGGGGCCGGTGGCCAGCGCCTGGGCGGCGGCGCCGCCTGCGATCGACGGCCGGGACGCCGACTGGCAGGACGTCCAGCTCCTCAAGGACCCGGTCTCGGGCGCCCAGTACGCCGTCAAGAACGACGGCCGGAACCTCTACCTGATGTTCTTCTTCAGCGACCCGGCCGCGCGGAGCACCGTCGACGCCACCGGCATGCACATCTATTACACGCTCGACGGCAAGAGGAGCAAGGACCTGGGAGTCCATTTCGTCCGGAAGGACCTCAGCGCCAATGAGCTCATCAAGTCGCTCGAAAAAGACGGCGAAGTGCTGACCGACCAGCAGAAGGCCGAGATGCGCAAGAACCCTTCCTACATCGTCTTCATGGCGGACACGATCAACAAGAGGAAGCTGCCCTCGCCCAAGGACCCCTCGGCCAAGACCGAGAAGCCGGCCTTCAGGTTCGCGCCGAAGGAGCGGGCGGTCGTCTTCGAGTTCCGCATCCCGCTCAGCCGGGTCAACCACCCGTCCGGGATCGGCGCCCAGCCGGGCCAGAAAATAACCCTCGGCTTCGAGTGGGGCGGCATGACCCGGGAGATGATCGCGGCTCAGATGGCCAGGCGGGCCGAGCAGAGCACCCAGGCGGGGGCCAGGGCCGGTTCCATGGAGTCCGCCCTCAACGAAGGGGACGAGCGCGTGGACGTCAGGGAAGGCCCGTCGGACTACCGGCCCGACAAAAGGGCCAAGAAGCATTCCTTCTGGGTGGACGTTCAGCTCGCGACCGGCGGCCAGTGAGACTGCTGTAACCCTTCTCTCCGAGCCCTGCTCTCGGCGGTTTTTTTGCCGACCAAGAACAGACCGTTAGGCGGCCCACCCGCGATGCGTGAGTACAGGTTTTTCGGCGCTGACCTTTCTGACGTTCCGTTATGCGATTCGGGAAGCGATTTTAATGAAAGAGCCGAAGCGGACCGAATAACAACTTGACAAACAATATTGTCAACTGTTATCATTCCCTCGAGGAGGCGAAACATGGCCGTCCACGAGGAAGTCCTGGCTACGGCCAGGCGGATCTGCCGAGAGAGGGCGGAAAAGACCTTCCGGGTCTCCGACGTCGTCCATACCCTGCCTCATTTGAACCCGAGCACCGTCCGCACCCACATCGTCAGTCGGTGCTGCGTCAACGCGCCGAAGAACCATCCTCATAAGTGGGATTATTTCAAGCGCATTCGGCGGGGCGAGTACCTGATCCTGGCGCCCTACGATGTCGGCGAGGAGCGCCCGGGGCGGGTCGCGGAAACCCCCTCGACCTACGCTGCCCTCGGCCGCGGCCGGGACACAGTCCACATAGTAGCGCATCGCTCGGCCGGACATTTCGTCGCCGAAGGACTGGAGCTGGCGCTCGTCACGCAGGCGCGGTCGCTCGACGAGCTCATCAGGAACATCCGGGACGCCGTCCGTCTCCACCTCGAAGGCGAGAACCCCGCTGACTTCGGTTTGTCGGCCTCACCCCGGATCGTTCTGATCTACGAGGAAAGCCCGCCCGGCGATGGCGAAGCTTAAACGCCTCTCGTCCCGGCAGATAATCAAGATTCTCCAGGAGTTCGGGTTTTGCGTCGTTTCGGTAAGGGGGAGCCATGCCAAGCTCAGACGCGAGGCCGCGGGCTGTCCGCCTCAGGTCCTCACGGTCCCCTTGCACCGAGAGCTCGCGCCGGGGACCGTCCAGGCCGTCTACCGTCAGGCTCTCCGCTTCATCCCCGAGGACGAGCTTCGACCCCGCTTCTACGGGCCCGATTGAACGCGCGGCCTCTCACTTCTTGGGATAGAGATAGTTCTCGCCGACCTTGACGCGGACCACTTTTCCGTCAGGTCCCAGTTCGAAGCGCACCGGCTCGCCGTCGCCGTTCGGGCCGCCGCTGCGGAAGACGTGCTTCGAGACCGGTTCCAGCTCGATGAGCGTGCTCCGCGGGTCGTCCTCCGGCGGGTAGGCGTGACCGTACATGACCAGGCGTCCGTCGAGAATGAGGACCTCGGTCTCCCAGAAGGTCGTGTCGGTGTAGAGGCCGACGTAGCGCTTCCATGCCGGGTCCGTCCCGGCCGCCGGTTTGGCCGGCCGGGCCGCGTCAACCAAGGCTTTGCCGACGATGTCCAAGGCCCGCTCGAGGAAGAGGTTGGGCGTGCCGTCGTCCGCGTTGATCATGACCACGACCCCGACCTTGTCCTCCGGAACGAAGCCGAGCTGGCTACGGAAGCCGCCCACCCAGCCGCCGTGGCCGACGACGGTCCTGCCCTCCGAGCGCCGGATGATGAAGCCCAGGCCGCGGCCGCCGGTCCAGCTCGGGAAGACCCAGTGGACGCGCTGCATCTCGCGCAGGGTCCTGCCAGAAAGAACCTGGGAGCCGCCGGCCTCGCCGTCGCGGAACTGGAGCATCATGAAGCGGGCCAGGTCCTCGACGGTCGTGGTCAAATTGGCGGCCGGCGTCATGCCCTTGTAGTCCGCGACCGGCAGGACGGTCCGCGTGCCGTCGGGGAGCAGGCGGCTGTAGCCGCGCGCGAGCTTCTTCATCCTCTCCTCGGGGAGCGCGACGGAGCTGTCGCGCATGCCGAGCGGCTCGAGGACGTGCTCCCGCACGTATTCCGTGTAGGGCTCGCCCGACGCGGCCGTGACGACCTCGCCGGCCAGGGCCAGGCCCAGGTTGGAATACTTGTAGCGCGTCTCGGGCCGGAAGACGAGCTGCTGGCCGGGCAAGGCCTTGATGATTTCCTCGCGGCTGGGGAAGACATGGTCGGTCCAATAGGGGAAAGCGGCCTCTCCCGGCAGCCCCGACGTGTGCGTCAACAGGTTCCAGACGGTGATCTCCTGCCGGCCGGGGAAAGGGCTCTGTATCTTGAACCAGGGCAGATACTTGGAGACGGGGTCGTCGAGGCGCAGGCGGCCGGCGTCGCGCAATCGGAGCAGGGCCGTAGCCGTGAAGAGCTTGGTGATCGAGGCCGCCCGGTAGAGCGTTCTCGGGCCGGCCGGGATCCCGGCCTCGTGGTCGGCCCAGCCGAAGCCACGGGAATAGACCAGCTTCTGGTCATACACTATGGCGATCGACAGGCCGGGCAGCCGGTCGTACTCCATGCGGGAAGCTATCCAGCTTTCCAGGAGCTTGACCGCCGAGGCGACGGCCGGGGCATCGGCCAGGGTTTTCTTGGCGGCCGGCGGCTCCGCGGCGGCGGGAGCGGCCGGCGCGACCGCGAGCGCGACAGCGAACAGGCCGGCGGTAAAGGCAGCCATTCGTCTGATAAACGTCCTTCGCATCACAGCCTCCTTTTCGGCGGGGGTCGGCTCGGGCGCGCCGCGCGCCGAATGCGTCCCCGCCCGAAGACAAAGCGACGCCGGCGTCATTTTCCGCAGAAATTCTCGCGGAAATAAAGCCAGCCGTCCATTATGGTCCTGTCCGGGTCGATGTATTCATGGCCGAAATCCTCGCGGCTCCTGGTGTTGTCGTAGTAGGCCCTCCAGCCGCTCAAGCGTCCGTAGGCGGCCGTGAGCAGGGGACGGCGGCCCGTCCTGCGGCTGGCCCATTCGAGCAGGGCGCCGGCGGCCGCGAGCAGCGGGGCCGGTATGGGGACGGGCCAGGCCCGGCGGCCGCAACAGCGGCTTATCTTCCTGATGACCTCGCGGTAGGGCAGGTTGGCGCCGACGATGAGGTAGCAGGCGCCGTCGCGGCCCCGGCCCTCGAGCGCCTTGAGGATGACGGCGGCGAGGTCGCGGACGTCGACTATGGCCAGGCCGCCGGCGAAGGAGCCGAACAGACGGCCGCGGCATATCCTGCGGTAGAGCTCGTTGTGCGGGGTCGAAGGGTTATGGTCGCCCGGTCCCATGATCGAGGCCGGGTTGAGGATGACCGCCCGCAGCCCGCGGCCGCGCGCGGCCGCCTCGACGATGTCCTGTCCCCGGCGCTTGGAAACCATGTACAGGATGTCCTCGGGCCAGTTGAAGGGCGTCGTCTCGTCGGCGGGCGTCCCGTCCCGGTGGAAGCCGATCGCGCCGACCGATGAAACATGGATGAGCCTTTCGACGCCGGACGCGAGCGAGGCCTCGACCACCGCCCGGGCGCCGTCCTCGTTGACGCGGCGCAGATTCTCCTCGTCGCCTTTCCAGTAGGAGATGAAGCCGGCCAGATGGACGACGCGGCTGTGCCCCGTCACCGCGGCCCTGACCGCGGCGGCGTCCGAGATGTCGCCGCGCATGACCCGGACCGCCGCTCCCCGCCAGGTCGCGGGAATGGCGTCGCCGGGCAGGACGAAGGCCGAAACGGAGTCCGCGCCGTATCGCGCCACGAGCTCAGGCATGAGAACGGAGCCGACGAAACCGGTCGCGCCCGTCACCAGTATCTTCAAGCGGACCTCGCCCCGCGGCGCAGGAAAATGAAAGTGTCGGTGGCGATGCCCGTCGCCGCGTGCAGCACGAAAGTGTAGAAGAAAGAGCCCGTGGCATAGGCGACGAGCCCGAAGACGAGCCCGGCTCCGGCGGCGGCGAAGACCTCGGTTTTGGGATGTCCGATGTGCAGCAGCGTCGAGATCGTGGTCTGCAAGGCCAGGGCCGGTATGAGCCCGACCGCCGGCACGAGCGGCAGGAACAGCGCGCCGCGGAAGACGGACTCCCACGGCAGATAATAGAGAAAAAGATAGCAGGCCTCGTAGCCGGCGAAGGTTCGGAAGCCGGCCAGCGCGCCTTTGGCGAAAGGATACATCTTCTGCATTTCCGGGTCGCGGGAGCCGATGAAGCCGGAAAGTATCGCCGGCGCCAGCCCGGCGAGCGTCAGTATCGCCCCCAGCCGCGCCCGGCCGAAGGTCCAGCCGAAGGAGCGCAGCAAGGCGGCCGGGTCCGGCGCTGCGGCCAGGGCGATGAGGCCGGGTCCGGCGAGCATCAGGCCGAAAAAGAAGAGGAAATAGAGCCTGACGGCCCGGAGGTCGTCCGTTTTGCGGCCGAGGCTCCGGAAATGGAGGACGGTCACGAGCAGGGTCATGGCCGCCGCGAGCTCCAGGTAGATGAGGGCGAAAGGCAGGCCGGCCGGCCCCGCGGCCCGTTCAAGCCAGGCGGCCACGCTCTTTCTCCTCCAGGTACCAGCGGACTATTTCCGCGGCCTGGGACCGGTAGTCGTCGTCAGGCTCGTAGCCCAGCTCGGCCACGGTCCGGGATATGTCGAAGGTCGTCTCGGTCGTGATCCGGCGTATCCTGTAATGGCTCAGGGAAGGTTTGAGGCCGGGGATGATCTTCGCGGCGGCCTGCGTCAGGGCCGCCAGCGTGAAGGCGAACCAGACCGGCACATAGACGCGCTGCCGCCTGCCCAGCCCGGCCTGCAGGGCGGTGAAGAACTCCCGCCAGGTCGGGACGGCGCCGTTGGTCACGGTATAGGCCCGGCCCGCGACGCCCGGCTTTTCCAAAGCGAGCTCCGCGGCCCGGCAGAGGTTGCCCACCCAGCAGTAGGCGAACCGCCGGCGGCCGCTCCCGACTATGAGCGGCACGCCCTTCTCGCAGCCCCTGAGGATCTGGGCGCAGGTCGTGCGGTCGTAGGGCCCGTAGACGTCTCCCGGCCTGAGTATGACCGCGGGGAAACCCCGCTCCAGCTGTTCCGCGAGCACGAACCGCTCGGCGCGCATCTTGTGCTTTGTATAGGGCAGGTGACGGAGGTTGCGGCCGGGACGCTCCTCGGAGATGCCCGTGCCCTCCAGGCCCAGCACGAGAGCCGTCGAGACGTAGATGAAGCGGCGGACGGGCGGCCGCTTCTCCTGGAGCCGGCGGACCAAGTTGACGGTGGCCTGGTAGATGTTCCGGTCGCATTCCTCGTCGCGGGCCATGTCCGACACGACCGCGGCGGCGTGCACGACGGCTTCGACATCGTCGGGAATGGCGATGCTCCACGCGTCGGCCAGGTCGCCGGTGATGATCTCCACGCCGAGCCCTTCCAGGAAGCGCAGGTCGGAGGTCGGCCTGACGAAAGCGTAAACCCGGTGGCCGCGGCCCAGGAAATGACGGCAGAGGTTGCAGCCGATGAAGCCGTTGGCGCCCGTGATGAGTATGTTCATGGCCGGTATGTCGGTGATTCCCTCGGCGTCAGGCCCGATGATATCCAACGGGCCGCCCGCGGTCAAGACGAACGGCCAGCGGCCAGGCGGTTCCAGGCCTTTTGGACGGAGGGCGCGGCCATGAGCGCGACGACGGCGACGGCGACGCCGATGACGGTGTCCGAGACGTAGTGGAAGCGCCCGTAAACCGTCGACACGTAGAGCGAGAGGATGACGGGCGCGAGCAGCCAGAACAGCCGGCGGGAGTACTTGAAGGACATGAACCACATCACGGTGGCCACGGCGGCGTGCGGGCTGGGGATGGTGCCGCCCGGCCGGTGGATGTGCGTCCTGATGTATTCCGCGAGCCCGGCGAAAAAGCTGGGGTGGAAGGGCTTGACGAGCAGGACATGGACCCTCTCCCAGTGCATCGGCCCGGCCACGGGATAGACGATGAAGCCCAGGGCGCAGGCCAGGTTGACCAGGCCGAGCCGCGTCAGGTAGGCCTCGTTGGCGTCCTCGCCATGCTTGAAGTAGATGACGGCGGCCAGGATGGGGTAGATGGCGACATAGAAGACGTAGACGAAAAACATCCATTCGCTGAGCCAGGGATAATGGAAACGTTCCAGCCGCAGGAGAGGCTGCAGGCCGAAGACGGCCTTTTCCCAGGCCAGGACGCTTTCATCGTGCCAGCCTGAAAGAAGCCCCTGGAGCCTCAGGCCCGTCACGTAAACCTGCATGAAGGTGAACTGGACGACTGCGGTCCGGACGAGAAAGCGCAGGAGTCTGGGCTTGGCGCTTTTAAGCAAGAGGAGCGAACCGGCATAAATAAAGCTCAGAACCAGGTTCACGGCGATAACCGACGCCGGGTCTTCCGTGCGTCCGCTGAAGAGCGCGGCCGGCATCGTCAGCATGAGCAGCCCGCCGAGCGTCACCACGTCGGTCAGCCGGACGGGCAGGCCGAATATCGTGACAGGCTTCGATTCCATCAGGTCCCCTCGATTTCCCCCGTGCCGCTGACGATGTGGTCGGCTTCGTGCAGGGCCCGGCGCACGGAGTCGCGCAGCCCGTGCGCGGGACTGAAGCCCAGGTCGCGACGGGCGGCCGAGCCGTCGTATATCCAGAAATAATCGTGACCGGCGCGGACGAGCTCGCGGGTCAGCCTCGGAACGCGTCCTGACCTGCGGGCGGCTCTTTCCTCCAGGCCGGCCGCGAGGAGCTGGAGCCGATAAGGTATCCGTATCATCGGTCCTTTGACCCCGAGTTCCTCCGCGATGCAGCGGGTGATCTCGTTCCAGGCATAGGCCCGGCCGTCGGTGACGAAGAAGACCCGACCGACGCCCGCCGGGCTTTCCGCGGCCAGGATGAGGGCCTCGACCAGGTCGTCGACGTCGATAAGGCTCGTCCGGGGCCGCTCGTCGCCGAGCGAAGGCAGCAGCCGCCGGCGGACGAGCTTGACGGCGGCCTCGAGCTCTTTCGAGCCCGGGCCGAGCACGTTCGGCGGCCTGATGATCGTCACGGGAAGAGTCGCGGCGGCTTCGAGGACGACGCGCTCGGCGGCCAGTTTGCTCCGGCCGTAGGCCGATACGGGCCTCGGCTCGGCGCTTTCGGCAACCGGCTCTTCGGACGGCCCCGGCCCGGCCGCGGCGATGCTGGAGACGAAGACGAACCTTTTGAGCGCGGGGGCCTGTTCGAGGCAGGCCCTGACGAGACGCCGCGTGCCTTCGACGTTCACCTCTTCGAAGGCCCGTTCATCGACCGCCTGGACGACGCCCGCCAGATGGAAGACGAAGCCCCGGCCTTGGACGGCGGCCGACAGGCCCGCCTCGTCGCCGAATCCGGCCGTGATGAACCGGACCGGCAGTTTGCTCAGAGGCTCGATGTTGCTGGTGCTCCTGACCAGGCAGGCGACCCGCGCGCCGCGGCGGACGAGCTCCGCGACCAGCCGCCGGCCTATGAAGCCGGTAGCGCCGGTGACGAGAGCGTTCATGGTTTCGCTGGCCTCCGCCTGATTTTCAGGCCCGATGATATCCGACGGTCCGGAAAGGGTCAAGCCGGGATAAAAGAGCGTCCGGTCGGCGCCTGTCCCCCGTCAGAACCGCGTGGTCACCAGGATGGCGCCGCCGAAAGCCAGCAGGACCGCCAGCACCTTCCTGGCCGTGAGGCCTTCCTTGAGGAAGAGCGCCGCCAGCACCACCGTGAAGACCGCGTTGAGCTGGTTGAGGACCGCCGCCAGCGAAGCCTGGGTGTATTTCATGCCGCCCATCCAAAGCAGCAGAGAAAGATACGTCCCGAAGACCGCCGCCGGAACCATGGCCTTCCAGTTCTCGAGCTTGGCCAGGGGCGCGAGCAGGGCCCGCCGCCCGCGGTGAAAAGGAACTATGAGGAGCACCCCGGCCAGGCCGCCGACCAGCCTGACGAAGGTGGCCCAGTAGGCCGAGACCGACATCAGGTAGGGTTTGATTATGACGATGCCGACGGCCACGAAGAGCATCGACAGTATCCCGTAGGTTATCCCGACGACCCTGTCCCGTCCGCTCACCGGCGCCGCGCCGTCGCGCTCCGAGCGCGATACCGTAAGCACCGCCGAGATGATCAGGGACGCGCCGAGCCCCTGGGCGGCCGTCATCCGTTCGCCGAGGAAGGCGAAGGACAAGGCGATCACGAACGGGCTGTAGAAGCAGTCTATGATGGCCAGGAAACTCGCCCCCAGCCGGTTGAGGCTGGCGAAAAAGAGCGTGTCCGAGACGGCGATGCCCAAGACGCCGCTCAGGACGAACAGGCCGAGCACCTTCACCGGCACGTCGGGGTCGAACGACCTGCCGAGCAGCAGCATGGTCGGGACGATGAGGATGAGGCTCAGGGCGTTCTTGAAGATGTTCAGGGCGAGCGGCGCCACCCTGCGGCCGCTGACCCGAAACAATATGATGCCGACCGACCAGACGAGGCCCGAGGCGAGCGACAGCAGCTCGCCCGAAGGCTTCGGCCCGAAAAGCGAGTTAAGCAGCGAATCCACTTGTCACCTGCGCTACGATAGAACACGGCTGGGCCGTCCGCCCGGGCCGCGCGAAAGGAAGTCTTATAACAGAGCGGCTCGACGTCGTCAATGGAGAGGCGATTGACCGCTCCCGGACCTGATGCTATAAACAGGCTGTCATGCCATTCGCGCCCACCAAGGAGGTTCAAGTGTCCCCGAAAAGCCCAAGCAGGCGCCCCGGCCGTGGTCTTATCCGGCTCGCGGCCCTTTCCCTCTTTCTTGTCTTCCTGGCGGCCCTTTTTTACGGGCCCGCCGCTTCCCCTCGCAAAGCCGATCTTTCTGGCGGGCCGTCGCCCGTTCCGCTTCCGGCGGGAACCGGGGTCGACCCAGCCGACGCCGCGCAGCCGCTCGAGTTCGACTCCTGCACCAGCATCCTGGTCGGCAGGCTGGCCTCGGTCGACGGCTCGACCATGACCTCGCACTCCTGCGATTCGGGCACGGACCGGACCTGGATCTCGGTCGTCCCGCGCAGGAAGCACCCGGCCGGCTCGACCGCGAAGATCTATCTCGAGCCCAAGCGCACCAAGCGGCCCGACGACCCGGAACGGGTCGAAGCGGGGGAGATCCCCCAGGTCGCGGAGACATACGGCTACATCGACGCCGCCTACCCCATCATGAACGAGCATCAGCTCGCCATCGGCGAGACCACCATCGGCGGCCGCCGGGAGCTCGTGAGCAGCCAGGGCCTGATCGACGCGCCGGAGCTCTTCCGCCTCGTCCTCGAGCGGGCCCGGACCGCCCGCGAAGCCATCCGCGTGGCCGACGAGATCACCGCCCGCCACGGCTACAACGACTGGGGCGAGTGCTTCACCTTCGCCGACCCGAAGGAAGTCTGGCACTTCGAGATCTTCGGGCCCGGCAAGGGCAGGGTCGGGGCCGTCTGGGCGGCCCAGCGCGTCCCGGACGACGAGGTCGGCGTGTCCGCCAACGCCAGCCGCATCCGCCGGCTCGACCTCGCGAACAGCGAATACTTCATGGCCTCGGCCAACGTCGCCTCGCTGGCAGAGGAGCTGGGCTACTGGTCGAAGGCCTCAGGCGAGCCGTTCGAGTTCTGCTACGCCTACGCCCCGGATTCGCGCCAAAGCATCTACTGCCGCCGCCGCGAGTGGCGGGTGCTCAGCCTGCTCGCGCCCTCGCTCCGCCTCCACCCGGAGAGCGAGAACTTCCCCTTCTCCGTCAAGCCCGAGAAGAGAGTCGGCGTGCGCGACCTGCTGGCCATTTTCCGCGACACATACGCCGGCACCGATTACGACATGACCCGGACGCTTACCTCCGTCAACAACAAGGGCGAAACGGTCAAGAGCCCCGTGGCTTCGCCCTTCTTCAACAACGACCTGCGGGAGCTTCTGCGCGTCAGGCGCGAGCGGACCATCTGCTCGCCGGCCTCGACCTACCTGCAGGTCACCCAGTCGCGCGGCTGGCTGCCCGACCCCATCGGCGGCGTGGTCTGGCTGGGCTACGACAACCCGGCGACGACGCCCCACACGCCCTTCTACATCGGCATCACCCGCATGCCCGACTCCTACATGGTCGACGGCCGCTGGAGCTACAGCCGCGACTGCGCCTGGTGGGCCTATCGGACCGTGAGCAAGCTGGCCCTGTTCCGCTGGCAGGAGATGAGCGCCGACATAGAGAAGGTCTGGCGCGAGCTCGAGGACCGCTCTTTCGGCGGCCAGGCCGCGGTCGAGGAGGAGGCGCTCGGCCTCTACAAGAAGGACCCGCGCCGGGCGCGCGAGTTCCTGACGCGCTACTGCGTCGGGCAGGCCGAGGCGGCCGTGGCCGCCTACTGGAAGCTGGCCGAGGACCTCTGGCTCAAGTATTCCAACCGGTTCTGAAGGTGAAACGCAACATCCGCGACCTGACTTTGGAGGAGCTCCGCGCCGAGCTCGAGTCCATGGGCGAGCCGCGCTACCGGGCCGCCCAGGTCTTCGGCTGGCTCTATAGGAAGGATTCCCCTGCGGCGGACTTCGAGCGCTTCAGCGACATACCGGCCGAGCTGCGCCGCGGGCTCGCCGAGCGCTTCACGCTCGCACTGCCCGAGGTCGTCGACCGCGTTTCCTCGAGCGACGGCACGACCAAGTTCCTCTTCCGTCTCGAGGACGGCGCCCTGGTCGAAAGCGTCCTGATTCCCGCCGGCCGGCGGCTCACGGTCTGCCTCTCGACCCAGGCCGGCTGCCGCTTCGGCTGCGCCTTCTGCGCCAGCGGCCGGATGGGCTTCAGGCGCAACCTCAGGCCGTCCGAGATCATGGGCCAGTTCCTGGCGGCCGAAAAACCGGCCGGCCGCGAGCTTTCGAACTACGTCTTCATGGGCATGGGCGAGCCGCTCGACAACTACGACAACCTGGAACGGACGCTGCGCATAATGAACTCGCCCGAAGGCCTGAACATCGCCGCCCGCCGCATGACGGTCTCCACGGCCGGCCTCGTGCCGGGCATCGAGCGCTTCGAGAGACTGGGCCTGCAG
The DNA here is from genome assembly GCA_964458655.1 of uncultured Eubacteriales bacterium. Lineage (GTDB taxonomy): Bacteria > Acidobacteriota > Aminicenantia > Aminicenantales > Saccharicenantaceae > CAYWJT01. The sequence goes on along the minus strand of CAYWJT010000006.1, from coordinate 8,189 downwards.
GTCAACCTGTCCATCTCGCTCCACGCCGTGACCGACCGTCTGCGCGGCGAGCTGATGCCCGTCAACCGGCGCTATCCGCTGGCCGAGCTGATGAAGGCCGCGGAGGATTACGTCGCCTCGGGCGGCCGCATGATCACCTTCGAGTACATCGTCTTCAAAGGGCTGAACGACACGCTCGCCGACGCCGACGGCCTGGCCGCCATGGCCCGCAAGCTTCGGGCCAAGGTCAACCTCATCCCGGCCAGCCCGGTGCCGGGCCTGGAGTTCAAGACGCCTTCGACGGCCGAGGTCGAGCGGTTCCGGGCCTGGCTCGAGGAGCGCCGGGTGCGCGTCACGGTCAGGCAGTCGAAGGGCCGGGACATCGCCGCGGCCTGCGGCCAACTGGCCGGCGGGGCGGCGGCCGCCGCGGCCGGCGCGACGGGCGGGGAGAAGGCAGCGAAGCGGGGCGCGCGGAAGTGATTGTCAGGGTCGAAAAAGTCGTCTATCCGGGCCGGCGGCTGGCCCGCCACGAGAACAAGGTCGTCTTCACCGACAGCGGCCTGCCCGGCGAGACGGTCGAGGTCGAGGTCGTCCGGGAGCGGGGCTCGTTCACGGAGGCGAGGACGGTCGGGGTGGTCGAGCCGTCGCCCTCGCGCGTCGAGCCGCGCTGCGGCCATTACCTGGCCTGCTCCTCCTATCAGGAGATGGACTACCGCCTGCAACTCGAGCTGAAGCGGGCTCAGCTCGAGGAGATGATATTGCGGGAACTCAAGCGGCCGCCGGAGCCCGTGAAAGTCGTGCCCTCGCCCGAAACCTGGGGCTACAGGAACAGGATCAGCCTGAAGCTCGTCCGTCCGGGCGGCGGCAGGCCCTTTTTCGCCTACAACGAGCCTGGCGAGCAGGCCTCGTTCACGGCCGTCGAGGCTTGCGCCCTCGTGCCGGACGTACTCAACGAGCTGGCCGCGGAGTGCCTGGCTGCAGCCGTCGGCCGGGACTGGCGTTCGCTCCGCGGGCTGGAGCTGCGGCTCAGCCGGACGGCCGGAAAGGCGCTCGTCGTCCTCAAAGTCGCCGCGCGCGCCGAGCTGGAAGACATGGCCCGGGTCTTTTCCGGGTCCGGTTTCAAAGGACGAGTGTCGGGCGCCGTGGCCCTCGTCGAGCGGGGAAGGTCCGCGAGCGAGGCCGCGCTCGCGGGCGAAGCCTATCTCGAGGAAAGGGTAGGGGGCGCGCTGCTGCGCTACGGGGCGCGCTCCTTTTTTCAGGTCAACACCGGCATTCTGGAACAGGTCATCGCCGACATGCGGGCCCTGGTCGAGCCGCTCGGCGGGGCGTTCGTGGCCGACCTGTATTGCGGCATCGGCACTTTCGGGCTGGCCCTGGCGGGCGCGGCGGAAGAGGCGGTCGGGGTCGAGTCGGAACAGACCGCCGTCGCGTTCATGAGGAAGAATATCGCTCTGAACAACGCCCATAATTTCACGGCCTTGGCCGGCCGGAGCGAGAAAAAGCTGCCCGGCCTGCTCGCCCGGCGGCCCGACGTCGTCATTCTCGACCCGCCCAGGCGCGGGGTCGCGCCGGAGATGACCGAGGCCCTGCGGCGGATGCCCGTGCCTCTGTTGCTCTATCTTTCCTGCAACCCGGCGACGCTCGCCCGCGACCTCAAAGCCCTGCTCACGGCCTACGAGCTCCGGTCCCTGACCATGTACGATTTTTTCCCCCAGACGCCCCACATCGAATCGCTGGCCGTGCTCGAGGGGACGGGCGGCCGGTCTTCATGACCGTGGCGGCTGGAGCGCCTGTCCCGCCGCCGTGATTCGAAGGCGGCCCGCGTATCCTTCTCGTCCGTCTCTGTCGTCAGGTCCCGCTTCGGCGGCGATAGGCCGCCGCGCGCCGCGGCCCGAGGCTTGCGAACATTTCATGATAAAAGCGGTTGGTTTTTGCGTCTATTTGTGGATAAGGGAAATCAGCCTGTCCCGTGCCGGTATATATTTTCTTGCCAGGTTCGGGCTTCAGGGAAGCGGACGCGGCAGCCCGGCGCCCGTGGCGCCATTATGAGCGTGCAGACAACAAAGCAGGTGTAGAGGTCGGTCCGCGGTGCTGCCCCGGGCGACTCCGCTCGTTCGGGGCGTTGCCCGACAGGCGAGGGCGAACGTCGGGCTAAACGCGGCGCGGCCCGCCCAGCACCCTGGCCGGGAGGGTGATGACGGCCTTGAACAGGTCGAGCACGGCGTTGACCGTGATGCCGAGGATGCGGAAGGGTATGGAGATCAGCCAGACGAGCGGGAATAGCAGCAGGGCCAGCAGGGCCAGCGGCCAGCACAGCACCAGCAGGATGAGCCAGAGCAGGAATTTCATCGTCGTCTCCTTCGAACTCGCGCGTTCCGGGACCGGCGGCGGCCGGCGCCCCTTCGCTCACGCAAGGCCGCGCGGCGTCGAGGCCTCGGCCGCTCAGCCTTATAAGTAGATACGCACGAAAAGGCCGCGAAGTTCACGGCCGCCTCCGGCCGCCGCGCCGTCGGCCTTCACTTGAGGCGGTTCAGGATGGCCGGCTCCGGCGGCTTGAAGAAGGCCGTCGCGATGGTGTAAAGGCCCAAGCCTATGAGCAGCACCCCGAGCACGAAAAGCACCTTGCGGAAGGTCTGCGGACGGAGCTTGTCCTGGTGCCGAGCCAGGAGATGGACTATGATCGAGTACCAGACGAGCGCTCCCAGGCCGCAGGCGCCGGCGAAGGCGAAGGCCTTCCAGCCGCTCGAGCGGACCAGGTTGTGGCTGGTCATGGCGCCGGCCACGGCCACCCAGAAGATGTAGAGAGAGGGATTGGTGACGTAGAGCGCCAGCACGCCCAGGATGGGTTTGGAGGCGGCGGGGGGAAGCTTGCCGCCGTTCTCAGGCAGGCTGAAGCCCCTGGAGTCGCGGATGAGCCTCCAGCCGACCAGCATGACTATGATGCCGGCGATGACCTTCATCACGGGCACGAGAGCCGGGCCGACGTTTATCTTTATCTGGAAGAAGCCGATCAGGGCCACGGCGCAGTAGGCGAAGTCGAGGACCGCGGTCGTGGCCGCGGCCAGGAAACCGTGGAAAAAATCGCGCTTGAGCGTCTGAGAGGCGATAAAAACGTTGACGGGGCCGAGGGGGATGGCCGCCAGGAAACCGATCAAGAGCCCGAAGACTATGAACACCGCCAGGTCCTTGCAGGCGAGGATAAAGGATATCCATAGCAGAATCAAGCTCCGGCGTCAATTTTCCGGGCTCCCGGCGGCTCTGGCTTCACATCTTGGTCATGGCCGCCGTCTTGTCGTCGTCGTCCTCGGCCTCGAGCTCGATCCCCAGCAGCTTGGCCATCCCTTCATAGACCTGGCGGAGGGACTTCTTGGAGTCCTGGAGCTCGGCCAGGCGCTTGCGGACCTTCTGCAGCTCCTTCTCGACCTCGTCGTCGATCTGGTCGAGCTGGCGCTTGACGTCCTCCATGGTGCGGCGGTAGAGTTCCTCTTGCTCTTTGGTTATGGGCATGTTCGGCTCCTCTCCCTTTTTTTATCCGTATCTTTAATAAGATCCATATCCAGTCCCCGCCGGCTCATGTTTCGCCGAGCTTGAAGACCACGACCACCGGCTTCCAGACCTTGACGGGCACGCCCTTGATGTAAGCCGGCCGGAACTTCCATTTCTTGACCGAGGCTTCGGCGGCCTTGCCCAGCCCCTTGTCGTCCTTGATGCCCTTTATCACGGCCGTGTCGAGAACGTCGCCGAACTCGTTGATGAGGGCGTTGACCGTGATGCTGCCTTCGACGTTGAAGCGCCTCGCGACTTCCGGATAGACCGGCTTGTAGCTCTTCTGGACGACGGGCAGCTCGTCGACCTCGGAGATGTCGACCAGGTCGCCGGGCAGGACGCGTTTCGCTTCAGGTTGGCCGGCCTGCGCCTTGTCCGACGCGCCGGCCGCCTCGTTCGAGGCCTGGCCGGCGGCGGTGGGAGGAGTGGCCGCCTCTTCCTTCTTCTCTTCCTGTTTCCCTTCCTGTCCCGCGGCCTGCTCTTCGGTCTTGACCTCGGTCTTGGCCGCTTCAGCCTGGGTCGCTTCGGCCTTTTGGGCTTCGCTCCCGGCCTGGGCCTGGCTTGAGGCCGCCTGCCCGCTTTCCGCCTGCTTCGCGGCGTTGCCCGTCGGCGTCAGGAGCTGGAGCGTCGGGACGGCCGGCTGAGGCTCGAGGTCCGGGGCGGCCTGCTCGGTCCTGCTCACCACGCGGGCGGCCGGCCTATTCTCGGGCGCCGCTTTCTTGGCCGCGGGTTGCTTGGGGGAGGGCTGGGCCGCTTTCTGCTCTTCGGCCGCGGCCGGCGGTTCCGTTTGGACCGCGGCCTGTTCCTGGACGGCGTTGTTGACGGGCGCGGGCTGTGTCTGCGGTTTCGGCTTGAAGATGAGGAAGGCCGCCAGGGCCACGACCGCCACACCGGCGCCCACGGCGATCATCGGGTTGAACTTTTTCTTCTCAGGCTCGGCGAAAGTCTGGCTGAAGATATCTCCGGGCGCTGAGGCGGCGTACTCGACGGCCTTATGGACGGCGGTCTCGTCGAGCTCGCGCTTGACGCCGGCTTTTTGCCTGACGGCGGCGGACGAGACGGAAGCGGACGAGACGGGGGCGGACGCCTCCGGCTCGGCCTCCGTCCAGGTCCGGCTCAAGATGTCTTCGCGGCCGGCTTTTCTGCGCTGAACGGCAGGCTCGACAGCTGGGGCTTCCGGCTTCTGCGGCCGGGCCGCGGTCGGAGGAGCCGGCTGCGTCGCGGCGGGGGCCTTGACCTCGCCGGCTTGGGGCTGGGCCCGGTGCGGCGACGGCTTCACAAGCCCCTCGACTTCCATAAGCACGTCCTCGACGCTGGCCGTTTTGTGGTGCGGCTTGGTCGCGGGCGGTGTGTCGGCAAGGGGTGAAACCCGGGCCTTGAAGGCCGGGGAGGCTTCGCGTTCTCCGGTCGCTGGAGCTTCGGCGGGCTTGGCGGCGGTTTTCGCCTCATCGTGAACGGCGGCCCTGGCGGCAGGCTGGGCCGGCTTTTCGTGCGTCTTGCCTTTATCGAGCGGCAGGTCGAAGCCCTTCAGCGCGGACATGAGAAGGGCGTCGACCTCCTCGTCGCCGGGCCTGTCCCCGTTCTTGGGCGCGGCCTCGGCCGCTTCTTTGGCCGGGGTCGCGGGCCTGTCCTTTTTGGCGGCCTCGGCGGCCAGGAGCTCCTCGATCGGCCGGGAAGGCCCTTCGAAAACAGGTTCGCGTCTGGAGGCCGCCGCGGCGCTCGGCTTGGGAGCCGCCGGCGCGACTAGGCCGGGCGAAGGCCTGGCCGCGGGCCTGGCAGCCGACGGCGCGGGGGTCGGCGACGACGCTGACGCCGCGGACGGGGAGGCAGCGGAGGCTGGCGCGGCTGGGGCGGCGGGAGCCGCGGCGCGTGTCTGCGCGGGCGAAGCGGCCGCCGGAGTCGAAACCGCCGGCCTGGCCGCGGTGGGTGTGCGCGTCGGCTCGCTCAGGACGAGCTCCTCGAAGTCCAGGCCGTAGATGCGTTTTTCCTGGCCCGGCCTGACGGCCGGGACCGTTTCCCTGGCCTGGGCCGGCTCGGCGACAAGCTTCAGGGCGCGTCGTATCTCCTCGAGCAACTTTTCCTTGTCGACGGGCTTATCGAAGTACTGGGCGGCGCCGAACGTCTTGGTCGCCTCGAGCCTGTAGACACGGTCCTTGTAGATGGCGGTGATGATGAAAACAGGCGTCTTGCGCCGGCTGTCGGCCGTTATCTTCTGGCAGAGGTCGAAGCCGTGGATCTTGGACAACATCGGCTCGATCAGGACGAGGTCGGGGTGCTGTTCGCGGTAGACGTCCCAACCGGCCTGCCCGTCGCTCGCCGTCACCACCTGGAAACCGTGTCCGCCCAGGAAGGCGGTGAGCTCCTGCAGGCTCTTCTGGTCGAAGTCGATGATCAGGATCTTTTTCATCCGGCTGTCCTTCTCGCTTTCCGCGGCACCGCAGCGGGCGTCCCATCGCGGGCGGCTCGTGACGGCGGCCGCGGTTCGGCCTCCTTGCACGACCCATTTTTCGCCCGACCGATACCACCGTCAATCACCCCTTGAGGTGATTGCCTGGATGAAAAACCACCCGTCGCGGGGCGAAGGGAAAATGACCGGGAAGCTTGGGGCTTTTAGGCGGACCGTTTTCGACCGGTCCGCTCCTCGATGACGAACTGGAGGATCTCGAGCTCGTCGCCGTCGAACCAGATGCTGTGGCAGGCCAGGCATTTGTCGACCGGGACGAAATATTCGTAGTTGAAGGGGCGCTCGACCATCTTCCAGCCGCAGGCGGGGCAGTCGAGGCGGGCGCCGGAGAGGGCCTCGGAGATCCTCAGGCGGCGCAGCGGGTTGGTGCGGGCGGCGGCGTTGAAGGCGCGGGCCTTCTCGCTCAGCCCATCGGAGAAGGCGAATTCCCGGCGGGCGATGATGCGGTCGACGGCGGCCATGTCGACCAGCCGGCCCCGGCACTTGGGGCAGGTCCGGACGGACACGCCCTCGTAGAAGCAGTCCTCGAGCGGGATGTCGCAGCGGGGGCAGCGGTTGGAGCCGGTGCCGGGCCGCAGGCCGGCGCCGGCCTGGCCCTGTCGGCGCCTGGCACCGGCGGTGCCTGGCACCGGCGTTTTCCGCAGGCGCTGGAGGGCGACCCGGACCTGGGGGAATTCCCGGGCCCTGGCCTTCACGCCTTCCTGGACGTTCCTGACCAGGGCAGAGGGCGAGAAGCGGCGGTGGGCGAGGAGCTCGTCGATGCCCAGCGGACCTTCCCAGACGTCGCGGCCGCAGGCGATGAGCCAGACGCGGGCGAAGGCGGCGGCCGAAGCGGGCACCTGGCGCTCGCGGTACCTGGTACCATCGCGTTCAGACGTCTCGTCGCAGGCGCGGAGGACGACGCGGGCGCGCTCCCGCTCGCGGTCGTCGGCGAGGATCTCCGATAGCAGGCCGTCGGTCGTCTTCCTGACCATGGGCGTCAGGGCGGCCAGCCTTTTTTCGTGCGGAGGATGGGTGCTGAAGACGCGCCAGGAGCGTTCGCCGGCGCGCGTGGAGGCCTCCGGGTCGGCCATGAACAGCGGCGAGTAAGTGCGGCTGAAGTCGCCGATGAAGGAGTTCGTCAGGTGGGCCTTGAGCAGGACCCGGGCCAGGGCCTCTGGCGAGCGCGACAGTTCGGCCGCGGCGGCGTCGGCGAGAAGTTCGCGCTCCCGGCTGATGAGAGAGGAGAGGAGCTTCATCACCAGGTCGGCGAAAAGGGCGGCGAAATAGAAAAGGAAGGGCAGGCCGGCGGAGCGGCCGGAGCCGGAGCTGGCCGAATCCCGGAGCCAGGCACCGTCGCCCTGGAACGAGGCCGGGGTTTCGACCGGCTCGGGCTCGAGCGACTCGCGCAGCTTCTCGAACAGGTTGGCCAGAGAGCAGACCAAAGTGACGTAGAAGGCGTCGCCGCGGGCGATGTGGGCCAGCTCGTGAGCGACGGCAGCCTGGAGCTCGTCGCGTCTGGCCGAGGCGAGCAGGCCTTCGGTCACGATCACGGCCGGGGTCCCGTCCTTCTCTATTACCGCGAGGGAGTTGACCGCGAGGAAGGGCAGGATGTAGCCGCGGGCGGCGGGGAGGCCGGCCGCGATGCGCATCTCTTCGAGCGTGTTGAGGAACTGCAGGTGGTAGCGGTCGCCGGGGTCGGGCTTGCCGGCTTGGAGGCGGCGCAGGATGAAGGCGGCGCCGTTGCGGCGGGCGTCCTCGAAATGGAGCGCGGCGATGATGCCGGCGGCTGCGATGACGAAGACGGCGAAGCGCGACCAGAAAACGGGCGAGCTAAGGATGCCGCGGCCGAGAAGCAGGCCGAAGGTCCAGGCGAAGGCGAGCGAGATGAGGCCCACGGCGAAGATATGGAAGAGGAGGACGAAAGCGAACAAGAAGAAGCTTTTGCGGCGCTGGCTTTCCTGGATCTCGTAGAAATCGCGAGGCGGACGGCTCATGGCGCGGCCTCTGTTCTCGAGTGACGGAGCGATTGGAGCGATGGTACCAGGCGCCCGCGGCACCAGGCACCATAGTTTGACACTCCGCGGTCAGCGACTTGCCGTGCATCACGGCCCGCGGGTTGCGCTGCGCGTGATGGTAGGACGCCAGCGCAATGGCGCGCTGCGCGCTGGGTGCGATCCTGTTCTCATGGATGAAGCGCATGGCGCGCATGGCGTAGCGC
>CAYWJT010000005.1:26202-62972 GCA_964458655.1 uncultured Eubacteriales bacterium | reverse complement strand
GTCTGATGAACTACGTCCAGTACGACGATGTCAGCAAGACGGTCGGCGTGAACGTCCGCTTCCGCTGGCAGGTCAGTCCGGGGAACATCATCTATTTCGTCTACAACTCCAGCTGGGAGAGGCAGTGGGACCCGATGAGCCGGTTCGTCCAGACCGAGTCCCGGGGCGTTTTCAAGATCTCCCTTTCCATCCGGCCCTGACCGGGCCTGTCCGTGTCGCGGTCGGCCCCGATACCGGCGTTGGGCGATCGGATATGGCGGCCCGCGTCGGCGCCTTTTATCGCCCCGGCAACGGGCTTCATCTTTCCTTTTGTTTGACCGTGTAACTGAGCCCGGGAAGGCCTTGCCGCGCTTCAGGGGACGGCCGGTGCTCCGGTGATCACAGCACCCGCCTCGCGTGCTCCCGATCGGCGAAACGCCGATCGCGCATGCTATGTCTCGGCGCCGGGAAATAGTTGATTGACATGCTCGGCCCGCTGTGACAGGATGGGGCCGGGATGTGCGATTTCTGCCACAAGCACGGGGAAGGGAAGAAATGGTACCTCGACGCCCGCAACTATTCCGAGGACCTGCTCAGCGACCTGAGGCGGCGCGGTTTCATCGAGCGCTTCTTCGCGTCGCCGGAGCACATTGAGAAGGGCGAAAAGGCGCTCTCGAGGCTCGACCGCATCCCGCCTTTTTTCACCCGGGGCATCAGGAGGCAGATCACCAAGAGACAGATGGCCTGGCACTTCGGCCAGGTCGTGCCCATCGAGGACGTCGAGAGGATCCTGGGATTCGCGACCTCGGTCGTCAGGCTGGCCTGCATCTGCCGGCATGTCATGCTCGGGCCGGAGCATCGCTACTGCTACGGGATCAGCCTGGCACCCCAGGGCGGGGAGATGGCCAAAATCCTGAAAGCCGTCGACCCCGGCTACCTTACAGGCCCGCAGACCGGCGGCCTGGAGCACCTGCCCAAGGAGGAAGCCCTGGCCCTGATGCGGGAATGCGAGGAAGAGGGGCTCTGCCACACGGTCTGGTCGTTCGTCACGCCTTTCATCGGCGGCATTTGCAACTGTTCGCTGCCGGGGTGCCTGGCGATGAGAACGTCCCTCATCCACCGGACGCCCGTGATGTTCCGGGCCGAATACGTCGCGGTGGTTGACGAGGCGAAATGCTCGGGCTGCGGCGAGTGCGTCAAGATCTGTCCCTTCAGCGCTTACCTGCCGCACAAGCGCAAGTCCAAGGCCCGGGTCGACCCGGTCAAATGCTACGGTTGCGGCATCTGCCGGAACGCCTGCCCCAAGCAGGCGATCAGACTCGTCGGCCGCGCCTCCGTCCCCGAAGCCGCCGGGCTTTGGCTCTGAGATCCGGCTCGGCCCGGCCGCGCTTGACAGGCGCAAGCCGCGGGGCTATCCTGTTAATGAAAATGATTATCGATATTGGCGAGGGGTGAGGCGTGCCCGGATGCCGTAGGCTTAAGCACGCGTTGCGCGAGAACGTCGCGCGCTGGACCGTGCCGCGCGAAGTCATACTCGACCTGCTCAGCCGCTCCTCCGGGCACATGAGCGCCAAGGAGATCCACGCCGCCATTTATGCCGAGCGCCCGGGCCTCGGCCTGACCACGGTTTACCGCACCCTCGAACTGCTCCACCGGCTGGGCCTCGTCCAGAAGGTGGTCTCCGGCGACGGCCAGGGCCGTTACGAGCTCAAGAGCGAGGGCGGCAAAGGCCATCACCATCATCTCATCTGCACGCGGTGCGGCCGGATCATGGACTATCGGGATTTCATCGAGGAAGAGCTGGAGCTCGTTAAGAAAACGGAGGAGACCCTGGCCAAGAAGCACAATTTTCTGATCCAGGACCACAACTTCGAATTCCTCGGTCTGTGCGAAAAATGCCGCTGAGTTTGAAGCTACAGGCATGAAAGTGAAATTATTTTTTCGCGAGGAGCTATAATGAAAATAGCCGTTTCAACTGAAAACGGTCAGGTCTCCGGCCACTTCGGCCGCTGCCCGGCCTACACCATTGTCGATGTCGAAGCGGGCCGCGTCGTGAGCCGCGAGGAGATCCCCAACCCGGGCCATCAGCCCGGCTTCCTGCCCGGCTGGCTGTCGGAGCTGGGGGTCGGCGTCATCATCGCCGGGGGCATGGGCCCGCGCGCCCGGGAATTTTTCGCCGAAAGGAACATCAAGACGTTCGTCGGGGTGCAGGGTCGTGTGGATGAAGTCGTCGACAAGTTCCTGCGCGGGGAACTCGAACCGGGCCGGGACCTGTGTGATCACGGTCACGGCCGCGAGGGCCATTGCCGCCATGGGAACGACTAGGCGGAAGCTCGGCCGCCGGGCCCGACCCCTAGTAAAGGGCGGGCAGGCGGAATAAAGACACTGTCCATTGACCGACTGACTTGGAGGAACTGATGAAGAAGATCGGCATCATAATCTGCGGACGTTACCAGTCCTGCGGCGGGGGGAAGTGCTTCCGGGCGGCCCGGGAGCGGGTGGGCGCCTTTGCCCGCTATCCCAAGGAGGAACCGTTGGAGGTGGTCGGCTATTCCTACTGCGGGGATTGTCCCGGCGGCAACATAGAGTACGTGCCGGAGGAAATGAAAAAGAACGGCGCCGAGGTCATCCATCTGGCCACCGGCCTGGTCGTCGGCTACCCGCCCTGCCCCTACATCCGCGAGTTCAAGGAATTCATAGAGAAGCGCTACGGGATCCCTGTGGTCGTCGGCACGCACCCGATCCCCCTCAAATACCTGGAGGTCCATAAGAGGCTGCCGTTCTGGAAGGAAGCGAACATGGAAGAGCTGGCCGGCGACCTGATGAAGGAAGACCGGGCGGTCATGGAGTCCTATAACTGAGATGCGCCTTCGCGGCTTCGAGAGCGCGGGCTTGCGTCGGCGCTAGGGAATAGAGATCGGGGACTGCAGGGATATGGTCGAACGGACGAACAAGCAACAAGATACGTCCGGCGTCCGGGAGCAGGAGGCCGACCATGACTGATAATGGAGCCAACGAAGCGGGCGGACCCGTCCGCGTGTCCGAGGAGCGAATCATGAAGGAGCTTCGCCGCCTCTACAGTCCGGAGGTTATCGACCACTGGCGGAATCCTAGGAACTTCCGGCGGCTGGAAGAGGCGGACGGGTATGCCAGGAACAAGGGCGCCTGCGGCGATACCATGGAGATGTTCCTGCGGGTAAGGGACGGCAGGGTCGTGGAGTGCGCCTTCCAGACCGACGGCTGCGTGACCACAGTAGCCTGCGGCAGCGTCGCCACCGAGCTGGCGGCCGGCAAAGAGTTCATCGAGGCCCTGGGCGGGGTCAGCGCCGCTGAGATCATCAGGGCCCTCGGCGGGCTCCCCGAAGACAGCGTTCACTGCGCCCAGCTGGCTGCCGATACCCTGCGTCGGGCCTTGGCCGATTACCTGGCCTGCAAGAACGCTCCCTGGAAGCGGGCCTTCCGAAAGACCTCGGGGGACGGAGAATGAAGAGGACGCGGCCGCGTCCCGGGCGCCTGGTCGGGTCCGTTCCAACTTGAAAGGCAGGGGCAGGGGACGGATTCCTTCTTGAAGACCCGCGCCGCCCGAGGGGATAAAAGGGGATGCCGGGGCTGATGGTCTGAGGCGAAAGGCGCTTTTACCGCCCTTTCTCTATGACGAGGGCGTCGGCCGCTATTTCGCAGACGGTCTTGATCTCGACGCCCAGCTTGTAGTGCTTATTGAGCTCCATGAGCTGGTCGATGCAGTTGTGGCAGGGGGCGGCCACCACCCGCGCGCCGGTCCTGGCGATCTGGTCGGCCTTTATTTTGCCGACGGCCAGCCTGCGCTGGGCGAAGTTGGTCATGGCCAGCTGGCCGCCTCCTCCGCCGCAGCAATAGTTCTTCTCCCGGTTGGGGCGCATCTCGACGAAATTGAGGACCGCGTGTTTGAGGATATAGCGCTGCTCCTCCACGACGCCTCCCAGCCGGACCAAGTTACATGGGTCATGGAGGGTGAAGACTTTAGTGTTGCGCGAGGGGTCGAGCCGGATGCGGCCCTCCCGGATATAGTCGGCGACGACCTCCAGGATGCTGCGGACCTTGACCCCGGCCCCTCGCTGCAGCCATTGCGGCGCTTCCCAGCGGTTGGAGTTGAAGCCGTGGCCGCATTCGGCCAGGATGAGCTCGCTGCAGCCGAGCTCGGCCGCGGCCCTCAGGAGACGCTCCGACATGAGGCCCGCCGCCTCGTCGTCGCCGTTGTAGAGGCCGTAGTTGGTGACGTCGAAATTCGCGCTGGAGAAGGTCCAGTCTTCGCCGGCCGCGTAGAAGATCTTGCCGACCGCGGAGATCGATAAGGGGAAGAACATGGCTTCTCTGGGATTGATGGTGTAGAGGATCTTGGCGCCTTTGCGGTCGACCGGCAGGCCGGCTCCCTGATCCCCGACCTCGTTGCGCAACTCCTCGGTCAGCCATTCGAGCGTATCCAGCCAGTTCTCGCGGGAGATGCCCATGTTGTTGCCGGCCCGGAGGGCTGTGTCGACGGTCGACTGCAGGCCGGGCGGGACGAGCCCGACGGCCGCCAGGGCCGAGCGGCCGGCCCTGATGAGGGCGAATATGTTGATACCCATGGTGCAGCTCAGGGAGCATCGGCCGCACAGGCTGCAGCGGCCGAAGAGCGAATCCACCCATTCCCGGACCAGCTCCCGGTTCAGACGGGCGGCCCCGACGAGCCTCGCGAGCTTTCTTCCGGAAAGCGTGAAATGCCTTTTGAAGACCCGGTTCATCAGGTCGAGCTTGGCGGCCGGCACGGCTTCGGGGTCGCCGGTCGCCAGGAAATAATGGCACGAGTCGGAGCATAATCCGCAGTGCACGCAAGAGTTGAAGTACGCGGCGGCGTCGGCCCCCAGCTTTTCCCGGAAGACGCGCAGGATCCTGTCGAGGTCCTCGTCGCTCAGGGCCTGGATCCTGTCCTCCAGGACGTGAACGGGATTGTTCGCTTCCTTCATGGCCGCGCCTCGGCTTTGACCGGCCGCCGGCGGGGCAGGACGCCCCGTCTCCCGAAATAGGAGCCGAACAGGAACCGGCTGTAGAAGAAGAAAAAGCAGTGGCGGATCTTGCCCACCGGCATGTAGAGGAAAGTGACGGCGGCGGCCAGCAGAAAAACGGTCTCCAGGGCCTCAAGACGGACGGCGAGAAGCCCGCACAGGATGAGGATGTCCGTGATGAGGTTGGCCGCGTAATCGTCCGGGCAGCTGATGTGCCTGATCTCGGGTCTCATTGTCCGCTTGATGAGGAGGCCTGTCCCGGCCAGGAACCCGGCGGCCATCAGGACCTGCAGGGACAGGACCAGTGCCGGCCCGAGCCGGACCGAGGCGGCCAGGCTGAGGGCGCACAGTATGGCCGAGAAGATGCCGGCGTGATAGGACATGCCGGCGACATAAGTGGGCAGGTGCTTGGCTGCGCTCTCTTTTTCCCATGGCATCATGCCCCGGCCGAAGGCGTAGGCCGCGCCTTTCCAGCGGCTGCCGCGCGGTTCGGAGCAAAGGCGCCTCCGGCCGAACCTGATGGTGCCCAGGGCCTGTATCGTCAGCAGGCCGAGGGAGACGACGAAGGCGACAAGGACGAAATATCTCAGTATGGTCATGGCCCGCATTGGAACACCATCTTCAAAAGGGGGACATTATACCACATCCGGGCTTCCTCCCGGTCCCGCCCGCCGCCCAAGGATGAACCCGTTTGCAGGGAGCCGCGTATATATGATAATGAACAGGTCATCTTCCTGAGGAGGTCGGTCTGCATGCAAAAACCAGGCGCTCGAGCAGGAATGACACGCCGCCTGCTGTTACCGGTCATGTCCCTGTCTTTGCTTTTCTTTATTGCGGCGTCGAACACCGCGACGGCCGGACGCCCGCCGTCTCAGTCCAAACCCGGTCCGGTTGCGGCCGCGGTTTCCTTCGACCGCTACCACAGTCCGGAAGAGGTAGCGGCCGCTTTCCTGGCCCTGGCCAAGGCCAACCCCTCGGTCGCCAGGCTCCATGCCGTAGCCAAGAGCCCCGGCGGCCGCGACGTGGTGATACTCGAGGTCGGCCCGGAGATAAACAAGGAGAGCAGGTCGCTGCCGGCCGTCTTCGTCGCCGCGAATATGGAAGGTACGGTGCCGCTGGCCTCGGAAGCCGCGCTTTTCCTGGCCAGGCTCGTCCTGGAAAAGGCCGACCTGCGGGCCGACCGAACCTGGTACATCCTGCCCGTGGGCAACCCGGACGCGGCCGCCCGCTTCTTCTCGAAGCCGCTCCGGCTCGACGGCCGCAACGCCAGGCCCGTGAACGACGACCGGGACGACGCTGTCGACGAGGACGGCCCGGAAGACCTAAACGGAGACGGCGTCATCTCCACGATGCGGGTCAAGGACCCCGAGGGCGAATGGCTGCCGGTGCCGGGCGAGCCCAGGCTGATGAAGAGAGCGGACTGGGCCAAGGGCGAAAAAGGCCTATACAAACTCTTCACCGAAGGCCTCGACAACGACGGCGACGGCGCCTACAACGAGGACGGGCCCGGCGGCGTCAACGTCGGCGTGAACTTCCCTCACCTGTTCCGGTTCTTCACCGCTGACGGCGGCACCTGGGCGGGTAGCGAGAAGGAGAGCTTCGAGCTCATGCGCTTCGTCGACCGCCACCGCGAGATCGGCCTGGCCTTCGTCTTCGGCTCGGCCAATTTCTGCCTCAACCCGCCCCGGGGCGGCCGCAAGGGCGAAGCCGACCTCAACCAGATCAAGATACCCGAGCGCTTCGCCGGCTTCATCGGCGCCGACCCCAACCGGACCTACACCCTGGATGAGGTCATGGAGATGGTCAAGCCGCTCGCGCCGCCGGGGATGGAGGTCACCGAGTCCATGATCGCGAGCTTCCTCGGGCTCGGGGCCGTCGTCAACCCCCAGGAGGAGGACCTCAAGTTCTACCGCGAGCTCTCGGAGAAATACAAGGAGTTCCTCAAGAAGAACAAGCTCGACGGCAAGCGCCTCGAGCCGGCCGCCGACAAAGACGGCTCCTTCGAGCTCTGGGCCTATTACCACCGCGGCCTGCCGTCCTTCGCCATGGACTTCTGGACCCCGCCGGAGCCGGAGCAGAAGAAGGCGGCCGACGAAATCACGCCCGAAAAGCTCGAGAAGATGACCAACGACGAGTTCATCGCCCTCGGCGAGGAGAAGATAGACGCCTTCCTCAAGTCCGTCGGCGCGCCAGCCCAGTTCAAGGCCAAACAGGTCATCGACGCCGTCAAGGGCGGCATGATGGATACCAAACGCATGGCCGAGATGCTCAAGCAGATGCCCAAGCCGCCTTCGGCCGAAGGGGCCGACCCCAGGGAAAAAGCGCTCCTCGCTTTCAGCGACGCCCGGCTCGACGGCAAGGGCTTCCTGCCCTGGACGCCTTTCAAACACCCCGCCCTGGGAGAGGTCGAGACCGGAGGCGCGGTCCCCTTCGCCGACAACACGCCGCCCCCGTCCATGATCGAGGCCCTGCTCCAGGGCCAGGTGCCCTGGGTTTTCGAGGTCGCCTCGAAGATGGCCCGCGTCAAGCTGGCCTCGGCGGAGGTCAAGCGCCTCGGCGAGGGCGTTTACGAGGTCAAGGCCGTCGTAGAGAACATCGGCGGCCTGCCTTACCCGACCGCCATGGGCCTGCGCAACCAGCGTCCGCTGCCGGTCATCCTCACGCTGGAAGGGCCCGGCTTCGAGGTCATCGACGGCAGGAAGCGGACGGCCGTCCAGGGCCTCAAACCGCTGGAGGCCAAGACCGTCACCTGGGTGGTCAGGGCCGAAAAGCCGGTCAAGCTGAAGCTGAAGGCCGAGACCAGGATGGCCTGGAGCGATACGAGAGAGGTCGCTCTCGGAGGCGCGAAATGAAGCCGGCCGGGGGATTGTCAGGAGTGAAGGCAATGAACACCATGAAAAATATCATCGCAGGCGCGCTGCTCGTCGTCTGCGTCGCGGTCCCGGCCGCGACCGGGACCGCTAAGGTCGATTTCCCGCTGCGCTTCGACCGCTACTACCCGCTCGATGACATGTACGAGGCCCTCCGGCTCCTGGCCGGGGCGCATCCCGACCTGATGAAGCTCGAGGAGGTCGGCCGGTCGGAGGAGGGGCGGCCGCTCATGGCCGTCACCATCAACAGCCAGAAGACCGGGCCGGCCATGAGCAAGCCGGCCGTCTACGTCGACGGCAACATCCACGGCAACGAGATCCAGGGCGGCGAGATTTGCCTCTATCTCATCAACTACCTGCTCTCGAATTACGGCCGGAACGCGGAAGTGACGTCCCTGCTGGACAGGGTCGTGTTCTATGTCGTGCCGGTCGTCAACCCCGACGGCCGCTACCACTTTTTCGTCGACGCCAACACGCCCAGCTCCAACCGCAGTCTGCGCATCCCGGTCGACGACGACCGGGACGGCCTGGTGGACGAGGACTTCCCCGACGACCTCGACGGCGACGGCAATATCTGTCTGATGCGCAAGCGCGACCCGTTCGGCGGTTATAAGACCGACCCCGAGGACCCGCGTCTGATGGTGCGCGTCAAGCCGGGCGAGAAGGGCGAGTGGACCCTGCTCGGCGAGGAGGGCGTCGACAACGACGGCGACGGCCGGCTCAACGAGGACAGCGAGGGCTACGTGGACCCCAACCGCAACTGGGGCTACGATTGGGCGCCGCCGTATGTCGAGAGCGGGGCCGGCGAGTACCCCTTCTCCGGCGTCGGCATCAAGGCCCTGGCCGAGTGGGCCTACGCCCGGACGAACATCGCGGTCGGCTGGTCCTTCCATAATTACGGCGGCATGTACCTGCGGGGGCCGAGCCGCAAGGGACTGGGCGAATACCCGCCGCAGGACCTGGCCGTCTACGATTATATCGGCAAGCAGGCCGAGCGCATCATGCCCGGCTACAGGTATCTCATCTCCTGGAAGGACCTGTACACGACCTACGGCGACTCGGTCGAGTGGCTGACCCAGCTCATGGGCGCCTACGCCTACGTGGCAGAGGTCTACCAGGTTCAGTCGGAGACGTTCCGCGAACCGGGGAAAAAGCCGGGAGACGCCGACGCTTCCGAGGCAGGCATGATGGCCATGCTGTCGGAAGGGGTATCGGACCGCGAGCGCCTCAAGTTCAGCGACCACGTCGCCCAGGGCGAGCTCTACAAGCCCTGGAAGCCCTTCAAACACCCCGTTTACGGCGATATCGAGATCGGCGGCTGGGTCAAGATGAGTTCCCGCCTGCCGGCGACCTTCATGATCGAGGACATGGTCCACAGGAACGCCATGGCCGTCATCTTCTCGGCCAAGCACGTCCCCGAGGTCAGCCTGGAGGTCACCGAGGTCAGGCCGCTCGGCGGCAACCTGTACCGGGTAAGGACCAGGCTGACCAACTCCAGGGCCATGCCGACCATGAGCGCGCTGGCCGAGAAAGCGAACCTGTATCCCAAGGACATGCTCAAGGTTTCCGGAGCCGGGGCGCGGGTGGTGTCGGGCGGGGTCCTGGTGAACCCATACGACAATATAGTCTCCTACAAGAAGCACAGGCCCGAGGTCCAGTTCCTGGTCGTGCCCGGGTTCGGCAAGGTCGAGCACCAGTTCCTCATCGAAGGCAAGGGCGAGCTCAAGGTCGTCTACGAGTCGCGCCACGCCGGCCGGCTCGAAAAGACGGTTCCGCTCGCCGGGAAGGGCGACTGAGGCTTCAAAGGTCGGCCGGGCTCTCGGCCGGCCGGCGGCCGTCGCCCGTCGGCTTGTCGAGCAGTCCCATCCGGCGCAGGGCTTCCTCGCCCCGGCTGAGCTCCGGGCCGTCGCCCGGGAGATAGATCATCATCCCGCCCTTGACGGGGCGCAGCACGATCCGGCCCTCCTGGGCCAGGCGGTCGGTGGCCTCGATGGGGTTGGCGCCGCCGAAGTAGAGCTTGAAGGCGTCGTTGAAGCCGCTGTAGATGGTGTGGATGCCCCGGAAGTTCTCGCGTCTCAGGCTCGAGACGGCCAGCTTGACGAATTCCTCTTCGCTCAGCTTCTTTTTCATTGATGCCCCCTGGTTCAGGTTTACAGTGAAGTAGACGCCGGCGTGGGCCTGGGATTCTCACGAAGGCGGGTTAGGGGAGGCCCGGGTTGGCGGGCTCAAGGATCGTCCGGGAGAAAGGGTCAAGCGGGCCGCCGGAGAGACCGGATATTGCTCCGGCGCTTCAGCGGACGGGGTCGCCGGTCTTTATCTCTACGAGCTCGAGCTCCTGGTCGAGCGGCGGTTTGGCGCTGAAGTAGGCGCTTATCTCGGCCTGGGAGAGGGAGCGTGAGCTCGCGCGCTCGTACCTGACCCTGTCGAAGACGTACTCGAAGACGACCGCCATCTCGCCGCCCTGTTTCCAGTAGGTCTCGAGCTTGGGGTAGCGGCCCTCGGCTTCCCGGTGGACGAAGATCAAGGTGCCCGTGATGAGGCCCAGGACCGAGCCGGTTTTCTGGTCGTAGACCAGCCACTGGTATCCGGTGGCGATGGCCGCCAGCGGGTTGAGGACGAATTTCTCCGGCACGCCGTCCAGGTTGAGGTCCAAAGTTACCGAGCGGAGCGGCTCCTCGTTGGTTTTCTCGAACTGCGTCCGCAAAGTCTCCGGCAGGGAGGGGTCCGGGACTGCCGATCGGACGCTGAAGAAGGTCCGGAGCGGACTCGGCGTTCCGGCCTGAGGTTCCTGGCCTGGCCGGCCGGAAGTTCCGACGGTCGCAGCGACGAGGGCGGCGGCTAAAAACATCACGGCCGCCCCGACCTGTCCCTGCCAAGAGCTTTTCTTCAGCGGGAGCATAACCTTGAAGTATAGCGGCCGGCGGCCGGAAGTCAACCCGCTGCCGGCCCGTGATTGATATTGAAGAACGGCGGCCCGGCTGCTGTCTCGGTGATATCCTTGCGCCCGCCGCGTCCGCACCCATCCCACAGCCTCCCAACATCCGGCCGGGCCTTTTTTGTGATTCTCTTTTCGCGCAGTTCGCATGACCGGCCACATGTAAGCCGCGAAGGGATCGACGGCCGCTCAACTTAGACTCGAAAACGGATCGGCTGAATGTTGCGTGCTTGACAAATAATGAGCATATGCTCATAATATGTATGGATTAATTATCGTGAACTTATTATCAAGGAGAGTCTGATGCCGAGGCCGTTCTGCCGACGCCGGGTGGGCTGGATACCCGGCCGTTTGCGCTTCCTGCCTGAGGGGGTGGACCCTCAGGCGGCCGGTATTGTGGGCCTGACGCTCGACGAGCTTGAAGCCATCCGGCTGGCCGACCTGCTGGGGATGTACCAGGAGGAGGCGGCCAAAAAAATGGGCGTTTCGCGGCCGACCTTCGCCCGCGTCCTCGAGTCCGGCCGGAAGAAAGTGGCCGAGGCCCTGGTCAACGGCAAGGGCCTGCTCATCGAGGGCGGGCCGGTCGAGATAAAAGCCCCGGCATTCGACCCGGGCAGGATGGGACATCCGTGTCATAGGGGAGGTGAGCCAATGACTAAAAGATTCGGCGGCCGTCATCGGGACGGGCAGGGGATGGGGCCCGCCGGCTTCTGCGTCTGTCCCAAATGCGGCTTCCGCAAAGAACACCAGCCGGGGGTTCCCTGTATGGAGGAGCGCTGTCCGAGCTGCGGCGCCGCTCTCGTCCGCGAGGGCTCGGAGCACGACCGGCTGATCCGGGAGAAAAAGCAGGCGGGAAAATGACCGGAGGTCGAACATGAGAGGGTACTTTGGAGGGAATTACGGCTGTGGCCGCGGCCGGGGTTACGGTCCGAACCGGCCTGGAAACCGGTCGGGCCGGGTCCGAGAACCCGAAGGCTTCGCCTATCTCGGGCCCTGCCGCTGCGGCTTAGGACCTAACGCCTTCTGGCAGGAGAAAGAAAGCGGCCGGGTCTCGCGCGGTTTTCCCGGCGCATACGTCGGCCGCGATTATTATCCTGATTTCGGCCGGCGGCGCGGAGAACCGGCCCAGGAGGACTTGCGGTCCGAGCTCGACCGGCTCAAGCAGGAGAAAGAAGAGATGGAGAGAAGGATTCGAGACCTGGAGGCGAAGCTTCAGGCGAAAGAGACGCCGGATGCTCGTTGAAGGATAACAATACGTCGGCGCTGAGCGAAGGTGGGGCCGGCCGTCGAAAACTTGATTGAGACAGGGAGACAACGTATATGGACCCTAAATACGCGAAATGGAAAGGCGCTGCGCGGGAGGAAATAGATTGGGCGCCGAGGATCGACCCGGAAAAATGCGTCGGCTGCGGCATGTGTCTGACAAGCTGCGGACGGGATGTGTTCGATTTCGACGCCGATAAAGGCAAGGCGGTGACGGCGCGCCCGCTCCAGTGCATGGTGGGCTGCACCTCCTGCCAAGTCTGGTGCATCTACGGCGCCATAACCTTCCCCGCCCCCGAAGTCGTGAGGGATTTTATAAGGGAAAAGAAAATATTGCTTGCGGCTAAAAAGCAGCTTCTGGACAGGATCAGGGAAAAAGCCGAGCAGCAAGCCGCCCGGAGCGATGAAGCATGAGCGGAACCAGGATGAGCACCCGGTTCGCCTCCGGCGCGAGTTCAATGACGTAAAAGGCGGCCAGTCCGTCCCCCGCGTGTAACGCCTCGAAGTCCATGGCCAGTGTTCCGGGCGCCTGCAGTCGTTTGTCAGGGCGGCGGATTTCAGGTAATATACTATTTCTCTCGTTTCTATCGGCATGCTATGCCGATGCATCATCAGGGAGGTGAGAGGGATGGCTGACAAGCAAAGGGACCTCAAGAGACGCGATTTCCTCAAGAAGGGCCTGGCGGGACTGGCCGCGGTCGGCGCGGCGCCGTCCGTTCTGCGACCGGGTTCCGGGCCGGGCGCGGCCGGGACCCAGGCGGCTTCGGCCGGAGCCGGAGCGAAGCCCATTGTCCGGGCGCTGGGCAAGACGGGCATGAAGATCCCCGTCGTGAGCATGGGCGTCATGAACTCCGACAACCCCAACCTGGTGCGCGAGGCGCTCGACTCCGGGATACGCTTCCTGGACACCGCCCACGGCTACCAGCGCGGCAGGAACGAGCAGATGATCGGCGAGGTCGTCAAGGGCCGGCCGCGCGATTCCTTCTACCTGGCGACCAAGGTGCCCGGGCCCAACCGCAACCGTTCCATGCAGGGCGTTCCGAAGGAAGAGGCCGTCGCCATCTTCCTCAGGAACTTCGACACCAGCCTGGGCCGGCTCGGCCTGGACTACGTCGACATACTGTACTGCCATAACGTCGACAAGCGCGAGCATGTCCTTGACGAGGTCGTCATCGAGGCCCTCCAGACGGCCAAGAAGAGCGGCAAGGCCCGCTTCGTCGGCGTCACGACCCACTCCCACGAGCCTGAGGTCATCAGGGCCGCGGTCGAAGCCGGCGTCTACGACGTCGTGCTGAGCGCCTACAACTTCAGGCAGGACCATCGGGAAGAGCTCCGCAAGGCCGTCGCCGAAGCGGCCAAGACCGGGCTGGGCGTCATCGCCATGAAAACGCAGGCCGGAGCCTACTGGGACAAGGAGAAGCAGCAGCCGATCAACATGAGGGCGGCCCTCAAGTGGGTGCTCAACGACCCGAACGTCACGACGGCCATCCCGGGCTTCACGACCTTCGACCAGCTCCGCGAAGACCTGACCGTCATGACCGACCTGAAGCTGACGCCCGAGGAGCTCCATGACCTGCGGCTCGACCAGCAGGCCGGCGGACTCTACTGCCAGCAGTGCGAGCAGTGCCTGTCGGGCTGCCCCCAGGGCCTGCCCATACCCACGCTGATGCGGGGCTACATGTACGCCTACGGTTACCGCAACCTGGCGTTGGCCCATGAGGTCGTGACTTCGCTCGAGCTCCCCTCGGACCCCTGCGCTTCGTGCGCCGCGTGCGGCACGGCCTGCGTCAAGGGCTTCGACCTCAAGGAGCGCATAAGCGATATCGCCAGGCTGAGGAACGTCCCGCCGGATTTCTTCGCCTGATCCGAGGCTGAAACCGGCGCGTCCGGGTCCGGCGGCCGGGGCCCGGACCTCTCCCTTCAAGAGAAAGGGACCCTCGGGATACCGCTCAATTTGTGTCCCGCTTTAGCGGCAGCGGCTTGTCCTGAGCGTTCGACCGCTCGGACCGAACGGCCCGCTCCCGGCCCTTTTCGCCACGCCGGCACCTGGTTTTTCCCGGACTGAAATTCTTTGAAAATTCCACTTGACAACGATATCAAAATGATATAATTTAAATAGCATATAAGGAGGCACGCGTGATAAACATCCAGGAGAAAAAGGTCTTCATGCTTTCCGGTTGGCTGGTGGCCGCCGTCGACCTGGCCGTGGCCCTCTATTTTGTGAGGACCATGATCAGAGTGACCGCCGCCGCCCGCCCCGCCGGGTTCGTCCCGGCCCTCGTCCTGTTCACCCTGGCCTGCCTGACCTTCGGCGGCTTCTTCATCGTGGCGCCCAACGAGGCCAAGGTCTTCACCTTCCTCGGCAACTACGTGGGCAGCGCCAGGCGGTCCGGCTTTTTCTGGACCAACCCGTTCGCCGTGAAGAAGAAGATCTCGCTGCGCATCTACAACTTCAACAGCGAGACCATCAAGGTCAACGACGCCCTGGGCAACCCCATCGAGATCGCCGCGGTCGTGGTCTGGAACGTGGTCGATTCGGCCAAGGCCATGTTCAACGTCGAGAACTACCATGACTTCGTGGCCATCCAGAGCGAGACGGCCATCCGCCAGCTGGCCAGCCATTACCCCTACGACGCCCATGAAAAGGACCAGGAGTCGCTCCGGGCCAATCCCGACGCCATCGCGACCATACTCAAGGACCATGTCCAGGCCCGGCTCGAGGTCGCCGGTCTGCACGTCGTCGAGGCCCGTCTATCGCATCTCGCCTACGCCCCGGAGATCGCCCAGGCCATGCTGCGCCGCCAGCAGGCCGAGGCCATCATCGCCGCCCGCAGGCAGATCGTCGACGGCGCCGTCGGGATGGTCGACATGGCCCTCAAGAGCCTGGAGGCCCACGGCGTGGTCCGGCTCGACGAGGAGAAGAAGGCGGCCATGGTCAACAACCTGCTCGTGGCCCTGGTTTCCGAGAGCGAGGCCCAGCCCATAATAAACACGGGGACGCTCTACACCTGACCTCAAGAGACCTGGTGGGTCGTGAGTGAAAAGAAAAAATTCCTGCTCCGGCTGGACGAAGAGCTCTACGATGCCCTGGAGAAGTGGGCGGCCGACGACCTGCGGAGCGTGAACGCCCAGGTCGAATACCTGCTCCGGGAGGCCGTCCGCAAGGCCGGACGCCTGAAGAGACGCGAGGAGACCGAAAAATGAGATGGCTCGTATACCTGGTTGTCCTGCTGGTGCTCGCCCTGGTCCTGTTGTTCTGAGCGGACCGGACAAAGCCGGGCCCGCTTCTCGTCCCAGGTCCCGGCGCCCGTTGACAGTCCGGCCGGCCTGGTTTAACTTGATAGGGCCGGCCGGGATTGCTTCTCGTCCGGCAACACACGGCGACACCGGTTCCTGAAAAGGCGCGCTTGACGAAAACTGAAGACGACAGGGAAAACGAGATCCAGCTCGAAGTCCGCCGACCTTCCCGGCGCGGTCCCTGGCTCTTCCTTTCGCTCACGGCCGCGGCGGCGGTCTCTCTCTATTTTCTCCTGAATTCCCGGACGACGCCCGGCGACGTCGTGGACCTGACGGGCGGGAGAGGCCGACCGGAGATAACCGCGGCGGAGACGGCTCTCCGCAACCTGGCCGGCCGCAGGCTGGAGTTCGAGCTCGAGCCCACGGAAAAGCCGTCCGGCCGCCGCTCCGTCGCCTGCGAACCCGGCAGGCTGGTCCGGCTGGTGACAAACGCTCCCGTGCGCGTCTTCTATGATAACGGAGCGCGCCGCGCCGAGCAGACGCTCTATCCCCGTCAGCCGTATTGTTTCCGTCTGGATGAGAACGGGCTGGTCAGGATCTATCCCGGCTCCCACATGCTCGAGGACGCGGCCGACCTGGCTCCCTACGTTCCGCCGCCGCCGCCGGTCGTCCGCGGGATGCTGGAGCTGGCCGGTGTCGGCCCCGACGACGTTGTCTACGACCTCGGCTGCGGGGACGGCCGCCTGGTCATCCAGGCCGCCTCTCTCTTCGGCGCCCGCGGGGTGGGCATCGAGATCGACCCGCTGCTCGTCGAGGCCTGCCGCGAGAACGCGGCCGCCGCCGGCGTGAGCGGCCGGGTCCGGTTCCTGTCCATGGACGCGACCAGGGCCGGCCTGACCGAGGCCACGGTCGTGACCGTCTACCTCCTGCCGGAATCGCTGGAGCTGCTCAAGCCGGTCTTCGAGCGCGACCTCAGGGACGGCGCGAGGATCGTTTCCCACGATTACCGCATACCGGGCTGGGACGGCAAGGTCGCAGCCGTGGAAACCGTCCCTGACGAGACAGGCCGCAGCCACAAGATCTTTCTCTACAGGTTCGAGCGCGCGAAATGAACAGGCTGGCCGATTTTCTGCTGGAGTTCTGCCGGAGGCGCCCCCTCGACGAGAAGGTGTGCGTCGTGCCGTCCTTCAGCGCGGCTCACGGGCTTGGCGAAGCCCTGGCGCGGGAGGACGGGGCCTGGGTCAACCTCAGGCTCACGACGCCGACGGCGCTGGCTGAAGAAGCGGCCGGGCTCGAGCTCGCGGCCGACGGACTGCGGCTCCTGTCCCGAGAGGAGCTGCAGGAGCTTGTCGGCGGCATTTTGTCGGGGCTCAAGGCGGAAGGCCGCCTTTCTTATTTCGGGCGTCTCGAGCCCACGCCGGCGCTCGCCGGCCTCGTTCTCGGGGCCCTGGAGGAGCTGCGCCTGGCCGGACTGCGCTCGGCGCGGCTCGACCCGGGGTCATTCGTGGTGCGGGAAAAGGGCCGGGAAGTGAAGCTCATCCTCGAGCGGTTCGAAGGAGCCTTGGCGACGGGCCGCTGGCTCGACCGGGCCGGGCTCTATGAGCTGGCCCGCCAAGTGCTTGGCGGCGGCCGGGACCGGGTACCGGGAAGAAACCCGGCAGCCTGGTGTATCGTGGTTGAGGGCATGCCGGTGAGCCTGATGGAAAAGGAATTCCTCTACGCGCTTGCCGGCGAACGGCTGGTCTTGGCGCCGCGTGACCCGGTCTACGGGCTCGCGCCGGTCCCCGAGCCGCTCCGGCTGCCTTTGACACGCGAGCTCGGACCGGCGAGAAAGGAGCGGGCGGGGGAAGAGCCGTCGTTCCCCGGCAGCGTCCCGGAATGGCTGGCCGAGCAGTCGGACCTCCCGGCCGCTGATTGCGAGCGGCTGAGCTGGCTTTTCGCGCCCGGTTCCGCGCCGCCGCCCTTCGGCGACGGCACCGTTGCGATGTTCCGGGCCGTCGGCCGGACCAACGAATGCCGCGAGGTCCTGCGCCGTCTTATAGCGGAGAAAACGCCTCTCGACAGCGCCGAGATAATCCATCCTCCCGGGCTGGAGTATCCCTTCATCCTCCACCTGCTCGGACGGCGTCTCGGCCTCAGGCTGAGCTTCGCCTCGGGCCTGCCCGTGGCGCTGACCTCGACCGGCCGGGCCTTATACGGCCTTCTGGAATGGGTGGAGCAGGATTTCCCGGCCCGCAAACTCGGGGAGCTCCTCGCCTCAGGCGACCTACGGTGTCCCGCGGACGACGGCGGCGCGCCGGCGGCGGCCGCCAAGCTAAGCCGCCTGCTCGACGAGGCCGGTATCGGCTGGGGCAGGGACAGGTACGAGGCCCGGCTCGCCGCCCTCCGAGAGGAATACTCGGATAAGGCCTCCCGGCGTCAAGACCGCGACGGCGACGAAGAGGATGCCGGCTCCGCCGAGGCGGCTCGGCGCGCGGTTTCCGAGATAGAGGTCCTGAGCAGGTTCGTCGCCGGCATCCTGCGTTCGTTGCCACGGATCGAAGAAGGCCGCCGGACGGACTTCAGCGCTTTCTGCGCCGGCCTGCGCCGCGTCATAAGCGAACACGGCCGGGTATCGTCCGGCTCCGGCGGCGAGGCCGACGACTTGGACCGTGAAGCCGCTGGCAAGATCCTCCGGTATCTCGACCTGCTGGCCTCTTCCGACGGCCCCCTCGGGAGCGGCGGACGGGACGCGCTCGTGCCGCTCGCGGACGTCATAAGGCGCCTGAGGACGGGACTTTCCGGCATCGCGGTCGGCAGGTCGTCGCCGCTCCCGGGCGCTGTTCATGTCGCGAGCTTCGGCTCAGCCGGCTGGTCGCACAGGCCCAATGTCTTTTGCGTCGGGCTCGACGAACAGTCCCTGCCGGGACGCGTCCGGCCCGACCCCGTGCTCCTGGATGAAGAGCGGGAGGCGCTGTCGCCTTTCCTGATGAAATCGGCCGAGAAACTCAGGTCCGGGCTGGTGGAGGCCGCCGGCCTGCTCGGCTCGCTCAGGGGAAGGGTCGTCCTCAGCTACTCCGCCTACGACATGCAGGAGGAGCGGCCCCGCTTCCCTTCTTCTGTCCTGCTCCAGGCTCTAAGGCTCATGGAGGGCCGGCCCGACCTCGATTATTCGGCCCTCGAAAGATGGTTCCAGGAGACCGGTCGGGAGGCGGCGGGTTTCGTTCCCGAGGACGAAACCAAGTCTTTGGACGACATCGACTGGTGGCTGGCCCGGCTGGTCAGGGACGGCCGTATCCTGGACGGTTCCGCGTATCTTGCAAAATGGTTCCCAGGACTCAAGGAAGGCGTCGCGGCGAGCGCCGCCAGGGCCGGGCCGCTCGTCACCGAGTATGAAGGGGTCGTCATAGCCGACCCGGCCCGCTACGACCCGAGCCGGAACCACCGGCTGGTCCTGTCGGCCACCACGCTCGAAAGCCTGGCCGACTGCCCCTTCGCTTACTTCCTGAAGAAGGTCCTGGGCGTCCAGCCCCCGGAAACGGTCGAGTACGACCCGGCCGTCTGGCTCGACCCCAAGCAGCGGGGCTCGCTCGTCCACGAGATACTGTGCGAGTTCATGACGGCCGTGACCGAAAAGAAGGAAAAAGTCAGCGCCGTCCGACACAGAGAGGCGCTGCGGGCGGTCGCGGAGAAAAGGATAGAAGCCTACGCGGAGGAGATACCGCCGCCCTCGCCGGTCGTCTTCGACCTGGAGCGGGCCGGCATCCTGGAATCGCTCGACATCTTCCTCCGGCTTGAGGAGGAGCGGGAAAAGGCGGTTGAGCCGCTCGCGTTCGAGAAGAGATTCGACCGAGCGAGGCTTGAGCTCCCCGGTGGTAGGCACTTCCTGCTCAGCGGCGTAATAGACCGGATCGACCGGGCCGGCCGGGACCTGTTCGAGGTCGTCGACTACAAAACGGGAAGCTATTACAAGTACGAAGGCCTCAAGGCTTTCGGCGGCGGCCGCTGCCTCCAGCCCGCCCTTTACGCCGTGACCGCCGAGCAGTGTTTGAGAAAGGAGGGTTTGAGCGAGGCGCCGCGCGTCCGACGGAGCGGCTACCTCTTCCCGACAAGAAAGGGCGAGGGCCGTGCGGTCATGATCGGCGAATTCGACCGGGACGAGCTCCGGCGCCTGCTCGCGGACCTCCTAGAAGTCGTCCGGCGCGGCTGGTTCGTGCCGAGCCCATTCGACCCTGACAAAGGCTGCGAGTTCTGCGATTACGCCGAAGTCTGCGGCGAGACCGCGAAGACGGTTAAAGGGAAGAGGGAACTCGCGCCGGAGATCTTCGAGCTACTGGACAGGATCAGGTCCTATGAGTGAGGCGGAACGATGGCCGGCCTGAACAGACGCCGCGACCGGACGCCAGGCGGGGAGACCCGGCTGCCGGACCTTACGGCCCGGGAGAAGATCCGGACCGAGCTCGACAGGAATTTCCTGGTCGAGGCCGGGGCCGGCTCGGGCAAGACCCAGGTCCTGGTCGAGCGCCTGACCGCCCTCATAAGGGCCGGCGCGGCCCGGATGGAGGATATCGCGGCCGTCACCTTCACCCGCAAGGCGGCGGCCGAGCTTCGCGGCCGGGTCCAGCTCGAGCTCGAAAGGATGTTCGCTGCCGAGCAGGACGCCGCGGTCAAAGGCCGGCTGGCCGCGGCTCTGGAACGCTTGGAGCTCGGTTTCATCGGCACCATACATTCGTTCGCTTCGCTTCTGCTCCGGGAGCGGCCCATCGAAGCCGGCGTCGACCCGGCCTTCGAGGAAATGGACGAGGCCGAGGACGATCTTTTCCGGGAGGCCTGCTGGCACGATTTCCTGGTCAGGGTCAGGCTGGAACAGGGGCACATTCTCGACAGGCTGACGGAAGCTGGCATGGACGCCCCGGACTTGAAGGAGGCCTTCGGCCGGCTGGCCGCGTATCCCGAGACGGTGCCTGTAGGCGGCCGGCCCGACCCTCCGGACGGGCTGAGCCTGCTCGCCGCTTTGAAGGCCTTCCTCGCCGAACTCGAGCGACTCATGCCGGAGAGCGAACCCGACAAGGGCTATGACGACCTGCAGAGCGCTTGCCTCAGGGCCGAGAGGAGATTGCAGCGGCTCGACCCGGAGAACAGGCTCAGGGACCTGATGGAGACGCTGGAGATTTTCGAGAAGAAGGTCGAGGTCAAGTCGAACCGCTGGCCCTCGAAGCAAGCGTCCGTTGAAGCCGAGGCCCTGCTCGAGGCCTTCAAGAGAGGGACCGTTTTGCCGGCACTGAAGCACTGGCGCGAATACCGGCACGAAGCCGCCCTGGCGCTGCTCGTCCCGGCCGTCGAATACTACTCCGCGCGGCGCCGGGAGCTCGCGCGGCTCAACTTCACCGACCAGCTGCTGCTCGCTTCCCGCATGCTCCGCGAAAACCCCGAGGTCCGGGGGTATTTCCGGAAAAGGTTCCGGCGGCTTTTCGTGGACGAGTTCCAGGACACGGACCCGGTCCAGGCCGAGATCGTCTTCTATTTGACGGGCGGGGATAAGGAGGAACGGGACTGGACCAGGCTCGTGCCGGAGCCCGGTTCGCTCTTCCTGGTCGGGGACCCCAAGCAGTCGATCTACAGGTTCCGGCGGGCCGACATCGACATCTACAACCTGGCCAAGGAGGTCATCGTCAGGGGCGGGGGCGAAGTGCTGGAGCTCGTCGCCAATTTCCGCTCGTCGGAGTGCCTGCTCGGCCGGGTCAACCCCATGTTCGGCGGGCTGTTCCCGTCCGAGGCGAGCCGGCACCAACCGGCCTTCCAGCCGCTGCGGGCCGCCCGAAAGCCGAACTCCGACTGCCTCGAGCTTTGGGGCGGACTGGCCAAAATGACGGTGCCCAAGGTAGTCCGGAACAAAAGCCGTGACATAGCCCTTCTTGACGCCGGCCGAATAGCGGAGTTCATCGTCTGGAGCGTCGACGGCAACCTCAAGGTCAGCGACCGCGGGGGCGGCACGCGACCGGCTCGGCCCGGGGACTTCCTGGTCCTTTTCCGTTACAAGAAGGAAATGGCCGTTTACGCCGCCGGCCTGGAAAGGCTCGGCGTGCCGTACGAGATCGCCGGCAGCGAGGCTTTTTCGGAAAGGCAGGAGGTCACGGAACTCATGAGGCTGCTGGCCTGCCTGGCGGAGCCGGACAACGGCGTCCTTCTCGTCGCCGTCCTGAGAGGCCTTTTCTTCGGGATAAGCGACCAGGTCCTGCTCGAGCACCGGGAGGCCGGCGGCTGTTCCCTCATCGGCGAGGTCGGCCGGGCGGACGCGGCGGGGCACCCGCGCGTCCTCAGGGCGCTGGGAACGCTCAGGCGCTGGCGGGAACAGGCTCTCCGGGAGCCGGCCTCGCTCGTGCTGGAGAGAGTGGTCGAGGAGAGCGGCCTGCTCGTCCATCTGGTCTCATCCGAGCGGGGAGGCACCCGGGCGGGCAACGTCTTCAAGCTCATCGAGGTCCTCAAGTCGAAAGAAAGCGAAGGCCTGACCGGGCTGCGCGCGGCCGTGGATTACCTGAAGCAGTGGCTGTCCTGGTCCGGCGCCGAGGAGATGAGCCTGTTCCCGGCGGGCGGCCGGGCCGTCAGGCTGATGAACCTGCACAAGGCCAAAGGGCTGGAGGCGCCGGTCGTCATCCTGGCCAACCCGAAGGGGATCGAGGACCACGAGCCGGAACAGCACATAGAGAGGCTGGCCGGAGGGCGAGCCGGCGGAGCGGCCGGCCCGCCGGCGGCGCCGCTCGCCTATTACCGATTCAGCAAGCCGGGCCGCTACCGTTCGTCGAAGCAGGTCCTGTCCCAGTGTCTCGGCTGGGAGGAGAAGAGCCGGGATGAGGCCGCCTACATGGAAGCCGAAGAGGTCAGGCTGATGTACGTCGCGGCCACCCGGGCCCGCGACCTGCTCGTGCTCAGCGTTTACGAGGAAAGGCTCAAGGGGTCGTCGTGGAGCGTTATCGACGAGCGGTTGAGGGGCGCGGACGACGGGCCCGGCGCGGACTGTTTCGCCGACATCCCGGAGCTCGAGCTTCCGGCCGGGGCTGCGGTTTCCGCGGCGAGCAGGGACCGGCTCGAGGTTCCGGACAATGTCATCAGGTCCCGCAGGACGGAGATGAGCGAACGTTCCGGCCGGGCGCTCCGCGCAGGCTATTACCTCGAGTCCGTGACCGGACTGGTCAAGGAGCGACGCCCATACCCGGCGGCGCGCGGCGGCGAGCATGGACTGAGATGGGGCAGCGCCGTCCATCTGATGCTGAACCGGCTCGGCCGGGAGTGGACGGGCAGGCCGCCGGAGGCCGGACGGCTGCTGCTTTCAGCGCGGAACGCGGCGGCCGCCGTGGAGCTTGACGCGGCCGAGGCCGAAGGACTCGCGGAGCTGGTATCCGGCATCCTGCGCTCCGGCTTCTGGGAACGGGCCATGGCCGCCGGCCGGAAGCTCTTCGAAGTGCCCTTCACCATATCCGTCGGGCCGCGCGAACCTGGCTACCGGAAGCTAGTTTCCCGGGTCGGCTTCTTCTGGGAGGCGGGCGGCGAAGTGGTGGACGTGAGGCCGGGAGCGCCCTTCATCCTGAGCGGGGTCATGGACCTCGTGTTCGAGGAGCCCGACGGCTGGGTGATCGCCGATTACAAGACCGACCGCATCCAGGACGTGTCCGGAGAGGCGATGGCCGCGGAAAGGAAGCGGGCGCTCGTCGATTACTACCGGCCCCAGGTCGAGCTCTACACGGCCTGTTGGGAGAGGATCACGGGGCTCCCCGTCAAGGAAAGCGGCCTGTATTTCATATCGATAGGGGAATGGGTCGGCCTCGACCGGCCCGGCCGGGGGCGGAGCGGCCGCCGGGCCTAAACCGCGGCCCGGCCCTGGGGCAGGTCAAGGCTGGTGTAGCCGAAGTACCGGCGCAGTTCGTCCACCTTGTCCCTTTTTTCCCAGGTGAACTCGTCGAGTTCCCTGCCGAAGTGGCCGTAGACGGCCGTCTTCCCGTAGATGGGTCTCTGCAGGTCGAGCATCTCGATCATGCCGCCGGGGGTCAGGGCGAAGATCTCGCGCACGGCCTTTTCGACGTGCTCCTCCTTGACCTTGGCCCCGGAATGGATGTTGACCATGAGCGAGGTCGGCTCGGTCCGGCCGATGACGTAGGAGAGCTGGACGGTGCAGCGTCCGGCCAGGCCCGCGGCCACGATGTTCTTGGCGATGTAGCGGGCCGTGTAGGCGCCGGAGCGGTCGACCTTGGTCGGGTCCTTGCCCGAAAAGGCCCCGCCGCCGTGCGGGCAGCTCCCGCCGTAGGTGTCGACGATGATCTTCCGGCCGGTCAGCCCGGTGTCGCCGGCCGGCCCGCCGATGACGAACCTTCCGGTCGGGTTGATGAAAATCTCCATTCCGGCGCCGCGCAGCTCCTCGGGGATGACGTTGTAGATGATCTCCTCCGTGACGCCTTCCCGGACCTCTTTGTCGCCGATGTCGGGCGAGTGCTGGGTGGAGAGGACGACCTTTTCCACGGACACGGGCTTCTTGTTCCGGTAGCGGACCGTGACTTGGGATTTGGCGTCGGGACGCAGCCAGGGGAGGCGGCCCGACCGGCGGGCTTCGGCCTGTCCCTGGACCAGGCGGTGGGCGAGCATGATGGGCAGGGGCATGAGCTCGGGCGTTTCCAGGGTGGCGAAGCCGAACATCAGGCCCTGGTCGCCGGCCCCGATCTCGCCGTCGCCGCGGACGACGCCCTGGGCTATGTCCTCCGATTGCTTGCCGAGGTGGTTGTATATGACGCATGTCGCGGCGTCGAAGCCGACGCCGATGTCGGTGTAGCCGATGCCGCGGACCGTCTCCCTGACGATGTTCTCGACGCTGTCCCGGATGAACCGCTCGGCGAGCCTCTTGTCCCGGGTGCCCAACTCGCCGGCGACGATGGCTATGTTCTTGGTCACCATCGTTTCGCAGGCCACCCTGCCCGACCGGTCGAGCGTGAGCACCGCGTCGAGCACGGCGTCCGAGATCTGGTCCGCTATCTTGTCGGGATGCCCTTCGGAAACCGATTCCGATGTGAACAGATAATCCTTGGCCATGCCCAAGCCTCCCTTCATGGACACTCAAGGATCTCTTTTCTGCCTGGGCGGGGGATGTGGAAGGCGGGTTCAAGCCGACCCTCGCCCGCCCGCCGTTTGCCGGCCGTGCGGGTGTCAGGTCGTGGACACTTGGTTGCCGCGTTCGCTTTCGCGACCACATCCCCGCCTGCGGCGGGAAAGCACCTCGGGTGTCCGTCCCAGGTTGCCGGGTCCAGTCAGTTAGGACTGAACCACTCCTGATGCCGAAAGATATGATACGCCCGCGGCGGCTGAAATGCAATACCGGAGCCGGATTTTTTCCGGCTCAGGGAGCGAAGCGGGCCTGGCCGAGGCTGATGAGCGAGGAGGCGAAGAAGGAGAAGGGCCAGCGCATGAGCACCTGCGATTGGCGTTTGACGCTGAAGGCGGCCTCGACCTTGAAGGCGAACTGATAGGTGGAGAAGACCCCTTTGTCGACGAGGAAATGGAGGAAACCGCTGCCGCCGCCGCTGCCTTCGAAGACGCCGACCCCGTCGCTGAGCGGTTGCTCTCCATATACGGTCGCGGAGTAGCTCGTGCTGATGAAGGCCTTCGGCCCGTCCGGCGAGGGCATGACGTCGTCGAGCCGGTACTCGGTGTCCAGCGCGATGACCACCTCGACCCCCTGGTAAGGGAGCCGGATGCGGCGGCTGTCCTTCCAGCTCGCGCCGGGGCCGACCGGCTGCAGGGGCAGCACCGGAAAGTAGTCCGAGAGCATCTGGGTGAAGGATATGTTGGACTGGAAGTCCTGCTCCAGGGCTTCCGTGTTCGTGATCGAGTTGACCTTGCCGGTGTTGTTGAAGACGACCTCCAGGGCGCTCGAGGGCCGCGTCCGGATGGTCCCGGACAGGCTGGAGTCCGGCATGCTGGCGTTGAGCGAGATGCCCGGTATGGTGATGGCCGTCCGGACCGTTCCCGGCTGGGAGGCCAGCACGAGGAACTCGGCGCTGCCGTCGGACTGGACCTCCACCCGGATATCCTTGCCGAGGAAATCCTTGCCTTCGACGTTGACCTGGGTCTGGAAGAGATAGGAGAGGAAGGTCTCCGCCCTGGGAGCGAACTTGAGGCTGACTCGGCCCGCCGCCTGCTCGGAGGCGGTCAGGGGCAGGGCCAGCACGGCTGTGACGAACAACGCCGCTACGCGACCGCTTTTCATTCTTCCGTCATTATATACGAAAACGGCCGTCGGCGGCAGCGCCGGGCTCAAAAACCCGGGTCGGTGATCTTCTTCTCCTGCCAGGCGCCGTACTTCTTGAGCAGCGGCCCTATTTCCGCGGCCTTGCCGACCACGACCAGCACGAAGTCGGACCTTGGCAGGAAGGCGGCCGCGGCCTTTTTCAGGGCTTCAGGCTTCATCGAGCCGATCTCTTCCAGGTAGCGGTCGTAATACTCGAAGCCCAGTCCGTAGAAGGCCAGCCTGACGTAGGCCCCGGCCTTGCTGGCGTTGGTCTCGAGGGTCGGCGGGAACTGGCCCAGGATGTAGTTGCGGCCGCTCTCGGTCTCTTCGGCCGAGAAGCCATGGACGGCGCCTTTCTTGAGCAGGTCGAAGGTGATGTCGAGCATCTCGCCGATCTTGTCGTTCTTGGTGTAGGAAGAAGCGGTGAAAATGCCGCCGGCGGCCCAGCTCCTGAAAGAGGAGCTCGCACCGTAGGTCAGGCCGCGCTTTATCCTGAGCTCGGTGTTGAGCCAGGAGGTGAAGCGGCCGCCCCAGAGTGTGTTCATGACCGCGGCCGGCGCCGCGGCCCGGTCGCCCATGGCGTAGCCGGGGGCGCCCAGCACGAAATAGGCCTGGGTCGCGTCCGGTTTGTCGACGAGTAAAAGCTTGCGGCCGCTCACCCTGGGCAGCGGCGGGATGACCGGGGCTGCTGAGCGCCCGGCCCGGCCCTTCCATTGGCCCAGCGTCCTTTCGGCGAGCTCGACCAGCCTGGCTTTATCAATGTCGCCGACTACGGCGGCCAGGGCGTTTTCGGGCAGATACCGAGCCTTGAAGAACTCGCGGACCGCTTCGACCTTGATGTTCGCGAGCGAGCTTTCCGTGCCCGTCTGGACGCGGCCGAAGGGATGGCCGGCGAAGTAAGCCTTCTGGAAGTAGAAACGGACAGCCTGGCCGGGGTTGTCCTTGAAGGACTTGACGGCGTCTATGCGTCGGGCCCTCTCCTTGGCGAACTCCTCCTCCTTGAAGACCGGTCGGGAGAGACAGGCGGCCGCTATCTCGAGCAGCCTCGGGAAGTGCTCCGTGAGGCTGTCGGCGCTGACGCCGGCGTATTCCTCGGCGGCGCCGATCGACAGGTCGGCGCCCATGAAGTCCAGGGCCTCGGCGACCGCCTCGGCGTCCATCTCGGGCGTGCCCTTGGTCGCGAGCGCGGCGGTCAGGCCGGCCAGGCCCTCGGCCTCGGCCGGCTCGGCCGCGGTGCCGGCGCCCCGGATGAACAGCCGCAGGCTGACCATGGGTGTAGTCGTGTTCCTGAGGTAGAAGATGGTGAGCCCGTTGCCGAGCACGATCTTTTCCGGGGAGGGGAGCCTGGTCGCGGCGGGCGCGGCCGCCGCGGCGGTCAGGACAAGGCAGAGAGCCAAAGCCGTTGCAGTTGCGGCTGTCTTGTTCATTTTTCACCTCCGGCCGGGATGAGCTTGCCGACGGTCTTGTTGTTCTCGACGAAATACTTCCGGGCCGCTTCCTTGACCCGTTCGGGCGTCACGGCCGCGTAGGTATCCATGATGGTGAACAGCTTGCCGTAGTCGCCGTAGAAGATCTCGGCTTGTCCGAGCTGGTCGGCCCGGCCGGCGATGGTCTGGAGGCTCGAGAAGAAGCTCATGCGCAGGATGTTCAGGGCCTTTTCCCGTTCCTTGTCGGTGATGCCCTCGGACTTGACCTTTTCGAGCTCCTCCTCGATGACGCGGTCGATGCGGTCGAGGTCGGCCCCGGGCTTGGGTTTGACGAAGACCGAGAACAGGTAGGGATCGATGGATTCCTTGACGCCTCCGCCGACCATGATGGCCAGCTGCTCGTCGCGGACGAGCCGCCTGTAGAGCCGGCTGCTCTCGCCCTCGAGGAGAGGCTTTTCCAGGACGGCCAGGGCCGGGAAGTCCGGGTCGCTCACCTGGGGCACGTGCCAGACGGCCATGTAGGACGGCGTCTGGGCATCTTTCTTGATGGCCACGGTCTTCAGCCCCATCTGGGGAGGCTCGGCGGTCGTTACCGGCGGCGGGGGCGGCGAGGGCTTGATAGGCCCGTAGTGTTTCTTTATGAGTTCCAGCGCGGCTGTCGGCTCGAAGTCGCCGACCAGTATGAGGACAGCGTTGTTGGGAGCATAGTAGGTCCTGTAGTAGGCCGCGACCTCGTCGCGTCGCCAGCCGAGGATGTCGCTCATCCAGCCGATGACGTCCCAGTGGTAAGGGTGGGCCATGATGGCCGTGGCCTGGACGTTCTCGCTGAGGATGGCCTCGTTGTTGTTCTCGACCGAGAGCCGGCGCTCGGAGGCGACCACGCCGCGTTCGGACTCGAAGACCTCCGGGTCGAAGGCCAGGCCCTGCATGCGGTCGGCCTCCATCTCGATCATGGCCTCCAGGGCCCGGGCCGGGAACCAGTCGGTGTAGGCCGTAAGGTCCATGTCGGTGTAGGCGTTGTTCGAGCCGCCCAGGAATTCCATGCGGCGGTCGAACTCGCCGGGCCCGATCTTGGGCGTGCCGTTGAACATCATGTGCTCGATGAAGTGGGAGACGCCGGTCAGGCCGGGCCGCTCGTTGCGCGAGCCCACGCGGAAGAAGGTGTAGAGCGCGACGTTCGGGATGTTGTGGTCCTCGACGAGCAGGACCTTGAGGCCGTTGTCCAGGGTATGGACCCTGACGTCTTCCTTCTTGAAAGCGGCCTGGAACGGGATGAGGCACGCCGCCAGGAAAACCAATGCTGCCCAGGTCTTTTTCTTCACGGGCCGACCTCCTCGCCGGGATGAAAAAGCATTATCCCACAGGGCAAGAGCCGACTCAACAGCTTATTTGACGCCCGGCCGCGAAAATACTATCCTATCGCTTTAATAACGGCCGGAAAACGGATGCGAAGCGGAACGGGATGAGCGGAAGAAGCTTGAAAAATAATGTCGGGCCGATTTTTCTGGCCGCGTTCTTTGCGGCCGCCTTCTCGTTCTCATACGCTCAGGAGGCCGGCGCCGCCTCCGTCAACGAAGCCCTGTGCTTCTCGCTCGCTCAATATCAGGGCGGCGGTTCTGCGCATGACAGGGAACAGGAAGGGCAGCCGGCCCGGAGCGAACCGGCCCTCAAGCCCGCCGGACTGAAAAAGCACTGGGGCCGGGCGGCCATCGAGTTCTCCTCCTTCATGATGGTCTCCCAGGTCGATTACTGGAGAAAATACAGCAAGTTCATCGAGGACTGGCAGTACCGCCTGACCTGGAAGGACCAAGCGAGGCGGTTCTTCACCACGGAAGCCCTGCGCTTCGATTCCAACGATTTCAAGCTGAACTGGAGCCACTCGGTGGCCGGCGCCGTTTACTACGAGTGCGCCCGAGCCAACAACCTGAGCTGGCTCGAATCGTGGGGCGTGTCCATGTTCGGCGCGTTGTGGTGGGAATACGTCGCCGAATGGCGCGAGGTCATCTCGCTCAACGACCTCGCTTTCACAGGCATAGGCGGTTTCCCGGTCGGCGAGGCCTGGCACCAGTTCTCGCGCGCGCTGGCCGGGAGCGCGAGCCCGGTCCTACGGGCATTGAGCTTCGTGAACCCGCTCCTCAAGCTCAACCGCTGGCTCGACCGCAAGAAGGTGCCCAAAGACGCCTACGCCTTCAGCGACTGGCACGAGTTCAGCCTGTCGGCCGGCGGCCGCTCGGTCAAGAAAACGGCGGGCCCCGAGTTCCAGACCTATTACCAGCTCAAGACCGAGGTCGTCAACGTTCCCGAATACGGCCGGAGCGCCAGCCTGGCCAGGACCATAAAGGACGTCTATTCCACGGCCATAATCGTCGACCTGGCCATGGACGAGGGCCATGCCCAGGAGACCAACCTGCTGTTCGAGGCCAGGCCCTGGGGCCGGTTCACCCAGTCGGTGGACGAGTCCGGCCGCGGCCACGCCCTCTTCATCGGCATGGGTTCGGCCCTGAGCTATTTCAAGAAGCGGCCGGTCGAGCTCTATGATTTCAGCCTGGTCAAAGTCGGCGAGATCGAGAAGCTCCACCTGGAACTGCCGCGCAACTTCCGGGACAAGCTTTCGGTGGTGCACGCGGCCGGCCCGGTCCTGGACTGGACGCTTTTCGGCCGGGGGTTCAGGCTCAGGTCGGTCTTTGAAGCCTACCTCGACTTCAGCCTGGTAAACGCCTTCGCCCTGAACGAGTACTCCCGGGACCATGACATCGCGGGCATGAAAACCACGGTCCTTTACTACGGTTACTACTACGGCCTGGGCGGGACTGTCTCGGCCCGGACCGAGCTCGTCTGGCGGAACGTGCGCCTAGCTGGACTGGCGTCCTACGGCCGGTGGGATTCGCTCGACGGCCGGGACCGCTTCCAGGCGGACATCAGCGACGACTGCGACTTGGACGATTCCCGGACGCGCCTGCAGGCTTCCGCTTCTTGGCGCATCCCTGCATCGCCGCTCGAGCTTTTCCTCACCCATGAGGCCGTAAGACGCTGGGGCCGGATCAAGGAAGTCAGCGTCAGAGGCGCGGAATACCGGACGTTCGTAGGCTTGAGATACGTCTTTTAGGGCGCCGACGTCCGCGGTCTCAGCCCATGACCTCCCAGCCCCTCTCCCTCGCGAGTTTCCTCAGCCGTCTGTCGGGGTTGACCGCGACCGGGTGGCCCACGAGTTCCAGTACGGGCAGGTCCGAATAGCGGTCGGCCAGGGCCCACGAGCCCTCCCAGTCGACGCTCTCCGGGGCTATCCGTTCGAAGAGGACCGAGACCTTGTCCCGGCCGAAGGGATGGAGGCCGGTCTTCTTGCCGGTGAACCGGCCGGCCTCGACCTCGAGCGTCCCGCCGATAAGGTGGTCCGCTCCAATCAGGTCCTTGAGCTGGTCCACGAGCACCTGGAGGGAGCCGGACAGCAGGACCACCCGGCAGCCCTTGAGTTTGATGTCCCTGATCTTCTCCCTGAGGGATGAGGGCACGGCGTGGTCGAGGAAGTGCCGGCCGAACTCGTGGGCCCAGTCCGCGATATCCTCCGGCTTTTCGCCCCGCAGGAAAAAAGCGTTGGTCGCGATCGCCGTCCGGAAGCCTTTCCTGGCGATATCCCAGATGAAAGAAGCGATCGAGGCGAGCATCTTGGCTGGAGGGATGCGTCCCGTGCGGACCAGGAAGAAAAAAAAGGAAGTCTCAGCGCTGTAGACGTTGAGCAGCGTGCCGTCGAGGTCGACGATCGCCAGACGATGCTTTTCCATGGCGGCGGGCCCGGGAGGATTCAGCCGGAACAGGACTCCATGGGCATTGTGTATACCACAGCCTTGACGGCGAGTCAAAGGCGTACAGTCTCTAGGTCGAAAAGCACGGAGGTCGGACCTCCCCTTCCCGCGCTTTTTTACATAGAAACAGGAATGCAAGCGTTCATGAATCCCGTGGACATATCCTCCTTATATGCCCGGACTGGCAAACAAACCGACCATGGCTCGCTGAAGACCGCTTTTACAGGGCAAGGTCCAGGGGTCTAGAGGCAAGTCGCTTTCAGCCCAGCGGCAAGGAGCGGCCGGCGTTTAAAGGTCCAAGCACAGTCCGTTTTCGGCCCAGCAGATATAGTCGGGTTCACCCTCGTTAGTGCACTTAAAGGGGCATACGCCTACCCCCAAGCTGACTCTGGTGCCCTCGCACTCGCAGCTGCCCCAGCAAAGGGCGGGATTGCATTCGTGGACTGCCGGATTCGTCGAAGCCAAAGCGAGGACACACAGCAGGGCCGAAATGGTCACGGGAACCAGCAGGATTCCTTTTCAATTGTATGGCCTGGCCGCTCACGCGTATCGAAAGCAAAGACGCACTTATCTTCACTGCCGTTCATCAGGAGATAGAATATGGGGGAGTCGTCCGGTCCCCCGACGGCGAATTCCCTGGCGGCGTTCTTTTTCCCGATCTCCTTAAAATCGTACCAGTACACGCAAGTGATTCTCAAATCGGCATCGACTTCATAGATCCTTGTGATGGAAACATGGGGAGATGACAATAAGTAGGCTTTGCTTCCGCGAGCCTGAACATCATGAATGATGCCGAAATACCTTGATTGGCCGAAGTATTTCTCATTTTCTCGGTTGAATTTTTGTATAAATTCGTCGTCCAATTTGCTTTCGGCCAAGAGGTTCCCTTTTCGTGAATATTTTCTTATGACCGGTTGATACGTAAAGGCCAAAAGAAGGTCGGCATCCCCGAGCAAAACGGCCTTGCAAAGATTGAGGATGGAGAAGTCCCGGGAGAAGTCCATCGGCTCGCCGAATTCATAAATCAGGTTACCTGTTTTAGAGAAGGCCAGAACCAGCTTGTCCTCGCCTCTTTTAAAGGGAAATAGAAAGCGTATGGCGTACAACGTTATATCATCTTCAGTGATGAAGTTCGAGCTCGACCTGAAAATCTTAAAGGAAGTCTGATATTCTCCTTTAAAATCGAGAAGCTGGACCCGCTGGTTGCCTGAGTCGTGGGCGTAAACAAACCGTTTGCTGCAGGTTATCGATGCAGGCAGGCTGAATTCCCCCGGTCCCTGGCCCGGTCTTCCGATTTGACTTATGAATACCCCGGCCGCGTCATACTTATATATGCAGTTGGACCGGGCGTCGCTGATATAAATATCCCCGCGGGGGCCCGCTGAGATATCGGTGGGGTCAAATAAAAAGGGGGTCGTCTGTCGATTGTCTTCCTCGGGAAAAGAAAAGATAAGACGAAGTTTTTTTTCGGGAGGAGGTGAACTTTTATTGAAATGCGTCCTTGCATCGATCAGGCCGGCTGCTGATGCGACGGCTGCAAGCACAATGATAATGGCCCTTAACTTCATAAATCCGGTCACGGATATAAAGTAGAAAGAAATAAATGGTATTGTCAACAGGAATTACTTGAGCCTGCGCAGCTTCTATCCGGAGATCAGAACGCCGGCGCGGCTTCAGGCCTCGGGCCGGGCAGTATCCTTGACGATGAGCAGGGAGCGGGGGTCGAGCCGCAGCCGCAGGTTCCGGGCCGCGAGCCTGTCGCGGTCCTTGACCAGCGTGAGATGCACGTGGTCGCCGTGGTGCTGGAGGGTGAGCAGGACGTCGATCACGTCCAGGAAGTCCCGGAGGAGGCAGGGGACGCCGCGTTCGTCGTAGAGCGGGCCTTCGCCCCGGAGCGAGGCGCTGAACCAGATCCGGGCCCCGACCCGGCCGGCGAACTCCTTGAACAGGACGAGCTCCGCGGGCGTGGCCCGGCTGAAGTCGAGGCCGTCGACGACGACCGTGTCGGCCGCGATCCGGCCGTGGACGATCATGGCCTCGACGCTTTTCAGCACCTGTTCGGTGCGCGTCCCGTCCTGCCTGAAGTTCATGATCACGCGGTTGCGGATGATGTCGTCGTAGATCTCGGAGGCCGCCTTCATCCCGGGCAGGGCGGCCAGCTCCTTGAAGATGTCCTCGTACCAGGTGATGATGTAGTCGACGCGGTCGGCGTAGGAGACGTGGATGACCGGCCGGTCCTGGATGAGCCTGTCGGCGGCGATGTGGACCAGACAGGCCGTCTTGCCCACGCCCTTGGGCGAGGCCAGGACGCAGACCGAGCCCGGGCCGGGGCCTCCCGCGAGCGACCTGTCCAGCAGCCGGAGCGGGCTCCGCCTGGTCAGCTCTTCCCTGATCGATGTCGTCATGGCCGCCTCTCCTTCATTTCTGCTTCGCCTGGTGCTCGGCGACCAGCGTTTCCGCGACCTGCGCCGGCACCTTGGCGTACCTCTGGAACTCCATGGTGAACTCCGCTTTGCCCTGGGTCAGGGAGCGGAGCACGGTGGCGTAGCCGAACATCTCGGCCAGCGGCACCTCGGCGTCGATCCTCGAGAACATCCCGTCCTCCACGGAGCTGACGATGATGCCGCGGCGCTGGCTGAGCGAGGCCAGGATGTTGCCGGCGAATTCGCTCGGCCCTTCCACGGAGACCTTCATCAGCGGCTCGAGTATGTGGGGCTTGGACTTCTGGTAGGCCTGCCTGAAGGCGCCCTGGGCCGCGGCCTGGAAGGCGATATCGGAGGAGTCCACCGGGTGGTAGCTGCCGTCGGTCAGCACGACCCGCACGCCGATCACCGGGAAGCCGATGAGCAGGCCCTTCTTGAGCGAGGCCTTGAAGCCCTTGTCGCAGGCCGGGATGAACTCGCGGGGGATGCGGCCGCCCTTGACCTCGTTGACGAACTCGTACTGGCCGGCCGGGAGCGGCTCGAGGTAGCCGATGACACGGCCGTACTGGCCGGCTCCGCCGGTCTGTTTCTTGTGGGTGTGGTCGAAGTCCACCCGCCGGCCGATGGTCTCGCGGTAGGCCACCTGCGGCCGGCCGGTCTCGACCTCGGCCTTGTATTCGCGCCGCATCCGCTCCAGGTAGACCTCGAGGTGCAGCTCGCCCATGCCCTGGATGATGGTTTCGTTGGACTCGGGGTCCACGAAGGCCCGGAAAGTCGGGTCCTCCTTGACGAACCTGTTCAGGGCCCGAGCCAGGCGGTCGGACGAGCCCTTGTCGGCAGGCGACACGGCCAGCGAAACGACCGGCTCCGGGACGTAGATCGAGGTCAGGGCCAGGTTGAGGCCGGGGCCGCAGAAAGTGTCGCCCGAGGCGCATTCGACGCCGAACAGGGCCACGATGTCGCCGCTCGCGGCTTCGACGATGTCCTCCATCATGTCGGCGTGCATGCGCACCAGCCGGCCGACCCTGATCTTCAAGCCGGAGCGGGTGTTGACGAGCTCGTCGCCCTTCTTGATGCTTCCCTGGTAGATGCGGATGTAGGTCAGCTGGCCGTAGGGCCCGTCTTCGAGCTTGAAGGCCAGGGCGCAGGTCCTGTCCGCGGGGTCGGAGGACAGCCGGCGGGGCGCGCCGCCGTTGTCCAGG
The DNA here is from genome assembly GCA_964458655.1 of uncultured Eubacteriales bacterium. Classification (GTDB taxonomy): domain Bacteria; phylum Acidobacteriota; class Aminicenantia; order Aminicenantales; family Saccharicenantaceae; genus CAYWJT01. Next base: position 28,566 of record CAYWJT010000005.1, on the reverse strand, counting down.
TCGAGCGCCTCGTTCTCGACCTCGGAGGGGTTCGGCAGGTAGTCGACCACCGCGTCGAGCAGGGGCTGGACGCCCTTGTTCCGGTAGGCCGAGCCCATGAAAACGGGCAGCAGCCGCCTCGAGACGGTCGCGTCTCGCACCGCCCGCCGCAGCAGGTCTTCGCTCACGCGGCCTTCGAGGGCCGCTTCCATGACCTCGTCCGAGAGCATGGAGACGGCGTCGATGAGCTTCTCGCGCCATTTTTGCGCTTCGGCCAGCGCCTCGACGGAGACCGGCTCGGGCCGGACGACCTCGCCCTCGTTCCCGTCGAAGTAGACGGCCCTCATGGATACGAGGTCGATCAGCCCGGAGAAGCCGTCCTCGAGGCCGAGCGGGACCTGCATCAGGACGGCGTTGTGGCCGAGCCTGTCCCTGAGCTGCTCCAGGACCCTGAAGGGGTTGGCGCCGGTCCGGTCGAGCTTGTTGACGAAGGCGATGAAAGGCACCTTGTAGCGCTGGAGCTGGCGGTTGACGGTGATGGTCTGGCTCTGGACGCCGCCGACCGAGCACAGGACCAGGATGGCCGAGTCGAGCACGCGCAGGGAGCGCTCGACCTCGATGGTGAAGTCGACGTGGCCGGGAGTGTCGATGATGTTTATGGAATGGTCGCGCCAACTGACGTTGGTCGTGGCCGAGGAGATGGTTATGCCCCGCTCACGCTCGAGCTCCATGGTGTCCATGGTCGCGCCGACGCCGTCCTTGCCCTTGACCTCGTGGATGCGGTGGATCTTCTTGCAGTAATAGAGGATGCGCTCCGTCAGGGTGGTCTTGCCGGAGTCGATGTGGGCGCTGATGCCGATGTTCCTCATTCTGTCGATAGCGATGCTCATGGCCTTGCGTACCTTCGCCGGGCGTGCCGGTCCGCCTTATCCTGGGAAGGGAAGCCGACCTTTAAAGGCGGGGTTTTATTCCCTGGAACAGCGGGCGAGTCACTATTATAGATGAACCGTCGGCGGCTTTCAAGCGGCTCGAAAAACGTTTGCCCGACCTGCGGCGGGACTTACAGGCGGGGGAGGGCCTCGCAACCGTTCTGCCGGGCGTAGGCCGCCATGATCCTGCCGAGCTCGCGGGCCTTGTCGGGTTCCATCCCTGGCCCCCGATACGCGGCCAGCCTTCTGGCCGCCTCTTCCCGGGCCCTGCGGAAAGCGTCCTTGCCTCCCGCGTTCAGCCAGGTGCCGTAAACGTCGCGGTCGATGATCGCGCTCGGGTGTTGCTCCGACCGGTGCCATTGCCGTGTGTGGGCAGAGGTCAGGAACTCCTGGGGAGCGATCCCGGGCCCGAAAAGATGCAGGGCGAGCGGCCTTTCGCGGAGCGCGACCCCGGCGAGGAGCCTGCGGACGTGCCCGCAGATGTCGTTGTCTATCACGAGTTTTTCCAGGCTCTGGGTGCTCTCCAGGTCGAGCATGCCCGGCCCGGAGACGATGTTGATGCCGGCCAGGCCCGCCAAAACCGCTCCGGCGGCCGTTTCCAGGCCGGCCTGGCAGTCCACGAGCTTGGAGTCGCTGAGGCCGATGTAATAATGGGTGGGCAGGTTGAGGCGCTTGCCGACTTGGGAGTTGGCGCAGGCCAGCATCTGGGTCTCGACCGCCCCCAGGGGCGCCGTGCCATTGTGCATGTCGAAGACGGCCGAAGAGCCGCCGAAGATGACCGGCGCGCCGGGCCGGGCCAGCTGGGCGATGACGAGGCCGGCCAGGTTCTCGGCCGCGTGCTGGACCAGGGTGCCGGCCAGGGTCACGGGAGAGGTCGCCCCGGCCATGGCCATGGCCACGAGCCCCGAGGGGACGCCGCGCCGGGCGCACTCGACGAGGCTCCGGGCGGTCAGTCCGCTCCACTGGAGCGGGGAGGAGGGGCAGGCGTCGAAAACCGCAGCCGGACGGGCCTCGAGGGCCGCGCTGCCGCCCCTCGCGACCTCCAGCAGTTCGAGCATCACGGACAGGCTTTCGGCCCTGAAGATGCCGGTGATGAGAGGCTTGGAGGCGATGAGCAGGCCCAGGTAGAGGCGGTAGCAGTCGGCGACCTCGCGCGGCACGTCGGCGCTCACGAGGGCCGTGCTCTGGAGGTCGATGTGCTCCAGGGTCTCGACCAGCCTGTAGAGGTCGGCCAGGTCGGAGGTGACCGGCTCTCTTTCCCTCATGGTCTTCGGGTCCAGGAGCCTGACGGCCGCCGAGCCGGGGACGAAATGGACTCCGTCGCCGCCGATGAGATATTCCTTTCCGTCCCGAAGCCCGTAAAGCCTGACCTCGGAAGGCGCGGTCTTAAGGCAGGCCTCGACCAGGGCGCGGAAGGAGACCCTGTCCGTGATCCCGAAGTTGCCGCGAATCGTCC
>CAYWJT010000005.1:0-26192 GCA_964458655.1 uncultured Eubacteriales bacterium | reverse complement strand
AGGCAGGCCTCGACCAGGGCGCGGCCGATGAACGCCCTCTTTCTCGGCCGGTCGACCCTCTGGCCGGCGTCCTCGATGAGACCGAGCGCGGTTTCGTCCTCGATGAAGACTCCGGCGGTCTCCAGAAGCTCCAGGGCCTCGTCGATTATCCCGTCCGCGGCCTCGTCCGAAAGGAACCTGACCCTCGGCCTGATGCTTTCGTCCATGATGACTCTCCCTGACCGGTTTCGGGGATAAGTTTAGCAGACCGCGTCCACTGTGGGAAGCCGGCTTTTGGCCGATGGCCGCGAAGCACGCGGTCCGGCGCCGCCGGCCCGGGCCGGGGAAGGCCGACTTCTTTTCAGAAACTGATGACTATGGAGTTGGTGAAGAAGAGGTCCAGCTTCTTGAGGGGCACGTACACGAACAGGCCGAGCGGGTTGCCGTAGGTGTCGACGAGGGGGACGGCCTTGAGGGCCGGGAAGTTGGTGTAAAGCGTCCGCAGGCTCGTCTTCAGGGCCAGCGACTTGGAGATGGGCGCGCTGACGGCGTTGGTCCAGTCGAAGCGCCAGTCGACCGTCTTCTTCAGGTTGTCGTCGAAGACGAACAGGCTGGTTATAGAAGACTTGTCGTTGATCTTCTGTTCGAAGCTGACCACGGCCCGCAGGCCGGCGAACGAGGTCGTCCTGTCTCCTATGTATCTTCTGAGGGTGACCGTGGCGGCGGCCTCGGTCTTGAGCGTCGTGCGCTTGGTCTCCGTCACGGGATAGCCGACGCCGGCGGTCAGTATGTAACGGGCCGCTATGCCGGCGAAGCGGTTCCGGTCCCAGCTCGCGCCCGCCTGCCCGGTGAGCTTGCCGGTCAGTCGCCGGGAGTACTGCCCTTCCAGCACATAGTTCTCGGCCACCAGCTGCTCGACCTTGTTCTCGACGATCTCGTAGTCCGTCTCGCTGCCGACGGCTTGCAGGTTCTTGGTCGTGGCGTTGCTCTTCAGGACATAAGTCCGGAAGGCGACCGTGTTCCTGTCCCAAGTCTTGGACAGCTTGCTGCCCAGGCTGAAAGAGGAAGTCGAAGCGTTGCCCCCCGTCACGACGTAGCTGAGCTCGGTCGAGACCTTCCATTTCTCTTCCGGCGGCTTTTCCTGCGCCGGCCCCCTGAGGGCGAGCGCCGGGACAGCCAGGCATGCCAGGAGGAAAACAGCCGGTTTCCTTTGTTTCGACATCTGCGTCTCCCTTTCTTCAGGCTTGAGCCGGGAATTCCAAAATAGCGGCAGCCGGCGGAACTGTCAACAAGTGGAAGACCTGACCGACGCGGAGCGGCAGGCGGCGGGTGCCCCTTTCCTCTCCTCCCCGGCTCAAGCCTCCCCGGCCTTGACGGCGGCGGCCGGCCTCAACCCGGGCTTCTTTGTCGCCTTTTGGTGAATATGGTCTCGTTCGCGACGAGCGGCCTGGCCCAGAAACCTATGCTCATGATGTAGGCCAGCGTGAGGTACAGGACGAGCATGGCGGGTCTCAGGCCGAACCAGTCGCCCAGGCGGCCGATGACAAGCGGCATGGCGGCGCCGCCTATGATGCCGGTGCAGAGGATGCCCGAAAAGGACCCGTGGTGGCTGTCCACCGAGTTGAGGGCCAGCGAGAAGATGATGGACCACATGACCGAGGCGGCGAAGCCGACGAGCGGAAAGGCCGTCCGGGCCAGCGGCCCCGGCCCGAACAGGGCCAGGCCCAGGAAGACCATGGCGGCCGCGGAGAAAACGACCAGGATCTTGCGGCTGTCGACGAGCTTGAGCAGGGCCAGGCCCAGTATGCAACCTATGGTCATCAGCCCCCAGAACCAGGACACGGCCCGGGCGCCCGCCGTCTGCGGGTCATAACCGTGGTATGTGTAGAGGAACTGCGAGATCCAGTTGGCCACGCCCTGTTCCGTGCCGACGTAGGCGAAGATGCCTGAGAAGAACAGGACCACCGTCCTTTGCTTGAAGAGGGACCGGTGCGTCGACCAGGCGCCGGCCCTTTCCTCTTCCTTCCTGACCACGGCCGGGAAGCGCACCAGGCCCAGGGCCGCGATCATGGCTAGGACCAGCGCCGCGAAGACCCAGTAGATCGACAACCAGGGCAGGCCCGCCGGGACCAGCCGGGACATGAGCCTGATGTGGGTCGGGCTGCCCGGGCCGAGCGCGCCGAGCTCGGTCACGAAGTGGGAGTAGACGTAGGGGCTGAGGAAGGAGGCGCCGCCGAAGAACAGTTGGGCCAGGACCGAGTTGAAGGCGAAGTGCTCCTGGCCGCCGGCGACGCGCAGGAGCGGGTTGATGGCCACCTGGAGGGCGGCCATGCCGGCGCCGATCAGGAAGAGGGAGAGGACGGCGGTCGTGTAACGCGGCAGGAGGGAGAAGAGGCAGGCGCCGCAAAAGGCCAGGCCGAAGGCCGCGACCATCACCGGCTTCTCCCGGACCTTTTCGAGCAGCATGCCGGAGGGTATGGACATGACGCCGTAAGCGATGAAGAACGAGAACGGCAGCAGGGCGGCCAGGGTCAGGCTGAGGCTGAAGCTCCTGATGATGTCCGGGATGAGCGGCCCCATGATGTTGGTCAGGAGCGAGATGACGAAGAAGACGAGCATGATGAGCGCGACCATGAACGGGCTGCGGCCCGCGCGGGACCCGTCGTTCATGTTCCGTTCCTCTCAGGGGGCGCGGCCCGCCCGGCCCCCTTTCTTTTCACGTCCCGGCCTTCTGGCCGCCAGGGCCGGCCGGGGCGCGGCGTCAGCGGCCCTTCTTCTCCCCGGCCGCCGGCTTCTCCCGCTGGAGCTCGATGAGGTCCACCGTCTGGGAGTGGTCGCCGAGCAGGTGCCGGGCGAAATAGTCGGCCCTCACCCAGAACCAGTAGTCGTTCATGTCGCCGTAGCCGTGGCGCTGGCCCGGGAAGATGAAGAAGTCGAACCTCTTGCCGGCCTTGATCAGGGCCGCGGCCAGGCGCAGGGTGTTGGCGGGATGGACGTTGTTGTCGATGTCGCCGGTCGCGAGCAGCAGGCGCCCCTTGAGGTTGCGGGCGACCTCGGAGTTCTTGTCGATGCTGTATTCGAACTTGACGTTGCCGTCCTTGTCCGTGACTTCCTTGACGCCGTGGTGCTTCTCGCTCCACCAGCGGTTGTAGATGTTGTTCTCGTGGTTCCCGGACGAGGACACGCCGACCTTGAAGAAATCGGGGTAGATGAGAAGCGCGGCCGCCGTCATGAAGCCGCCGCCCGAATGGCCGTAGATGCCTACACGCTCGAGGTCGATGAAGGGATGGAGCAGGGCCAACTGCTCCACGGCCCGCTTCTTGTCGGCCAGGCCGTAATCGCGCAGGTTGCCGTAGCCGAAGTTGTGGTACCACTTCGAGCGCTGGGGGCTGCCGCCGCGGTTGCCGACCTCGACCACGACGAAACCCAGCTGGGCCAGGGGGATGTTCTGGTTGCGGGGCGAAAAGGTCTTGGAGACGCTCTCGGTCTGCGGCCCGGGGTAGACGTAGAGGATGACGGGGTACTTGCGGCCCGGGTCGAAATCGAAGGGCTTGTACATGACGCCGAAGAGGTCGGTGACGCCGTCGTCGGCTTTGACCGTGAACGGCTCGGGGAACTTGAAGCCGGCCGCGACCAGCGCGGAGACGTCCGTCGTTTCGAGCTCGAGCAGGGCGGCCCCGGAGCCGTCGCGCAGGACCGATTTCGGGGCCTGGTCGACCCGGGAGAAATTGTCCACGAAGGAGCGGCCCGAATCGGCGGTTTGCGCGGAGTGGGCGGCCTTCTCGGGCGTGAGCAGCTTGGGCTCGCCGGCGTCGAGACCGACCCGGTAGACGTGCGTGTAATAGGGGTCGACGCCGGGTTCGCGGCCGCAGGCCGTGAAGTAAAGGGCGCGGGCCTTTTCATCGACCGCTTCGACGCCCTGGCAGTTGAACTCTCCCGAGGTGACCTGCCGCTTGAGCCGGCCTTCGCCGTCGTATAGGTAGTAATGGCCCCAGCCGTCCCTCTCCGACCACCAGAGAAGCTCCAGGCCGCCGCCGATGAGACGCAGAGGCTGGTACTCGACGTAGGTGTTCAGCCTCTCCTCGATCAGGACCCGGACCTCGCCGGTTCCGGTGTCGGCGACGCACACTTCATAGCCGTGGAGGTCGCGGGTCTGGCGGCCGAAATAGAGGCGGTCGGGCGTTTCCGAGAGCCAGCGGGGCGGGGGCGGGTATTCGCGCTCGCTGTCGGCGGCCCGGCGCGGCGCCGTGAAGATGTTGTAGGTCGGGTCCTTGAACTTGTCGGCCTTGACCTTGAGCTTGCTCTTCGAGGCCAGGTCGAAGATGAGGATCTCGGGCTGGGGCTGGCTCTCCTCGCCGGGCATCCCGTACTTGTAGGTCTCGAGGGTCGGCCGCGGCTCGGCCAGGCTGTTGATGACCCAGAGGGCGCCGACCTTGCGCTCGTCCTGGCGGACGCAGGCGAACTTCTTCGAATCATGGGACCAGAAGATCATGATGGAGGGGACGCGGTAGTCCTTGCGGTCCTTCTCCTGCTTCTCCAGCTCCTTCCTGTCCTCATCGGTCAAGGTCCGGGCGTAGCTGTAGTATTCCTCGCCGTCGGTCGTGAGCTGCTCCTCCTTGATGGCCTTGTCGTCGGCCTTCTTCAGGGCCAGGGCGAAGCTCTCCGCGTCCATCATGAACAGGTTGTGGCCCCGGGCGAAGATGACGGTCTTCTCGTCCGGCGATACGGACGCCCAGCGCGGCCGGCGGGGGGTGGGCTCGACGTCCTTGAGGAGCGTGAGCTTGCCGGAGGCCAGCTCGTACTCGAAGACCAGCTTCTTGACCTTGGATTCTGGCTCCTTGGCCTTGTCCGCTTCCCGCTCCTTGTTCTTCTCGGTGTCCTGTTCCTTTTCCTTCTCCTTTTGCTTGTCTTCGAAGCGCTTGTCGAGGTCGCCGACCTTGACGATCTTGCCCTCGACCGAGATGTCGTTCTCCTTGGGCACCTCGACCTCGAACCTGAAGGCCGTGTCGTTCCTGACCATCCGCAGGGTCGTTATCGGCAGGTGCTGTGCGTCGTAGGGCACGAGCAGGATCCTGGTCAGCATGGCTGCCATGCGGGCCCGGTCGAAGAGCGGCTTCTTTGACCTCGAGACCGGGTCGACCACGTACCAGGCCTTGCCCTGGGGCGTCTCGTAGCTGTACCAGAAACGGTCGCCTGACTGGAACCAATGGGGCTGGACCGAGGTGTCGAAGACCAGCTTGGCGACCTTGGCCGAGGTCCACTGCGCGGCCAGCTCGTAATTGGCCCTGACCGCCGGCGATTGCTCCGGGTCGGTCGCCGGAGCGGCCGTCGACACGCGGGCGGGCAGGGCGAAAATAATCAGCAAAAGCGCCGCCGCTCTTAGGATCCTTGCAGCGCCGACCCGCGGCGTATCGCTGATGCGGCCTTTCCCGTTGACATGCCGTCTCATCATTTCACCTCCGTTGTCCGTTGCTCGTTTAGGCTCAATAATCCTCGTCGTAGGCCGAGCGAGCCTTCCGGCTCTTCTCGTTGACCTTGTCTGCGTCCAAGGCCCACATGCCGCGGCCGTGAGTCGCGATGACGACTACGTTGTCCCGCGGGTGGACGATGAGGTCGTGGACATAGACGGCCGGCAGGTCGCCGCCCAGCACCTGCCAGGTCCCGCCAACGTCGGTGGAGACGAAGACGCCCATGTCGGTGCCGAGATACAGGATGTTCCTGTCGACCGGGTCCTCGCGGATGACGTTGACCGGTCCGGCCGGTATGCCCCGGGAGATGTCCTTCCAGGTGCGGCCGTAGTCCACGGACTTCCAGACGTAGGGCGTGGAGTCGTCGTCCCGCTTGCCGTTCTGGGCAAGATAGACCGTGCCCGTCTCATACTGGGAGGCGACGACCCGCGAGACCCACTTGCCCGGCGCCAGCCCGGCGGTTATTTCCTTCCAGCTCCGGCCGCCGTCGCGCGTCATCCAGGCGCGGCCGTCGTCGGTGCCGGCGTAGATGAGCCCGTAGATGAGCGGGGATTCGGATATGGAGAACAGCGTCTGGTAGCGGATGTCGCCGCGCTCGGCGGGGTTGTCGGTCGTCATGTCCGGGCTTATCCTTTCCCAGGTGTCGCCGCGGTCGAGCGAGCGGAAAAGGTACTGCATGCCGTGGTAGACGATGTTCGGGTTGTGAGGCGAGAGGATGGTCGGCGCCAGCCACTGTCCGCGCAGCTGCGGCTCGCCCTCGAAGGTCCTGGGCACGATGAGCTTGCGGCCTTCGCGGCCGGGCTTGCCGAGGTCGGTCCGAGAGAGCGTGCCGTAAAAACCCGAGGAATAGACCAGGGCCGGGTTGGTCGGGTCTATGGCGTGGGTCGAGCCTTCGCCGCCCGGCGCGGATTCGAATTCCTGGGCCGGTATGCGGTCCCGGCCGCGGCTGAGGTCGACCCGGGCCCGGAAGCTGCCGTGGTCCTGCATCGAACCGTAGACCCGGAACGGCGTGTCCATGTCGTAGGCGATGTTGAAGAACTGGCAGACCGGTATCTCCTTCTGGAAATAGCGCCAGTTCGCGCCGCCGTCGTAGCTCGCCGCCAGCCCCTGGTCGAAGCCCTTGATCATGTAGTCGGGGTTCTCCGGGTCGATCCAGAGGGCGTGGTGGTCGACGCCCGGACCCGGCACCCTTTTGAAAGTCCTGCCTCCGTCGCGGGAGACGTTGAGCATAAGGCCCATCGTGTAGACCGTTTCCGGGTCTTTGGGGTGCGCCCTGACCTGGCCGAAGACCCAGCCGTAGGTCCCGGAATGCCTCTCCATGTAGGCTTTTTGCTCGGGCGTCAGGCCGCTCACCTGACGCCAGCTTTCGCCGCCGTCATCGGAGCGGTAGACCGTGGCGCCCTTGATGAAGCCCGATGACGGCACGCCGTAAGGGTCGGCCCGCTCCTCAGGCGTGGGCTCCCTGGAGACCTCGTAATTGTCGACCAGGGCGTAAAGCGTCTGCGGCCGCTCGAGGCAGAGGTCGAGACCGATCCTGCCCCGGAAACGGGCTTCAGGCAGCCCGTTGTTGACCGCCTTCCAGGTCTTACCGCCGTCGGTGGTCTTGAAAACGCCGCTGCCCTTGGAAGCCTGGTGGTTCCTGGGGTCGTTCCATTTCTTCCTGGTCCGCTCCCATGTCGCCGCGTAGAGCGTGTCGTTTTCCCCGGGGTCCATGACCAGGTCGATGGCGCCGGTGCGGTCGTCTACGAACAGGACCTTGCTCCAGGTCTTTCCGCCGTCGGTGGTCTTGAAGACGCCGCGCTCGGCGTTGGTCGTCCATTCGTGGCCCGAGGCGGCCACGTAAACGACGTCCGGGTCCTTCGGGTGGACGACGATGCGGGCGATGGTCCCCGTGTCGGCCAGCCCCATATGGGCCCAGGTCCGGCCGCCGTCGACCGACTTGTAGACGCCGCAGCCGGACTGAGAGCTGCGGAAGATGTTGGCTTCGCCGGTGCCCACCCAGATCACGTTCTGGTCCGACGGCGCCAGGGCGATGTCGCCGACGGCGGTCGAGGCGGCGCTCTCGAATACGGGCTTCCAGGTGACGCCCTCGTTCTCGGTCTTCCAGACGCCGCCGGAGGCCGAAGCCGCATAGATGACGTAATTACGGCCCTTGGGGGTCACGACCGCGACGTCGGTCATCCGGCCGCTGATGTTGACCGGTCCGAGGAACTGCCATTTGAGCTCCCGGAATTTCGACCCGGCCCTCATCTCCAGATATCTCTCGTAGCCCCGCAGGCGGAGCTCCGGGCTCGTGGACTGGAGTATCCCGGGTTTCTTGGCCTGCGCGGCGCCCGGTGTCAGCGGTATCGCCGTCAACAGGACGAGCAGCGCCAGGCAAAAAAGGGAAAGCGACCTCTTCATCTCGCGCCTCCTCGCGGTCGTTTCCCTAAATATTATGGGCGCCGGGGAGGCGTGTCAATCCGAATTACGCCCTTATCACGCAGCCCGGGCGAGAAGGTCGGCCTCAGCCCTTGATCTTTTCGAGCTGGGCGCGGGCGGTCTGGACGGCTTTCTTGACCTCGGCGTTGTCCGGCTCGAAGGAAAGCAGGCTCTCCCAGATCGCGACGGCCCCGGCCAGGTTGCCCTTTCTGTATTCGACGAGGCCCAGGTTGGTCAGGCCGGCGCTGCAGCTCTTGAGGGCCCGCTCGAGTCCTTCGTCGTCAAGACCGGCCGGAGGCATCATTCCCTTGAGGCCGGTAGGAGCGTCCCGGAGTAGGGCGTATTTTTTCCCGGCTGCCGCGTATTCGCCGGCCGAAAGGTCCCGGTCGGCGGCGGACCTGGTCTCCTTGAAGGCGCGTTCGACGACCGTCAGCAGGCCCGAGTCGCCGGGACTCTCCTTGAGCGCCCCGGCCAGGATGCCGAAGGCCTTTTCGTGCTGTCCCGCCGCGAGGGCCCGCTCCGCTTCCCCGGCCTGGACGGCCACGCGGCATTCCTTGAGCCTGTTCTTGACCTCGGCGGCGCTGAAGGTCAGCGCGGGGGAGAAAGGAGAGAGCTGCGCCAAGCTGTCGACGAGAAGACGGTAATACCTAATCGCGACGCCGTGCCGGCCTTGTATCCGGGCCGAGTCGGCTTCCCGCTTGACCGTCTCCAGCGCGGCGGCGACAGCCGAACGGAGCCGGGCGTTTTCACGGTCGAGTTCGTAGTGGGTCCTGTAGATCTCGAAAGCCTTCTCGTAGTCGCCCGAGGCCAGGGCCTGGTCGGCCTCGGGGGCCGCGGCCGGCTGCGCTTTCGAGCCTTCGGCCGGAGCTGCTTCGGCGGGCAGGGTTTCTGCGGGCCTTCTATTAAGCAGGGAGCAGCCGGGCGTTGCCGCCAGGGCGGCGGCCAGGAGGGCGACGCCCAGGCAAGCAGCCGCGGTCTTTATCCGTGTCATGCCGTGCGCTCCGCCTGAGACACTGAAGCCTTGCGCTTTTTCATGAGACGCAGAAAAATGGCCGTGAGCTCGGGATGGAATTGGCGTCCGGAGTTCCCGGCGATGATGTCCAGGGCCTCTTCCCGGCTGAGGGCCCTGCGGTAGGGGCGGTCCGAGGTCATGGCGTCGAAAGCGTCGGCCAGCGAGATCATGGCCGCGATTATCGGTATCCTTTCTCCGCTCAAGCCGTCAGGGTAGCCGCTGCCGTCGTGCCATTCGTGATGGTGCCGGACAGCCGGTATATACTTGTAGAGGGAGGGCGCCTTGCTCAAGAGCTCCGCGCCGTACTCGGGGTGCCGCTTCATCTCGCGGAACTCCTCGGGGTCGAGCCGGCCCCGCTTATGGAGAATGGCGTCGGGTATCCTGATCTTGCCGACGTCATGGAAGAGGCAGGCGATCTCGGTCGTTTCGACCTCCTCGCCGGACAGCCCGGCCTCGCGCGCTAGGGTCACGGCCAACTCGGCCACCCGAGTGGAATGGCCGAGCGTGTACCTGTCGCGGGCTTCTATGGCTGCTGCCAGTATACGGACGGTGGAGACGTAGGCTTCCTCGAGCTCGCGCGCGTAAGAGCCCAGTTTTTCCTTCTGTTCGGTGATGAGGGCCGTCATCTCGTTGAAGCTCGCGGTCAGCCGGCCGAGCTCGTCCATGGAATACACCCGGAGCGGCTTGGTCCGTCCGCCCCGCTTCATCTCTTCGACGCCGCTGGCCAGCTCCCTGACCGGCCTCGTGACGCGGCGCGAAAGGAGCATGCTGCTCACGAAGCCCAAGGCCAGGATGGCGGCGAAAAGCGGCAGGATGCGCCTGCGGGCCTGAGCTCTGGCGTTGTAGAGCACCGACCAGTCCAGTTCGAGCCGCACCCGGCCCAGGTTCTTTTCCAGGAACGAGATGGGACTTTCTACAGCCAGGAGGCGGCCTGCCTCTCTATCAGTTCCGTAGAGGACCGTCCCGTTGCCCGGGTCGGTCTCCAGGCGCGCCGCCGCCGTGTCGGCCAGCCGCCGGCCGGTCTTGGCCGGGTCGCTGTGGACGATGAGCTCGCCTCCCGCTCCGATGACCGAGATGGAGGTGATGTCGGGGTTGGCGGACTTGACCTTGAAGACCATGTTGTCGAGCGCCAGCAGGTCGTTGAGGATGAGATGGTAGCCGGAGGCCGAGGCGATGCTCCGGCCGAGGGACTCGGCCCTCCTGATGATGCTGTCCCGGACCTCTTCGTTCATGGTGTGGAGCGCCGCGGAATAGGCGGCCAGTATCGCGGCCGCGAGCAGGACCATGACATAGACAGTGGCCTTGGCGCCGATATTCCTGAAGACGGAGAACGGACCGGTCCTGCCGGTGGGCGCCTCTCCCGCGCCGGCGGATCTCGCTGCGGACAGAAGGGTACGCATCGTTCTGCTGGCATGTTAGCCCGGCCGTGGCCGGACAGTCATCCCCCCGGGAAATGATTCACGGGGTGAGTTTTGGCCGGGCCGGCTCACCTCCGGCGGTGGTCCCCGCCTTCATTTTCGGAGCCCTCAGGTATCGCTCAAGGGCCGACCGCAGATACCCTATCGGCGACTCCATGTCCATGGCCCTTCTGTGATCTTCCTCCACCAGGGATTTCGACCATATTTTCTATGATTCGATGCGCCTGATACACGACCGGCCGGGAAAGGAGTATAATTATCGGCTTATGCGCGTAAGAAAAGCCCGTCCGGAGGACATGAACGAAGTGGTCGCTCTGGCAGCCCGGCTGGGCCTCGACTATCCTGGCATGGAGTCGGACGACTTCTGGGTCGCTGAGGCCGGAGGTGAGACGGTCGGCCTGGTCGGCCTCAAGACGCACCCGGACTGCCTGGAGCTCTGCGGCCTGGGTGTCGCGGAAACCCACCGCGGCCGGGGCACGGGCGCGGCGCTGGTGAGGGAGGCGCTCGCGGGCGCGGAAACGGACATCTATCTTGCGACGACAACCCCGGGTTTCTTCACTAAGCTGGGCTTCGAGCCGGCGGCCGTGGTCCCGGAGACGTTCCGGTTGAAACGGCTCGGCCCCTGGTGCGAAGGCTGCGACGTTTCGAAATGTTCCGTCATGGTCAGGAAACGGAGCCGTTGAGGTGACGGACATGCCGCCCTTGTATCCCGACTTCAAGCCGGTGACGCTCGAGGACCGCGCCGTCTTCGAGGACTTCTTCCGCCGCTTCCCGCCCGAGGTCTGCGAGCTAAACTTCACCAACATCTTCATCTGGCGCGGCTCGGAACACCCCAGTTGGACCATCATCGACGGCGCTCTGTGCGTCCTGGTCGAGCCGGATTTCGAGGCGCCCCATTTTCTGCCGCCCGTCGGCCTGAACGTCGGTCCCGAAACGGTCCGGGTCTGCCTGGAAAAAGCGCCCAGGGTCTCCCGCGCGCCGGAGCACCTGGCCGGCCTGTGCGCCTCGGCCTTCCGGGTCGAGGAGGACCGCGACAACGCCGACTACGTCTACAGGGCCAGGGAACTGGCCGAGCTCAGAGGCAAAGGCTTCGACGGCAAGCGCAACCGGATACGCAAGTTCGAACGCAGCGCCGTCCACGAATACGTGCGCCCGTCCAGGGAGCATTTTCCGGATTGCCGGCGGCTGGCCGCGGCTTGGTTCGCGGACAGGGACGCCAACGGCCTGCCCGGTTTTCTCGCGGCTGCAGAACAGGCCGTCGTCGAGGCCATGGCCAATTACGAGGCGCTCGGCCTTCACTGCGGCGCGGCCCTCGTCGAGGGCAAGGTGGAAGCGTTCACGGTGGCCTCGCGCCTGAAACAGGACACGGCCGTGGTCCATTTCGAGATCGTCAACCGATCGTATCCGGGGCTCGCCCAGTGGCTCAACCGGGAGTTCGTCCGCAGGGAGCTCGCGGACTATGAGTTCATAAACAGGGAACAGGACATGGGGCTGCCGGGGCTGAGACGGGCCAAACTCTCCTACTATCCCGAGAGGCTGGTTCGGAAGTTCAACATCTCCAATCCGGCGTAGGCGCCGGGCTTCTATCGGTGGGGACGGCCCGCCGGCAGGGCTACCCCTTGTTCCGCTTCAGGATGATCCTGGCGTCGACGATCCTGAGGCCCTTGCCTTCCGCGTAGACCAGGATGGGGTTGGCGTCCGATTCCGCGATCTCGTCCTCGAGGTCGATTATCATCCTCGAATAAGCCATGATCGTCTGGACGAGGGCGTCCCTGTCCCTGGGAGCCTCGCCGCGGGCCCCCTTCAGGATAGGGGCGGCCGCTATCTCGTCGAGCATCCTCTCTGCCTGGGTCGAGGTCACCGGCGCCACCCGGAAAGTGACGTCCTTGAGGATCTCGACGAAGATGCCGCCGAGGCCGAACATGACGCTCGGCCCGAAGCTCGGGTCGTTGACCGAGCCGAGGATGACCTCGGTCCCGGCCGGGGCCATTTCCTGGACGGCGACGCCCTGGATGTCGGCCGTCACCTTGTAGCTCTTGGCGTTGGTGATTATGGACCGGTAGGCCTGCTTGACCTCGCTCTCGTTCCTCAAGTTGACTTTGACGCAGCCGGCATCGGACTTGTGCAGGATGTCCGGCGATACCACCTTAAGGACGACCGGGAAACCCATCTCGGCCGCCGCCCGCGCCGCGGCCTCTTCCGACTTGGCCAGGACGGTCGCGGCCACGGGCAGGCCGTAGGCGGCGAAGACCTGCTTGGCCTCGACCTCGGTCAGCGCGCCGCGGCCTTCCGCCCTGGCTTTCTGGATTATCTCGCGGCCGCCGGGTCCGACGTTCGGGTTGGGCATGGGCTGGATCTCGGTCAGCATCGACCGTATCTTGGCGTATTCGCGGAGCGCCGCGACGGCGCTGACCGCCTTGTCCGGGACCTCGTAGGCCGGGATGTCCTGGCTGATCAGCCAGTGCATGGCCTCGGTGGACCTTTCGCCGCCGACGAAGGCGATGGCCACCGGCTTGTCGGGCGCTTTGGAATCGGCGATGGCCTGGCGGATCGAGCGGGCCACCTCGATCGGCACGGTCAGCGACGTCTCGCAGAATATGACGACCAGACCGTCCACCCAGGGGTGGGTGAGACAGGTTTTGACGGACCCGTAATACCTTTCTTTGTCGGCCATGCCCGTCAGGTCGACCGGGTTCTTGGCCGAACCGTATTCGGGCATATAGCGGCGCAGGCTGGCCTGCAGGTCGGCCGGGGCGGAGTCGAGGGGCAGCCCGAATTTTTCAGCCGAGTCCGTGGCCAGGACGCCTACCCCGCCTCCGTTGGTGAGGACAAGCAGGTTATCGCCTCGCATCGGGGGTTGCAGGGACAGGGCCAGGCTGCGGTCGAACAGGCTGTTCAGGTCCTCGGCGTTGACGATGCCGGCCTGCTTGAAGGCCGCCTCGTAAACTTTGGTCGCGCCGGCCAGCGAACCGGTGTGGGAGGCGGCGGCGGCCGCCCCCTGGGCCGAGACTCCGGCCTTGAGGGCGATGATCGGCGTCTGGCACCGCCGGGCGGCGTCGATGACCCGTCGGCCGTTCTTCAGGCCTTCGACGTACAGCGAGATGCAGGTCGTGTTCGGGTCCTTGTCGAGCCATTCGATGCAGTCGGCGAAGTCGACGTCGGACATGTTGCCGACCGAGATCATCTTGTCGAAGCCCACGTGCCTGGCGTAGGACGCGGCGTCCACGGCCACGATGAGCGCGCCGCTCTGGGATACGAGCGAGGGCTTGCCCGGGAACGGCAGGGAAGAAGCGAACGACGCGTTCAGGCGGTCGGAGTTGGACATGATGCCGACGACGTTCGGGCCGAGCACGCGCATGCCGTAGCGGCGGGCGATGGCGACCAGCTCGTCCTCGAGGTCGTGGCGGCCGATCTCGCTGAAGCCGGAGGAGATGACGATCAGGCCTTTGATCCCCTTGCGGCCGCACTGTTCAGCGACCTCGGCGCAGAGCTTGGCCGGGACGCACAAGACGGCCGTGTCCACTTCGTCCGGGATGTCGTTGACCGTCGGGTGGACCTTGAGCCCGAGGATTATCTCTTCCTTGGGGTTGACCGGGTAGACCCGGCCCTTATATCCGGTTGTGATGATATTGCTGAGAACGGTGTAGCCGATCTTGCCCGGCGAGGCGGAGGCGCCGACGACGGCGATGGAACGGGGACGCAGGACCCTGTCGAGGACCGACAGTTCCGGCTCAGGCTGATTCTTTGTCATGCTGTCGCTCCCTTGGCGGAATTGCCTCAAGGTGAATAGGAAAATATATATGATAGCGGGGTTAAAATCAAACGCCGGCGGGCCGCGTGCCGGCCGGCCCCGCGCCAGCGGGGCACGGCTCGCCCGCCGCGGCTTTACTTTTTCCTTCCGGGTCGGTTATGATTGCCGCATCTGGAAGAGATAAAGGCGGGAACAATGAAAGCGTACGGCTGCCAGAGCATGGTCGGGAAACTGGAAAGGGTCCTGGTCAAGCATCCCCGGAGGGCCTTCCGGGACGACCGGAAGATCGACCTGGAGTGGGAGGCCCTGGGTTTTGAGGCGCCTCCCGACCTGGAGAGGGCCGAGAAGGAGTTCGAAGTCCTGACCGACATCCTGTGCCGCAACGGCGCCGAGATCCTTTTCCTCCCGGACGACGACCGGACGACGCTGGACTCGCTTTACACCCATGACCCCGCGATCATTACGGACGCCGGCGCCGTCATCCTGCGCATGGGCAAAGAGAAGCGCCGCGGCGAAGAAGCGGCCATGGAGGATTTCCTGGTCGCGCACGGCGTTCCCGTCCTCGGACGGCTTTCCGGGGACGAGACCGCCGAGGGAGGCGACCTGCTCTGGCTCGACAGCCGGACGCTCGTCGCCGGCCGGAGCTTCCGGACCAACGCGGCGGGCATTAAGGCCCTTCACAGGCTGCTCGAGCCGCAGGGCATCCAGGTCCTGGATTTCGACCTGCCCTACTGGCGCGGACCCGAGGAGGTCTTCCACCTCATGTCCCTGTTGAGCCTGGCCGACCACGACCTGGCCGTGGCCTACAGCCGGCTTCTGCCGGTCAGCCTGTTCGAGCTGCTGGAAGAGCGGGGCGTCGAGATCATCGACGTGCCCGAAGAGGAGTTCATGGCCCAGGGTCCGAACGTGCTTGCCCTGGAGCCCCGCCGGGTCATCATCCTCGAAGGCAACCCCAGGACCAGGGCCAAGCTCGAGGAGGCCGGGTGCGAAGTCTACGAGATCAAGGGTGAGGAGATCGCCTTCAAGGGCAAGGGCGGCCCGACCTGCCTGACCAGGCCGCTGCTGAGGGCTTATTAAACGGTACCAGGTACCGCGCGAGTTCAAGCCATCAGGCTGCAGATGGCGGCGACGTTGATCATGTCGTCGACCGAACAACCCCGGCTGAGGTCGCAATAGGGCTTGTTCAGGCCTTGCACTATCGGGCCGACGGCCTCGGCCCCGGCCAGGCGTTCGGTCAGCTTGTAGCCGATGTTGCCGGCGTCGAGGTCCGGGAAGACGAGCACGTTGGCCTTGCCCGCGACCGGGCTGCCCTTGCACTTCCTCTCGCCGACCGAAGCGACCAGGGCGGCGTCGGCCTGCATCTCGCCGTCGAGGAGCAGGTTGGGCGCCTTATCCCGGGCGATCTTCGTGGCGCTCACGACCTTGTCGACGTCGGCATGGGCGGCCGAGCCCTTGGTCGAGAAAGACAGCATGGCCACGCGCGGCTCCAGCCCGGTGACGGCCTGGAAGTTCTTGGCCGAAGTTATGGCTATGTCGGCCAGCTGGGCGTCGGTGGGGTTGGGCACCACGGCGCAGTCGGCGAAGCAAAGCAACCGGTCGGGGAAGACCATGATGAAATAGCTCGAGACGGTGGAAATGCCCGGCGCGGTGCCGACGGTGTGGATGGCCGCCCTTATGACGTCGCCGGTCGCGGAGATGTTGCCGCCGACGACGGCGTCGGCCCTGCCAGAGGCCAGCATCAGGCCGGCGAAATAGAGCGGGCTCGCGGCGGCCTCGGAGCTCTGCTCGGGAGTCCAGCCCTTGGACTTCCTCTTTTCGTAGAGCATGTTCACGAGCTCGCTCTTCCATTCGGAGGCGAGGGGGTCTACGACCGGGATGCCGTCTATCGAGAGCCCGTTCTCTTTGGCCACTCCGGCTATGACCGCCGGGTCGCCGACGAGCGTCGGCTGAGCGATCTTGAGCTCGCGCAGGCCGAGGGCGGCCTTGAGCGTCCTGACGTCCCCGGCGTCGGGGAAGGCCACGCGCAGGAACTTCTTAGCGGCTTTATCGCGGATGTCCTTGATGAATGTGTTGCCCATGGAGACTCCTGTTTTTAGGGTCGCGTCATAACGCCGGAAAAAGACATATAATATAGGGGATTGCGCGGGGAAATTCAACTCGACCGCGTCCGCGCGCCGACACGGACGGCCTGTCTCCCGGCCGCCTCTTCTTATTCCCAGTCCTCCACGAGGGCGACGATGAGGTCGGCGAGGGCCTCGAGGTCGCGGCGGTCGACCTTCTCCACCAGGGAATGGGCGTAAGCGCCTGGCCAGGATAACGGGATATCCACGCTCCCTCCGGGGACGAAAACCGAGCCGTCGTTCCCGCCCCGGCTGTTGGCGGTCTGGACCGGGATGCGATGCCTGCGGGCGAGTTCCATCACCTTCCTGATCTCCGCCTTGGGCGTGATGTTGCTTGAATCCACCGCCCTGATGACGGCGCCCCGGCCGAGCGGCAGGAAGGCCAGCCGCCGGGATTCGAGCGGCGAATCGGTCGACACGAAGGTGTCGACGGCGAAGACATAGTCTGGTTTCAGGGTTTTGGCCAGCTCGGCCGCGCCGAACAGGCCGGTCTCCTCCTGGACGTCCCAGGCGAAGGTCACGGTCCTGCCCTTAAGGCTTTTCCAGTCGACCCTTAAGGCGGCCTCGAGCAGGACCGCGCAGCCGGCCCGGTCATCGACCGCCCGGGTGGCCAACACGCCGGGCGCCAGGTCGGCCAGGACCTTCTTGGGCGTGACCGCGTCGCCCTCAGCCACCCCGAGCGCCCTGGCTTCCGCCTCGGTGCGGACGCCGAGAACGACCTCGATGTCCTGGGCCGAGAACCCGGGCGGCGTCCGGCCCTCCTGCGGCCTCTCGTTGTATCCCTTGCGCGGGGCGACTACTCCGGGCACCGGACCCGCGGCCGTGTGGATAACGACCGGTCTGGCCTCAATGACCCGCGGGAAAAGACCGCCGCCCGGCTTCACCCTCAGCCTTCCCTCGGCGGTCACCTCCGATACCACCCAACCCAGCTCGTCGCTGTGGGCCACGAACAGGAGGTGAGGGGAGCCGGAGCCCGCCGTGAACCAGACGTTGTGCATGCCGTCCCGGCGGACTTCCAGGCCGGCCGGGAGTTTACCCTGGATGTAGTCGGCCGCTCGGCCTTCATAGCCGGAAACGCCGGGGACCATGACCAGCTCCCGCAGCAAGTCCCAGGCTCTGTGTTCCTGGCCGGAAGACCGGAGCGGAAGCAGGAAAGCCAACGCCGCGACGAGTGTCAGATGTCTTTTCATTTGGCTCCTCCATCCCGGCCGCCGGAAATCAGGGCTTTGAGAAGCCGCACGGCCGCTTCGACGTCCGCCCAGTTGATGAGCTCGGACGGCGTGTGCAGGAATTCCACCGGCAGTGCCAGCGTCACGACGTCCGAGTCCCGGTCCGCGAGTCCGGCCGCGCTCAAGGATTCCAGAGCGGGGACGACTTGCAGAGCCATGTTAAGGCCGTCCGCGGCCGACTTCAGTTTTTCATATAGGCCGCTCGGGCCCGTGGGCGCGACGAGGACCGGTCCCTTGCCGGGCGACGGTCCCTGTCCGTCCTTTCCGGCCGGGACGAGTTCCAGCGCCAGCGCCCGGGCCGGCCGGTGCCTGTTCCTTGCCCGCACGGCCCCGACCGCCGCCCGCGGCCCGCGGCCCCGCGCCGGGAACTTGGTCTGGGCCGCCCAGACCAGGACCGTTTTCCCGCCTCCGGCCGGCTTGGCCAAGCTTCCGGCGGCCTCTGTCAGCATGGCGCAGAGTGTCTTCTGGGCCAGGGAAGTCCCGGCGGCGTTCCCACCCGCGAGCTCGCTGAAATGCGGCCAGAGGACGACGGCGTCGAGGAGCTCCACGCCCCGACTCCTGACCTCGGCTTCGGAGCGGGCCGCGATGTCGATATAGGCGTCGTCGAGGCTGAACCCGTCGACGAGCTCACGCCGCCTTTCCGGCGTCAGAAGGTGAGCGGCCGGCTGGGCCACGACGCCCTGCAGCGCGCCCCTGGCGGTCGCTATGAGCACAGGCTGACCGAGCAGGTAGCCGTCGAAAAGAGGGTGCGGCGCCGGCACCGGACGGTCCAGCCTGATATATCCGTCGGGAGTTATCCCGCTGACGATGAAACCGTAGTCGTCGAGCGGCGCCAGGATGAGCAGCTCCGTCCCGCCCTCGCCAGCGGAAGCTTCCAGGCCGCCCAGGCCGTCGCCGGAGACCCTCAGACGGGAAGGCAGGTGTTTGCGGACCTCGGCCGCCAGGCCGGCCTCGTTGCCGGCCGTCGAGGGCACGGGCATGAGAGCCTTGACGAGTGTTTTGACCTCGGCCGCCCGCAAGGGGCACAGGGCCAGGCCGGCGGCCAAGAGAGTCGCGCTCACGAAAGCGTTTCTCGGCTTCATCATCGCCTCCTGTATCCAATCGAGCGGAGCGTCTCGCTCGACGCTCCGCGCGGAGCGAACGTGCCGGGACCGGACTGGACTTCTTCCGCCTGTTCCCCGCGGCTCAGGGGGGCCGGGTTGAAGACAACTCCAATAGCACAAGACATCCGCCGGGTCAACGTTTGACCGCTTTCCTTTTGCCGCCTTTTGTTCTAACATTGTCGCGGGTCCGAAAGCCATGGAAAAGGACAGGCTGCTCAGGTTCGAGCTCGGCGTCATCGCGGCCTTCGCCTGCGGAGTGCTGCTGAAGCTCGCCCGTCCGGTTTTCGTCCCCTTCGCCATGGGGCTTCTCCTGGCCTACGCCTTTTCGCCTGTGCTCGACCAGCTCGTCCGACTCAAGGTCCCCAGGGCCTTGGCCCTCGTCCTGGTGCTAGTCCTGGCGGTCGTCGTCCTTTATTCCATCGGCAGCGTCGTCTGGAACAGCGGCAAGTCGTTCGCTTCCGAGCTGCCGTCTTACAGCGAGATGACCAAGTCCCTGACCGCGAGCATAGACTCGCTCGTCCACAGCGAGCGTCTCAAGCAGGACCTGACCGACCTCGTCGCCGGTTTCAACGTCGAAAAAGCGGCCAAGCTCATAATCTCGGCCCTGGGCCCCTTCGTCTCGTTCGTCTCGGAGCTTCTGCTGGTCATGGTGTTCATGGTCTTCATCCTGGCAGGCCGCGGCCGGCTCATCAGGAAAGCCGAGGCCGCCTTCCCTTCCGAACGGGCCGCGTTCGTCACCGAGACGTTGCGCCGGGTCGACCGCGACATCCAGAGGTATCTGGCGGCGAAGACCCTTGCCAACATCGTCATCGGCGGCGTGACCGCGGCCGTGATGGCCGTCTTCGGTTTGCCGTTCGCCCTGCTGTTCGGCGTCTTCGCCCTGCTCGCCAACTACATCCCGACCCTGGGCACCATCTTCGCCGTGGCCCTGCCGGCGCTGTTCGCCGCTTTCATGAAAGGCGGCGTGCTGCCGGCAGTGCTTGTGGCGGCCGTGCTGACCGTCGCGGCCGTGGCCGTAAAGAGGGTCCTTGAAAAAAAGCTCATGGGCGGGGTTTTCGAGATCAGCCCGCTCCTCATGCTCTTCTCGCTTTTCTTCTGGGGCTGGCTGTGGGGGATTGCCGGCATGTTCCTGGCGGTCCCGATGATGGCTGTGGCCAAGATCGTCTTCGCCAATATACCGGCCCTCAACCCCCTTGACAGGCTGATGGGCAGGTAGGACCCGAGCCGGGTCAGTCCCGGGGCGTCCCCCCGGTCTCGAGCGCGACCTCGGCCGACTTGCGGTAGAGGAAGGCCGCCAGGATGTACTGCTCCGCGGCCAGGGCGTACTGCCTGTCGGCCGCCAGCCGGCCGGCCCGTCCGGCTTCCTCCTTGGCCCGGCTGTAAAGCCAGGCTTCCTTGACGGGCGCGTGGGCCTTTTCGGCTTCGAGCCGTGTTTCTTCCGCCAAGCCCTGGAGCAGGGCCAGGGAATTCTCTTCGTCTCCCGCGGAAACGCTCAACATGTGGACGCGGGCCAGCAGGCCGTAAAGGATCCTGGCGCCGGAAAAGTCGTTCTTGGCGAAGGCGTCCAGGGCGTCCTTCTCTTTTTCGGCGGCGATCCAGGCCAGCAGGTTGCCCTTGCCCTTGAGGACAGCGGCCGCCTTCTTCCTGGCCTCGGTCAATTCCTGGTGGGCACGCTCGGCCTTTTCCCTCTCGTTGACCTGGGCCAGCAGCTTCCTGGTCTCGGATTCGCTCTTGATCATGACCTTCTCGGTCCCGACCGTGTCGCCCGAGCTCCTGAGTTTCTCCATCTCGACCAGCCGGGACTGGATGCTGTCGAGTATCTGTCCGAATTCCGGATATTTTTCCCGGACCTTGACGAGCTCCGTGATGATCCTCTTGGCTTCCTGTTCGGTTAGCGGCCTGTCGGTCCTGGTTAACGGGGCCAGCAGGCCGGGTATGGACGAGGCGTCGAAAAACGCCGCCTTTCCATCTTCGGCGGGGCCGGGTCGCCCCTTTTCCTGCGTCGTGAACCGCGTTGCCGTGTCCGGCCCGACCCCTTGCGGGAAACGCGCAGGCTCCTTTCTGTCGGACAGGACCAGGATGATCATGACGGCCGCCGCCATGATGACGACCGCCGGGACAAGGAGCCTGCGGAGCCTGAACTTGACCGTGATCTCCTTGTCCGGCAGGACCGACTTGGATGTGGCCTCTCTGTAAGGAACCGGCGGCTCCTTTTCCGCTTCCTGGAGGTCGCGCAGGAGAGCCTCGGCGCTCTGGTATCTTTTTTCCCTGTCTTTCTCCAGGCACTTGAGGATGATCCGGCTCAGCCGGGGCGAGACCTGGACGTTGAGCGAGTCTGGGCTGGCCGGAGCCTCGCTCTTGTGCTTGAGGACTACGCTCAGGGGCGTGTCGCCCTCGAACGGCACGCGGCCGGTGACCATCTCGAACAGGATGCCGCCCAGGGCGTAGATGTCCGCCCGCTGGTCCGCTTCGCGGCTGTCGGCCTGCTCCGGGGACATGTAGTCCGGGGTGCCGATGATGACCCCTGTGCCGGTCCGGCGGCTGTCCTGGAGGGACCTGGCGATGCCGAAGTCCATGATCTTGACGTTCCCCTGCCGGTCGATCATGACGTTCTGGGGCTTGAGGTCGCGATGGACGACCCCCAGCCGATGGGCCTCGGCCAGTCCCTCGGCGACCTGCCGCGCGATGTCCACGGCCTTCGCCTCGTTTATGTGGCCGGAACGCCTGATGAAGCTCTTCAGGTCCTCGCCGGCGACGTACTCCATGGAGATGAAGACCGTGAGCCCGTCCTCGCCGATGTCGTACATGCGGCAGACGTGGCGGTGGGCGACCTGGCGGGCCAACTTGATCTCGTTCCTGAAGCGCTCTATGACCTCGGGTTCGGAAGCTATCTCCGGCCTGAGGACCTTGATCGCGACCACCTCGTCGATCTGCGGGTCGTAAGCCTTGTAGACGGCGCCCATCCCGCCGCGGCCGACCTCTTCGATAATCTCGAAACGGCGGGCCAGGACCGCGCCCCGCTTCAGGCGGAATACCGGGGTCTGGAGGGTCAGGGTGGCCTCACGGCTTCCGGCGGGCGTCCCCAGTTCGAGGCCGCAACGGGCACAGAAGCGCGAGTCGCCCGTGTTCTCATGGTCGCAGCGCGGGCATTTCATCTGGAGTCCCAGCCTTTGCCTCGAGGATATCAGTATTTCAAGACCGATTCAAATCGGTCTTTGTTTTCCTGTCCACATGCTAATACGCGCCGCGGCCCGGCATGGTTTCTTTTCGGCCGACAATGCTCGGCCGTCCCGCCTCCCGAATCTCTTTGAGGCGCTGCTTCAGGCCCGGCGGCCGGGCCCTGAAAAGTCAAGGACGGCCGGGGCTTCAGTCCGCGCCTTCGCTACTTCAGGCCGGCCGCGACCACGGCCGGGTCTTCGCCCGTCCGGATGGGCTTGATGAGGAACGAATACGCGTAAGGCCTGACAGAGACGGCGTACTGCGGATGCACCCTGGCCCCCCAGGAGTCGTCGCCGCCGACGCCCATCTGGGCCAGGTCGAGCGTGACGCAGGTGAACGGGCGTTTCTCCACTTCGTGCGGATGCCGGGCGCCGCGGCTCGAAAGCGTCAGGTCCTCCGGCAAATAGCGGGTGGCGGAAAACTCGAATAGCGCCCCGCCCACGAAGATCAAACCGTTCCCGGCCGCGTCGCGGACCGCCAGCCAGCGGGTGTCGGTCCGGTTGCCGAACTCCTGCGGGGCGACGTAGGGGATGGGCTCGTCGTCCACTTTGAAGCCGTAAAGGCCGACGAAAGCGGCGGTCTTGCGGTCCCGGTAGTTCTCCCACGGACCCCGGCCGTACCAGATGATGTCGTCGAAGCAGGCCGGCATGGCCAGCTTCAATCCTATCCTGGGCAGCTCGGACGGCGCGCCTTTTTCCGGCGGCGTGAATTCGGCCTCGAGCAGGACGCGCGGCTCGCCGGTTATCGTGTACCGCATGGCCTGCTCGGCCCGGGTGCCGGCGAGCTGGAATTCCGCCCTGACGACCGCCTCGGCCGGTCCGCGTTTTATTATCTGCAGCGACTTGAGTTCGCGGCGCAGGCTGGCGACGCGCCAGGCTCCGAGACGGCGCGGCATCTGGTTGCCGAAATCGTTGTCGGTCGGGGCCCTCCAAAAATTGGGCTCGGGGCCCGAGGCCAGAAGTTCGCGCCCTTGATAAAAGAAGGAAGCCATGGCGCCCGTCATCCGGTCGAAGACGACCCGGAAATCGCCGCCGCTGACGATTACGGCTCGGGAGCCTTCTTCGACCTCCACGGCCGGCCGTCCGGCCGCCGCGCCGGGCAGCGCCCGTCCCGAAGCCGGCGCTTTTTGGACCGGGAAAGCGAATTGCTCAGAGGCCGCGACATGGCCGCGCGGCAGGCCCGGCGCCGGTCTTGTGCGGACGGCCTGGACGTTCAGGAACTGTTCCGCGTCCCGGTCTTTCGGGAGCACGGCGGCGGGGACCGTTATGACACGGCTCGAGCGCGGGCCGACCGCCGGGGCGGGGACGGCGGCCGAGGCCAGCCTGCGGCCCTCGCGCAGGAGCTCGAAGCGCAGCTCGAAGCCGTCGAGGGAGATGAAGTCGTGGCGGTTCTTGATTTCGACCCGGCTCAGGGCCGGGTCGGCGGGCAGGAACCGGACGTACTGGTAGACTTTCTTGACCTCGTGCAGGGCCGGGTGAGGCCTCCTGTCCGGCGCGACCAAGCCGTTGCAGCAGAAATTCGTGTCGCTCGGGACGTCGGGCGGGCCGTAATCGCCGCCGAAGGCCCAGAAACGGGCGCCGGCCGGACTCACCTTGGCGAAGCCCTGGTCGACCCAGTCCCAGATGAAGCCGCCCTGAAGCTGGGGGCTGGCCTCGATCGCGTCCCAGTAATCCTGGAGGTTGCCGGTGGAGTTGCCCATGGAATGGGCGTACTCGCACATGATGAGCGGCCGGGCCTGCGGCTTGGAGACGTACTCCTTGAGCTCCTCGATGGAGGGGTACATCGGGCAGTAGATGTCGGTGTGCGGCCCGAGCTCGGCCCGCTCGTACTGGACGGGCCGGGAACGGTCCCGTTCCTTGAGCCAGCGGTAGGCCGTCTCGAAGTTGACGCCGTCGCCGGCCTCGTTGCCGAGCGACCAGATGACGACAGAAGGGTGGTTCTTGTCGCGCTCGACCATCCTGCGGACGCGGTCGAGATGGGCCGGCCCCCAGGCCGGGTCCTTGGCCAGGCTGCGCTCGCCGTAGCCCATGCCGTGAGATTCGATGTTGGCCTCGTCGACGAGGTAGAGGCCGTATTCGTCGCACAGGTCGTACCAGAGGGGGTCGTCCGGGTAGTGGCAGGTCCGGACAGCGTTGATGTTGTTGAGCTTCATGAGCTCGATGTCGCGACGCATTGACTCCTCGGAGACGACGTGCCCGGTGAACGGGTCGTGCTCGTGCCGGTTGACGCCCTTGAGCAGGACCGGGACGCCGTTGACGAGGAAGCGCCCGTCCCTCACTTCCGAGGACCTGAAGCCCACGCGGCTGCATACGGCTTCGAGCGTCTTGCCGGACGCGTCCTTGAGCTCGAGGACGAGCCTGTAGAGGTCGGGAGTTTCCGCGCTCCATTTTTTAGGGGCCTTGACGGTGCCGACGAACTTGACTTCGACGCGGCCGCCGGCCGGCACGCCCGCCCGGCGCTCCGCTGACAGCGCTTTCTTGCCCGCCGGGTCGAGGAGCGATATCTCGAGCCGGCAGTCGGTCGCGGTCTCCTGGCCGTTGACGAGCTCGGCCTCGAGGCTCAGGACGCCGTCGCGGTAGCCGGGCTCGAGCTCCGGCCGGACGAAGAAATCGCGGACCCGCACCCGGGGCGCGGCGTGGAGGATGACGTCCCGTTCGATGCCCGAAAGCCTCCAGAAATCCTGGCATTCCAGGTAGGAGCCGTCCGAGTAGCGGTAGACCTCGAGGGCCAGGACGTTGTCGCCGTCCCTGAGATAGGGGGTGATCCGCCATTCGGCCGGGGTCTTGGAGTCCTTGCTGAAGCCGAGGCGTTCGCCGTTGACCCAGACGTAGAAGAAGGACTTGACCGCGCCGAAGTGCAGGAAGACGTCCAGGCCCCGCCAATCGGCCGGGACGGTGAAGACGGTCCGGTAGGAACCGACGGGGTTGTAGTCGTGCGGCACGAACGGCGGCAGCGGGTTGCGGGCGAACTCGTAGTCGCTGTTGACGTAGACGGGGTAATCGTAGCCCTGGAACTGCCAGTCCGAGGGTACGGGTATGTCCTTCCAGCCGGAGACGTCGAAGCCGGGCTTCCAGAAGTCGAGCGGCCGGAGCGACGGCCGGGCCGACCAGTGGAATTTCCAGAGGCCGTTAAGCAGCTTCACGCGGGGCGAGGCCTTTTGGGCCGCGCTTGAGGCCGCAGCCGCGCGGCCGTCGGGGAAGCTGAAGAAGTAAGCCCGGGGCAGCTCCTTGTTGAGGCCTGTCAGGGCCGGGTTCTCCCACTCGGCGACGGACGAGGCCGGCTGGGCCTCTGCCGGAGGCGCGAGGCTCAGCAGGACGGCCAGCAGCAAAGCCGGTGCGGCGAATCTCATGGGCATCCTCCTTGCTTATCGGCTTTCCGGCCAGAGCTCGGCGGGATAGACGCCCTGCCGGATGAGCTCGCTCACGGCGGCCTGGACCCGGGGCCTGTCCTCAGGGTAGGTCACGCCGAACCATTTCTCGGGCGTCGGCAGTATCCTGACCCTGGCCCGGCCGTCGCGGACGATCTCGCCCACGACCTCGGGGATGAGGAACTCGGCTCTGTCGATGTCGGCCGCGCTCCTCCTGAGGAAGGCGGGGAAGCGCGCTTCGAGCTCTTCGAATATGGAAGTCGGGAAGCCCCAGAAATTCATGGACACCAGCGAGTCGGCGGGCAGGGGCAGCCAGTCCCGGTCGTTCTCGGTGAACATGACGCCTTCCGGCAAGCGCCTGATCTTGAAGACCTCCCGGATGCCGGCCAGGCAGCCCTCTTCGTTCGCTCTGCAGACCGCCCTGGTCACGTGCCCGTGCTCCGAGAGCGTATTGGCCAGCCTGTAGCCGGCCATGGCATACTCCTGCATCGGCCCGGCCGGACGCGTTCCCCTCAGGAACCCGGCCATGATTTTGTAGGATTCCCGGCCGTAGAAGTCGTCGGCGTTGATGACGAGGAAGGGCGTGTCGACCGCCGCGCGGGCGCAGAGTATGGCGTGGCCGGTGCCCCAGGGCTTCCGCCTGCCGGCGGGGACCTCGAAACCGGCCGGCAAGTCCTCAATTGACTGGAAGACGTAGCGGGTGTCGACCGCCCGCTCGACCGTCCGGCCTATCCGGTCGCGGAACTGCTCTTCGAAGTCCCGTCTGATGATGAACACCACCCTGTCGAAGCCGGCCCACAGGGCGTCGTAGACGGAGTAATGTATGACGAGCTCGCCGTTGGGGCCGACGGGGTCGATCTGTTTCAGGCCGCCGTAGCGGCTGCCTACGCCGGCCGCCATGACGACCAGACTGATATCTGCCATGCGCGGCTCCTCCTCGAAGTTTCTTGTTATCTTAAAACAAGGCCGGCCAAAAGGGAAGGACGCGGCCGGGCCGCCTTTACTTGGGCGGGGGAGTGGGATATCATTGGATATACCTTAATTATAATTAGGCGATTATAAAAGATCTTACACCAGAATATAATGGTGTCAATGAAACTGGGTG
>CAYWJT010000004.1:41006-73952 GCA_964458655.1 uncultured Eubacteriales bacterium | reverse complement strand
CAGCATGATGTTCATGATGCCGATGCCGCCGACGAGCAGGGAAATGGAGGCGATGCTGCCCAGCAGTATGGTCATGATCTTGGTGGACTCCGCGGCCGACTCGGCGATGTCGGACATGTTGCGGACCGCGAAATCGTCCTCCGAGCCGGGGGCGATCCTGTGCCTGACCCGGAGCAGCTCCTCTATCTGGCGCTGGGCCTCGCTCAGCCTGGCGGACGAAACGGCCCGGATGTCGATCGAATTGAGAAAGTCGTTGCCGGCCAGCCGGCGCATGACAGTGGTGTAGGGCGCCGTTATCATGTCGTCGCGGCTGCCGAAGCCGAAGGACTCGCCCCGGCGCTTCAAGACGCCGATGACCCGGAAGGGTATCTTCTTGATGCGGATGACCTGGCCGACCGGGTCTTCGTCGCCGAACAGGTTGGTCTTGACGTCGGCGCCCAGGACGCAGACCTTGGCCGCCGACCTCACCGCGCTGTCGTCGAAATAGGTGCCGGACTCGACCTCCCAGCTGCGGATCTCCGGGTACTTGTCGCCGGTCCCCTGGATCGAGGTGTTCCAGTTCTTGTTGCCGTAGACGACCTGCGCCCTGGAGCTCACCGAAGGCGAGACGTACATGACCGCGTCGCATTCCCTTTCGATGGCGGCCGCGTCCTCGACCTTGAGGCTCTGCCAGCCGCCGCTGCCGGAGTGGACGCCGCGCACGTTCCGGCTGCCCGGCTGGACGAACAGCAGGTTGGTGCCCATGGAGGCGAAGCGGTTCTCTATGCCCTGCTTGGCGCCCTCGCCGATGCTGACCATGGCGATGACGGCGCCGACGCCGATGATGATGCCGAGCGCGGTCAGGAAGGAGCGCATCTTGTTGCGGCCGAGGGCCCTGACCGCCACCCGGCAGGTCTGCTTCGTCCTCAATATGACTTTCTTTATCATCCTCTCGTCTCCTCGCCGGCCGGGCCGGCCTTCCGCGTCCTCAATCCTCGCGGACGATCACGCCGTCCCTGAGATAGATCCTCTTGTTGGCCCAGGCGGCGATATCCGGCTCGTGCGTGACCATGACCATGGTGATGTTCTTCTCCTCGTTCAGCTTCTTGAAGATGCCCATGATCTCGGTGCTGGTCTTGCTGTCGAGGTTGCCTGTGGGTTCGTCCGCCAGGATCAGGGACGGGTTGTTGAGCAGGGCCCTGGCGATGGCCACGCGCTGCTGCTCGCCGCCCGAGAGCTGGTTGGTCTTGTGATGGGCCCGGTTGCGCAGGCCCACGAGCTCCAGCGCCCGCAGGGCCCTTTCCGTGATGTCGCCGTTCTCGTCGTCGGAATAGATGAGCGGCAGCTCGACGTTCTCGAGCGCGCTCGTCCTGGCAAGCAGGTTGAAGCTCTGGAAGACGAAGCCTATCCTCTTGTTCCTGATGCGGGCCAGCCTGTTGTTGTCGAAGGAGGACACCGGCTCGCCTTCCAGGTAGTATTCCCCGGAGGTCGGCCTGTCCAGGCAGCCCAGGATGTTCATCAACGAGGACTTGCCCGAGCCCGAAGGCCCCATGATGGCCAGGAATTCGCCGCTCGGCACCGAATAGCTTACGCCGCGCAGGGCGTTGACCGTGGTCTCGCCGATCTTGTATATCTTGACTATATCCTTGAGCTCTATGATCTTATCGCTCATGTGAGTTTCTCTTTTCGACGCCCTCCGCCGGCCGCTGGATCACCTGAACATCATCATCGGCCCGCCCGGACGCGGAGCCTGCTGCTGAGCGCTGCTCGAAGCCGTGGTCGTGCCCGTGGAGATG
This sequence comes from uncultured Eubacteriales bacterium, assembly GCA_964458655.1. Lineage (GTDB taxonomy): Bacteria > Acidobacteriota > Aminicenantia > Aminicenantales > Saccharicenantaceae > CAYWJT01. The sequence continues at coordinate 72,177 of CAYWJT010000004.1, read as the reverse complement.
CCTACGATGACCTCGTCGCCCTCTTTGAGGGTGCCGCCGAGGACCTCGGTGTAAGTTCCGTCCGTCACGCCGGGCCGGATGAAGGCCATCCTAAGCTTGCCGTCCTTGTCCTGCAGCCAGACCCGGGAAGGCTGTCGTCTCTGGCCGGTCTGGCCGCTTCGCTGCCCGCCCTGACCGAGAGCCTGGGCGAACTGGCCCGGGGCGCGGCCCGCGGCGGCTCCTTCCGGAGCGGCTTTGGCCTGCGGCTGCTGGGCGCCGCCTTCCTGCTGACGGCGGGCGAGCATCTGGTCGCGCATCTCGGCCAGGAGCTTATCTATCTCCTCCTGGCTCAGGTTGGGCGTGAAGCGCAGGGCGGCGTTGGGCACGCGCAGGACGTTCTTGGCCTCGCCGACGATGATGTAGACGGTCGCCGTCATGCCGGGCCGCAGCTTCTTCTCGGGGTTGTCGACGTTGACCACGGTGGTGTAGGTGACTACGTTCTGGACCGTCTCGGGAGAGTACCGGACCTGCTGGACGACCCCTTTGAAAGTGTCTTCCGGGAAGGCTTCGACCGTGAAGCGGACGTTCTGTCCTTCCTTGACCTTGCCGATGTCGGCCTCGTCGACGCTGCACTCGACCTTCATCTTGGTCAGGTCGGTGGCCACCTGGAACAGCACCGGCGCCTGGAAACTGGCCTGGACGGTCTGGCCGACGCTGACGTTCCTCTTGATGATAATCCCGTCGACCGGGGAGCGGATGACGGCGTAGGCCAGGTCGACCTTGCTCAGGTCCAGAGAACTCTTGGCCTGGGCCAGTTGGGCTTCACGGGACACGACGTCGCTCTTGGCCTGAAGGTAGTTGGCTTCGGCCGTTTCCAGCTCTTCGTATGAGATGAGGTTCTTCTCGAACAGGCTCTTGGCCCGCTCGTATTTTTTCAGCGACGTTTCCAGGGAGAGCTTGGACCGCTCGAGCGAGGCCAGGGCGTTCTTGTAGTTGGCCTCGTTCTGGGAGACCTTCATGCGCAGGGGCTCCTGGTCCAGCTCGGCCACGACCTGGCCGCTTGTGACCTGGGAGTTGAAATCGACGTAAAGCTTCTCGACCTTGCCCGATACCTGGCTGCCGACATCCACGATCTCGATCGGGTTGACGGTGCCGGTCGTCGTGACCACGGCCTCGATATCGCCCTTCGACACCGCTTCCTTGCGGTAAGTCGTCTTTTCCCCCTTCTTGCCGCCGAGAAGCGTCAGTCCCAGCGCGGCAGCCGCGACGACGATCACTACGGCTATCAGTACGGTTTTCTTCTTCAGCTTCATCTGACCTCTCCTTTGGGTTTATCGGGTCTATCGCTATCCGGAGGACGCCTTGTTTCGTCCCGGCGGATGTTGACTTCGCGTTTCTGGCGGGCGCGCCGCTCCTCCTCGTATTTCCTGATGGCGGCCTCGAGCTTTTCCTTCTGCTCCGCGGTGATGACGGCGTCGATCTCCTGCTTGAGCAGGCCGCGCATCTCCTCGAGCCGCTTGTGAAGCTCGGAGCGCAGCGCCTTGAACCTCTCTTCGTTGTTGCGGAAGATCTCGCGGATCCTGGCCTGCTGGTCCTCGGTCAGGCCGAGCTCCCTGGCCATGGTCTCCACGTTCTGGAACGGCGGCCGCGGTTCGGTCCCCCGCCTCGGCCGCCTGTGCGTGAAATAACGCTCGCCGAAGATCCCGGCGGTGACGCCGAGGCCGAACACGACGACGAGCGAAACGATTATCAAGAGCTTGTATTTCTTCATGGCAGCGGCCTCCTCGCGGCCGACGGCTCCTCCAGGGAAGCGAAGATCAGCATCATGTTCCTGTTCTCCGGTTTCTGCTCGTCCAGGATGCGGCTGGTCTCGGTGAAGGGATTCTCGCTGCTGAGCAGGAGCATCTCGGAGGAGGGTGTTTCGCCGGACTTCGGGGCCAGGATGAAGATGGACGCGGCCAGCACGGCCAGGGCCAGGAACACCGGGATGGCTCGGAAGCAGAGTTTCTCGTAGAAGACCAGGGGCGCGGCTTCCCGCTCGGCCTCGAGCCGGCGCGCCAGCGCGGCCCGGAAGGAAGCCGGCGGCGCTTCTTCCAGCCGCTGGGCCGCCAGCGTCGTCCTGAGAGCGGCGTATTCGGCCGCGGCCCTGCGGCAGGCCGGGCAGGCTTCCAGGTGCAGCCGGAGCCTCTTTTCCCGGTCCGGGTCGAGCCGGCCGTCAAGCGACCTCGTTATGAGTTTTTCATACTTGCTGCAGCTCATGCCGCCCCTCCTTCTTCTCTCAAATAGGGGAGAAGCCTGGTCCGGAGGAGCTTGCGGGCCCTGTGCAGACGCGAGTCCACAGTGCCTGGAGATATCCGCAAGACCTCCGCTATCCGTTCATAAGGCAGGCCCTGGATGTCCCTGAGGGTCAGGACCAGCCGGTATTTCTCCGGGAGCTCGGCAATGGCCCGGTGCACGAGCGCTTTGCGGGTCTCCTGCTGCCTGGCTTCTTCCGTGTCCCGGACCGGGTCGCCGGCGGAAGCGGCCTGTTCGCCGACATCCTCGAGCGACACTTCAGCGGACCTTTTTCTCTTCCGCAGGACATCCTTGATGTGGTTTATGGATATCCGGTAGAGCCAGGTGCCGAACTCCGACCTGGCGTGGAAGCCGGGCAGGGCCTGGAAAGCCTTGAGGAAGACTTCCTGGGCGATGTCCAGGGCCTCTTCCCGGTTCCGCGTGAAGTTCAAAGCCATGGAGTACACTTTAGCCTCATACTTTCTCACAAGCTCTTCGTAAGCGCCCGGCCTGCCCTCTCGGGCCAGGCTGACGAGCTCACTGTCTTCCATGCAAGCGCTCTCACTTTTCCTCCGCGTCATATTAGACGAGGAGGAGGTTAAAATCTTCCAGGAACGGGCCTGCCCTCAAGAACGCGGCCGCAAAGCGGCGGGTTTCATCAGGGGGAAGGGGATTGTCTGCAATTACGAGCCCGCCGAGGCCTCCGGGCCTCCAATCCATGTTGAGCAGCCGATTCGAGACGATATTATAGACGAACGGCTGGCAAAATGGAACTGGAAGGCCGGAGCGCCCTATGGCGCAAAAAGAAAACCCCTCAAGGGAAGGGGCGGTCCCGCCGCCTCCCTCGAGGGGCGTCCCTGAAATTGCCCGTGATCAGGTCCGGGAGCTACTTCTTGCGGACGGCCTTCCACTCGATAGGGTTCTGCATGAATTCGACCGTCCCCGACATCTTGTCGCCCTCGACCTTGCCCTTATAGGTGGACGTGAACTCGCCCCGCGGGGTGCTCCGGGTGATGGACCATTCGATCTCGTTCCCCTTCACGGTCCCGGTGCCGGTGATTTCCTCGCCGTTCCTCCCTGTCGTCTTGACGGCCAGTTTCTCCCCTTCCTGGGTGAAGGTGTAGACCGTCGTCATCTCGCCCCTCGGCGTCGTCATGGTCAGCTCCCAGTCGCCGGTGACGTTGACCTGCTGCGCGGCGGCGAACGTGCCGGCCAGGAGAAGCCCAAGAACGAACACGACTGCTTTTTGGAATCTCATCCCATTTCTCCTTTCATTAATATTTTGACGCAGGCTGGATTCCTTTCTTCCATCGGGCCGAAAATAGGTTACAATATTGTCGCCCGAGGAGACAACTCGGTCGTCCGCCGGAGGCTGGCCCGAGAGCGCATGTTGTTGATATTGCTCATGATGATTGTTGGCACGCGCCTTGCTTTATGGACTTATGTCAGGGTCGGCCGGAACCTTATAAAATGCCCGGCGCGGAAAGGGTCCATGATGAACGGACGCGGTCTGTCGAGGGTCGTCGCCGCCGGTGTGGCGGCCCTGTCTATCGCTTTCTCAGCCGAAGCCGGCGTGTTCTATCTATCCTTCGACCAGCATTTCACGGGCAACCTGTTCCGGACGGCCGAGGCCGTCGCCGACCGTGTTTCCGGCTTTTCACTGTCTCTCGACAGCGGCGGCCCGGGCTTGTCCTGGGCCTGCGACCTCAGCTACGCCCGCTTCCACGAGAACACCGGGCTGAGCTTCTTCAGCGGCGGCCTAGGGTTTGATTACCTGAAACCATCGGGCAGGCGCAGCGCCTGGCAACTGGCCCTGAACGCCTCCGGCTCGCTTTTCGGGGGCGAATACGCCGCCTTTTCCTCGCTGGGCCTGGACCTCGACGCCGCCTTCAAGACCTATGTGTCGCCTTCGTCCATCCTGAACCTGCGCTGGCAGGGCCGCGGCCGGGCCTTCAGGGACCCTCTGTTCGACTACCTGAACCAGGTCCTCGCGCTCAGCCTGGACAAGTATCTCCGGACAGGCACGACGCTGAAAGCCGGCGCGGGTTTCGGTTACAAATACTTCCTGCATCCGTTCCTGCCTTCCATCGAAGAACCGCCGCCGGGCCAACCGGCCGGGTCCATGGGCTACCGCGGCGGCCACGGCTTTTTGCCCAGGTACAGCGCGGCCGGCGGCGGCGCGGGCCTCGGCTATCTCAGCGCTTCCGGGTCCATCGCCCAGGCGCTCGGCGACCGCGCCGGTTTGGCCGCGTCTTTCGAGCAAAGATGGACCTTAACCGGCGGCAGCCCTTTCCAGTCGGTCGAGGAATTCTATTATGTCGCAAACCCGAGCCTGGACGACTTCTCCTGGGAAGGCCGGCAGGCGGGCGGCCAGCTCACGCTGGAGATCGCCTGGGACATCGAGATGAAAATGAACTATACTTTCCTGGACAGGAACTTTCCCGGGGTCGAAAGCATGGCGCTTGACGGCACTTCGCTCGGCACGACCAGGGGCGACCGGCGCCACCTCGTCGGCGTCCGCGTCGAAAGGGCCTTCCGCAGGTTCGCCGTTTACCTGGGTGCCGGCCATGTCGACAACCGCTCCACCGACCCCCACTTCGTTTGGAAGAGCTCCTACTTCCAGGCCGGTCTCGAATGGAACGCCCCATTCGGCCGAAAGGAGTGAAAGGAATGCTCTCAAGAACAATACCGGCGGTGGTATTGACGCTGGCGGCATTGAGCGTCGTTCTGTACGGCGGCCAGACCGCCGGGGCTTTCTACAACGTGGACAAAGAGGTCCGCGTCGAAGGCCGGGTCGAGGCCGTCGCCTTCGAGCCCCGCTACAAGGACAACGCCCGCTTCCTGATGGTCCGGGTGGTCGCGGACAGGACAGGTGAGGAATACCGGGTGGAGGTCGGCCCCGACTGGTTCTTCAACCGGGACATCCATCAGGGCGAGAAGGTCCGGGTCGTCGGCTCGCTGGTGACGGACACGGGCGGGGGCACGGTCCTTATCGCCCGCGAGCTGCGCTTCCGCGGGGAAACCGTCACCGTCAGGGACGTCAGGGGTTTCCCGATGTGGAGAGGCGGGTTGAAGCGCGGCCCGCGAAGGTGAGCGACATATTGAAAAGAAAAGGGGTCTGGCTCTCTTTCCTCGTCCCTTTCGTCGGCCTGACGGCCTTCTTCGCCGTTTCCTCCTTCCTGAATCAGCGCGCCCTCGGCCGCAGGACGGAAACGCTGGTCAGGGGACAGTTGGAAGCCACCGCCGACATATTGCAGGCGGCGGCCGGCCATCTGCTCGAGGAAGGCTTCGCGGCCGCCGACATAATACGCATAATCTCAGAACGCCAGTCGGTCTATTTCCTGGCGCTTCTCGACCGCGACAGGAACGTCCTTGCCTGGGATTCGAGCTACGAGGGCTATCTGCCGCTTTCGGCGGAGAACACTTTTGCGGGCAGGCCGGCCGTCATCGATTCCCCGGTCGGCCGGGTGTTCAGCGTGTTCCGCGAAATCGCGACCGCGGACGGCAACCGCCGCTACCTCTTCCTCGGTTACGGACTGGCGCCGATGGACGGTATGCTGGCCGCGGCCCGGAGGACGGCCCTGCTCACCCTGCTCCTGCTGGTGCTGGCAGGGGCGGCCTTCCTGCGGGGCGTATCGCTCCTCCAAGCCAGGTACATCGACAAGTCCGTCGAGCTCGAGATGGAGCGCAGGGAGAAAGAGCACTTCCGCGAGGTTTCCGCCCTGACCTCGGGCGTCGCTCACGAGGTCAAGAACCCCCTCAACAGCCTGGCCCTGCTCTTCGAGCTCTTGCTCCAAAAGGCGCCCGGAGATATGAAGGAAGACGTCAGGCTGGGCCGGGCCGAGATAGACAAGATGGCCCGGACCGTCGACCTCTTCTCGACCGCGGCCAGGCCTTTTCGCGGGGAACGCCGCCGCCTAGCCGTCGCCGACATCCTGGCGGCCGCTAGGGACGCCGTGGAGCGCGAAGCCCCCGGCTCCGGTGGACGCGTTTCCATAAGATCGGAAGGAGGCCTGGCCGTCTACGGCGACGCGGATTCGCTGACGCGGGCCCTCATCAACCTGATCAGAAACGCCCTGGAGGCGTCCGAAGAGGGACCGGTCGAAGTCGAGGCGCGCGCCTCACGCAGGAGCGTGGAAATAGCGGTCAGCGACCACGGCCCGGGCATACCGGAGGAGGACCTGGCCCGCGTTTTTGAGCCATTCTTCTCGACCAAGACCTCCGGCCTGGGCATCGGACTTTACCTGGTCAAGAGAACGGTCGAGGCCCACGGAGGCGCCGTGTCCGCGGCACCCGGCCCCGATAGGAAAGGGGCCAGGTTCCTGGTCAGACTCCCGGAGGCGTGACATGAACAGAGCGTTGATCCTAGTGGTCGAGGACGACCAACTGCAAAGGAGACTCATCAGGAGCAACCTGGAAGCCAGGGGCTACGCCGTGCTCGAGGCTTCTTCCCGGGCGGAGGCGGCCCAGGCCGTCGCCGGCCGGCCGGTCGAAGCGGCCGTCGTCGACTACCAGCTGGGGAGGGAAACGGGTATCGAGGTCATAGAGGACATGCTGGCCGCAAACCCTCTGGTCACGCCGGTCATGGTGACCGCCTTCGGCAACATCGAGCGGGCCGTGGAAGCAGTCAAGAAAGGCGCCTACGATTTCATCGTCAAGCCGGTAGACTTCGACCGGCTGCTGCTCGTGCTGGAGCGGGCGCTCGAGAGGCACAAGCTCCGCAGGGAGGTAGCCGAGCTGCGGGCGAGGCTCGAGGAGAAGTTCAGCTTCAAGAACTTCGTCTTCGCGTCGCCGGCCATGGAGGAGGTCGCCCGGCTCGTCGCCAGGGCCTCGCAAAGCGACGCGACCGTCCTGCTCTCGGGCGAGACGGGCACCGGCAAGGAGCTCGTGGCCAAGACCATCCACTATTCGTCGCGGCGGAAAAACGGGCCGTTCATAGCCGTCAACCTGCCTTCGCTGCCGGAGACGCTCATCGAAAGCGAGCTTTTCGGCTCGGAGAAAGGCGCCTTCACCGGCGCCCACGAAAGGAAGACGGGCAAGTTCGAGGCCGCCGACGGCGGCACGGTCCTCTTGGACGAGATAGGCGACATGCCCCTGCACTTGCAGGCCAAGTTGCTGCGTTTCCTGCAGGACCGGGAATTCTACCGGCTGGGCTCGAGCCGGCCGGAGAGGGCCGACGTCCGGATAATCGCGGCCAGCAACATGGACCTGGGCGAATTGACCAGGGCCGGCAAGTTCAGGCCCGACCTTTTCTACAGGCTGAACGTGATCCATATAACCATACCGCCCCTGCGCGAAAGGAAGCAGGACATCCCGCCGCTGGCCGACTTTTTCATCAGGAAATACGCGGGGCGGGAAGGCAAGAAGGTCGAAGGCATCTCCAAGGAGGCCATGGCGCTCCTGACGAACCACTCCTATCCGGGCAACGTCCGGGAGCTCGAGAACATCCTCGAGAGGGCGGTCGTCTTCGCGGACAGCGAACTGCTCACGACCAGGGACCTGCCCCTTTTCCCGCCCGGGAAGTCGGAGGCCGGTCTGGAGCCCGAAAGCGGCTCCCTGCCCGAAAAGGTCAGGCGCCTGGAGATACGCGAGATACGCCGAGCCCTCAGCGAGAACGGCAACGTCAAGAGCCGGGCGGCCAGGGCCCTGGGCATCACCGAGCGCATGCTCGGCTATAAGATGAAGATTTACGGGCTGTGAAGCCCGGGAGACCGGTCAGCCGATCCTGGCCTTCGCCCTGGCCACGCCTCCCCTGGTCGAGAGCAGGACGACCTCGGCTTCACCGGCGGCCCCGGGCTTGACCTTGACGGTCCACTTGACCTGTTTCTTCTCGTTCTGCGACAGGTAGCCGATCTCCTGGCGGCCCCGGCCCGAGACGAGCTCAAGGCCCGGCGGCAGGCGCAGCTCCGCCGTATCCGGCCTGACGATCTTGACCCGGTCGGCCATCTTCAGGGCCGTCGGCAGGAAGCCCTCGTTGGTGAAAACGGCGCTGACCTCGAAGGTGTCGGCGGACTTCTTCACCGGCCTGGCCTCGACCGAGACTATCTTCGCCCGCGGCAGCGACTTCGCCAGGAAGAGGTTGAACCTGGCCTCTTTTTCCGCCCATTCCTCGAGCAGCTCGACCGGAGGGTTCTGGCGCCAGAACTTGGGGTTGAAGCCGCCGACCTCGACCTCGCCCAGGGTCGGGTGCGTGAACTTGGTCCAGGGCTTGAAGTAGCGCCCGCCCAGGTCCTCGTCGATGTAGCGCAAACTTTCGAGCTCGCTCACCCGGCCGTCGCCGTCGTAGTCCCTGACCCGGCCGCCGTTCCAGAGCTCGTCGCCGTACCAGACCGCTCCGTAATAGAGATAGCCGAAGTCCGGGGAATGGCCGAACAGCGGCCGGCCCTGGGGCTCGCGCGGCAGGTCGAAGCCCATCTCCCTGGCCATGGCCTCCATGTCGCGGTCGCCGCGGCCGAGGTTGGCGTAGTCCCAGTAGGTGTCGCCGGCGTTGGGATAGCCGGTTATCTTTCTGCCCTGCTCGTCCAAGTAGCGATAGATCTTAAGGTCCTCGGGGAACATGGCCTCGTCCATGCGGCTGGTCGAGGGCCCGTGGAGAAGCATGGGGACGGTCGTGTCCATGGTCTGGACGACCGACACGTTGGGGTGCTCGAGCAGGAACAGGAAGACCAGCCTGGTCTCGACCTCGGACAGCGGATACTCGCCCGCCCCGCCCTGGGTCCAGCCCCGGCCGGTGCGGTCCAGCCCGGGCATGGGACGCCAGTTCTCCGGGTAGTTCCGGTGCAGGTCGAGCCCGCCGACGCCGTCCTCGTTGAAACGGCCGTCGCCGTCGTTATCCACGCCCTCGGGCCAGACCTGGTAGTCGCCCTGGCCCGCGGGGGCTCGCCTCAGCAGCCGGCCCGACTGGTCCTGCGGGTCGATGACCATGTTGCCCTTGCCGGGCCCGACCTTCTTCCTCATCTGCAGTATGAAGCCGTCGCCGTCGAGGTCTTCGGGCGGGTCCTCGTCGAGCAGGCCGTCACGGTCGTCGTCGTAAGGCCGGACCGTGCTCCGGTTCGATTGGGCCGTGTTCAGGTAAAGCTCCGAGCCGTCGGGGTTGTTCTTGACGCGCACATAGAAGGCGCATCCGTCCACGAGCCGGGTTATTTCCGGGTCCTTCCCGTAGTTCGCGACGAGATGATGGGCGAACCAGAGGGCGGACTCGGCGGCCGTGACCTCGCCCGAGTGCCGGTTGCCCTCGATGTACATGGCCGGCTTGTCCGTGTCCGGTCCGGTCGACTTGTTCGTGATCGTGACCTGCCAGATATCGCGGCCCTCGAAGCTCTTGCCCACCGAATAAAGCTCCACGATCCCGGGGAAGTCGGCCGCCCACTTCTTCAGGAAGAAGACGACTTCGTCGTATGTGTGGTAATGGGCGAAGTCCATCTCGCCCGGTGTCCGGGGCCTGGTGAAGGGATAATCCGCCTTGGGGAAGAAGCTCGCGCCGTGCCTGACCCCGCCCACCGTGTACATCTTGTGCGGGCTGCCCGGCCGGTAAGCTTCCTGGGCCGCGACCGCGGCCGCGATCATGGCCGCCGCCGTGACGACCGCGCCGACGAACAGCGTCTTTTTCAAGGCCTGCCTCCTGCTGCATTCATGTAAGAAGGTTTGAGGATAGCGGACGAACGGAGGCCGTGTCAACCTCTCTACGCTTGCCGTCAAGGCAACGTGATCCTCGCTGGTCCGGTCCGCGCGCCCCGCCTCAAAAGGCCCGCGTTTCAAGCAATTCGAGGCCAGCGTGATGCGCTCAGTGGTCCCCCGGCATTTCTTGAACTAGGCCGAGCCCGACAGAGTCGGATCGGGCTCCGAACCCGGCCGGCGTCAAGCCCGGCCGCGGCTGATGAGGACCGAAGCCCAGCAGGCTACGGCCTTTCCTTTCCCGATGAGCCCCAGACCCTCGTTGGTCTTGGCCTTGATGCCGAGGGCATCGGCACTGATGCCCAGGACGGGCGCGAGCGCCTGTTTCATGGCGGGGATGTGAGGCGCCAACAAAGGCCTCTCGGCCACGACCACCGAGTCGACGTTCTCGACCCGCCAGCCCGCGAGCTTGAGCTTCTCCATGACTAGGGCCAGCAGCTCGACGCTCCGCGCGCCATTCCAGCGCGGGTCGGTGTCCGGGAAATGCCGGCCTATGTCCGCCTCGCCCGCGGCCCCGAGCAGGGCGTCGATGACGGCGTGGGTCAGGCAGTCGCCGTCCGAATGTCCGGCCAGGCCTTCCCGGCCGGGGATCTCCACTCCGCCCAGAACGAGCTTGCGGCCCTTCTCCAGCCTGTGCAGGTCGTAGCCGAAACCGGTCCTAAACACGGAGCAGAGCCTCCGCGATCTTGATGTCGTCGGGCACGGTTATCTTTATGTTGAGCGGGTCGCCGGGTATCGTATGGACCGGCAGACCGAGCCTCTCGACCAGGAAGGCCTCGTCGGTGCCGTAAAAACGGTCCTTGCGCGCGGCTTCCAGGGCCTGCTTCAGCACTTCGAAGCGGAAGCCCTGCGGCGTCTGGGCGCGCACGACCGACGACCTGTCCAGCGTCCCGGCCACCAGCCCGTCCCGGACCTCCTTCAGCGTGTCCTCGGAGGGCAAAACAGGGATGACCGCGCCGTGGTCGCGGGCGGCTTCGATGACCCTGGTTATCAACCCCGCGGAGACGAGCGGCCTGGCGCCGTCGTGGACCAGCACGACGCCGGACCGGGTCGGGTCGATCAGCCGGAAGCCCTGCCAGACCGAGTCCTGCCGTCTTTCGCCGCCGCGGACGATGTCGAAGACCTTGTGATAGCGCATCTGGTAGTGCTTCCTGTCCTGCTCGTCGGGCAGGACGAGGACGACGGCATCAACGCCGGGGTGTCCGTCGAAGGCCTCGAGCGTCCATTCCAGGACCGGCTTGCCCTTGAGGTAGGCGAACTGCTTGCGCTCGCCGAAGCGGCTGCCCTCGCCGGCGGCCACGATCACGGCGCAAACCGCGTTCACTGCCCCTCCCCGTTGTGGCGGCCGAAGATCATCTTGCCCATGGTCGTCTGCAGGACAGAGGTCACGGTAATGTTGACGGTTTGACCGATGAGCCGCCTGGAGTTGTCCACCACGACCATCGTGCCGTCCTCGAGGTAGCCCACGCCCTGGTCCTTCTCCTTGCCTTCCTTGAGTATGAAAACGCTCATCGTCTCGCCGGGCAGGACGACCGGCCGCAGCGACCCGGCCAGCTCGTTGATGTTGAGCACCCGGACGCCGTTGATGCGGGCCACCTTGTTGAGGTTGTAGTCGTTGGTGAGAATCTTGGCGCCCAGGGCCTTGGCGCACTCGATCAGTTTGGAGTCCACGTCCCTGACGTCCGGGAAATCGACCTCCGAGATGGTGACCGTCACCTGGGACGACTTCTGCAGGCGGTCCAGAACGTCCAGGCCGCGTCGGCCGCGCTGGCGTTTCTGGTTGTCGGGCGAGTCGGCGATGAGCTGCAGCTCCTTGAGCACGAACTGCGGCACGACCAGCCCGCCCTCGATGAACCCGGTGTCGCAGATGTCGGCGATGCGGCCGTCGATGATGACGCTCGTGTCCAGGATCTTGACGACGCGGCCGTCGCTCTTCTCCCTGAACAGATGGACTATGTTGACCGGGTTGAGCCACTCCGGCTTCTTGGTCCCTATCACGAAACCGGCGTAGGGCATGACGATCAGGAAGAACAGCCGGATGAAAGAAGCCATCTCTGGGGTCCTGACGGCCGACTGGTAGATGGAGCCGATGACCCAGCCCAGCACTATGCCCAAGAAGCCGCCGAAGGCCGAGCTCCAGAGCATCTTGAAGTGGATGCGCCTGATGCGGGTCTCGAGCAGGATGACGACGACGCCCAGGACCGTGGCGGCGGCCGCTCCGGCTTTCGGGTCGAGCTTGAACGGCGGGTAGATGTAGCCGCTTATGGCCAGGAGCGCGACGATCACGAAACGGAAGATGAAAATGCCCATCAGCCGATGCCTTCCTTTAATATATTAAGCCATTCAGAAACAGTGATGAAGAGCCTGTTTGACCGTGGCCGCGGCCAGGCATTCGACCGGCGGCAGGTCCTTCCGGTCGATGGCGTCGAAGCTGCCGGCCGGCATGACGACCGTGGTGAAGCCTAGGGCGTGGGCCTCCTTGACCCTGGCCAGGGGCTGACTGACCGAGCGGACCTCGCCGCTCAGGCCGACCTCGCCGAAAAAGGCCATCTCCCGCGGCAGCGGGATGTTCTTGACCGACGAGACCACGGCCGCGACGACGCCCAGGTCGGCCGCCGGCTCCTCGATGGTCATCCCGCCCGCCACGTTGATGTAGATGTCCTCGCCGGCGAAACTGTAGCCCAGCTTCTTCTCGACCAGGGCCAGGAGCATGGACGTCCTGTAGTGGTCGACGCCGAGGCTCATCCGGCGCGGGTTGCCGGTGAACAGGGTCGAGGACACGAGCGCCTGGACCTCGACGAGCAGCGGCCGGGTTCCCTTGACGGTGCAGACGACGGCGCTGCCGGGCTCGCCCCGCTGTCTTTCCCGGAGGAAAAAGGCCGACGGGTTCAGGATCGACCTCAGGCCGGCCCCGGTCATCTCGAAGACGGCCAGTTCCGACACCGGACCGAAGCGGTTCTTGAGCGCCCGGAGCACGCGGTGGCTGTGGTCGCGCTCGCCCTCGAAGAGCAGGACGACGTCGACGATGTGCTCCAGCGTTTTCGGCCCGGCCAGCGTGCCGTCCTTGGTGATGTGGCCGACCAGGAAGGCCGGGATCTCGTTGGTCTTCGCGAACCTGAAGACCTGGTTGGCCGCCTCCCGGACCTGGCTGATTGTTCCCGGGCTGGAGCTAAGCTTGGAGGAGAAGATGGTCTGGATGGAATCCACGATCAGGGCCCCCGGCCGGAGCTTGTCGGCGTGCGCCAGGAGCCTTTCCAGGTTGGTCTCGGCCAGCAGGTAGAGCGGCCCGTCTCCGAGGCCCAATCTGGCCCCACGCAGCTTGACCTGTTCCAGCGATTCCTCGCCGGAGACATAGAGGACGCTCTCGCCGAGGGCGGCCAGGTCGCGCGAGACCTGGAGCAGGAGGGTGGACTTGCCGATGCCGGGCTCCCCGCCCACCAGGACGACCGAGCCGGCGACGATGCCGCCGCCGAGGACCTTGTTGAAATCCTCGATGCCGATGATGATCCGCGGCCTGGCCAGCTCCTTGATGTCCTTGTAGAGAACCGGCTCGGAGGGCGGGAAGGCGGCTTCGAGCGGCGAGGCTTCCTCGACCTCCTCGACCAGCGAGTTCCACTCGCCGCAGCCCGGGCAGCGGCCCATCCATTTGGGGGAACGGTAGCCGCAGCTCTGGCAGATGAAGACCGTTTTTTCTTTCATCAGAACTCGGGCGCGTAGGTTTCCATGTCGGCGAAGCGGGCGTACTCCTTGATGAAGGCCAGCGGCAGCGAGCCGATCGGCCCGTTGCGCTGCTTGGCGATGATGACCTCGGCCATGCCCTTAAGGGTCTCGTCGTCGGGGTGGTAGAACTCCGGCCGGTAGATGAAGATGACCAGGTCGGCGTCCTGCTCGATGGCCCCGGACTCCCGCAGGTCGGAAAGCTGGGGCTTGGGCTCGCGCCGGCCCTTCTCGGGGGCGCGGCTGAGCTGCGAGATGCCCACCACCGGGATCTGCAGCTCCTTGGCCAGCTCCTTGAGCGACCTGGAGATGAAGGACATTTCCTGGTTGCGGTTCTCGAAACGGCCGCCTGTCCGCATGAGCTGGATGTAATCGATGAAGACGATGTCCAGGTTGTGTTCGAGCTTCAGGCGCCGGCTCTTGGCTTTCATCTCCATCATGCTCAGGGCCGCGGACTCGTCGATGAAGATGCGGGCCTGGGAGAAGGCCTCGCCGGCCAGCTTGAGGCGCTCGAAATCGCGGTCGCTGATGTAGCCCGTCCGGACCTTCTTGATGTCGAGCTTGGCCTCGGCGCAGAGCAGCCGGATGGCCAGCTGTTCCTTGGCCATCTCCATGGAGAAGAAGCCGACCGAGTAATCGGTCTTCAGGCCCACGTGCTGGGCGATGTTCAGGGCCAGGGCCGTCTTGCCCATGGAGGGCCGGGCCGCGACGATGATGAGCTCGGAGTGGTGGAAGCCCGCGGTCATGGCGTCCAGGAACTTGAAACCGGTCGGGATGCCGGTGACCGCTTCCTTGCGCTCGGCCAGCTTCCTGATGATCTCCAGGGTGGGCGGAGTCAGGTTGGCCATGGACTGGAAGCCCGGCCGGATGCGCTGTTCCGCGACCTCGACGATGGCCTCCTGGGCCTGGCTGAGGAGCTCGTCGGCGTCCTCCTTCTCGTCGAAGCTGTCCTGGATGATCCTGGCCGACGAGACGATCAACCGACGCAGAAGGGCCTTCTCCTTGATGATCTGGGTGTAATACTCGATGTTGAGGTTGCGGTGCACGCCGTCCAGGAGCGAGGAGAGGTAGGCCGCGCCGCCCACCTCTTCCAGGAGGCCGGAGCGCCGGCACTCCTCCGTCAGGGTCAGCAGGTCGACCGGGACGCCCTTGTCGATCAGGACCACCATCCTCTCGAGGATCTTGCGGTGGGACTCGGAATAGAGGTCCTCGGGCGTGAGGACGCTCAGGACGACGTTCAGGTTCTCGTTCTTGACCAGGATGCCGCCGAGCACCGTGCGCTCGGCTTCCAGGTTGTGAGGCGGCGTTTTCTTGAGGAACGTCGCGTCGAGTTCCATGGCCACCTCGTTCCGCCCGAGACCGGGCCCGGGTCAGCTCTTTTCGCCTTCGGCGGCGGGCGAGGCCTCCCCGGCCTCGGGCGCCGCTTGTCCGGCCTCTTCCCTCACCACGAGCACCTTCAGCGAGGCCCGGTCCTCGTGATAGACCTTGACCTGCACCGTGAACTCGCCCAGCCGCTTGAGCGGCTCGTCGAGCAGTATCTTCTTCTTATCGACCTCGAAGCCCAGCTTGTCAAGCTCTTCCTTTATATCAGACGCCGAAACCGAGCCGAAAATGACATCCTTCTCGCCGGACCGGCGCTTGAAGGTCAGGGTCACCTGGTTGAGCTTCTGGATCAAGCTCTGCGAGGCCAGGGCTTCCTTCTCGCGCTTCTTCTTGAGGGCCTGCTGCTCGATCTCGATCATCTTGACGTTCTTCGGCGTCACCTCGAGGCCGAGCTTCCGGGGGATAAGGTAGTTCCGACCGTAGCCGTCGGCCACGTTGACGATGTCGCCCTTGCGGCCGAGCTGCTCCACGTCCTGCTTGAGAATGACCTTCATGCTGCCTCCTTGACCGCCCGGCCTCAGTCCTCGACGAAGGGGATCAGGGCCATGATCCGGGCCCGCTTGACCGCCTGGGCCAGCTTCCGCTGGTGATAGGCGCAGGTGCCAGTGACCCGCCTCGGGGTGATCTTGCCGCGGTCCGGAATGTACTTCCTCAAGATCTCGACGGCCTTATAGTCGATGCTGCGGACGTTCCTCTGGCAGAAGCGGCAGACCTTGCGCTTGGGCGCGAAGAATTTCTTGTAGCCGCGCTCGCTCTTTTCCGGTCTCTCGTCTCTTTCTCTTTCCCTGCTCATCTCGAGACCTCCTCGCCGCTGGAGCTTTCAGCCGGGCCGGCGGCCGGCACGGCCGCGGCCGTCCTCGGGGCGCGCTTCTTCTTCCTGGGTTCCAGGTCGCGCGGGTCCTGCTTGACGGTCATGAAACGGATGACCGCGTCCGACTGCTTGAAGCGCCTCTCGAGCTCCAGCGATACCTGGCCGCCGCCCTCGTAGACGAAGAAAACGTAGAAACCTTCCTTGAATCTCTTGATGGGATAGGCGAGCCTGCGCTTGCCCCAGATGTCCTGTCTGACCAGCCGTCCCTGCTTCTGGGCGACGACCTCGGCCATCTGGCTGATGAATTGAGCGGTCTCTTCTTCGGACAGGGCGGGGGAGAGAACGAACCCCGTTTCGTACAGGTTCATCAAGACCTCCTTATGGATCTAAAGCCCCTTCTCTTCCGGAAGGGGCAAGGAGAACCAGAACATTTTAAACTATTCCGGAGAAATTGCAAGAAGCCGTGGTTTCCCGGCTGAATCGGAGGCGCTTCCCGGCTCTCTCCTAAGCCTGCGTTCCGCCCGCGGCCGCCTTCCTGTTGAACCTGGCCATGGCCGCCTTGATGCCGCCGTCCAGGATCAGCGTCAGGGCTTCCCTGGCGTCGTCCAGGGCCTTCTCCAGGAGAGGCAGCTCGGACCTTTCGAAGGGGGACAGGACGAACTCGGCGGCGTCGCGTCCCTCGGGCAGCGGGCCGATGCCGATCCTTATCCGGGGAAAAGCGTGGGAGCCGAGCTCGCTCGCGATGGACTTCAGGCCTTTGTGGGTGCCGGGGCTGCCCTTTTCCCGTATCCTGACGGCCCCGAGCGGCAGGTCCAGGTCGTCATAGGCCACGACCAGCCGGCCGAGGCTGATGCCTTTGGCCCTGACCATCGCCCCCACCGACGAACCGGATAGGTTCATGTAGGTCAGCGGCAGGGCGAACATGACGTCCTCGGGCCGCCTGCGGACGACGGCCGTCCTGGCTTTGTAGAGCCGGCCTCGCGGCTCGGCGCCCAGGGCGGCGGCCGCCCTGCTCACGAGCATGAACCCGGCGTTATGCCGGGTGGAGGCGTATTCCTCCCCGGGGTTGCCCAGCCCGACCACGAGCCACAAAAGCTACTTCTCCTCCTCTTCGGCCTCGGCTTCCTCGGCCTTGCCCTTCTTGATGACCTCGGGCTCCTTGGCCTCCTCGACCTCGGCTTCGGGGGTCTCGCCGGGGAACTCCTCGGCCTTGGAGGCCGCGGAGATCATGACCAGGACGGTCTCCGGGCTGGTGACGATCCTGACGCCCTCGGGCGCCCGGACGTTCTCCACCTTGAGCGCTTGGTGGAGATGCAGGTCGGTGATGTCGACGGTTATGCTCTCCGGGATGTCGCGCGGCAGGCATTCGACCTCGACCTCTCGGGTCATGAAGTCTATGAAGCCGCCCTCGGTCTTGACGCCGACCGGCGTGCCCGTGTGTTCGACCGGCACCGTCACCTTGATGGGCTTGTCGAGCGCGATGCGGACGAGGTCCGCGTGCAGCAGTTCGTCGGAGGCCGGGTCGACCTGGAGCTCCTTGATCATGGCGTCGAACTTGTCCTTGTCGACGGCTATCTTGAAGATGGTGTTCTCGCCGGTCTCGAGCTTGAGGATCCTGATGATGTCCTTCTTGTCGACGACAAGCGGCAGGGCCTCCATGCCTTCGCCGTAGACCACCGCCGGGATGAGCCCGCGGCGGCGCAGCCGCCGGCAGGCGTTCTTGCCCGTCTCCTGGCGCTTCTCGCATTGAACGACTATGCTCACTTCTGCCTCCTCAATCAAACAGGGAGCTCACCGAGCTGCCCTCGTGTATTCTCCGGATGGCTTCACCGAACAACTCCGCGACGGAGATGACGCTGAACCTGCCGGAATCTTCCGCCTTGCTGTTGAGCGGGATGGTGTTCGTGACCAGTATCTTCTCGATGTCCGACTTGCCGATCCTCTCCAGCGCCGGGCCCGACAGGATGCCGTGGGTCGCCGCGGCGAAGACCCGCAGCGCGCCCTCCTTGACCAGGGCCTCGGCGCCCAGGGTCAGAGTGCCGGCCGTGTCGATCATGTCGTCGTAGAGCAGCACGTTATGCCCCTTGACCTCGCCGATGACGTTGAACACCTGCGCGACGTTGGGCGCCGGACGCCTCTTGTCGATGATGGCCAGCTTGGCGTTGAGCCTCTTGGCGAAGTACCGGGCCCGGCCCACGCCGCCGGCGTCCGGCGACACGACCGTCAGGTTGTTTATGTTGAGGCGCCGGACCTGGCGGGCCAGCGCCGGCGCGGCCATGAGGTTGTCGACCGGTATGGAAAAGAACCCCTGGATCTGCGGCGAATGCAGGTCCATGGTCAGGACCCGGTCGGCGCCGGCGGTCTCGATCAGGTCGGCGACCAGTCGGGCCGTGATCGGCACCCGCGGCCGGTCCTTCCAGTCCTGGCGGGCATAGGCGAAATAGGGGATGACCGCCGTGATGCGCCCCGCCGACGCCCGCTTGAAGGCGTCGATCATGATGAACAGTTCCATGAGATGGGCGTTGGCGTCGGAGCAGCCCGACTGGATGATGAAGACGTCCTCCCCGCGCACGTTCTCGTCGATGTAGAAATGGATCTCTCCGTCGCTGAAGCGGTCGAGGACCGCTCCGCCCAGGTCGGTCTGAAGGTACCTGACGATCTCGCCGGCCAGAGCCGGGTTGGAAGACCCTGAGAAGATTTTCATCTTTCCGTCCTTGTCGTCGCGATTATCAAAACTGGGGTGGGAGGATTCGAACCTCCGGATGACGGATCCAAAGTCCGTTGCCTTACCAGCTTGGCGACACCCCAGCAGAGAGTCCCGCCCGGTATTCGTCCCTCGCCACCGTCCGCGCCAGGAAGGTTCGGGCCCGTCCTGATACGATCCGCCGTGCCCGCACGGCCGCGGCCCGGTCGCGGAAGAGCCCGAAAACCGCCGAACCGGAGCCGCTCATCAAGGCCAGGGCCGCTCCCGCCTCCTGAATAAGCGTTTTTAGCCCTGCGATCTCGGGATGCCGGCCGGCGACGACGC
Source organism: uncultured Eubacteriales bacterium (assembly GCA_964458655.1). Classification (GTDB taxonomy): domain Bacteria; phylum Acidobacteriota; class Aminicenantia; order Aminicenantales; family Saccharicenantaceae; genus CAYWJT01. The sequence continues at coordinate 53,311 of CAYWJT010000004.1, read as the reverse complement.
GTTCCAGCTCGTTCTCGAGATGACCGTAGCTTCCGGTATCAAGAAAACGCTTAATTTTACTGGCTTTATCGCTTGAAGTCAAGGCGGAGTCGAGCGACAGGTAGGCCCGCGCCGTGTCCACGGCGAAGTCCGGCCAGGCGACGAGGCAGGCCGTTTCCGGGGTGTCCGGGAGCTCCGTGATCCTTTCCCCTATGCCCTCGCCCAGACACAGCCCGCCGTGCAGGAAGAAAGGGACGTCGGCGCCCAGCGAGACCGCCAGCCGCTCCAGCACGGCCTGCCCGAGGCCGAGCCCCCAGAGCCTGTCAAGGGCGAGCAGCGTCACGGCGGCGTTGGAGCTGCCGCCGCCGAGCCCCCTGCCCGCCGGGATGGACTTCCGCACCCTGACCTCGAGCCCGAAGTCGCGGCCCGATTCCTTCAGCACGGCCCGGTAGGCGCGGGCGATGAGGTTGCTTTCGTCCCAGGGCACCGCGGGGTCGTCGCCCGTCAGCCGGAAAACGCCCGGCGGGGCGGTCGCGAACTCCAGCTCGTCGTGGAGGTCGATCGTCTGGAAGAGCGTCCTGATCTCATGATAGCCGTCCGGCCGCCGGCCCAGGACCTCCAGGCCGAGGTTGACCTTGGCCAAAGACTTAATCCTCATCGCTGATCAGGGCTTCCATCTCTTCCGGCGACACGCGGCGGAACCGGGCCAGGAAGCCGAGGTCGAAAGCCGCGCCGTTCAGCGGCTGGTTGAACCTCAGCCTGGTTATCTTGAGCCGGCCCCGGCCCTCGTAGCTGAAGCGCACCTCGCTGGGCACGCTGCCTCCCGGGAAATAGGCGCCGACCTCGAAGCGGAAATCGTCCTTGACGCCGGCCGTGAGACGGCCCCTGGCGTCCCGCTCCAGCGTCCATCCGGAGGAGGTCGGGCTTGCACCGCCGCCGAGCCGTCCGCAGAGAAGCTCGACCGCTTCGCGGGGCGAGAAGCCGAAGCTCAGGAAACGTCGGCCGAGCGCCCCGGGCTCGGCGTCGGCATAGACCTTCCGCCGCGGCAGGATGAGGCAATCCCTCTCCTCGGTCATTATAAGTATGAACACCGGCCGTCCGAGCGGGTCGAAGCCCTCGACCCGGCCCAGTCCGGAAGCGCGCAGGTTGAAAGCGAACCGTCCTTTGATCGAAAAGGCGGGGCCTTCGATGACCGCCTGGCCGTAACCCTCCGCGGCCGCGACCGCCGAGTCCGGCACGAGCACGGGCGCTCGCGGGGCGCAGGCAGGCAGCGTCAGCGCCAGCCCGGCGCAGGCCGCCAAGACTTTCAACGGAATTTTTTTCCCCGAGGGGCCGAGCCGCGTCATCCCCGGTGCGGACATCCGGCTCTTAGTCCAGGCGGAAGCCGTAATCGTCGGTCTTCTTCGCCTCTTTCGTCGACTCGCCGGAGGCCGGAGGGCGCCTCGCGCCGGACTCGTCGGTGAGGTTGAACTTGTAATCGGTGAGCTTCTTCGCGGCCGGCTTCCTGCGCCGGAGCAGGGGATAGAAAGGCGATTTTATCTTGCGTCCGAAGCAGGACAGGTTGGGGTTGAAAATCAGGAGCAGGATGAAGGCCGCCAGGACGATGCCGAGCCCGTAGACACCGATGTTGCTCATCCTGAACTCCCCTGTATCGATATCAAACTATCGACGTTCCTGGAGCGGTCTCAGACGGGCGCTTCCAGGTCGTCCTGGAACTTGGGGATCTTTATCTTTTCCTTCTCTCTCCCGACATGGAACCCGACGAAAAAAACAGCCCCGAGCGTCAAGATGATCAACAAGAGCTTGAATAAGTTTTTCATCTTCTACCACCCGTTATGATTTTGTTACAAAACGGCGAAAAAGTCAACGGGGCTGACGCCGGCCCGCCGGACGCCACAGGAACGCATCCGGCGCACATCCCCCGTTCTTATCGCGTTGGGAGCGGTGTTGATTTTTCAGGCCGCCGCCTTTATCATTTCCCATGGGATATCCATGGGGAAGAGAACGAACATGAGATACGTCATCGCGGCCTTGGTGACCCTGACGTTCGTCGCGGGCGGCCTGGCCCAGGACCGGTTCTCGAAAAAGGCGGCCTTCGCCGGCCTCTTCTACGACGCGGAGCGGTCCAGGCTCGAAGCCCAGGTAGACGGATTCATCGCGGCGCACGAAGGCGCGGCGCCGAGCGAGGGCCGGGTGATCGGCCTCATCGCTCCACACGCCAGCTACGTATATTCCGGACGCACGGCCGGCGCCGCCTACGCCCTGGTCAAGGGCGGCGATTACGAAACGGTCGTCGTCATCGGCCCGTCCCATCAGGTCGGCTTCTCCGGCTGCTCCATCTGGCTCGAAGGCCGGTTCGAGACGCCTCTCGGCGCCGTCGAGGTCGACGCCGCGCTGGCCGGGAAGCTGAGCGCCGCCTCGGGCTTCAAGTTCAGCCGGGAGGCTTTCGAGAAGGAGCACTCGGTCGAAGTCCAACTGCCCTTCATCCAGCGGGCCCTGCCAGCGGCCAAAATCGTACCTGTGGTCATGGGCTTCCAGACCAGGCCGACGATAAGGAGCCTGGCTGCGGCCCTGGAAAAGGCCTGCCGCGGCCGGAAGGTCCTGGTGGTGGCTTCCACGGACCTCTCCCACTACCTGCCGAAGAAGCAGGCCGAAGAGGTGGACGCGGCCACCATCAGGCTCGTCAAGTCCCTGGACACAGAGTCCATCATCAGGGGCGCCGAGTCGGGGGAGAACTTCATGTGCGGCGCCGGCCCGGTCGCCGCCCTCCTTCTCTACGCCTCACGCGCCAAGGGCCGCCAAGTGGAGGTCCTGGAACGCTCCGATTCCTCGGCCTCGGGCGGCCCCGTCGTCGGCTATTTGGCGGCCGCAGTGCTGGCCGAGAGCGGCCGGGAGGAGAAGGCAGAAAGCGAAGGTTTCAGCCTGACGCCGGAAGAAAAGTCCGCCCTTTTGAAGCTGGCCCGGTCCGCGATCGAGGAATTCCTGGCGACCGGCAAGGTCATTGCGGACAACACCGGCCTTGAGGCGTTGCGGACCCCGCGGGGCGCCTTCGTCACTCTGGAAAAGAACGGCGACCTGCGCGGCTGCATCGGCTTCACCCAGCCGGTCGGGCCGCTGGGCGAGACGGTCATCAACGCGGCCGTCTACGCGGCCGTGCGCGACCCGCGCTTTCCGCCGGTCCGCGAAGAAGAGCTGGCCGCGCTCAGGATCGAGGTTTCGGTGCTCACGCCGCTGAAGGAGATAACGGATCCCAAGACGGTAAAGGTGGGTCGGCACGGACTGGTCATCTCCAAGGACGGCCGGAGCGGCCTGCTCCTGCCCCAGGTCGCGGCGGAGAACGGCTGGGACCGGCAGACCTTCCTGGAGCAGACCTGCCTCAAAGCGGGCCTGGGCCCGAACGACTGGCGGCGCGGCGCCAGGATCTACGTCTTCGAGGCCGTCGTTTTCGGCGAGTGACTTCGCGAGCGCCTTGGGCCGAGCAAAAACGGCCGTTTTTTGCTATAATAGGCCGTACTTCCATCCAGCAGGACGAGGACAAGGATGCCGATTTACGAATACCGATGCTCCAAGTGCCGGACGAGGTTCGAGGTGCTGCTCCTCAACCATGACGAGCAGCCGGCCACCTGCGAGAAGTGCGGCGGCAAGCTCGTCAAGCTCGTTTCGGCCCCGGCCATTCAGTTCAAGGGCAGCGGGTGGTACGTGACGGATTACGCCAAGAAAGACTCGGGCCAGAACGGCCACCATAAGTCAAGACCGGCCGAGAAGAAGGCCGAGGAAGCAACCGCGCCCAAAACGAACGGAAATGACTGACCGCCGGGGAGGCGCCGTGGCCCGCGAGCTTAAGGAACATCTGCGCTGGAAGAGACGGCCGTCGTCTCCTGAACAAACCCGGGAGCTGAACAAGGTCCTGGTGCGTGTCCCTTCGACCGTCAGCGAGGCGGTGTTCGCGGAGCCGGCCGTGCGCAGCATCCGCCGGAGTTTCCCTGGGGCCTCAGTCTGGGTCGCGGGCCCGGAGTGGGCGCCGCAGATATATGCCGCCGGCGCTCTGTTCGAGCGGGTCGTCCCGCTGCCGGAGGACGAGAACCTGAAGGACATGCGCGAGCTCCTGCTCGAGCTCCGGGCCGAACGTTTCGCGGTCGGCATCACTCTCGACGATTCCATATCTTCTTCCCTGCTCCTGGCCACGGCCCGCATCCCGGAGCGCTGGGGCTACGCCCGCGAGGGGCCTCATTTGCTCCTGACGCGGTCGATAAAACGGGCTGCTTATCCGGCCGCTGCCCCGCATCGGGTCGAACATTACCGGCGGCTGGTCCGGGAGCTGGGCCTTAAGGACGCCGCCGACCTGCCGAACGTCGAGCCCGGCGCGGAAGACCTGGCCGCGGCGCGGGAAGAGCTCCGGTCCGCCGGCTGGGACGGCAGCCTGCCGCTCGTCGCGCTGGCGCCGGGAGGAGGGCAGGGCCCGGCCGGACGCTGGCCGTCCGAACGCTTCGCCGAAGCCGCGGCGCTGATCCGGAAGGAGCGTCATGTTTTCACCATGCTCGTCGCCACTGACGACGAAGCTGATACCGCGGGACTCGCCGCCGGGCTGCCCGCCCCCGCCTGCAGCGTCGGCCCCGGGCTCGGCCCCGGCCGGCTGGCCGCTTTCCTGAGCCTGGCTTCGGTTCTCATCGCCAACGATTCCGAATGCCTCCACCTGGCCGACGCCGTCGGCAGGCCCGTTGTGGCGCTGTTCGGGCCCACCGACCCCAGGGTCACCGGCCCATTGAAAAGCCCGTCCGTCGCGCTCGTGAAAGACGTCCCCTGCCGGCCGTGCAGCTACGCCCGGTGCCCTTACGACCACAGGTGCATGCTGGGGATCGCCGTGAGCGAGGTCCTCTCGGCCGCGCTGAGCCTGCCATGGGCGAAGGAACAAAAGGCGGGCTGAAGCCGGCGGTCTTCCTCGACCGCGACGGCACTCTCAACGAGGACGTCGGCTACCCGGCCTGTTTCGAGCAGGTGCACATCTATCCCTACGCGCCGGAAGCGGTCAGGAAGGTCAACCGGGCGGGGCTGGCCGCCGTAGTCGTCACCCACCAGTCCGGCGTCGGCCGTGGCTATTTCTCGGAGCGGGACCTCCTCGAACTCCACGCGGCCTTCGAGGCCCGTTTCCGGGCCGAAGGCGCCGTCCTCGACGCCGTCTATCACTGCCCGCACGACACCGCGGCCGAGAACGGCGCCGGCCGGGCTTCGTGCTCCTGCCGCAAACCCCTGCCCGGACTCGGCCTGCGGGCGGCCCGCGAGCTGGGGCTGGACCTTCAGGCCTCCTACATGATCGGAGACAAGCCGGACGATTTGCTGTTCGGCCTGGCCATCGGCGCCCGGCCGGTCCTGGTCCTGACCGGCTTCGGCCTCGAGACCGGAGAAAGCCTCAGCCGCCTGAACCTGAAGCCGGCCTTTATAGCACGCGACGTGCTCCATGCTGTAGAATGGGTCCTGCAAGAGGAACGCAGGCTTAAGACCTGAAGGCGCCCGAAGATGGTCCGTTTCGACGACATCCTGGAAAAGGCCACGCCCTACCTGACGGACAAGGACATCCTTGTCCTGCAGAAAGCCTATGTTTTCGCCGGCCGGGCCCACAAGGGCCAGACCAGGAGGTCGGGCGAACCCTACCTCAGCCATCCGCTCGAGGTCGCCTACTTCCTGGCCGGCATGCGCCTCGACCGCACGACGCTCGTCGCCGCCCTCCTGCATGACGCGCTCGAGGACACGGAACTGACCGCGGCCGAGATCCGCGAGTCCTTCGGCCGCGAGGTCGCCGACCTGGTCGAAGGGGTGACCAAGATCAGCCAGGTCCACGGCGCCTCGCCGGAGGCCGACCGGGCCGAAACGGTCCGCAAGATAATACTGGCGATGACCGACGACATCCGGGTCATCTTCATCAAGCTGGCCGACCGCATCCACAACCTCAAGACCCTGAAATACCTGGAGCCCGGCCAGCGGGAGCGCATCGCCCGGGAAACGCTCGACATCTACGCCCCGATCGCCAACCGCCTGGGCATGGGCCGGATCCGGGCCGAGCTCGAGGACTTGGCCTTCCAGTACGTGGCCCCGGCGGAATACAAACGCATCGAACGCCTGCTCGCGCCGATAAAAAAGGCCGCGGAGAAGGACCTGGCCGCCATGCGCGGCGAGCTCGAGGCCCTGCTCCGGGAGAACGGCGTCCCGGGCGAGGTCCACGCCCGGGTCAAGAGGCCTTACAGCATCTGGACCAAGATGCAGCGCCGGGGCATCGACTTCGACCAGGTGTTCGACCTGCTGGCGCTGAGGATCGTCACCGACACCGTCCAGAACTGCTACGCCGTCCTAGGCATCATCCACCAGCGCTGGAGCCACCTGCCGCAGCGTTTCCGGGACTTCATCGCCATGCCCAAGCCCAACCTCTACCAGGCCCTACACACCACCGTTATCACGGAGCAGGAAAAGAAATTCGAGATCCAGGTCCGGACCAGGGAAATGGACGACCTGGCCGAGAACGGCATCGCGGCCCACTGGAGATACAAGGAAGGCGAGCCGCCGGAGTCCATGCGCGAGGACCGACGGTTGCACTGGCTGAGGGAGATGGTGACGCTCTACGAGGAACAGCGCAACCCCAAGGAGTTCCTCAAGACCCTCAAGGCCAACCTGGTGCCGGAGGAGCTCTACGTCTTCACCCCCAAGGGCAAGGTCGTGACCCTGCCGCCGGGAGCGACCGCCCTGGACTTCGCCTTCAAGATCCACAGCGAGGTCGGCCTGCACGCGGCGGGCGCGCTCATCAACGGCCAGGCCGCCCCGCTCAAGACCGGGCTCAAGACCGGCGACATCGTCGAGATCCTGACCGCGGACGAGGCCGCGCCGACAAGGGCCTGGCTGGCATCGGTGGCGACGTCCGGCGCCCGCCAGCATATCAAGAAATGGCTGAACCTCAGGAGCCGGGCCAAGGCGGTGGAGCTCGGCCGCAAGCTCTGGGAAAAGGAATTCAGCCGGGTCGAAGCGCCGGCTGACCTGGCCGACGACCGCAAGCTCCTGGCCAGGATGGAAGAGGTGCTGGGCGTCCGCCTGCACGATATGGAAGAGCTCTACCGTCAGGTGGGCCTGGGCAAAATAGTCGTGAGCCGGACCCTGATCGAGAGCCTGGCCCGGGGCGAGGCGCTCGCGGCCAGGGACAGGTCGTTCTTGGAAAAGGCCGTGGCCTTCCTGGCCCGCAAGCCGGGCGCGGGCATCGTCATAAGGTCCCAGGACGACCCGATGATGAAGCTGGCCAAGTGTTGCTCCCCGATCAAAGGCGAGCCCGTGGTCGGCTACATCACGGCCGGCAAGGGCATCACGGTCCACGCCGCCCGATGCCCTTTTGTCGTCAAGGAGCTGCTCGACAGCCAGCGGTTGGTCGAGGTCGGGTGGGAGGCGTCATTGACGGGCAACTTCGACGCCGGCCTGTGCGTGGTGGCCGAGGACTCGCCGGGGGTGCTGGCGGCCGTGGCCGCGGCCGTGGCCGACCTGGGCGGCAACATCATCAAGGCCGAGGCGCGGAGCCTCACCGGGGGCAAGGCCCAGATAAAGCTGAGCGTCAGGGTGCGCGAACTCGCCCATCTCGAAGAGATCCTGGGGCGGGTGCGGGGGTTGAAGCAGGTCTTTGAGGTCGTCCGCGGCTAAGCGGCCTTGGTCACTTTGCCGGACCTCAGGCACCGGCTGCAGACCCAGACATGACGGACGCCCTGGGCCGTCTGCGCTTTGACGTGCTGCAGGTTGGGCTTCCATTTCTTGGGCGAGGCTTTATGCGAATGGCTGACGCTGTGCCCGAAAACGGGTCCTTTCCGGCAAATCTCGCATACCTTGGGCATGTCGGTTTCTCTCTTCCAGTCAGGAAAAATCTTTGCCTTTATACCATAAAAGGCCTTGCATGGCAAATCATTTGGAGTAATCTATATAGGCGAAGCGCGAAGACGGCGCGACGACGAGAATGAGCGGCTACAACACCAAAATCGAGTTCCGGGGCGAAACCTATTTCGTCCAGACCCAGGACAAGGGACCGGCCATGCCCTACATAGAATCCCTGATCTACAGGTCGGGACGGCTGCTCGCCTCCCGCAGGAAGTTCTACACCGAGCACCTGAAAGACCCCGAGCTGTCCGCGGTCGTCAACCGGCTGATGGACGAACAGCACAAGCAGATCCTGGACGAGATCCTCAATGCCCGGCTGGCGTGAGGACGACCGGGGCCGCCGAGGCCAGGCCATGCGTCCCGCCGAAGGCAAAAAACGGCTTTTCCTGATAGACGGCAACTCGCTGCTCTACCGCTCCTACTACGCCATACAGAAGCTGAGCAACTCCCGGGGCTTCCCGACCAACGCCATCTACGGTTTCATCAGCACGCTCCGCAAGATCGTGGAGAACGAGAAGCCGGACTACCTCGGCGTCGTCTTCGACGCCAAGGGCCCGACCGTGCGCCACGAGGACTTCAAGGATTACAAGGCCAACCGCAAGCCCATGCCCGACGACCTGGCCGTCCAGCTGCCTGTGTTGAAGGAAGTCCTGGCTGCGCTCAGGATCCCCACCGTGGAGTTCAGCGCGTACGAGGCGGACGACGTCCTGGCCACGCTGGCGGTCAAGGCCGCGGCCAGGGACGTCCATGCGGTCATCGTGACCACCGACAAGGACCTGCTCCAGGTGGTCGACGACTCGACCTCGGTCTGGAACCCCGCCAAAGAGGTCTACATCACGCCCGGCAACGTGGCCGACTTCTTCGGAGTGCCGGCGTCGCGCGTCGTGGACGTGCTGGCCCTGTGGGGCGACCCCACCGACAACGTCCCGGGCGTGCCTGGGATAGGCGAAAAAACGGCCAAGGCCCTCATCCGGGAACACGGCTCGCTCGACGACCTGCTCCGACAGCCTGACCGCATCAAGAACCCGAGGCTCCGGGAAGCCGTCGAGAAAAACCGCGACCTGCTCGAACTCAGCCGCAGGCTGGTCTCGGTCCATCCGGACCTCGACCTGGAGCTGGACCTGGAACTTTACGCCCCGAAAGAGCCGGACGCCGACCGGGCCATCCGGCTTTTCCAGGAGCTGGAGTTCACCTCGTTCGTCCAGGAACTGCTGGGCAGGTCGGCGCCGGCTGAAGAGACACGCTACCGGGCCGTCTTCGAGGAGGCGGAGCTCGCCTCGCTCGTCGACAGGATCAAGCGGGCCAAGGCTGTGGCGCTCGACACCGAGACCGACAGCCCTTCGCCGGTGCGGGCCCGACTCGTCGGCATCTCGTTTTCCATCGTTCCCGCGGAAGCCTTTTACATCCCGCTCGGGCACGATTACCTGGGCGCGCCCGTTCAAATCCCCAAGAAGCGGGCCCTGGAGCTGATGAAAGGCGTCCTGGAGGACCCGGCCGTCCGCAAGACCGGACAGAACATCAAGTACGACTGGATCGTGCTCAAACGGGAAGGGGTCGAGCTGCGGGGCATCGACCGCGACACCATGGTCCTCTCTTACCTGCTCGAACCGAATTGGGGCAAGCACAGCTTGGAAAAGCTGGCCCTGGTCTACCTGCGCGCCAAGAAGACGCCCTATGAGGAAGTGGCCGGCAGGGGCAAGGCTCAGGTAACGCTCGACCGGGCCCCGGTCGAGCGCGTCTGCCCCTACGCCTGCCAGGACGCAGACCTGGCCGGTCGGCTGGGGCCGCTGCTTTGGGAGCAGGTCAGGGAGCGCGGCCTGGGTCGGCTTTATGAGCAGGTCGAGCGGCCGCTCATCGAACTCCTGGCCCGGATGGAAATGTGGGGCGTCAGAGTCGACCCGGCCGTCTTCCAGGAGATCTCGGCCGCGCTCGAAGGCGAGCTCCGCCGCCTGGAAAAGGAGATCCATGACCTGGCCGGCGGCGCCTTCAACATCAATTCTCCCGGCCAGCTCGCAGACGTCCTGGTGCACAAGTGCGGCCTCAGCCTGGGCCGGAAAACCAAGGGCGGCGGCCGCTACTCCACGTCGCTCGACGTCCTGGAAGAGGTCGCGCCTCAACACCCCATCGCCCGTCTGGTGTTGGATTACAGGCAGATGGCCAAGCTCAAGTCCACCTACGCCGACGCCCTGCCGGCCCTGGTCAACCCGGAAACCGGCCGCATCCACACCTCCTACAACCAGACCGTGGCCGCGACCGGGCGCCTGTCCTCGAGCGACCCCAACCTGCAGAACATCCCCGCCCGGGGAGAATGGGGGATGCGGTTCCGGAAGGCTTTCATCGCCGACCCGGGCCACATACTTCTTGCCGCCGATTACTCGCAGGTCGAGCTGCGGATACTGGCCCATCTTTCTGCCGACCCCGTGCTCGTCGACACTTTCCTTCATGACCGTGACGTGCACGAGGAGACCGCCCGCCTGGTCTTCGGCGAGGGGAGCGCGCGGCCGGAGGAAGAAACACGGCGCCGGGCCAAGGTCATCAACTTCAGCATCATCTATGGGACCTCGGCTTTCTCGCTGGCCAGGGAGTTGGGGACTTCCAACGCCGAGGCCCAGCGCTTCATCGACCGCTATTTCGAGAAGCACCCCGGCGTCAAGGAATGCCTCGACCGGCTGGTCGAAGAGGCGAAGGCTAGGGGCTGGTCCGAGACTATGTTCGGCCGCAGGCGCCAGGTGCCGGAGCTGCAGCAGGCCGACCGGGCCACGCGCGAGGCCGGCCGACGCATCGCTCTCAACACCCCGATCCAGGGTTCGGCCGCGGACCTCATCAAGGCGGCCATGCTGCGCATCTGGGAGGATCTCAAGGCGAGGGGCCTGAAGAGCCGCATGATCCTCCAGGTGCACGACGAACTTCTCTTCGAGGTGCCGCTCGAAGAGAAGGAGACGATCGGCAGGCTCGTCAGGGACAGGATGGAGAACGTGCTCGAGCTTCGCGTCCCGCTCAAGGTCAAGCTGGGCTGGGGCCCGACCTGGGCCGACGCCAAATAGCCCGCGGCCTTCCGCTCAGGCGAGATCCTTCCGGTAGGCGCGGTACAACTTGTACAGCTTGCCGCCCAGGCGTTCCATCTCGGCCCGGACCTTGACGTTGGTCTCCATCTCGTGGTGCGTGTCCATGACCTCGCACCCGGCTTCCTGGGCCGAAGCGATCATCTTGACCCCCATCATGACGTCCAGGCCCTGGCCGCGGTATTTCTCCTTGATGGCGCCGAGCAGCAGGTCCAATTGCTTGGTCTTCTTGGCGGCCCGCAGGACCTTGAGGAACCCGAAGGGGAACAGCCGGCCCCGGGCCTTCTGGATGCCCTCGGTCAGGTCGGGCATGCCGATGACGAAGGCGACGACCTCGCCGTCCTTGGCGACGGCCTTGACGAAGCGCGGGTCGATGACCGGCAGATAGCGCTTGGCCAAGTCGTCCATCTCCTGCTCGTCGAGCGGCGCGAACCCGTAGATGTTGCTGGCCAGGTAGCACTCGTTCATCAGGGACAGGATGGGCCGTATCCAGGGCTTGAGCTCTTTCTTCTTGCGGAACTCCAGGACCTCGAAGTCGCCCCGCCGGCTGACTCGCTCGTAAATCTTCTTGTAGAACTCGGGCATCTCCTTGGGCACGTCGATCTTGTAGACGTACCAGTCCATATCCTTGACGTAGCCGGCCTCCTCGACGAAGCGGGGCATCCATTCGAAATTGTGATAGGTGGCGATGGTCGCCCGGTGCTCGAAGCCCTGGATGATGAAGCCTTCCGGGTCCTGGTCCGAGAACCCGTAGGGCCCGATGATCCTGGTCATGCCCTTGGAGCGGGCCCAGTCCTCGAGCCGGGCGAGCAGCGCGTGCACTACGGCCCTGTCCTCATAAGTCTCCAGGTAGCCGAAGCGGGCCGTCTTTTCGTTCCGGTGCTCGTTGAAGCGATGGTTGATGATGCCCATGGCCCGGCCCACGGGCCGACCGTCCTGGTAGGCCAAAAGCATGACCGTGTCGCAGTAGCCGAAGGCCTTGTTCTTGCGGCGGTCGAAATATTTCCAATCGTCCATGTAGATGGGATGCACCCAGGTCTTGTGCCCACGGTGTATCTTCTCCGGCAGGTAAATGAAGGTCTTCAGGTCCCGGCGCGAGACCACTTCGCGGATGTCAATGCTCATGATCGCCCCTTCCAGATAGGTTTATCATGCGGTCCGGCCTTTTTTTAATACAGCCCGCGGCAAAACGCAAGTGGGGCCGCGAAAAACCTGTCGAAAACATGTGAAAACAAAGTGGAAATCCTTGACTTTTATTTTTTGGGTTTTTATACTTTGCCCTCACATATAAGGAAAGAGAAAACATGAGCGCAGAAACAACTGCTTTTCTCACCATCCTCGTGCCCGTGGCCGGCTCCTTTCTCATCC
>CAYWJT010000004.1:0-40996 GCA_964458655.1 uncultured Eubacteriales bacterium | reverse complement strand
ATCGCGGCGCTGGTCTCCAGGCAGTTCCGGTCGTTCTGGGCCGTGCTGGTCGGCTCGGTCACGGCCGCCCTGCCGCTCACGCTCATCCCGCTCGCCCTGAAGGGAGGCGAGGTCGTCCTCCGCCGCAGCCTGGCCCTGGGCCTCGACTTCGTCCTGATCATCGACCCGCTGGCGATCTTCATGGCCATCGTCTCGTCCTTCGTCGGCGCCCTGATCGTGATCTACTCCCTGGGTTACGTCCATAATGACGACAACCAGAACGAGTACTACCTGATGGTGCTGCTCTTCATCGGCTCCATGATGGGCCTGGTTTTTTCGGGCAACCTCGTCTTCATGTACCTCTTCTGGGAGGTCATCGCCATCTGCTGCTGGCGGCTGATCGGCTTTTACCGGGAGCCCGATCACGTCCTCAAGGCCGACAAGGCCTTCCTGGTCACCTTCTTCGGAGCGGTCCTCATGCTCCTGGGCTTCATCCAGATCTACGGCTCCACCTCGACCTTCGACCTCACCCTGATGCGGGGGACCGTAATACCGGGCTCGGCCGTCCTGCTCATCCTGTTCGGCATGTTTTCCAAGTCGGCCACGGTGCCCCTCCACACCTGGCTCCCGGACGCCGGCGTCGCGCCCACGACCGTCACGGCCCTGCTCCACGCCGCGGTCCTGGTCAAGATCGGCGTCTACGCCTACGCCCGGCTGTTCCTCTACGCTTTCCGACTGCCCGAGGAGTGGCAGCAGGCCATACCCGTGATAGTGGTCGTCTCCAGCCTGGTCTCGGCGGGGGCGGCCCTGGTCGAGAACGACTTCAAGCGCATCCTGGCCTACTCCACCGTCAGCCAGATCGGCTACATTTTCCTGGGTTTCTCGGCCGCGACCGCGAGCGGTGTCTCCGGCTCGCTGCTCTTCATCTTGATGCACGGCCTGGCCAAGGCCGGGCTGTTCCTGTGCGCCGGCATCGTCATCCACGCGGTGCACACCAAGGACATCCGCGAGATGGGAGGCCTGATCCGGACCATGCCCGTAACCGCGGTGGCCTTCCTGGTCTGCGCCTTTTCGGTCATCGGCATACCGCCCTTCGGCGGCTTTTTCTCCAAGTTCCTGGTCATCGTGGGAACTGTCCAGGCGGGCCACGTCTGGCTGGCCGCGACGGCCCTCTTCACCGCGGTCCTGACGATGTTCTACCTGCTGAGGGTCTTCAGCCTGGTTTTCCTGGGCGAGCCGAAACACGCGGCTCCTGAACGAACAAAATCCATGGTCTATGTCGTCGCCGTCCTGGCCGCGCTCAGCCTGGCTGCCGGGGTGTTGGTATCCTATCCGATGAAGATCGTCTCCACGGCGACGGCACACATCACCGGGTGGCTCAGATGATGCCCAAAATGCTTCTCCTGCCAATCGTCCTGCCCGCGGTCTTCGCGGTGCTCATGCTGATCGTGCCCAAGGCCGCGAGGAGCCTGCGCGAGCTGCTGGCTTCGCTCGGCGCCCTGGCCTCGCTCGCCCTCGGCTTCGCCGTTTTCAAGGCCGGGGACCTGGCCTGGAGCGCGGACTGGCTCGGGCTGGGCATGAACTTCGACCTGCGGCTTTACCACTTCTCCCGTTTCATCCTGCTCGCCCTGTCGGGCTTCCTTTTCCTCATCGTCCTCTTCTCGCTAGTCAAGATGCGGGGCACGGCCCGGGTCAAGGAGTACTATGCCTATGTCTTCCTGACCGCGGCCCTGGCCAACGGCGCCGTCCTGGCCGACAACTTCGTCCCCTTCCTGTTCTTCTGGGAAGGCCTGCTCGTGACGCTCTACGGCCTGATCACCATCGGGGCCAAGCCGACCTCCCCCCGGACGGCCCTCAAGGCCCTGATGATCAGCGGCTTCTGCGACTTTTCCATGATCCTGGGCATCGGCCTGCTCTGGGTCCAGACCGGCACCCTGACCATGTCCAACATCTCGGTCGAGCCGACCGGACTGGCCGCGGCCGCCTTCGTCCTGATGATGATCGGGGCCGTGGGCAAGGCCGGGGCCATGCCCTTCCACACCTGGATCCCTGACGCCGCCCTGGACGCGCCGGTCTCCTTCATGGCCTTCCTGCCGGCGGCTTTTGAAAAGCTCCTCGGCATTTACATGCTGGCCCGCATCTCGCTCGACTTCTTCAAGATCCAGCCGCGGAGCGGCCTGTCCATCCTGCTCATGATCGTCGGCGCCGTGACCATCGTCCTGGCCGTCCTCATGGCCCTCATCCAGAAGGATTTCAAGAAACTGCTGTCCTTCCACGCGGTCAGCCAGGTGGGTTACATGGTGCTGGGCATCGGCACCGCCATCCCCATCGGCATCGCCGGCGGCATCTTCCACATGATCAACCACGCCATGTACAAGTGCGGCCTGTTCCTGAGCGCCGGCTCGGTCGAGCACCGGACCGGCACCACCGAGCTGCGCCGCCTGGGCGGCCTGCGGCGGGAGATGCCGCTCACGGCCTTCGGCTTCGTGGTCTGCGCCCTGGCCATATCGGGCGTCTGGCCGCTCAACGGCTTCGTCTCCAAGGAGATGGTCTTCCACGGCGCGCTCGAGACCGGCTATACGGTCTTCGCCGTCGCCGCCTGGGTCGGGGCCATCTTCACCTTCGCCTCCTTCCTCAAGGCCGGGCACTCGGTCTTCTTCGGCGAGCGCTCGAAGGAGGTCGGGCCGGTGAAGGAAAGCCAGCCGGCCGTCGTCATCCCCATCATCATCCTGGCCCTCCTCTGCATCACCTTCGGCGTCTACAACAAGCTCCCGCTCACCCTGTTCATCCAGCCCATCCTCGCGGGCCACGCCGCCGGCGAGCACCTGGACTTCACATCCCACGCCCTGGACCTTTTCAACCCCGTGGCCCTCATCTCGTTGGGCTGCCTGGTGCTGGCCTTCCTGCTCCACGCCTACGGCTTCAGGAAGTCGGGCCGCAAGCCCTATCTGGCCTCTGAGCCCGTCCACAACCTGCCCGTCGTCCGCAAGCTCTACGACCTGGCCGAGGCCCGGATGTTCGACTTCTACGAGCAGGGCGTCAAGTTCCTGCAGGGCCTGTCGGTCGCGCTCTTCAAGGGCATAGACCGGCCCATAGATTTCGTCTTGGAAAAAGTGGTCACCAGGACCGGCGAGAAGTTCACCGGCCTGCTCAAGCAGGCCCACAACGGTCACTACGCCAATTACCTGGCCTGGTGCCTGGCCGGTCTGGTGCTCATCGCCGGCGTCATCAGCTGGCTGGTGAAATGATGAGATACACACATACCCGGGATATCGAGGAGGAGCGTTGATCATTCTCTTCGTCGTGCTGCCGCTCGTCATCGCGGGCATCCTGCCGCTCGCCGGCCGGCTGTCCCGCAGGGTCCTGCCCGACCTGCTGGCCAACGCCGCCCTGTTGTTCCTGCTGGTCTGGGCAGTCGTCGCCTGCCGTCCGCTCATCGCCAACGGCCCGGTCGTCCAGCAGCTGGCCTGGTTCGGCGAAGCGGTCAACCTCCGCCTGGCCCTCGACGGCCTGAGCCTGTTCATGCTCCTGGCCGTGGCCTTGGTCGGACTCTGCTGCAGCCTGTTCTCCATCGATTACATGGAGCACTACGGCGCCAAGGCCAGCTACTACGCCCTGTTCCTGGTCATGATGGCCGGGATGAACGGGCTCATCCTGGCCGCGGACCTGTTCTCGGTCTATGTGTTCCTGGAAGTAGCCGCGGTGTCCTCCTATGCCCTGGTGGCTTTCGGCCTGGAGCCGGACGAGCTCGAGGCCTCCTTCAAGTACCTGATGCTGTCGGTCGTGGCCTCGGCCTTCCTGCTCGTGGGCATCGCCGTCATCTTCGGCCTCTCGGGCAGCCTGGATTTCGCCTCCACGGCCTCGGCCCTCAAGGAGCTCAACGCCGGCGCCGTCGTGTCCATCGCCGCCGCCGCTTTCATCTTCGGCTTCGGCCTGAAGGCGGCCCTGATGCCGTTCCATTCCTGGCTCCCGGACGCCCACCCTTCGGCCCCGGCCCCGATCTCGGCCATCCTTTCCGGGCTGCTGATCAAGGTCTCGGGCGTCTACGCCCTGACCAGGGTTATCTTGAACGTCTTCGGCCTGACGCCGGCCCTGTCCAAGGTGCTGCTGGCCCTGGGCGCGGTGTCCATGGTGCTGGCGGCCTTTCTGGCCATGGGCCAGAAGGACATCAAGCGGATGCTGGCCTATTCCTCCATCAGCCAGGTGGGCTACATCATGCTCGGCCTCGGGCTGGGCACGCCGCTGGGCATCGTCGGCGGGCTCTTCCACCTGTTCAACCACGCTTTGGCCAAAGGGCTGCTGTTCTTGACCACCGGCTCCATCCAGCAGTCGACCGGGACCCGGAACCTGGACGAGATGGGCGGCCTGGCCAAGCGCATGCCGTTCACCTCGCTCGCCAACCTGGTGGGGGCGCTGTCCATCGCCGGCGTGCCCCCGCTCAACGGCTTCTGGTCGAAACTCATCATCATCGTCGCCCTGTTCCAGGCCGGCCAGCCATTCCTGGCCCTGCTGGCCATTCTGGCCTCGGTCATAACGCTCTGGTACTACCTGATCATGCAGCGCCAGGCCTTCTTCGGCAAGCTCAACGAGAAGTGGCAGGCGGTCAAGGAGGCGCCGTTCTGGATGACGGCCACGACCGTCCTCCTGGCCCTGCTCTGCATCGCGCTCGGCCTGTTCTTCTCGGCGGCTATAACATCCTGGGTCCAGCCGGCGGCCGATGTCCTGGCCTCCGGGACCCAGGCAGTCACGGGATCGTGGGGATTTTAGAAGATGATCGTTGAAACAGCTCTGCTCGTCGGATTGGTCCTTTTCTCGGCCCTGGCGCTTTTCCTGCGGGACCTCATCAGGGCGGCCGTCTGCCTGGCCGTGGCCAGCCTCTTTCTCGGCATCGTTTTCTTCCGGCTGGGCGCGCCTTACGCCGGAGTTTTCGAGATCTCGGTCGTAGCCGGGCTCATCACCGTGCTTTTCATACTGACCATCGCCCTGACCAAGCCGGGCGAAGAGGTGCAGGAGTCCCGGACGGCCCGACTGGTGTTCCCGCTCTTTTTCGTCGCGTTCCTGATCATAGACGCGCTGGTCATGAAAGGCCTCATCAACAAGCTGCCGGCCGTCGCCTCGGCCGACCCCGGCGCGACGTTCAGCGACGTTCTCTGGAAGGGCCGCACGCTGGACCTGGTCGGGCAGGTCGCGGTCATATTCGCCGGCGTGTTCTCCGTGCTGGCACTTCTCAGGAAGAGGGACTGACATGCCGTCAATCTGGTACTTCTACTTGTTCTTCTCGGCCGCGCTCATCTTCGCCGGGATATTCGGCCTGCTGGCCCGGCGCAACCTGATCCGGCTGCTCATCGCGGTCGAGGTCGTCAGCAAGGGCGTGAGCCTCATCCTCATCGCCACCGGCCACGTCAAGCAGAACATCCTGACGGCCCAGGCCCTGACCGTGACCTTCATCGTCATCGAGGTCTGCCTGGTGGCGACCGCCCTGGCCATCATCATCAACGTGGCCAGGCGCACCAAGAGCCTCGACGTCAGGGGCCTGGCCAAACTGAAAGGGTAGACCATGAACGGATTAGCGGTTCTTCTCTCCCCGCCGGTCGCCTTCGTGATATTCCTGGCCTTCGCTCTCGGCCTGTACGGCCTGGGCGGCCGGCTGGGGCCGAAGCTCTCGAAGACCGCCGGCAAGCTATCGACCTACGCCTGCGGCGAGAACATCCCGGGAGCCAAGGTCCAGTTCGGCTACCGTCTGTTCTTCTTCGTGGCCCTCTTCTTCACGATGATGCACGTGGCGGCCCTGGTCATCGCTACCATTCCCAGCGGCCGCGTCGCCCTCCTGGCCGTGTTCTACCTGATCATGATCCTGCTTTCGATCCTGGCCCTGGTCACAAGGAGTTAACATGCTCGGAAAGCTAGTCCGCTGGTCCAGAAAGAAATCGCCCTGGATACTCCATCTGAACTCGGGCGCCTGCAACGCCTGCGACATCGAGATCGTGGCCGCCCTCACCCCCCGCTTCGACGTCGAGCGCTTCGGCGTCCTGCTCAAGGCCACTCCCCGGCACGCCGACGTCATCGTCGCCAGCGGGCCGGTCACCCGGCAGATGAGGGACAGGCTCATCCGGATTTACGAGCAGACGCCCGACCCCAAGTTCGTCATCGCGGTCGGCGCCTGCGCCATGTCCGGCTGCGTTTACCGCGGGGCGTATAATATACTCGGCGGCCTCGACCAGGCCATACCGGTGGACATTTACGTGCCCGGCTGCCCGGCCCGGCCGGACGCCATCCTGGACGGCGTGGTCAAGCTCCTGGGCAAATTATAGGGAATAAGGTTTCAACATGACAGACAGCGAGCTCATAGCGAACCTGGAGCGGGAACTCCCGGGCAAGATCCTGGAGGCGAAGAACCCGGAGCCGCGCCGCATCTTCGCGACGGTGGCTCCCTCCGATTTCCTGGACTGCCTCCGGCATCTGCGGGACCGCTATGGATTCACCCATGTATCCACGGTCAGCGGCGTCGACGCGGGCGATTCGTTCGAGGTGATCTACCACTTGGCCGTAAAGACCACCACCCTGCATCTGCGCCTGCGCTTTCCCCGTTCCGATCCCCGCTATCCCAGCGCGAGCGGCGTCCTGCCGGGCGCCATTCTATACGAACGCGAAATCCAGGACATGTTCGGCATCACGGTGGACGGCATCCCGGACCCTCGGCCACTGGTCCTGCCGGACGACTGGCCGGCCGCTAACTATCCGTTGCGCAAGGACTGGTCCTTTGACAGGCCCGCCGAAGTCATCCCTGGAGGCAAGAAATGAAGTTCCAGATCCCCATCGGCCCCCAGCACCCGGCCCTCAAGGAGCCCATCAGTCTGCGCATGACGGTCGAGGGCGAGGTCATCCGCGACGCCGACATCCGGCTCGGCTACAACCACCGCGGCATCGAGAAGCTGGCCGAGCAGAAGACGTGGGTCCAGAACATCTACCTCATGGAGCGGATCTGCGGCATCTGCTCTCACTCCCACACATCCTGCTACGTCCAGGGCGTTGAAAGGCTCATGGAGCTTGCGCCCCCGAAGCGCGGCCTGTATATCCGCTACATCGTCGCGGAGCTGGAGCGCGTCCACAGCCACCTGCTCTGGCTGGGCGTCGCGGGCCACGAGGCCGGTTTCGATTCCTTTTTCATGTACACCTGGCGCGACCGCGAGGTGGTCATGGACCTGCTCGAGCTCATCTCCGGCAACCGCGTCCACTACGCCATCAACACCATCGGCGGCGTCCGCCGCGACCTGGACGAGAGCCAGAAGGCCAAGATCCTGGAAGGCATCGCCTTCCTCAAGAAACGCAGCGAATATTATTTACACATCGGCGCCAACGAGCCGAGCTTCGTGGCCAGGCTGGCCGGGGTGGGCTACCTGCCCAAGGACAAGGCCGTCGCCTTGTGCGCCGTCGGCCCGACCACCAGGGCGTCCGGCGTGGCCATCGACGTCCGCAAGGACGACCCCTACGCCGTTTACGACGAACTCGAGTTCGACATAGCCACCGCCGAAAGCTGCGACGTGCTGGGGCGGACCGTGGTCCGCATCAAAGAGCTCATGGAATCCTACAAGATGATCGAGCAGATGGTCCGCAGCCTTCCGGAAGGTCCGGTCGCCGTCAAGGCCCCGCGCCGGGCCAAGCCCAACGAAGTGGTCGCCAGGTACGAGGCCCCCCGCGGCGAGAACATCCACTACATCAAGTCGAACGGCGGGGACAAGCCCGAACGGCTCAAGGTCCGGGCGCCGACGCTCGGCAACTACGCCGCCACCATAGAGATGCTCAAGCACGGCTTCGTCGCCGACATACCCCTGATCTTCGCCGCCATCGACCCCTGCATCTGCTGCGCCGAACGGGCCGTCGTGCTCGTCGACGCCTCGAGCGGCGCCGAGAGGACCCTGCGGGTGAGCGAGATCCGACGCCTGGCGCGCGAGGGCCGCATCGAAGTACCCCAGAAAAGGAACGTGGCATGGCCGTTGTGAGAACATTGCTCTATCTTCTGGTTTATCCCGGGGCGCTGTTCCTGCTGCTATACTCGACGTTCTGCGAGTGGTTCGACCGCAAGGTCTACGCCAGGCTGCAGAACCGCATGGGCCCCACGCACACCGGCAGGTTCGGCCTGCTCCAGCCGATCGCCGACTTCATCAAGCTGCTGGCCAAGGAAGATATCGAGCCGGACGCGGCCGACAAGGGGCTTTTCCGGGCGCTGCCGGTGGTCGGCTTGGCCGTCGTGTCCACGGCCGCCCTGCTCCTGCCGGTCTGGAACTTCAGCCTGGCGGCCCCGGGTCCCACGTCCTTCTCCGGCGACATCATCGTCATGCTCTACCTGCTCAGCCTGCCCACGCTCGTCTTCTTTCTGGCGGGCTGGTCCTCGACCAACCTGTTCTCGACCCTGGGCGCCTCCCGCGTGCTGACGATGCTGTTCGCCTACGAAGTGCCGCTGTTCCTGGCCGTGCTCTCGCCCGCCGTCCTGGCCGGCTCCTGGCGGCTGGCCGAGATCGCCGCCTTCTACCAGGCTAAGCCCGTGCTCATCCTGCCCAACCTGCTCGGCTTCCTGGTGGCTGTCGTCGCCGTCCAGGCCAAACTGGAGCGCACGCCTTTCGACATCCCCGACGCGGAGACCGAGATCGTCGGCGGCACTTTCACCGAGTATTCCGGCCGCAAGCTGGCCCTGTTCCGCCTGATGCTCGACGTCGAGATGGTGGTCGCCAGCGGCCTTTTGGCCGCCGTCTTCCTCGGCGGCTTTCCGGGCGGGGCGTTCCTCGGCTTCGTCCATTTCGTCCTCAAGACGCTCTTCGTCATCTTCTTGCTCTCCCTCATCAGGGCCACCACATCGAGGATCAGGATCGACCAGGTCGTCACCTTCGCCTGGAGATACCTGGCGCCGCTCGCCGCCGCCCAGCTTCTCATCGTCATCCTCCTCAAGGGGTTGCTCTCATGAAAATCGCCGCTTTCCTGCCAGAGCTCGTGCGCCATCTGTTCAAGAGGCCGGCCACCGTGGACTACCCCTTCAAGAAGCTCGAGGTCCCGCCGGGATTCAGGGGGACGCCCTTCCTGAAGCCGGAGATCTGCATCGTCTGCCGGGCCTGCGAGCGGGACTGCCCGGCCGAGGCCATCGAGATCAGCGCCGTCAACGAGGCCGAGAAACTCTTCAAGATGGTCATACACAACGACCGCTGCGTGCACTGCGCCCAGTGCGTCGAATCCTGCCCGACCGGGGCCATGGAGATGGACCGTCTGTTCGAGATCGCGGACGACAGCCGCTGGAACCTCAAAAAGGAATGGACGTACGTAAGGGCGGTCGTCAAACCCAAGCCGGCTGCGCCCAAACCGCCGGCCGCGGGCCCCGCCCAAGAGCCGCCGGCGGCCGCCTGAGGACCGGCCTCACAGCTTCATCGGCATCAGCACGTAGATATTCTTGACCTCGTCCTCCGCTTCCGGCCTGATCAGGACGGCGCTGTTCTCGTCTTTGATCTCGAAGACGACTTTCTCCGAATCGCCCGCGGTCAGGAAATCGAGCAGATACTGGGCGTTGAAGCCGATGTCCAGGTTCTGGCCCCTGTATTCGGCGCCGATCTCGTCCCTGGCCTCACCGATCTCCGGATTGGAGGAAAACAGCTTGACCCGGGATTTCTCCAGGCTGAGCTTGACTCCCTTCGACCTCTCGGACGAAAGCAGGGCTACGCGCCGGAGCGCGTCCGCCACCTCGGCCCTGCCGACGGTCAGGACGTTGGGGTTGTCCTTGGGGATGACGGCCTGATAGTTGGGGAATTTGCTGTCTATGATCCGCGATATGAGCATCCTGCCGCCGACGCGGAAAAAGAGATTGTTCTCGTCGTAGTCGAAAGCGACGGACTCGCCGCTCATCTTGCGCAGCTCGTTAAGGCTTTTCTTGGCGACTATGTAACTTGCGCTTTCCCTGCCCTTCAAGCCCGCTTCCGCCTTGCTCGTGTAGGAAAGCCTGTGCCCGTCGGTGCTGACGAGCTCGAGCTGCCCGTCCTTCAGCGACAGGAGGGCCCCGTTCAGGTAATACCTCTGTTCCTGTGTTATCGCGTAGAAGACCCGGTCGATCATCTTCTGGAAGCCTTCAAGAGGAAAAGATATCCCCCTCTCGAAAGCCGATTCCTGGATGGCCGGGAAGTCCTCGCGCGACTGGCAGTTCAATTTGAATTCGGCGTTGCCGGCTTTTATCTCTATCTTGTCGTTCTTCTGGTCGAGGACGACTTTCTCTCCCTCCGGCACGGCCCGGATTATCTCATAGAGCTTCTTGCCGTTCACGGTCAGCGAACCCGCCCTCGATATTTCGGCTTCCAGCCCCGTCTTAAGGCCCACCTCCAGGTCCGTACCCATGAGCTCGACGGCCTTGTCCGTCACTTCGACAAGGACGTTGGCCAGGATGGGCATGGTGTTCCGCTTCTCCACGATGCCCTGAAGGATCTGGAGCTCCTCGAGCAGCGCTTCCCTTGGCAGTGATATTTTCATCTGATACCTTCCTCTCTATTATTATTATCTTTTATTCCATCTCTACTACTTAGTTCAAGAAGAATAAGAATAATAGGCCATGCTGTTGTGGAAAAAGCGCCTAAAGAGTTGATTCTCATCATTGGATGAAACTTATCAGACTGTTGATTTCGTTGTTGAATTCGGGGTCTTCGGCCCTTAATTTCTCGATCTTCCTGATGCTGTGGATGACCGTCGTGTGGTGTTTTCCACCGAATTTCTTGCCGATTTCGGGCAGGGACGAGTTGGTGAGCTCCTTGGCCAGATACATGGCTATCTGGCGGGGGAAGGCGATCTGGGGCGAGTTGTTCTTCGATTTGAGCTGGGAAGGTTTTATTTTGAACTTATGGCAGACTATCTTCTGGATCTTTTCCACAGTGATGATCGAAGCCGCTGTGTTGAAAAGTCCTTTCAGGGCTTCTTTGGTCAGGTCGAGGTCGATGCTCTCGCCCTTGAGCGATGAGTAGGCGATGACCCGCCTGAGATAGCCTTCGAGCTCCCTGATGTTGGACTGGACCTTGTCGGCTATGTAAAGGGCCACGGTTTCAGGGAGAGAGATGTTCTCGTTCTCGGCTTTTTTCCGCAGAATGGCGATACGCGTTTCGATATCCGGCGGCTTGAGGTCGGCTATCAGGCCCCACTCGAAGCGGGACCGGAAGCGTTCCTCGAGGTGCGGTATGTCCTTAGGGGGGCAGTCGCTCGATATGACAATCTGCTTCTGGCTGTCATAAAGATGGTTGAAGGTGTGGAAAAATTCCTCCTTGGTGCGCTCGCGTCCGGACAGGTAGTGGATGTCGTCCATGAGCAGAAGGTCGACGCTGCGGTATTTCTGCCGGAAATCCAGTATCTTGCCGTTCTGAAGGTGGTTGACCAGGTCGTTCATGAATTTCTCTGTGGTGACGTACAGGACCTTGAAGCGGCTGTTTAGCTGCAGGGCGTGATGCCCGATGGCGTTCATCAGGTGGGTCTTGCCCAGGCCGGCCCCGCCGTAGATGTAAAGCGGGTTATAGGTCTTGGCCGGCGTCTTGGCCACGGCGCTGGCGGCGGCGTGGGCGAACTGGTTGCAGGCGCCGACCACGAAGTTCTCGAAGGTATAGTTCGGGTTCAGGTTGGCGCTGATGAAGTCTTCCTGCTGGGCGCGCCGGTCTTCCGGCGACTTTCTCATGAAGGTCGGGGGCGAATCGTCCACGATATACCTGACCTCGAGCGGCCGGCCGAACAACTCGGTCGAGCACTCGTTGAGCAGGCGGGAAAAATGGAAGGCCAGCCAGTCGCGGAAGTAGGCGTTCGGCACTTTTACGTAGAGGGCGTCGCCGTCGCGGCCGATGAAGGCCGTGGGCTGGAACCAGGTCTCGAAGCTGGCCCGGTCGACACGGGGCTCGACCGCCTCGAGCAGCTTGGCCCAAGGATTTTGTTTTTCTTCCGGTTCCATGGTCATATCTTATTTTTCCACAGATTTATCCACATCTGTGGAAAACCCCGCCCCTGATTGTCTTGGGTGGGGAAGGCCGGCAAATCATAGCACTTCGCGAACCCGGTTTCAAGGGTTTTTTGGCGCCGCCATCGCCTCAATTTGACAAAGGGAAGTCCGCTGATATAATAATCAGACAAATTCAAGGACGGACAACGTGGAAGAAAAGCTCATAGTCGATATCGACCAGGTGCCCAAGGAAGGGTTGCAGCTGGAGCGCGACCTGGATTTCATCGAGCCCGACCTGGTGGAGGAGAGCGCGGTCCTGCTGGAACCGACGCACGTCGAGGTTTTCATCAGGGTCGTCGGGGACGAGGTTTACGTTCAAGGAGAGCTCAGCACCCGGCTCAGCCTGGTCTGCTCGCGCTGTTTGGCGCCCTTCGAGTTCCCGGTCCAGAGCCGCTTCGACCTGGTCTATCTGCCCGAGGAGCTCTACCAGGCCGGCGAGGCGCTGGAGGACGACGACCTCGACCGCATGTTCTATCGTGAACGCCGGCTCGACCTGAAAGAGCTCGTTCTCGAGCAGCTCAACCTGACCTTCCCGGCCAAGCCCCTGTGCTCGCCGGCCTGCGAAGGCCTGTGCGCCGTTTGCGGCGAGCTCATCCACGACGGGCGCTGTTCCTGCCTGGTCCAGGAGACGGACCCGCGCTTTGAAAAGCTAAAAATCCTGGTGAGAGACAAGACTTAAATGCCAAACCCGAAACGAAGACACTCGCCGGCGAGGAAAGGAAGGCGCCGGTCCCACGACGGACTGAGCCTGCCTTCGTTCGCCCTCTGCCCGAACTGCGGCAACCCCAAGCTCCCGCACCGGGCCTGCCCGGCCTGCGGCCACTACAAGGGACGGCAAGTCATCGCAGGGACGGAAGACTGACCCGGGCCTAAAGCCATGAAGATCGCCGTGGACGCGATGGGCGGTGACCACGGGCCCGCTGTCGTTGTGCCGGGCGCCGTCCAGGCGGCCCGCGAGCTCGGGGTCGAGGTCGTCCTGGTAGGCCAGGAGCCGCGGCTCAGCAGGGAGCTGGCCCGGGTGACGGGGGCCGCGGCCGGCATCGAAGTCGTCCACGCCGCCGAAGCGATCGGCATGGGCGAGGGGATCCTCTCTTTCCGGAAGAAAAAGCACTCTTCCATCGCCGTCGCCGCCTGTTTGGTCAGGGACAGCCGGGCCGACGCCCTGGTTTCCATGGGCAACACCGCCGCGGTCGTCTACATCTCGAAAACCATCCTCGGCGCCATGCCGGGAGTGGACCGGCCGGCCCTGGCCCTCCTCGTGCCCAGCGCTTCGGGCCGCCCCACCCTGCTCATCGATGTCGGGGCCAACGCCAACTGCCAGCCGCACAACCTGTTCCAGTTCGCGGTCATGGGCGGGGTCTTCATGGAGAGCGTGGTCGGGGTGGCCGAGCCGCGGGTCGGCCTGATGAGCATAGGCGAGGAGCGGGGCAAGGGCAACGACCTGGTCCGGGAGGCTTATGTCAGGCTCCAGGCCGGGCCGCTCAACTTCATCGGCAACGTGGAGAGCAAGGACCTTTTCACCGGGTTGGCCGACGTGATCGTCAGCGACGGATTCACCGGCAACGTGGCCCTCAAGGCCGCCGAGGGCGTGGTCGAGAACGCCCTGCGCCTGGCCAGGCACGAGGTCACCCGGAACTTCTTCGCCCGGCTCGGCTTCCTGCTCCTGCGACGGCACCTCAAGAAGCTCTATAAGCGGTTGGACTATTCCGAATACGGCGGCGCCCAGCTGCTGGGCGTGAACGGCGTCTGTGTCATCGGGCACGGCCGCTCCAACGCCAACGCCGTCCGTAACGCGATTCTGAGGGCCAAGGACTTCGTCGAGCGGCGGGCCCAGGAAAGACTCGGGCAAGCCATACTGGCCTGCGGCCCGCGCCTGAAAGGAGCGGAAACATGAAAGCGTTCGAGGGTCGGGTTTCCATCGTCACCGGCGCTTCGCAGGGCATCGGCGAAGCCATCGCCCGCGAGCTGGCCCGGGAGGGCGCCCGTGTCATTTTGGTGGACATACTGGAAGAACAGGTGGCGGGGGTCGCCGCCGCCATCTCGGCGGCAGGCGGCCTGGCCGATTATTTTCAGGCCGATGTTTCGGACCTTGGCCGGGCCCAGGCGGTCGTGGATGAGGTCGTCCGGCGGCACGGCCGGGTCGACCACCTGGTCAACAACGCCGGCATCGCCCGCGACAACCTTCTGCTGCGGATGAAGGAAGAAGAATGGGACGCCGTCATCCGGGTCAACCTGAAGGGCGCCTTCAACTTCTCCAAAGCCGTCCTGAGGACGATGGTCTCGGCCCGCTACGGCCGCATCGTCAACATCGCCTCGGTCGTGGGGTTGGTGGGCAACGCCGGCCAGGCCAACTACGCCGCTTCCAAGGCCGGGCTGATCGCCTTCGCCAAGTCGCTCGCCCGGGAGGTGGCCGGCCGCGGCATCACCGTCAACTGCGTGGCGCCGGGCTACATCGCGACTTCCATGACGGAGAAGCTGCCCGAGGAGGTCAAGAAGGCCTTCCTCGAGGGCATCCCCATGAAAAAATTCGGTCTTCCCAAAGACGTGGCTTTTGCTGTAAAATTCCTCCTTTCAGAGGAGGCCGCCTATATCACGGGCCAGGTCATCAGCGTCAACGGAGGCATGTATACTTAAGCCGCCCGCTATCATATCAGCTTAAAACATTAAGATCAGGAGGATGACATGGAAAGAGAAGAACTGATGAAGAAGGTCCGGGAGATAGTCGCGGACAAGCTCAGCATCAGTGAGGAGCAGATCACCGAAGACGCCTCTTTCATGGAAGACCTCGGCGCGGACTCCCTGGACACCGTGGAGCTGGTGATGGCGCTGGAGGACGAGTTCGGCCTCAACATCCCCGACGACGAGGCCGAGAAGCTGACGACTGTCGGCAAGGCCCTGGATTACATCCTTTCCCACAAGAAATAGCAGCCCGGCGCGGCGGCAAAAGAGGTTATTCGCCATGGACGATGGTCCCCGCCCGGGGCGGCGCGTAGTCATAACCGGCATCGGCCTGGTGACGCCGCTCGGCGTCGGAACGGACAGGACCTGGTCCGGCGTCCTGGCCGGCCGGAGCGGCATCGGGCCTATCACGCGGTTCGACGCCTCGAAACACGAGACCCGCTTCGGCGGCGAGGTGCGCGACTTCGACCCCCTGGCCTTCATCGACCGCAAAGAAGTCCGTAAGATGGACCGCTTCATCCAGTTCGCCCTGGCCGCCGCCGAGCTGGCCGCGGCGGACGCGGGCTTCGCCGCCGGGCAGCTGGCCGGGGAGCGGACCGGCGTGTATGTGGGTTCGGGTATAGGCGGCCTGGGTTCCATCGAAGACATGCACAAGGTCCTCCTGGAGAAGGGGCCGGACCGCGTTTCGCCGTTCTTCCTCATCCAGACCATCATCAACGAGGCCTCCGGCCAGATCTCCATCCGCTTCGGGGCGCAGGGGCCCAATTCCGCGACGGCCACCGCCTGCAGCACGAGCGCCCACGCCGTCGGCGATTCGTTCCGCATGATCGCGCGCGGGGAGGCCGACATCATGATCGCCGGCGGGGCCGAAGCGCCCCTGACCCCGCTGAGCGTCGCCGGCTTCAACGCCATCAAGGCGCTGTCCGTGCGGAACGACGAGCCCGAAAGGGCCTCCCGGCCGTTCGACGCCCAGCGCGACGGCTTCGTGATGAGCGAGGGCTCCGGCATATTGATCCTGGAAGAGCTCGGGTCCGCCCTGCGGCGCGACGCCAGGATCTACGCCGAGGTTATCGGCTACGGCATGACCGGCGACGCCTACCACGCCACGGCCCCCGACCCGGAGGGCGGCGGCGCCGAGAGGGTCATGCGCCGGGCCATGGCAGACGCCGGCGTCGCGCCCGAGGAAGTGCAGTACATAAACGCCCACGGCACCTCCACCCCCTACAACGATAAGGTCGAGACCTTGGCCATCAAGAAGGCTTTCGGGCCGCACGCGTCCCGGCTGGCGGTGAGCTCCACGAAGAGCATGACCGGCCACATGCTCGGGGCGGCCGGAGGGGTCGAGATAGGCCTGACGGCGCTGGCCATTTTCCACCAGGTCCTGCCGCCGACCACGAACCATGAATTCCCCGACCCGGAATGCGACCTGGACTACGTGCCCAACAAGGCCCGTCCGGCCGAGGTCACGCACGCCCTGAGCAACTCCTTCGGGTTCGGGGGCACCAACGCTTCTCTCCTGCTCCGGAGATTCGGCGGCCGATAACCGCGAAGAGCCCGGCCCGCGTTGGGACGCCCCGCCCTCCTATCCGGCTCCAGACCCGCGCCGGCGCTCAGGATACGCTGCGCCGGAGCTCATCGTGGACATAACTTAACGTCGGCCGGTTAAAAGCCTGCAGCCTGACCAGGGCAGCCTTTGTCGGCCAGAAAGCGCTGGTTCACCGCTCTTCCGGTGCGTGGCGAGCCTGAATGGGGGCGGCGGAAATCTTCGGGCGTGACGGGGATAGAACAGCGCCTGGTTTATCCGACCGTTCTTATTACGGCCAGGTCGGCCCGGGCCGGAGGCCGGGGCTCAGCGTCCCTGATCCTACCCGGACTCGTCCGGTCCCGTTATCTCCAGAAGCAGCCTGTTCCGGGCGGAGCGCGATTCGCCGACGCTCGTCACGAAGATGGCCGGCTCGTCGACGACCGGGCACTTGTTCTCGCAGATGCCGCAGCCGATGCAGGTCTCGACGTCGACGAACGGCGCCTTCTGGACCACGGTTTCACCCGACGGCAGCCGCGTTTCCACCTCAACCAGCCGGATGGCCTTGGGCGAGACCGGGCAGTGCTCCTCGCAGACGATGCAGGGCTTGCCTAGCACATGAGGGATGCAGCGGCTCCGGTTGACCCAGGCCGTGCCGATCTTGACGGCGTTCTTTTGCTCTATGGTCAGCTTGCGGATGGCTCCGGTCGGGCAGACCTGGGTGCAGAGCGAGCAGTAGTATTCGCAGTAGCCGACCCGCGGCACGAGCACCGGCGTCCAGACGCCTTCCGGACCGGCCTGGCCCAGGGCCGGCTGCAGACCGTTGGTGGGGCAGGCCCTCATGCACTGGCCGCATTTGACGCATTTGGCCAGGAACTTCTCCTCGGGCAATGACCCGGGCGGCCGGATGAGCTTGGCCGAGGCCCGTTTGGCGGCCGGGGTCAAGCGGAAGAAGGGGACGGCGACGACTCCCAGAAGCGTGCTCAAGACGAGCCTGCGCCGGCCGATGGCGGCGTCGGAAACGTTGCCGGCCTTCTCCGGGCTGAGCCGCAGGGGGAAGCGGATGGCCGAGGTCGGGCAGATCGCGGCGCAGGTGAAGCAGTAGACGCACTCGCCGCTGCGCCATTTGTCGTTGGGGTAGGGCCTGGCTTGGGTCTCGCAGTGCTGTGTGCAGAGGCCGCACTTGATGCAAGCGGCGTCGTCTATCCGCAGCTTGAGCGCGTTCCAGCGCGAAAGCAGGCCGAGCAGGGCGCCGGTAGGGCACAGGTAGCGGCACCAGAACCTCTCCTTCCGGGCGTTGAGGCCGACGGCGGCCAGGAAGAGCAGGCCGATGCCGAAGCCCTGGGTGAAGGTCGGGTTGAGGCTCCAGTTCCTGGCCAGGTTGGAGACCGAGCGCCC
Organism: uncultured Eubacteriales bacterium; assembly: GCA_964458655.1. Lineage (GTDB taxonomy): Bacteria > Acidobacteriota > Aminicenantia > Aminicenantales > Saccharicenantaceae > CAYWJT01. The sequence goes on along the minus strand of CAYWJT010000004.1, from coordinate 23,420 downwards.
GAAGGCCATCCACCCGACGCCGTAGGCGAGGCCGCTCAGGTTCGACATGGCGTGGGCCAGGGCCGGGAACACGGCCACGGCCAGGCTCCTGGTCAGGAAGGAGAACGGGTCCAGCCAGCCGGCCAGGTCGAGGCCGAAAAGCGCGGCGGCCAGGACCAGGAACAGTATGTAATATTTCGACGCCAGGCCGGCCTTTTCTTCCCGCGGCGGCTTGAGGAAGCCGGTCTTCTTGGCCAGGAACGAGGAGAACTGGTGGACGGCGCCGAAGGGGCAGACCCAGCCGCAGAAGAAGCGGCCCAGGACGAGGGTCAGCGCGACCGTGACGAGAGAGAAGGCGAACCAAGCGTAAACCATCCGGGCGGAGACGATGGTCACCAAGGCGAGCAGCGGGTCGAAATGGAAGAAGCGCTGGACGGTCGAGCCGATGTAATCCTCACCGGTATAGCGGGCGCCGATGAAAAGCCACAGGAACAGCAGGAAGAAGGCCGCCTGGCTGGCGACCCGCAGGCCCCGGACGAGACGGTATTTCTTAGACGTTCCTTTTTTCAAGGCGCACCTTCTGCAGGTCGTACGTGCCGAGGCCTCGCTCCTGGGCCAGGCGCAGGCAAAGGAGCTCGGCCGGCTGCATGTCGAAGAAAGTCGCGCCGTAGGCGTCGACGGCCACCGGGTCGGCGCCGGCGAGCACGGTCTTGGTGAGCTTGGTGTCGGAGAGGCGGCCGCCCTGCGGCCCGTTGCGGACCAGGATGCGGTAACAGTCGAGCACGGTCAGCGCCGGCTTGAAGAACGCGGCCAGGTCGACCATGGCGTAGTCGAGCTTCTGATGGAGCTGGTTCCTGGCCCCGGCGACCGCGCCCAGCCAGTTCTTCATGCCCATCGTCAGCCGCGACAACGAATGGTGCTTGGCGATGGGCACGTTGATGACCTTGTCGGCTTCGACGACGTCGAGCATGACGTCCCATTCCTTGAGCCACTCGCCCTTGAGGGCGGCCTTGCGGACGCGGTTCTCGTCCGGGTAGAGCACCTTGCCGCCGGCCTGTTTGGCCGCTTCCATGATGCCGGAGCGGACGTAGCAGCGCCGGGCCTGGTTGGTGGAGTTGTCGATGACGACGGCCTCCTTGGCCCCGGCCTCGAGGGTGAGCTCCACGAGCGCCCTGACGACGTCGGGGTTGGTGCAGGCGGCCATTTCCGGGGTCCGGTCCCAGCCGATGTTCGGCTTGATGACGACCCGGTCGCCCCTGGACACGAAGCGCTTCATGCCGCCCAGGGCGGCCACCGCCTCTTTGGTGATCGCCGCCGGGGAGTCGCCTTCGACGACGGCGAGCAGGGGCTGTCCGGCGGCCGGTCCGGCTTGTCCGGCCAGGAAACGCGTGCCGAGCCCGGCGGCCAGGCCGCCTACCGCCAGTTCGCGCAGGAAACGCCTTCTTTCCATGGCTCTCATCCTTTGCCCAGAGACTTTATGTATTCCATGATACCGTTATAGAGGCCTTCTACGATCAGGGCGCGGTAGGCCTCGGTCTTGAGCAGCTTCTCCTCAAGAGGGTTGCTCAGGTGGGCGACCTCGACCAGGACCGACGGCATCTGACCGCCGATGAGCACCCAGAAAGGGCCGCCCTTGACGCCGATGTCGCGGACGCCCGGCTGCTGCTTCGACACGGATTTTACCAGATTCCGCTGGATCATGGCAGCGAGCGCCCGGGATTCCTCGACCTTGGTGTTCTGGACGATTTTCTTGATGATCTCAGCCATCTGACCGACACCCTTCGAAGAAGCGGCGTTCTCCATCGCGGCCGTGGCGATAACGGCCGGGTCGGGGCTGAAGTTGAGGTAGAACGTCTCGACACCGCGGCGGTCCCTGTTGCGCTGGGCGTTGACATGGATGGAAATATAGAGGTCGGCCTTTTTCTGGTTGGCGAAGGCCGTCCGGGCTTCGAGAGGCACGGTCACGTCCGCGGTCCGGGTAAGATGCACCGTGTAGCCCGCGGCGGCCAGCTTCTTTTGCAGGGCCAAAGCCAGGTCCAGGGTCAGAGCCTTTTCCTGGAGGCCGCTCTTGCCGACGCAGCCCGGTTGACTTCCGCCGTGGCCGGGGTCGAGGACGATGGTGCCGACGCCCAAGCCGAGCTGGCGGGCCATGGAATAGCCGGACGGCAGAGGCTGGGCCGGTCCCCCGGCCGCGCCTGTGCCGGCCGGCGGGGTCGGCTCCGCCGCGGCCGCCTTCGGATATATATCGATGACGATCCTGAAAGGGTCCTGCAGGTGATACACCCGGTAGGATTTGACCTTGACCGGGTCGACTTCGGCCGTCAGCCGGACCGTCGTCTGGCTCTTGGCCGCCAGCGCGTAGCTCTTGAGGTATTCCGTGCCGACCTTGGCCTGGGGCGGCTTCAGGCCCGTGCCGACCCTGGACTGGAGGATGTCCACGAAAATAAGTCCCTTTTCCTGGACCTGGCCGTGGGTGTATTCGCGCAGCTTCTCGAGGTCGATGACGATCCTCGCGAACTCGGGATGGACGTGATGCCTGAGGTTGACGACCGCGGCCCGGCGGTCCTGCTGGCCGGCGGCCGGGGCCAGGGAGACGAGGAGCGGGAGGGCCAGGATAAGGAGGCGAGCGGCGTTTTTCAGCGTCAATTCAGCCAGATTTTATAAGAAAAGACAGGGCTTGTCCAACCGGCCGGCCGCCCCCTACGCCCCGAATTTCCGCAGCTTGAGGCTGTGGGCCAACATGAGCGGCATGGCGTAGAGCGAGCGGAAGCGGCCGAGCAGGCCGCGGCTGCAGGCCAGCTCGCTGAACGACCGGACGTCGTCCCGGCCCGCGTTCCTGGAGACGAGGACGAAAGGGTTGGGGTGCCAGGAATGGGCCTTGAGCAGGCTGGGCGTCGAGTGGTCGGCGGTGATGACCAGGACGTCGGGTTCGAGCGCGAACAACCTGGGGATGTAGGCGTCGACCTCCTCGATGGCGGCCACCTTGGCCGCGAAATCGCCGTCCTCGCCCGCCGAGTCCGTCCGCTTGAAATGGATGTAGAAGAAGTCGTGCTTGTCGAAGTTCTTCTCCAGGGCGTCGAAGAGCTCGGCGGGGGAGCCCCCCACGTCCAGAACGTCCATGCCCAGCAAACGGGCCAGCCCCTTGTACATCGGGTAATTGGCTATGGCCGCCGGCCGGAGCTGGAAGAGCTCCCGCATGGTCGGGATGGACGGGAATTTCGAGAAGCCCCGCAGGAGCGCCGTGTTGGCTTTGGGCTCCGCCCGGAGCAACCGCGTGACCTCTTCGAGGAAGCGGTTGACCAGACGGGCCGACTTCTCGGCCTCGGCCGTCTCGGCCGAGGCGCCGACGGGGGGCCGGCCTTCCTTCTGCGGGTCGGCGTCGCTCAGGGCGTCCGAGAGGCCGGGCGCGGTGAAGCGGGCCACGAAACGGTGCTCCTTGCCTGGGAAGAGGCTGACCGCGACGTCCTCATGCCGGGGCAGGTTGGCGTTGACGAAGGCGCAGATCCTGACGTTCTTTTCGGTGGGGATGCGGCCGGCGCGGCGGTCGACGATGAGCCCGTCCCTGACGGTGGCGAAGTTGCCGCGGGCGACCAGGTCGTCGCGGCCCACCTCGACGCCGGAGCCGAGGGCCTCGAGTATGCCGCGGCCCAGCTCGTACTTCAACGGGTCGTAGCCGAAGAGGGCCAGGTGGGCCGGCCCGCTGCCGGGTGTTATGCCCATGAAGACCGGGTCGGTCACTCCACAAACGCCCCGGTCGGCCGCCTCATCCAGGTTGGGCTTGCGTGCGGCTTCGAGCTCGGTCCGGCCGTCGACCGGCAGGCCGCCGACGCCGTCGAGCACGAGCAGGACGATCCTGGCTTCATTCCGCTGGCTGAGTTCCCGGGCAAGCGTCTCCCATTCCATGGCCATCTCCTTGCGGCGTTCTCGGCCTTAATGATATCACAAACCGGCCGCCGTCGGGGCGATTTGAAAGGCGAGGTTCGGTCTGCTACAATCGGCCTATGTCAAAGGTCCTCATCCTCGATTTCGGCTCGCAGTACACCCAGCTCATAGCGCGCAAGGTCCGCGAACTCGGCGTCTACTCCGAGATCCTGCCGTTCTCGGCCCCGCTCGCCCAGGTCAGGGCGGCCGCGCCCGACGCCGTCATCCTTTCCGGAGGCCCGCAGAGCGTTTACGAGAAGAACGCCCCCAGGCCGGACAAGGGCGTCTTCGCGCTGGGCGTGCCGATGCTGGGCATCTGCTACGGCATGCAGCTCATGGCCCACCATCTCGGCGGCAAGGTGACGCCGGCCGAGAAGAGGGAATACGGCCTGGCCGTGCTCCGGGCCCGCGACCGCTCCTGCCTCCTGCGGGGGCTCCAGGAGCGCACCCAGGTCTGGATGAGCCACGGCGACCGCGTGAGCGAGCTGCCGGCAGGCTTCGTCGTGACCGGCAGCACCTCCAACACCCGGGCGGCCGTTTTCGAGAACCGCGGCGCCGGCCTGTACGGCGTCCAGTTCCACCCCGAAGTCATCCACACCAAAGAGGGGCTCAAGGTCCTCGGGAACTTCCTCTTCCGCATCGCCGGCCTCAAGCCGGACTGGGACATGCCGTCTTTCGTCGAACGCAAGGTGCGGGAGATCCGGGCCACGGTCGGCCAGGGGCGGGTGATCTGCGGGCTGAGTGGCGGCGTCGACTCTCTCGTCACATCACTCATAATCCACAAGGCCGTCGGGCGCCGGCTCACCTGCGTCTTCATCGACAACGGCCTGCTGCGCAAGGGCCAGTACGAGGCCCTGATGGAGGCCTTCCGCCACCGCTTCGCGCTCAAGGTCGTGGGCGTCGACGCCGCCGACCTGTTCCTCGAGAAGCTGCGCGGCGTCGTTTCGCCGGAGCGCAAGAGAAAGGTCATCGGCCGCCTGTTCATCCACCTTTTCGAACGAGAGGCCATGCGCCTCGGAGGGGCCGATTTCCTGGGCCAAGGCACCATCTATCCCGATGTCATAGAGTCCAACCCCGTCAAGGGCCCGTCCTCGGTCATCAAGTCGCACCATAACGTCGGCGGCCTGCCGCGCGGCCTGAAGTTCCGCCTGGTCGAGCCCCTGCGCGAGCTGTTCAAGGACGAGGTCCGGAAGCTCGCCCTCGAGCTCGGCGTCGACCCGGATTTCATCCACCAGCACCCCTTCCCGGGGCCGGGGCTGGCCGTCCGCATCGTCGGCGAGGTCAGCCGAGAGAACCTGGAAATACTGCGGGCGGCCGACGACATCGTGCTCCAGGAAGTGCGCCGGGCCGGCCTCTACAAGAAGCTCTGGCAGGCCTTCGCGGTGCTGCTGCCGGTCCGCTCGGTGGGCGTCATGGGCGACCAGCGCACCTACGACCGCGTCATCGCCGTCCGGCTGGTCGAGAGCAGGGACGGCATGACGGCCAACTGGCACCGGGCGACGGCCGGGCTGCTGGCCAGGATCTCGACGAGGATCGTCAACGAGGTCGCGGGCGTCAACAGGGTGGTCTACGACATCACCAACAAGCCGCCGGGGACGATTGAGTGGGAATAAATGGAGCCGACCTTCATCCACCTCCACGTGCACACGGAGTACAGCATACTCGACGGCTGCCTGCGGCTTCCCGACTTAGTCGACCTGGCCTATAGGAACAATATGCCGGCCGTGGCCATGACGGACCACGGCAACATCTTCGGGGCCGTCCAGTTCTTCAAGACGGCCAAGGCCCGGGGCGTCAAGCCCATCCTCGGCTGCGAGGTCTACGTCGCGCCCGGCAGCCGCTTCGACAAGAAGCCCGGCGGCGCCGAGGAGACGCACCATTTCCACCTCATCCTGCTGGTCAAGAACGAGGCCGGCTACCGGAACCTCTGCCGGCTCATCACCAAGAGCTACCTGGAGGGCTTCTATTACCGTCCGCGCATCGACAAGGAGCTGCTGGCGGCCAACGCCGAGGGCCTGGTGGGCCTGTCGAGCTGCCTCAAGGGCGAGGTCACGGCCTGGCTGCTGCGCGACGACATGGACAGGGCCCTGCAGGCGGCCTCGGAGTACGCCTCGATCTTCAAGCGCGGGGATTTCTTCATCGAGCTCCAGGACCACGGGCTGGCCGAGCAGAAGATAACCAACCCGCTCCTCGTCGAAGTGGCGCGTCGGCTCGACCTGCCGCTCGTCGCCACCAACGACGTCCATTTCGCCAGGCGCGAGGACGCCGAAAGCCAGGACGTCCTGGTCTGCATCCAAACCAACCGCAAGGTCTCGGAAAGCGACAGGATGAAGTTCAGCAGCGACCAGTTCTACTTCAAGACAGCGGCCGAGATGAAGGAGCTGTTCCGGGACGTGCCCGAGGCGGTCGAGAACACGGGCAAGATCGCCTCCCGGCTGGAGTTCGACTTCCCGACCAAGAAATACTTCCTGCCGCAGTTCGCGCCGCCCGAGGGCAAGACCCTCAGGGAGTACTTCGAGGAGGTGGCCTGGGACGGCTTCCGGCGGCGCATGGAGGAAAAAGCCCGCCGGGGCGCCGCCGGCTCCAACGGCCACGGCATCGAGGACTACGAGGAGCGTCTCGAGACCGAGATCAAGCTCATCAAGGAGATGGGCTTCGAGGGCTATTTCCTCATCGTCTGGGACCTGCTCAAAACCGCCCGGGAGAAGGGCATCCCGGTCGGCCCCGGCCGCGGCTCGGCCGCCGGCAGCCTGCTGGCCTACGTCTTCCGCATAACCGAGATCGACCCGCTCGAGTACGACCTGCTCTTCGAGCGCTTTCTGAACCCGGAGCGCATCAGCCTGCCGGACATCGACATGGATTTCTGCGGACGGCGCCGCGGCGAGATGATCGAATACGTGACCCAGAAGTACGGCCAGGAGAACGTGGCCCAGATCATCACCTTCGGCACCATGGCGGCGCGCGGGGCCATCCGCGACGTCGGCCGCGTCCTGGAGGTTCCCCTGCCCGAGGTCGACCGCATCGCCAAGATGATCCCGCTCGGCCCGGACTCGACCATCGCCGAGGCCCTCAGGACCGTGCCCGAGCTCAAGGGCCTCAGGGACCGCAACCCCAAGATCGCCCAGCTGCTGGACATCGCCCAGAAGATCGAGGGCCAGGTCCGGCATCCTTCCATCCACGCCGCGGGCATCGTCATCACGCCCCGGCCGCTGGTCGAGTTCATGCCGCTCTACCAGTCGGCCAAGGGCGAGATCACGACCCAGTTCGCCATGGGCGACGTCGAGGCCCTGGGCCTGCTCAAGATGGACCTGCTCGGCCTGCGCAACCTGACCGTCATCTACGACACGCTGGAGCTCATCCGTGTCGAGAGCGGCCTGGAGATCGACATCGACCACCTCCCGCTCGACGACCCCGAGACTTTCCGGCTCTTCCAGCAGGGCAACACCGACGGCGTCTTCCAGTTCGAGAGCCCGGGCATGAAGGACCTGCTGCGGAAGTTCAAGCCGGAGCAGTTCCGGGACCTCATCGCCCTCAACGCCCTCTACCGGCCGGGACCGCTCAAGAGCGGCATGACCGACGAGTTCATCCACCGCAAGAACCATCCGGAGCGCGTCAGTTACGACCTGCCAGAGCTCGAACCCATCCTCAAGGAGACGCGCGGCATCATCGTCTACCAGGAGCAGGTCATGCGCATCGCCACGGCCCTGGCCGGGTTCTCGCTGGCCGAGGCCGACATCCTGCGCAAGGCCATGGGCAAGAAGGACCCGGAGACGATGAAGGCCCAGAAGCAGCGCTTCATCCAGGGGGCGAAGAAGAAGGGCATCAGCGCCGCCAAGGCCGAGCAGCTTTTCGAGAAGATCAAGAACTTCGCCGAGTACGGCTTCAACAAGTCCCACAGCGCGGCCTACGCCTATCTGGCCTACCAGACGGCCTACCTCAAGGCCCATTATCCGGCCCACTTCCTGGCGGCCCTCATCACCTCGGAGGCCGAGCGCGGCGCCACGCCCCAGGTCATCAAGTACATCCAGGAATGCCAGGAAATGGGCATCAGGGTCCTGCCGCCGGACATAAACAAGAGCGAGTACCGCTTCCTGGTCGAGGCCGGCGACATCCGCTTCGGGCTGGCGGCGGTCAAAGGCGTGGGCCAGGCCACCATCGACGGCATCGTCGCCCTGCGCCGGGAGCGCGGGCCCTTCCGGACGCCCTTCGACCTCTTTTACGGCGGCGACATGCGGCTGCTCAACCGCAAGGCCGTGGAAAGTTTGATCAAGGCCGGGGCCTTCGATTCGCTGGGCTGGAAGAGGTCGCAGTGCTACCACCTGCTCGACAGCCTGATCGAGTTCGGGCACAACGTGCAGAAGTCCCGGGGGACGAGCCAGACCGCGCTCTTCAACGGCGGGGAGCCCGAGCCGCCTCCGATCCCCCAGGAAGTGCGGGAGATGCACGAGTGGGACGAGGCCCACATACTGGCCTACGAGATGGAGGTCCTGGGCTTTTACGTCACCGGCCATCCCCTGGCGCAGTACAAGGACAGGATACCGAGGATCGTCTCGCACGAGCTCGCCGCGCTCCAGGCCGAGAAGAATTTCGACCGGGAAGTGAGCGTCGCCGGCATCGTGACCGCCGCGAAGCAGCTCAAGACCCGCAAGGAAGAGCGCATGGCCACCTTCGTGCTCGAGGACCTGAGCGGCCGGGTCGACGTCGTCGCCTTCCCCGAGGCCTACGGCAAGTACGGCGTCCACATCCGCGACGGCCAGCTGCTCTGGCTCAAGGGCAAGCTGATGAGCGAGGAGGAGAGCCTGCGGCTGAGCCTGAGCAAGGCCACGCCGCTGGCTGAAGCTTTCGAGAAGCTGGCCAAACGGGTGGTCGTCAAGGTCCTGCTCCCGGGCCTGGAAGAGACGCTGCTCGACCAGCTCAGGGCCGTCCTCGAGGCTCATGAAGGCAGGTGCCCGCTTTATTTCGAGCTCGAGATGCCACGCCTTTACAAAATCATCGCCCGCAGCGCCCGCGTCCAGAAGGTCGCCCCGACCGAGGAGCTGGTCCGCAAGGTGCGGGAACTGCTCGGCGAGGGGTCCGTTTCCATCGATTATTGACGGCTGCCGCGGCCGGTCGCCCGGGGGCGGCGCGATTGACAGCCGTCGGGGAAAAAGGTAGATTAAGTTAACTATTTTCACGGAGTTTCGAGGACGGAAGTGTCTTACAGGATATTTGTGGCCGACCCGAGCGGAGCGCTGCTGCGGACGCTGCAGCTCGTCCTGCCCGAGCCGGAGTACAAGCTCTACCCGGCCGGCGACGGCGAAGCCCTGAAGCGCCTGTTGGATGAAGTCGAGCCGGACGCCGTCCTGGCCAGCCTGTCGCTGCCGGGGGTCAGGAGCGCCGACGTCGTCCGCCTGGTGCGGGGCCGCGAAGCGAGCGCCGGGGTGCCTCTCATCGGCCTTCACGGCACGTTCGAGCCGTACGAGGCGGGAGCCGCCGAGCTCGCCGAGTTCGACCTGGTCGTGCAGAAGCCTTTCGACTCCGAGGAATTCGCGGCCGGCGTCAGGGACCTCATCGCCAGCAAGACCGGGCCGGTTTCGCTGCCCGAGATCCCGGACTGGCGGGACGCGGCCGCCGATTCAGCGGCGGGCGGCCCGGATAAGAAGGCCGGGCCGGCCGCCGGGGTCACGCCCCTCGGCGAAGAGGTCAAGGGCTTCATCAGGCAGGAAGTCGCCGAGATGGAACGGGAGCTCGAGAAGAGACTGAAAGCCAGGCTCATGGAAGAGCTGGGCCCGGCCGTGTCGAGGCAGGGGCCCGGCCGCCGGGAATGAGGCCCGGCGCATGATCCCGAACGTGGTGCGTCAATGAAGAAGCAAGAAACCATCGCCAAAGCTTACGACCCGAAACCGGTGGAAGAGAAGTGGGCCCGCTACTGGGTCGAAGAGGGCATCTACACGGCGGACAACGCGAGCGGCAAGCCCAAGTTCTCCATGGTCCTGCCGCCGCCGAACGTCACCGGCATCCTGCACATGGGCCACGCCCTGTGCTTCACCCTGCCCGACATCATCGTCAGGTGGAAGCGGATGCACGGCTTCAACTGCCTCTGGCTGCCCGGCACCGACCACGCCTCCATAGCCGTGCACAACGTCATCGAGCAGAGCCTCAAGGAGAAGGGGCTAAGCCGGGAAAAGGTCGGCCGCGAGGAGTTCCTGCGCATCGCCTGGGAGTGGAAGGAGAAGTACGGCGGCGTCATCATCGGCCAGCTTAAGCGGCTGGGCGCCTCCCTGGACTGGTCGCGCGAGCGCTTCACCATGGACCCAGGCTTCACCCGGGCCGTCAAGCAGGTCTTCGTGTCGCTCTATGACGAGGGCCTCATCTACCGCGACTACTACCTCGTCAACCGCTGCCCGCGCTGCGGCACGGTCCTCTCCGACATCGAGATCGAGCACCGGGAGGTCCACGGCCACCTCTGGTACATCAGGTACCCGGTCGAGGGCTCGGAGGAGGCGGTCGTCGTCGCCACCACCAGGCCCGAGACCATGCTCGGCGACACGGCCGTGGCCGTCCATCCGGAGGACGAGCGTTATCTCCGCTTCCACGGCAAGCGCGTCCTTCTGCCCCTGCAGAACAGGCACATCCCGGTCATCACCGACGAGAGGGTGGAGCGCGATTTCGGCACGGGCGCGGTCAAGGTGACGCCCGCCCACGACCCGGTCGACTTCGAGCTCGGCCGCCAGCACGGCCTGGAACAGGTCGTCGTCATCGACGGCGCCGGACGGATGACCGAAGCAGCCGGCCCGGACTTCCAGGGCCTGGACCGTTTCGCCTGCCGCGAGAAGGTCGTCGAGAGGCTCAAGGCGGGCGGCTATCTCGTCAAGACGGAAGACTATCAACACGCCGTCGGCCACTGCTACCGCTGCAAGAACATAATCGAGCCGCACCTGTCCTGGCAGTGGTTCGTGCGCGTCAAGCCCCTGGCCGAGGCGGCCATCAAGGCCGTCGAGGACGGCCGCATCCGCTTCATCCCGGCCAACTGGACCAAGACCTATTTCGAGTGGATGTACAACATCCACGACTGGTGCATCTCGCGCCAGCTCTGGTGGGGCCACCGCATCCCGGCCTGGTACTGCCGCGACTGCGGCCGGACCATGGTCGCCATGGAAGCGCCGGCCGCCTGCGACAAGTGCGGCGGTCCGCTCGACCAGGACGAGGACGTCCTCGACACCTGGTTCAGCTCGGCCCTCTGGCCTTTCGGCACGCTCGGCTGGCCGGAGCGGACCGAGGACTTGAGCATATACTACCCCACGGACCTGATGGCCACCGGCTTCGACATCATCTTCTTCTGGGTGGCCAGGATGATCATGATGGGCCTCAAGTTCATGGGCGACATCCCCTTCCGCGACGTCTTCATCAACGGCCTCGTCCGGGACATGAAGCGCCGCAAGATGAGCAAGTCCAAGGGCAACATCATCGACCCGCTGGAGATGATCGACAGGTACGGCGCCGACGCCCTGCGCTTCACGCTGGCGGCCCTGGCCGTGCCCGGCATGGACATATCGCTCTCCGAGGAGCGCATGGCCGGCTACCAGGCCTTCGCCAACAAGATCTGGAACGCCGCCCGCTTCGTCCTCATGAACCTTGAGGGAGAAAGCGGCCCGGCCGCCGCGGCGGAGCCGACGCTCGCCGACCGCTGGGTCAGGAGCCGCCTGTCGGCGGTCACCGCCGAGGTTTCGACGAGCCTCGAGGGATACAAGTTCTACGAGGCGGCCGACACCATCTACCATTTCGTCTGGCACGAGTTCTGCGACTGGTACCTGGAGCTGGCCAAGGTCGGCTTGGCCGCCGGCAACGCCGCCACCCGGACCGCGCTCGTCGAAGGCCTGGACCGGGTGCTGAGACTGCTCCACCCCTTCATGCCGTTCATCACCGAGGAGATCTGGCAGCACCTGCCCGGCGCTGGGCGCTCGATCTCGCTCGCGCCTTTCCCAGCGTCCATCGCCGAATGGCGCGACGAGCGGGCCGAAAGGACGATGGCTCTGCTCCAGGCCGTGATCGGCGAGGTGCGCAAGATCCGGGCCGAGAACCGCATCCCGCCGCGCCAGGAACTCGAGCTCCTGGTCAGGACCGACAGCCGCGCCGACCTCGACGTCGTCCGCGGCCATTTCGACTACGTCAGGGCGCTGGCCCGGGTATCGAGCCTGTCCGAGGTTCGGGAATTCCCGACGGACAGGGCCCTCCTCAAGGGGGTCGGCGGGCCCTTCGAACTCGCCCTGGTCCTCGAGCGGGCGGAAGACCTGGCAGGGGAAGCGGAGCGCCTGCGCCGGGAGATCGCCAAGGCCGAGACAGACATCGTGAAGCTCGAGCAGAAGCTCGGGAACCCGGCGTTCACGGCCAAGGCGCCGGCCGAAGTCGTCGAGGAGGCCCGCCGCAGGCTGGCCGACCTCCAAGACCGCCGGGCTAAGCTCGAACGCAGCCTGGAAGAGCTTTCCGCCGCCCGCTGAGAGCGGCGGGCATAGGCGTTCGCGATTGAAAACGTCAGGCACCACCCTCTGGTTCGGCCGCGTCGCCTCGACGAACGACGTGGCCAAGGAGTTCGCCCGGGCCGGCGCCGGCCACGGGACGGCCGTCGTGGCCGACGAGCAGACCCGCGGCCGGGGCACCAAGGGCCGGGCCTGGCACTCGCCGGCCGGCCAGGGGCTTTACGTCTCTTTCATACTGAAGCCGACGGAAGGACTTGAGCTCGCGGCCGAAGCCTGCGCCCTCCTGCCCTTCGCCGTCGGCGTCGGGACCGTGGAGGCGGTGCGGTCCGCGGCCGGCGTCGCGGCCGGCCTCAAGTGGCCGAACGACATAGTCTGGGAGAAGAAGAAACTGGGGGGCATCCTGGTGGAAACGGTCTTCTCCGGCGCCCGTCTTCAGTTCGCCGTGGCGGGCATCGGGCTGAACCTGTCCCAGCGCGACGGCGATTTCCCGGAAGAAATACGCGGTCGGGCCGTGTCGCTGCTTTCCGCGGCCGGTCGGCCCGTCGCTAGGCGGGATATCCTGGCCGGGCTTCATAAAGAGCTCGACTGCTGGTATAATAGGCTCATCTCCGACGGGAATTCAGTGATCCTCGAGGCTTACGAAGAGCGCCTGGCCTTCGCCAGGGGCGGCATCGTGAGCGTAACCTTGAAAGAAGGCGTCGTCGCCGGCGTTTTCCGGGGCCTGGACGCGGCCGGCCGGCTGGTCATCGAAGCGCGTGGAGCGCGCAGGGCCGTCGCATTCGAGGACACGCTCGGAGTGGACTGGGAGTAAGGAGCCGGAGGAAGGACGAACATGCTGATCGCGTTCGACATCGGCAACACGACGATCGGGATAGGGCTTTTCGAGGGCAAGAAGCTGGAGAAGTCCTGGAAGGTCAAGACCGACCGCGACAAGACCGCGGACGAGTACAGCGTCCTCGTCGAGGACCTGTTCAAACTGGCCGGCTTCAGCCGGGAGGCGGTCGACGGCGCCATCATCTCGAGCGTCGTGCCGCCGCTCACGCCTGTGCTCGAGGCCATGGTCACGGCCTGCTTCGGCGTCAGGGCCCTGGTGGTCGGACCGGGCTTGAAGACGGGCATGCCCATACTGTACGAAAGCCCCCAGGAAGTAGGCGCCGACCGCATCACGGCCTCGGTGGCGGCCTTCGAGAAATACGGCGGCCCGGTCATCGTGGTCGATTTCGGGACGGCGACGACCTTCGACGTCGTCTCAGCCCGCGGCGAGTACCTGGGCGGCGCCATCGCGCCGGGCGTCCAGATCGCGGCCGAGGCGCTTTACCTGAAGACCGCCCGGCTGCCCCGGATCGAGATCCGAAAGCCGGCGCGGGCCATCGGCCGGACCACGGTCGCGAGCATGCAGTCCGGCCTTTACTACGGCTACCTCGGCCTCGTGTCGCGGACGGTGGAGGAGCTCCGGCGTGAGCTCGGCGAGGCGGCCAGGGTCGTCGCGACCGGCGGCTTCGGGGCCGTCGTCCAGCCGGAGATCGATTTTATCACGGCCTACGAGCCGGACCTCGTGCTCGAGGGCCTGCGCGTCATATTCGACAGGAACAGGTAGCCTTTCCCGGCGCCGGGTGCCCTCCCATGGCGAGCGAAGATTATTATCGGACGATCGCAGCCGAGTTCCTGAAGCGCCGGGGCGGGCCGCTTTTCCTCGCGCCCAGGGACATCGCCCTGATCGCCGCCTGGGAAGAGCGCGGCGTCCCGCTGCGGGTCGTGCTGGAGGGCTTGGAGCGGGCCTTCGAGTACCGCAAGCGGAAAGGCCTGCGGACCAGGGGCGTGCCGCTTACCTGGTGCGAGCGGTTCGTGGAGAGCGCCTTCGCCCAGCACCGTGACCGGCAGGCCGGCGCGCCGCACCGGGCCAGGCCGCGGGCTGAGAAAGCCGGCCGGGCGCGGGCCGCGGTCCGGACTTTCCTGGCAGCGGGCGGGGCGGTTGAGGCACGCTTGACCGGCCTGTTGGAAGAGGCGCTGGAGAAGCTCGGCGCCGCCGCGGTCGACGAAGCCCGGCTGGAGGCGATCGACGACGAGGTTGACCGCCTGCTCTGGGAAAAGGCCGAGCCGGAGCGCGTCGAGGCCCTAAAACGCGAGGCCCGGCGCCGCGGCGGGGCGCCGGACGGCGGTCCGGACCCGGAAGCCTATGCCAGGACCATGGCCGTGAAGGAGATGAGGGAGAGAATGAAGGTTCCCTACGTCTCCCTGTTCTATTATTGAGAGGATCTTAATTGAAAGGTAAGAAGAATGTTCACGAATAAACTGCTGGCGGCGCTCAACCGCAACCCGAAGGGTGTGGAGGTCAAGCGTCTGCGCTCCGAACTGCGCCTGAAGAGGAGCGAACGGCCCAAGCTCGCGGAGGAGCTGAGGCTCCTGCAGAAGCAGGGTCTGGTGCGGACCGCCGGCGGCCGGGTCATGCTGACCTCAAAGCGCGGCCTGGTCCAGGGCCGTTTCGTCACCACGGGCCGCGGCTTCGGCTTCGTCATACCCGCCGACGGCGGCGCCGACGTTTTCGTGCCGGCCAGGTTCGCCTCCGGCGTCCTGCACGGCGACGAGGTCGAGGTCCTGGTCAACGAAAAGGGCCGTTTCGAGAAGCCTGAGGGCAAGGTGGTGCGCGTCGTGCGCAGGGCCAGGACGGCACTGCTCGGCGTCTATACCGAGAGAGGCGGCGCGCCCTTCATCAGGGCCTTCGACACGCCGACCCAGGACGAGCTGCCCCTCAAGCACCGGCCGAGCCGGCAGCTCAAGCCAGGCATGCTCATCGAGGCCGACCGCGACGGCCTGACGGTGACGAAAGTGTTCGGCTTCCCCGACGAGCCGGGAGTCGACGCGAGATTCGTCGCGAGCCGGTTCGGGCTGGACCAGGCCTTCCCTCCGGCCGCGCTCAAGGAAGCGGCCGCGATGCCGGCGGCCGTCTCGACCAGAGGCCTGCGCGGCCGGGCCGACTTCCGGGGCTGGGCTACGGTGACGATCGACGGCGAGAAGGCCCGCGACTTCGACGACGCCGTGAGCGTCAGGCGCATCGGCCAGGGCCGCGTCCTGCTCGGCGTCCACATCGCGGACGTCTCCCATTACGTCAGGGAAGGCTCGGAGCTGGACCTCAAGGCCTACCGCCGGGCGACGAGCGTCTATTTCCCGGACCTGACGCTGCCCATGCTGCCCGAGCGCCTGTCGAACGACCTCTGCAGCCTGAGGCCGGGCGTGAACCGGCTGGCCGTCTCGGTGCTCATGGAGATAGATCCCAGGGGCCGCGTCCTGAAGTCCACTTTCACGCCTTCGATCATACGGACGGCGGCCCGCATGACCTATGCATCGGTTTACCGCATCCTCCAGGGCGACCGCGAGGAGCGGGCCGCTTATAAAGGACTCGTCGGCGACCTGCTGCTGATGAAGGAAGTCGCCGACAAGCTGAGGCAGGGCCGGTTCGAGGACGGCAGCCTCGATTTCGACCTGGTCGAGCCGGAGCTCATCTACGAGGCCGGCAAGCTCAAGGCCGTGGCCGCCGCCGAACGGAACGACGCCCACCGCCTCATCGAGGAGTTCATGGTCGCCGCCAACGTCGCCGTCGCTAGCCGGCTCGCCCGCCAGGGCCTGCCGCTCATCTACCGCGTCCATCCGGCGCCGGCCCAGGGCGACCTGGAAAAACTCAGGACGCTGCTGGCCGCATTAGGCTATCGACTGCCCGACGCGTCGGCCATCAAGCCGCACGACCTGCAGCGCGTCCTGGACACTGCCGCCGGCAAGCCGGAGGAGAAGTTCGTCACCATCCAGGTGCTGAGGGCGATGAAGCTCGCGACCTACAGCCCGATGAACGTCGGCCACTTCGGGCTGGCCAAGACCCACTACGCCCACTTCACCTCGCCCATCAGGCGCTACCCGGACCTGGTCGTCCATCGCATCCTGAAGGAGGCCCTGGAAGTCGGCCGGGCCGCGGCGCGGCCGCTCGAGGCGATGGCCTCTCACTGCACCGAACGGGAGCGCAACGCCGACGCCGCCGAACAGAACCTGCTCGAGTGGCGCATCTTCCGGTTCCTAAAGGAGAGGTTGGGAGAGGAGTTCACGGGCGTCGTGGTCGACATGAACAAGGCCGGGCTGATGGTCGAGCTCGACGACTATTTCGTCGAGGGCCTGCTGCCGTTCGGGACTCCGCCGGCCGCGCCGAGGGCGAAGGCCGGCAGGAAGGCCGGGACGCGGCCGGAAAAAAGACAGCGTTTCAACCTCGGCGACAGGGTCAGGGTCGTCCTCGTTTCGTGCGACCCGGCCTTCCGCAGGATGACCTTCGTGCCGGCCGGGGCTTATTTGAACTCCCAGCGATGAAGACCTACTCCTTCGACGCCGCTCTTTCCGCCGCCCTGCCGGGCAAGGCCGGTCCCTACCGGGGTCAGGTCAGGCTGGCCGGCGTCAGGACCGCGGCCGAGATACATGACTACCAGGCAAGCGGCCCTGACGGCAGCAAGTTCGCGCGCGTCCAGACGGGCCGGCCCCTCAAAGTGTTCTGGAAGGACCGGTTCGAGGTCCTGACGCCCGGCGGTGAGGCTGCGGCCGGGGGCGTGGTGCTTCATCCCCGGGCGGTCCCGCTCAGGGGCAGGGCCAGGCAGAAAAGGCTCGAGCTGCTGTCGGGGCTGGCCCTGACCGAGAAGGACATGCTCCTCGCGCTGGTCCGGGAGGCCGGCATCCAAGGCCTGAGGGCGGAAGAGCTCACGGATTTCGCCCGCCTGGCTCCGGCGGCCTATCAGGACCTCGCCGTCAGGCTGGAAGAGGAAGGCAGGCTGCGCATAATTTCCTTTTCGCCTCTTTTCGTCATTTCACGGGAGGGCCTGGACTTCCTGAAGGAGAGCTTCCTGGGCCATCTGGGGCGTTTCCACGAAAAGCATCCCGACCGGCGCGGCCTGACGGTTGAGGACCTCAAGAAAAGGTTCCTGGTCGCGGAGGAAGTCATCAAGCTGGCGGTCATGGCCCTGGCCAGGGAGGGCCGTCTGATATCGGAGGCCGGCCTTTTGAGCCTGCCCGGTTTCAAGGTTCGGCTGGCGGACGAGGACAGGCTCGCTCTCGAGCGGCTCGAGCGCCTGCTCGCCGCGGAGGGCTTGAGCGCGGTCAGCCTGGAAGAGATAGGGAGCCGGCTGGGTCTCAAGCCGGCCCGGGCCCGCGCCCTGATCGAGATCCTGGTGGCAAGAAAAAAGGTCGTCCGCGGCGGCGAGGGCTTCTACGTCCACTCGCCCTGGCTGGAGGAGCTCATCTCCAGGCTGCGGTCATCGGGCCGCCGGGAGCTGACGGTCGCCGAATTCAAGTCGCTCGCGGGCCTGTCGCGGAAATACGCCATCCCGCTGCTCGAGCTTCTCGACGAGATGGGGGTGACGAAGCGCAAGGGCGCGCTGCGCGAGGTGCTGGAGCCTTCCGGTTCCGGGACGAAAAGGCCGCGTTAGCAGCCGGGGCCGGTGAGCCCGCCCCTTACTTGCCCTCTGCCTTCTTTTTTTCCGTGTCTTGAGGCCCGCCGGGCCCGCTTTCTTCCTCTTCTGGCTGGTCCTTTTTCTGCTTGAGGGCGCTCTTGAGCATCTCGGCGAAGAAACCGAACTTCGGCTCCTCTTTCTTCTCGACCGGCTTGAACTCTTCCTTGCGTTCGCCGCGGTGGAGCTCTTCGCCCGCTTCCTCGCGCTCCTTGATGGCCGAGAGGGCCTCCTGGACGGATTCTTCCTCTTCGATCTTCTCCTCGATGACGCGGCGCTCGCTCTTTTTCGGCCGGGGCAGCTTTTCGGCCTCGGGCTTGGCCTTTTTCTTCTTCTTGGGGGCCTTTTCCTTCTTGGCTTCGGCCGCGGACGGACGGATGGGCACGGCCGGCGGCCCGGGCGGGACCTCCTCTTCCCCGGCCTGGGCCTCGAACCCTTCTTCGGGGGAGGGCAGGTACTCCGCTTCGGCGCCGGCCTCGGCCTCGGCTTCGGCCGGGGGCACGAACGCCTCGCCGACCGGGACGAAGCCTTCCTCGACGACAGGGGCGGGTTCCTTGTAGATGAACATGCCCTTCTTCTTGTCGGACTTGGTGAACTCCGGCGAGTTGACCAGGTTGAGCTCGACGTCCTCCTGGGTGGTCTGGCGGATCATGTCGACCAGGTGATAGGCCCTGAGGAAATGGAGCGAATGGGCGGGCGTCGCCAGAGCCGGGTCCTGGAAGACCGTGACCAGGAGCTGTTTCAGGTCCAGGCCCTCGCGCTTCTCGTAGAGGCCGAACAGCCGGGCCAGCGTCTCGCGCTCGAGGAAGATGATCTTGTTGGGCTCGGCGTAGGAGAAGCCGTCCTCGCCCGTGTCCCGGAACTCGTCCCTGTCCGCGACGTACTCGAGGCGGGGGAAGAACATCTTTTTCTTGGATTTCTTGACCCAGAAGTTGAAGCTGTTCTCGCCGCTGCGCTCGAGCGTCATGCTGGCGCCCTGGGGCACGTCGTTCTGCTTGTAGAAGTCGCCCAGCCCGAGGAAGAAGGAGCCGGCCGGGAAATAGTAGAGCGTGTACTTGTTGCCGGTGTCGGACTCCGTGAAGACGTATTCCCGGGAGCCGGCGAGCTCCTTGCTCAGGCTGCGGGGGATCTTGACCCCGCCGGACAGGATCTCGCGCCAGGTCAGGTAGACCTTGATGGGGAAGTCCAGGACGATGCTGAGCTCGGGCTTTTCGATTTCGGCCAGCTCCGGCAGGGGCGCCTGGGGGGCCGAAAGCGGCAGGTTGTCGGGCATGGAGTTGAGGATGCGCTTGAGGTGCCACTTGCCCCAGCGCTCGGTCGAGACCAGGACGAATTCTTTCTTGAATTTCTTGTCGAGCAGGGCGGTCAGGCTCAGGCAGGTCAGGGCGAAGCGCTCGTCCGTCGGCGGAACTCCGAGAACGGTCTCGACCAGCTCCTCGGTCGAGGCCGCCCGGGCCGTTTCGGCCAACCGGCGTTCCACCGCGGCCGTCTGCTCCTCGCCTATCTCGACCCGGCGGGAGGCCAGCTGGTAATGGTCGTTCCAGCCGAAGACCTCGGGGTTCTTGCCGAGCTCCGTCCGCAGGGCCTTCTCGAGCTTCTTGAATTCCTGCTCGGTCATGGGCAGCTCGGTCAGCCGGGGGTCGGCCTCGCGCGGCATGACCTCGGGCTCCAGGTTGGCCAGGCCGTAGTTGGACGGCAGCAGGACCTGGGTCTTGGTCTTCTTCATGTAATCGACGTACTTGCGGAACAGGCCGCCGCCGGAGTAGTCGACTTCGAGCATCTCGCAGTTGAAGCTCTTGAAATAGGTCTTGGCCACGACCTCGAGGACGACGGCGCCGGAGAAGAACTCGGCGGTCTTGCTGCCGGTGTTGAGGGCCTCGTCGTATTCCTTGTAGATCAGGTCTCCGACCTCGTACTTGGCGTTGGGGTCGTATTTTTTGAGGGGCTGGGTCCTCTGGCCGGCGGTCTTGGCGAAGGCCAGCTTCTCCACGAGCGGCCGGAGCGGGACCGGGTCGCCGGTGGAGGCCAGCTCCTTGAGGACGAGGGCCGCGTCCTCCGCGGTTATCTTGGTCAGCGCCGTCTTGTCGATGTTCATTTTTCGAGCTTTTTCCCCATGAGGAGGTTGAGTATGACTTTCTGGACGTGCAGCCTGTTCTCGGCCTGGTCGTAGACGATGGAGGCCTCGGAGTCGATGACCTCGTCCGTGACCTCTTCGCCGCGGTGGGCCGGCAGGCAGTGCATGAAGACGGCTTTGCTCCTGGCGTAGGACATCAACTCGGAGTTCACCTGGTAGGGGGCGAAGACCCGGGCCCGGGCCTCCTTTTCCGCCTCCTGGCCCATCGAGGCCCAGACGTCGGTGTAGACGGCGTCCGCGTCGCGGACGGCCTCGACCGGGTCGGTGGTCAGGTGGAGCTCGAAGCCGGTGTGGCGGCCGTCTTCCTCGGCCCACGCGACCACGTCCCTGTCAGGCTCGTAGCCGGCCGGCGTGGCCACGGACATCTTGGTGCCGGCCCGGGCCGCGGCCAGCATCAGGCTGTGGCAGACGTTGTTGCCGTCGCCGACGAAGGCCAGCTTGACGTTGGCCAGGCTGCCCTTGTGCTCCCTGAGCGTGAAGAAGTCGGCCATGGCCTGGCAGGGATGGAAGCGGTCGGTCAGGGCGTTGATGACGGGGATGGACGTGTTCCTGGCCAGGTTTTCCGCGATGTCGTGGCCGAAGGTGCGGATCATGATGCCGTCGACCCAGCGCTCCATGTTCCGGCCGACGTCGGCGACGCCTTCCCGGGAGCCCATCTTGATGTCGGAGGGCGCAAGATAGACGGCCTCGCCGCCGAGCTGGAGCATGCCGACCTCGAAGGTCATGCGGGTGCGCAGGGACGGCTTCTCGAAGATCATGGCCAGTATTCTGTGCTCCAGGGCCTTGCGGTACCTCCTGGGGTGCTTCTTCATCTCGGTCGTGAGGTCGAGTATCTGGCTGAACTCGTAGACGCTCAGGTCATGGATGGTCAGGAAATCTTTCGTCATCTTCGTTTCTCCTCAATCGGCTGCGGGCACGATGCGAGTCCCGGAGCGCTGTATCAGGGCGGCCTTGAGGTGCGAATCCTTGGTGATGAGCACTTCGCGGCCGCCGGCCTCTATGAATTCGATGGCCGCCCGTATCTTGGGCCCCATCGAGCCCGGCGGGAACTGGCCTTCTTCCAGGTATGTTTTGGCTTCGTCGACGGTCAGGACGGGCGCTTCGAACTGGTCCGGCCTGCCGTAATTTATGTAGACCCTTTCGATGGCGGTCAGGATGATGAACAGGTCGACGCCGACCTCGCGGGCCAGCAGGCTCGAGGCGTAGTCCTTGTCGATGACGGCCTCGATGCCCTCGAAGAAACCGCGCGAGTTGATGATCACGGGTATGCCGCCGCCGCCCGCGGCGATGACGATGCGGCCGGCGAGGACCAGGTCCCGGATGGTCCTCTTGGGGACGACGTCGATGGGCTTGGGCGAGGGCACCACCTTGCGCCAGCCCCGGCCGGCGTCCTCGACCATGGTCCAGCCCTTTTCCCTGGCCAGAACCGCGGCCCGTTCTTCGTTGTAGAAGGGGCCGACCGGCTTGGTCGGCCGGTCGAAGGCGGGGTCGTCCCGGTCCACGACCACCTGGGAAATGACGCAGACGACTTCCTTGTCCAGGGAGTTGCGCCGCAGCTCGTTCGTGATGGCCTTCTCCAGCATGTAGCCCATGCTGCCCTCGGTCATGGCGTCGCAGATGTCGAGCGTGTAGGGGTGGATGCGGTCGGCGGCCGCCTCCTGCTGGATTAGAATGTTGCCGACCTGGGGCCCGTTGCCGTGGACGACGATGAGTTCGTAGCCTTTCTTGACGATGTGGACCATGAGCTCGGCCGCCTTCTGGGCGTTGCGGAGCTGGTCGGCCTGGCGGCCGCGCGTCTTGTCCGGCAGCAGGGCGTTGCCGCCGAAGGCGATCAGAGCGAGCTTCTTCTTCATACCGGGCGCCGGGTCAGAACTTCTTGAGCAGGTCCTTGAGCTTGACCGAGCCGAGCTCCTCGAGCTCGTACCTGACGCGCAGGATGGGTTTGCCGACCTTGATGACCCTGGTGATGTCGATGGGGGTCGCGCTGATGACCAGCTCGCAGTCGGTTTTGTCGATGGTTTTGGCCAGCTCCTGGGTCTGGCGGGCGCCGTAGCCCATGGCCGGCAGGACCTTGTCCAGGTGGTTGTATTTCTCGAAGGTCTTTTTGATGCTGCCGACGGCGAAGGGCCGGGGGTCGATGACCTCGGCCGCGCCGTACTTGCGGGCGGCCACGATGCCGGCGCCGTACTTCATGCCGCCGTGGGTCAGGGTCGGGCCGTCCTCGATGACGAGCACGCGCTTGCCCCTGATGCGCTCGCCGTCCTTGACGAAGATGGGGGAGTTGGCCTTGATGACGACGGCCTGGGGGTTGACCCTCCTGGCGTTGGCTATGACCGCCTCCACGTCCTCGGGGCGGGCGGTGTCGACCTTGTTGACGATGATGACGTCGGCCCGCCGGAAGTTGGTCTCGCCCGGGTGGTAGCGGAGCTCATGGCCGGCCCGGTGGGGGTCGGCGACCACGATCTCGAGGTCGCTGCGGTAGAAGGGGAAGTCGTTGTTGCCGCCGTCCCAGAGGATGACGTCGGCTTCCTTCTCGGCCTGGCGCAGAATGGCGCCGTAGTCGACTCCGGCGTAGACGACGATGCCTCGGTCGATGTGAGGCTCGTACTCCTCTCGCTCCTCGATGGTGCATTCGTGGCGGTCGAGGTCGGCGTAGTCGGCGAAGCGCTGGACCTTCTGCTTGACCAGGTCGCCGTAGGGCATGGGGTGGCGGATGACGGCGACCTTGCGGCCCTTGTCCTTGAGCAGGGAGGCCACCTTGCGGCTGGTCTGGCTCTTGCCCGAGCCGGTGCGCACGGCGCAGACGGAGATGACCGGCTTGCGGCTCTTGATCATGGTGTCGTCGGGCCCGAGCAGGACGAAGCTGGCGCCGGCGGCCATGACCTCGGAGGCCTTGTTCATGACATACTCATGGTAGACGTCGCTGTAGGAGAAATAGACCTCGTCCACCTTGTGCGTCTTGATGAGGTCGACGAGCTCCGTTTCGGCGAAAATGGGGATGCCCTTGGGATATTGCTTGCCGGCCAGCTCGGCCGGGTACTTGCGGCCCGCGATGTCCGGGATCTGGGTGGCGGTGAAAGCCACGACCCTGTAGGCGGGGTTGCCGCGGAAATAGGTATTGAAGTTGTGGAAGTCTCGGCCCGCGGCCCCCATGATGATGACCCTGCGCATCAGTTCTGCTCCTTGAATTGAAAATAAAACATCACTCTCTTTTCCGGACGAAATCTTCAATTGTAAAGAAGATATAAGTATATGCGAATCAGGGGCGTAATGCAACAGAAAGGGGGCAAGACGGGGATGGCTCGGCTCCCTGCTCCGGGTCCGGGCGCCTTCTCGGCTCGAGCGCTCGGCGGCTGCGCAACTCGCCTCCAGAGAGGCTCAGACATGCTCGCCGTGCCGTTCCGGCATGCCCTCGCTCTCTCGCCTCGAAGGCTGACCCTCCGCCAAGTCGCCTGC
>CAYWJT010000003.1:0-78813 GCA_964458655.1 uncultured Eubacteriales bacterium | reverse complement strand
GGCGGCACCTATCATAGCCCATCGTGTCACCTATGTATCTGAACGAGCTCAGGAAGCGGCGGCGCAGCGCCGAAAAGCGCCGGGAAAACGGAAGAAACGGATGGAAAAGGGGGTCAGGTACCGACTGCATACTAAGCGCTCATGGCCGGTAGTAGTCCCCTGTTTTCCCGCCCCTGTTCCCTATTTCCCGGCCCCCGTTTTCCTTCTTTTTCCTGTTGATCCGAACGCATTAGGCCTACATTCTTATCTGATCTGGCGGGCCTTGCGCTCCTCACGCGAGTCCGTTTTAAAACACAACGGATGAGGGATTTACTGCCGGGTTTGTAATGGCGGAGAGGGCGGGATTCGAACCCGCGGTCCCGGTTTAGGCCGAGACAAGCGCTTAGCAGGCGCTCCTGTTAGACCACTCCAGCACCTCTCCGCTGGGTGTGACCAGGCTATTTTAACATTTTTCTCCGGCCGGTCAAACCGACTCCAGCCGCCTTCGCGCAGGAAAACGGCGGCGCCCGAGCGCGTATCCGGCCGCTTCGAGCCCGACGCGCCGACTAGAATCAAAACGGCTTCTTGCCGACTGCGCTTCGGGGCCCAGCTCCTTGACAGGATAACAGATAAGTTATAACCTTTGGCGCATACCAGGGAACTAGGAGCCTGTCGCATCTGAGGCGTGACATGACTGTTCGGCCGATGCGTTTCATCATCGGGATCCCGCTTTTTTCGTTCTTTATCCTTTCCAGCATCGCCCCGGCCGGCAACCCCCAGACAGGCGCTTCCGGTTGCGGGGGATGCGCCCGCCGGGCCATTGTGGGGTCGGCCGACGCCGGGGCGACCGGCGTTGTCCTGCGGGAGTCGCTCATCTCCCGTCTGGCCGAGACGCTGACCTCGCCGTGCTTCCATCTCCAGCGGACCGACATCGCCGTGCCTGGGCCCGAGGCGGCCCGTTTCGGGTCGAAGGCCGAGCCGCCGGAGTACGTCTTCGAGGCTAAGTACGAGGAGAACCTGAACCAGCGGGGGGCGGACGGCTCGGCGGTGATGAACCGGCTGACTATCGACCTTTTCTATGAGGGGTCGCCGCGGGAAAAGGTCGCTTCATGGTCGGTGACGAGCGGCATCAACTCGTACACGGCCTGCGCGAACCGGATGTTCACGAACTCGGACGCGGTGATGAAGGGCGTGCGACCCATCGAAGCGCTCCTCGAGGATTTCGAGCGACGGCCGACCCATGCCCGTCTGGACCTCCTCCACAAGGCGACCGAGCTCGGAGCGGGCCAGGAATGGGAGCTGGAGCTTCTCGACCTCCGCGACGCCCAAGGCCGAAAGCCCAGGCCTTTCAACCGCGTGGTCGTCAAGGCCGAGCAGGGGGATATCCTGAACGGAGCGGCATGCGAGGACGATCCCCGGGCCAAGGCGTTCGTGGTCGGCGAAGGCGGGCCCGAGATCCGGTACAAGGCCCCGGATAAGAAGGCCGTGACCCGCGACACGGTCACGGTCTACAGCTCATGCGAGATCCGGCCGGAGAACGCTTGGCCGCTCTCCAGGACCAGGAAGGGAGACAAGATCGCCGAGACGACGGTCGCCGTCACCCGCGGCGATTACACGCTCGACTTACGCTTCGAAAAGACGTGGGCCTACGATTCCACGAACGCGCCGACGCGCCACGAGGGCGAATTCGTGGCCGTCGTCTCCGGTCCCCTGCGGAAGCTCGCGGGGTCGAGGCCGCCCATGGTGATGTTCGAGCCGGCGGGCGTGTCCCTCACCTGGACCTACCGCGACAAGGCGACCGACCTGAAGCCCGAGCCGGGATGCGCGACGCTGCTCTCCGAGCACACCGGCTCGGGGATCTACCCGGTCAGGAACTCCAACCCCATGGCCCTCATTCTGCATTCTTTTGCGGGACTCGGGGGTGTGGGCGAGAGAGCCGCGGCCTTCGGGATGACCGATTACTACGAGCTCGTGCTCGAGCCCATGGACGTGCCCGCGCTGAAAGCTCTCGGTCTGTCCCGGTCGAGCCCGCCCCGCTGCCAGGAGTACCGCGAGCACTCGGTCACGGTGGGCCGGTTCAGCCTCACTCTTCGGGCGAAGATGTCCAAGGAAGAGGTCCTCTCGGGAAGCGCCCGCTGGACATCGGACAACGATTCGGGCTACATCGAGCTCGTCGACCTGCCGGAGATGCTCGGCGGGAGCTCCCGGCGCCCGTCCAAGCCGGGGAGCCGTTTCGCCTACAGCCTGACCTGGAAGATAACGAAAACTCCCGGGTCATGAAAAAGGCCCCGCCCACAAAGGCAGCGTCTGGCGGAGGGAGAGGGATTCGAACCCCCGTTCCGGAGAACCGGAAAGCGGTTTTCAAGACCGCCGCCTTCAACCACTCGGCCATCCCTCCGGCGCGCAGGCCAATTCTAACCCGTCCGGATTCCGGGCGCAAGGCGGCCGCGCTCCGGCGCGAACATGGCTCCAAGCAGCCATCAATGCCCGCTTTCTCTATATGACCTCGCTTTTCCCTTTTGATTATTCCAATTTTCAGCATATCATTTAGCCGAGAAACGGAGAGATATCATGAAGCAATCTGATTACCCTTCCTATGTCGCGCGTTTCTACGACCTGGTATATGCCAACCTGCGGGACGCGGTGGACTTGGATTTCTACCTGAAAAAGATACGTCGGGCCGACGGTCCGGTTCTCGAGGTCGGAGTGGGCACGGGCCGCATATTTCGTCGGGCCCTGGCGGCCGGGGCCGATATCTATGGGATAGACACCAGCGCGAGCATGCTCAACTGCCTTCGTAGGAACCTGGCGCCGCAACATCGCCGCAGAGTGAGCCTTCAAAGCGCCGTCGATTTCAGTTTCAACCTGAAATTCGGCCTGATCATAGCGCCTTTCCGGGTCCTGTCCCATTTGCTCAAAGTGGAGGATCAGGTTGCGGCCCTGCGCAACATGGGTCAACACCTCGCTGAAAACGGGCTTCTCATCTTCGACCTCTTCGTACCCAACCCCAAGCTTATCGCCGAAGGCATCCGCGAACATCTGGATTTCAGCGGCGAATACGCCCCCGGCAAATGGGTGCGGAGATATATTGCTGCCCAGTCCAGCCTGGTCGACCAGCTCACCTTTTCCAGAATGAAGTTCGTCTGGGACGGCGACTCAGGTCGAGTTTCCCGGGAATGGCAGTGCACCATGCGTTTCTACTTCCGCTATGAGCTGGAGCACCTTATAGAAAGGTCGGGGTTGAGGCTTCGGGCGATGCTGGGGGACTTCAAGGGACGACGGCTGAACAGGGACTCGAAGGAATTCATCGCCGTCTGTTCCAGGTGAATTACAAACGCGCCGCGTGGGGCGGCGTCGAACCGGCAAGGCCGGCTAGGCGTGAGGGGAATCAGCCTGTGATGACTTCAAGGCCGTCCATGTACGGCCGCAGGGCCTCCGGCACGACCACCGAGCCGTCCTCACGCTGGAAATTCTCGAGGATGGCGCTCACCGTCCGGCCGACCGCGAGCCCGGAACCGTTCAGGGTGTGGACGAACTCGGGCTTGTCCTTGGGCCCGCGTCTGAAACGGACGCCCGCCCGCCGCGCCTGGAAATCGGTGCAGTCGGAGCAGGACGAAATCTCCATGAAGCCGTCCCGGCCGGGCATCCAGACCTCGAGGTCGTAGGTCTTGGCGCTGGCGAAACCCATGTCGCCTGTGCAGAGCAGGACCACCCGGTAATGCAGGCCGAGCCGCTTCAACACCTCCTCGGCCGACGCCGTCATGTACTCGAGCTCGTCGAAAGAGCTCTCGGGCAGGCTGAAGGTCATCAGCTCGACCTTGTTGAACTGGTGCTGGCGGACCAGGCCGCGGATGTCCTTGCCGTAGGAGCCGGCCTCGCTCCTGAAGCAAGGCGTCCAGGCGACGTAGCGCCTGGGAAGCGAGCCGCCTTCCAGGATCTCGCCGCGGTGCAGGTTGGTCAGCGGCACCTCGGCCGTTGGGATGAGATACAAGTCGTAACCTTCGAGCCTGAACAGGTCCTCCTTGAACTTGGGCAGGTTGCCGGTGCCGGTCAGGCTCTCGGCGTTGGCGATGAATGGCGGCAAAACCTCCCGGAAGCCCCTGTCCCTGGTATGGATGTCGAGCATGAAATTGATGAGGGCGCGCTCGAGCCGGGCGCCTGCTCCGAAATAGACGGCGAAGCGCGAACCGGCCAGCTTGCCGGCCCTCTCGAAGTCCAATATGCCGAGCTTCTCGCCGACGTCCCAGTGGGACTTCGCGTTGAAAGGGAATTCCGGCCGCTGGCCGAACCTGCGGACCTCGACGTTGTCGACCGAACCGGCGCCGACAGGGACCGAATCGTGCGGGATGTTGGGGATGCTGAGCGTGAGCTCGCGGGCGGTTTCCTCCAGCTCTTTCAGGCGCGCTTCAAGCCGGTCCGACTCGTCGTCTACCTTGCGCATCTCGAGGATGACGCCGGAAACATCGCCCCCTTCTCTTTTCAGCCTGGCCACGAGCGCAGAGGCCCTGTTCTTGCGGGACCGAAGCTCCTCGACCGCCTTCTGGACCTCTTTCTTTTCGGCGGCGATCCGGGCCAGGGCGTCGAGGTCGATCTTCTGTCCCCTGGTCTCGAGCCTTTGCCTGACGAGTTCGAGGTTGTCGAGCAGGAATTTCCGGTCCAGCATGCCGCGATTATAACATAAGGCCCCTGGGGTTGAAAGCTCGCGCGGCCGAAGCAGCGGCTGACCTCCGGCTTTGACAAAACAGGTCTGTTGGGCAAAAATGGGCCTGACGCAGATGTCCGAGCGACCAAAAGAGAAGTCCCCTTTCCAGGGTCGGGTGCAGGTCTACACCGGCGACGGCAAGGGCAAGACCACGGCCGCCCTGGGCTTGGCCCTGAGGGCGGCCGGCTACGGCTTCAGGACCTACATCGCCCAGTTCCTGAAAGGCCGGCCCTCTGGCGAGCACGCGGCTGCCGCCCGCCTGGCGCCGCTCGTGACGATCGAGCGGTTCGGCCGCAGCGAGTTCGTCAACATAACCGACAAGGGCCCTGAAGAAGAGGACACCGAACGGGCGCGCCGGGCCCTTCGCGCCGCCGAGGCGGCCATGCTCTCCGGCCGCTACAGGATAGTCGTCCTGGACGAGGTCAACGTGGCCGTGGACCTGGGCATCCTGCCGGAAAAGGAGCTGCTCGAGTTCCTGGACCGCAGGCCGGAGTCCGTGGAGCTCGTGCTGACCGGCCGAGGCGCGCCGGCCTCGGTCCTGGAGCGGGCCGACCTCGTGACCGAGATGAAGAACGTCCGTCACTACCACGAACGCGGCGTCAAGGCCAGGGAGGGCATCGAGAGATGAAAAGGCGGTTCCGGCCCTCGGACAAAAGCCCGTTCGCGCCAGGCGTGGGGCGCGCCGAATTCGAGGCCCTGGTGGAGGAGGCCCTGAAAGAGATACCCCGCCAGTTCCGCAGGCTCATCGACAACGTGGCCGTCATGGTGGAGGACGACCCGCCGCCGGGACGGGACCTGCTCGGCCTCTACCACGGTGTGCCATACAAGCACCGCAGCCCGGGCGCGGGCTACGGCAACACGCCGCCCGACGTCATAGTCGTATATCGAAGGCCCATCGAGAGGATCTGCCGCACCCCGGACGAGATCAAGGAACAGGTGAGGCTGACCGTCCTTCACGAGGTCGGCCATTACTTCGGGCTGGAAGAGCGCGAGCTCCGCGAGATCGAGGCCGAGATGACAAGAGCGAAGAAAAGACGAGGCCAAGGAGACGGTTGATGGATAACGAACTGGAAGGCATCTTCATAGCCCTGACGACGCCCTTCGTGGGCGACAGGATCGCGCCGGAGAAGCTCGCCGCCAACATCGAGAAGTACAACCGGACGGAGGTGGCGGGCTACGTGGTGCTGGGGACGACCGGCGAGAGCGTGTATCTCACCGACGACGAATCGCTGGAGCTCGTGGAGGCGACGGTCAAGGCCGCGGCCCCTGACAAACGCGTCATCGTCGGCACGGCCCGGGAATCGACGCGCTGGACGCTGGAGTTCACGGCCGCCGCCGCCGAATTCGGCATAGCCGCCGCCCTGGTCCGGCCGCCTTCGTACTTCAAGGCGCGCATGACCCGGGAGGCGCTGAAAAAACATTACCTCACGCTGGCCGAGGAATGCCGCGTCCCGGTCATCATCTACAACATACCTCAGACGACGGGCATTGCGCTCGACCCGGCCCTGGTCGTCGAGCTCGCCGGCCATCCGAATATAATCGGCCTGAAGGAAAGCTCCGGCAGCCTGCCGGTGCTGGCCGAGGTCATCCGGGAGGCGCCGACGGGCTTCCGCTACTTCCTAGGCTCCGGCCACGTGCTTTACCCCGGCTTCGGCATGGGGGCACGCGGAGCCATCCTGGCCGTGGCCAACGCCGCGCCCGAGCTGGCCGCCGACATCTACAGGCTGTTCCGGGCCGGCCGGATGGACGAGGCCAAAGAGAAGCAGCTGGCCCTGGTGCCTCTGAACAAGGCCGTAACGGAGAAATACGGGATCGCCGGTTTGAAGTACGCCCAAGACCTGCGCGGGCTTTACGGCGGCCTGCCCCGGCCTCCCCTTCTGCCGCTCAGCGAAGAAGGCAAGAATGAGATGTCCCGTCTCGTCGCGGAGCTCGGCCTGTTCAAGCCGGTGGGAGAGGCATAAGCTTGAAAGAAGCGCCGAAAAAAGCGGCCGTGCACCCGGCTTCGACGTTCTGACCCCCGCGTTGCCCGGGCCGCCGGCTCAGGAGAGGCTGACTGCAGCACAAGAAGCCGTTCCGCTGCCGTTGCTACCTTCCGGTCCTGGCGGGGTTCGCGGACAGCTCTTTGCACAGGGCCCCGGCCTTCAACGCTGCGCACCCGGGTACGGCCCGGAAATCATGGCGCCTAGGCAGGGAATTCGACCCCACTGGAGCGGGTTGTGGGTTACAGGGCACCGCTGGCTCCCCGTCTAGCACGGCCGAGCCTATTCTACAGAAAAGCCCGCTTGTTCTCAACAAACGGCGGCGCCCTTCGAACCGGGGCCGGGCTGATATTGAAGACGCGCCGGATACCGTGGAAAGCCGCGGCCCGGGAACCGGACCGGACGGTCGAGCCGTTCCAAGCCCGGCCGCTTTCCTGTATAATAGTCTTCTGAATTAGCGGAGGTTTCCATGTTTTTCTGGGACTACACTTTCTTTTTGCTCATCCCTCCCCTGCTCCTGGCCCTTTACGCCCAGGCCAAGGTCAGGGGGACATACGCCAAGTACAGCCGGGTCGTCTCTTCGTCCCGTCTGACCGGCTCCAGGGTGGCCTCGGAGCTGCTCCAGGCCGCCGGGGCCGGCGATGTCAAGGTGGAGAGGATCCCGGGCAACCTGACCGACCATTACGACCCCAGGACAAGGGTTCTGCGCCTTTCGGAAGGGATATACGACAGCCAGTCCATCGCCGCCCTGGGCATAGCCGCTCACGAGGCCGGCCACGCCCTCCAGCACCACCAGGGCTACGCGCCCATGCATCTGAGGAGCTTGATCTACCCCGTGGCCAGCCTGGGTTCGACGCTGGCCTTCCCGCTTTTCTTCATCGGCTTCATCTTCAGCAAGAGCGGCCCCAGCATCCTCATGGACCTGGGCATCCTGCTCTTCGCGGCCGCCGTGGTCTTCTCCGTCGTTACCCTGCCGGTCGAATTCAACGCCTCGCGCCGGGCGGTGACCCTGCTCGGGGAGCGGAATTATCTATCGGGCGAAGAGCTCGACGGCGCCCGTCACGTGCTTAAGGCCGCCGCCCTGACCTATGTGGCCTCCACGGCCATGGCCGCGACGCAGCTGCTGCGCATGTTCCTCATCCGCCGGTCGCGCGATTAGCAGGCTGGCATTACCGTCGTTGAAGGCCCGGCGGCCCGGCCACGGATATGAGTTCCGCTCTTCAATAACGGACGCCCGGGCATTTGAGCGACCAAGACGCGGCTCCTGCCGTCCCGTCTTTGTAATTGACCGTAGGGGCAGATGCTGGTAAGCTCGCCTTCCGGCCTTGCCCCCGGTTCAGGCCTGACCCGAGGCGGAGAAAGGCCCGTCATGCGGCCGTCCGCAGATTGCGTCGCGCCGGCGCCGGCCGGAAAAGGAGTAATAGATGGACGCGAAGAAGAACGTTCGGACTATTCATGACCCGAAAACGGGCTCGCTCTCGCGACGTGGATTTTTCCGGAAGTCGGCGGCTGGGCTGGTCGGCGCCGGCCTGGGCCTGGCGGTTCCGGCATCATCCGACGGGAGCTCCAACGCAAACGCCCGAAACCAGTCGACCCCCGGACTTGGCTTGAAAATAAAGGAATACCGGACCCTCGGCCGGACGGGCTTCAGGGTCTCGGACCTCGCCTGCGGCTCCATCATGGACGAGGGCGTCCTGCGCCGCGCTTTCGAGGCCGGCATGAACTACATCGACACGGCCGAGGAATACCCGGGTCACCACAGGATCCTGGGCAAGGCCGTCAAAGGCTTCGACCGCAAGTCGCTCTTCATCACGACCAAGCTCGAGGTCCTGGAGGACAAAAGCAAGGAGGGCTTCGTCGCCCGCGCCCGCAAGGCCCTGGAAGAGCTCCAGACCGACTATGTCGACTGCCTGATGATGCACATGCCGGAGCGGGCCGACCTCCTCAAGACCGAAGGCTTCCACGAGGCCATGCGGGAGCTCAAGGCCGAAGGACGGGTCAGGCACGTGGGCGTTTCGAACCACGGCTCCTTCTGGTTCCGGGACCCGGAGGAAACGATGGAGAAAGTGCTCTCGGCGGCGGCCGAGGACGGCCGTTTCGACGTCTTTCTCATGGCCTACAACTTCCTGCGCTACGACAGGTCGGAGAGAGTGCTGGAGCTCGCCCGCGCGAAGAACATCGGCGTGGCCCTGATGAAGACGACGCCCATCGCCATCTACGAGACGCTCAAGAACCGGGTGGAGCAGGCCGAGAAGAAGCAGCAGAAGATAGACCCGCTCTACGCGGAGGGCCTTAAAAGATACAAAGAGAAGTACGAGGCCGCCCGGGAATTCATCAAGGAGCACAACCTGACCAACCCGGAGGAGATCAGGGACGCCGCCGTCAAGTTCGTCCTCAGCAACCCGAACGTGAGCACTGTCTGCTGCCTGGCCCGGAACTACACCGAGCTCGACGCTTTCATCCGTCTTTCCGGCACTCGGCTCGACGGCGCCGCCGCCTCCAAGCTCGAAGCCTACCGCAAGGGCTGCGGCGACCTCTACTGCCGCCACGCCTGCGGCCTGTGTGAGCCGAGCTGCCCGCACAGCGTCCCGGTCAACACCATCATGCGCTACCAGCAGTACTTCGCCGGCCAGGGACGTGAGCGCGAGGCCATGGAGCTCTACGCGGCGATACCCGGGGCCAGGGCCGACGCCTGCTCCGGCTGCTCCGCGCCCTGCGAGCGGGCCTGCCCCTACGGCGTGCCGATCCAAGGCGCGCTTCTCGTCGCGCACGAAACCCTCGCGCTCTGAGCCGCGACGAAGACACGAAGATCGCGCCGGCCAAGACCCCGGTTCTCTTAGTATACGCGGCCCCCCGGAAATTCGCCGTTTGACACGCCTCAGCCTTGGTGATATTTAGAATCCTTCATATCCGTATGCCAGGAGGCGCGCATGCATTCCCAGGGTAAAAGGTTAAGGACGGCGTTGGTCGCCGCCGGGACTCTGCTGTTTCTGCTTGTGTCCGGGCTCACGGCCCAGACCTCGCCCGAGGCCTTTCTCGGCCACCGGGTCGGCGAGGACCGCAAGCTCGCCGACTACAGCCAGATCACGGCCTACTTACAGAAGCTGGACCAGGAATCGTCCAT
Source organism: uncultured Eubacteriales bacterium (assembly GCA_964458655.1). Classification (GTDB taxonomy): domain Bacteria; phylum Acidobacteriota; class Aminicenantia; order Aminicenantales; family Saccharicenantaceae; genus CAYWJT01. The sequence goes on along the minus strand of CAYWJT010000003.1, from coordinate 69,029 downwards.
GCTCAAGGTGGTCGAGATCGGCAAGTCCACGCTCGGCAAGCCCATCATCATGGCCGTCATCACGGCCGAGGAGAACATGGCCCGGCTCGACGAGTACCGCGACATCGCCCGGCGGCTCAAGATGGCCCGCGGGCTCTCGCCGGACCAGGCCAAAGAGCTGGCCGCCCGCGGCAAGGCCATCCTGCTCATAACCTGCAGCCTGCACGCGACCGAGATCGCCGCCTCTCAGATGTCGATGGAGTTCGCCTACGACCTCGTGACCGGCAAGACGCCATTCGACCCCGGCTTCCTCAAGGACGTCATCGTTTTGCTGGTGCCCTCCCACAACCCGGACGGCAACGTCATGGTCGTGGACTGGTACCACAAGTACGTGGGCACGAAGTACGAGGGCGGCAACATGCCCTGGCTCTATCACCATTACGCCGGCCACGACAACAACCGCGACTGGTTCATGTTCAACCTGCCCGAGACCCGGGCCGTGACGCAGGTGCTCTACCACGACTGGTTCCCTCACGTCCACATCGACGAGCATCAGATGGGCTCGACCGGCGCCCGCCTGTTCGTGCCGCCTTTCATGGACCCTCCCCTGCCCAACATCCATCCGCTCGTCTGGCGCGGCGTCAACCTGTGCGGGATGAACATGGCCTTCGACCTGCAGAAGAACGGATTCAAGGGCGTGGTCAACGGCCGCAGCTACACGGGCTGGTGGATCGGGGCTTGCGACGACACTTCCTGGCTCCATAACACCATCGGCCTGCTGAGCGAGATGGCCTCGGTGCGCGTGGCCTCGCCGGTTTATATCGAGCCGACCGAGGTGCCCAACGACTACGTCCAGCGCCGCATGGACTTTGTCGACCCCTGGCCGGGCGGCTGGTGGCGGCTGCGCGACCTGGTGGACTACGAGCTGACGCTTTCGATGAGCCTGGTCAAGACCTGCGCCCTCTACCGCACGGACTTTCTCTACAGTTCCTACCTGGTCTCAAAGGAGAGCGTCGAGAAGACCGAGAAGAACCAGCCTTTCGCCTTCGTCATCACGGCCGACCAGCCCGATTACCCGACGACTCTCAAGATGCTCGAGGTCCTCAAGTTCGGCGGGGTCGAGATCCACCGGGCCGCCGAACAGTTCGTGGCCGACGGCCGCCTCTACCCGGCCGGCAGCTTCGTGGTCCTGCTTTCCCAGCCCTACAAGGCCTACGCCTGGGCCCTGCTCGAGAAACAGAAGTACCCCGACATCAGGCAGTACCCCGGCGGGCCGCCGGTGCCCCCTTACGACAACGCCGCTTGGACCCTGCCCCTCCAGATGGGCGTCCGCTGCGATCAGGTCGATGAGCCCTTCGAGGCCAGGCTGGAAAAGCTCGAGACCGTCCCGGCGCCCGCTCTGGGCCTGCCCGCCGAAGCGCCTTACTTCGTGCTCGACTCCCGGGCCAACGCCTCCTATGCGGCGGCTTTCGCCCTGCTCAAGGATAGGGTCGAGGTCCACCGGCTTAAAACGCCGCTCAAGCCGGGCAAGGGCGAGGTCGCGGCCGGGAGCTTCCTGGTCAAAAATACACCGGAGGCAAGGAAATCACTGCCCGGCCTGCTCGAGAAGCTGCGGCTCAACGCTCGCGGGCTGGACGAGGCCGGGTTCGCCGCCGCCGACAAGGTGCTCATCAAGAGCCCCCGCATCGGGCTCTACCAGTCCTGGCGGGGCAACATGGACGAGGGCTGGACGCGCTTCGTCTTCGACGACATGGGCATACCTTATAAGACGATGCACAACTCCGATTTCAAGGGGACGAAGGAAAAGAAGGTCAACCTAAAGGCCGACTACGACGTCATCGTCTTCGCCAGCGAGAACCCCGAGATGATCAAGAGCGGCCGGCCCGGACAGCAGTCCGAGTACGCCCGTTTCTTCACCCCTATGCCCCCCGAGTACGAAGGAGGCATCGAGAAGGAGGGTGTCGAGGCTCTGAAAGCTTTCGTCGAGCAGGGCGGAATAGTCGTGACGCTCAACCAGGCCTGCGGGCTGGCCCTGAGCGACCTCGGAGTGCAGGCCAGGAACGTCCTGGACAGGGTCGAACGGACGAGGTTCTTCTGCCCCATCTCAATCCTCAAGCTGGACGTCGACAACACGACCCCGCTCGGCTGGGGCCTGGACAGGACCGTCGCGGCCATGTTCGTCGACAGCCTGGCTTTCCAGACCTCCATCCCGCCCAACGAGTGGGACCGGAAGGTCGTGGCCAGCTACGCCGAGGACGGGGTGCTGCTCAGCGGCTGGCTTCTCGGCGAGGACCTCATCGCCAGGAAGGCCGCGGTCGTCGATACGCAATACAAGAAGGGCCGCATCATCCTGATCGGTGTCAGGAGCCAGCACAGGGCGCAGTCGCACGGCACCTACAAATTCCTGCTGAACGCCCTGCTCTATCCCAGGTGAAGCGGAGCCGGCATAAGGACATCGCTGGACCTGACCCTCGCCTGGATCCGCGAGGAGCGGCCTTTCATGGCTCGAGGCCCGCGGCCTTGAGGACAGCCGCCGCCCAGTCGGCCGGCTCGATACCCGGCGACCGCACGTTCAGCCGGCGGTAGACGCTTTCGACCGCGGCGATGACGGCGGCCGGCTCCGCCGGCAGACCGATGAGACTATGCTCGATGGCCTCGACGGCCGTCCGTCTATCTTCTTTACCGCCCCGTTCAGAACGCTGACCGGGCAACAAGGCCTAACCGTCGCTCACATGACGACCAGCGCCCCCTTTCGAGCGTAATTAATTAAAAGGAACTTTCCGGCCTCCTGAAGCGTATTCATTAGTGACAGAGGAAAGAAGATCGAAGAGTGGAGGATAAAATGAAGATCCGGACAAGGTTAGCGATCCTGGCGGCGGCGGTGATGATTTCGCTCACAGGTTTCAACCTGATCTCCGGCGTGCTGTCGGTCGACAACGTCATGACCGCCTTCATGCCCAGGTTGCACTACTTCATCACCGTAATCGGATGAACAGACTCGAACGACGCCCGGCGCCAGAGCCGGTCGTTTAGTTGACAACCCGGCTGAGTGGACCTATCATCATCAGAGGACCGAAAGAGTTTTTCCAGATCCTTGACCAGAGTCCCGGCGGCCGAGATGCAAGTATGGCGGATTGATGTCCGCAATCAAGAGTTGAGAAGGGAGCCTGTCCCTGAAGCCTGGACGCGTCTCGGCGGGCGAGGCCTTACCGCGCGCGTCCTGCTTGACGAATCAGACCCGCGGTGCGACCCGCTCGGCCCGGGCAATAGGCTGATCTTCGCGCCCGGTTTGCTCGCCGGGCAAACGCTTTCATCCTGCGACCGGCTTTCGGTCGGCGGCAAGTCGCCGCTGACCGGCGGCGTGAAAGAATCCAACGCCGGCGGTACGACCGGCTTGACGATGGCGCGGCTGGGCCTCAAGGCGTTGATCATCGAGGACGTCCCCGCCTCGCCCGGCCCGTGGGTGCTGCGGTTGAACCGGCAGGGCGCGAGCTTCGACCCGGCCGACGACCTCGCGGGCCTGGGGGTTTACGAGTCGGCGTCGAGACTGCTGCGGCGATACGGCCGGAAGGCCGCCATGGCGGTCATCGGCCCGACCGGCGAAGCGGGTCTGGCCGCAGCGGGCGTGCTGAATCTCGACAAGGACCTCGTCCCGTCGCGGGTCGCGGCCCGCGGCGGGCTCGGAGCGGTCATGGGCTCCAAGGGGCTGAAAGCGGTGGTCTTCGACGCGACCGGCTGTTCAAACCCGCCCATCGTCGATGAAGCTACTTTTCGCGCGGCCCGCAGCGCTTACATCAAGGCCCTGCTCGAGCACCCGCAGACGGCCGTCTATCGCGATTACGGCACAGCCGCCATGGCGCACATGTGCGACGCTTTCGGCGGCCTGCCGACGCGCAATTTCTCTGCCGGCCGCTTCGAAGGCGTGGACAGGATCTCGGGAGAGACCTTGCGGGAACTTCTCTTAAAGCGGGGCGGCGAAAGCACCCCCACCCATGCCTGCATGCCCGGCTGCGTCATCCAATGCTCCAACATTTTCGGGGACGATAAGGGCCGGGCGGTCGTGTCGGCCCTCGAATACGAGACCATCGGACTGATGGGCTCGAACCTGGGCATCGATTCCCTGGATGTCATCGCCAGGCTGAACCGGCTGGCCAACGACCTGGGATTGGACTCCATAGAGCTCGGAGCGGCGCTGGGCGTGGCCGCCGAAGCCGGCCTGATGAGGTGGGGCGACGGCGAACGGGCGCTGGCTCTTCTCGAGGAGGTGCGGCTCGGCACTCCGCTCGGCCGGGCGCTCGGCGACGGCGCTACAGCCGCGGGCCGGGCCCTGGGCGTCGACCGGGTCCCGGCGGTCAAAGGGCAGGCCATGTCCGCTTACGAGCCGCGGGCCATAAAAGGCACGGGCGTAACCTACGCCACGTCCCCGCAGGGGGCCGACCATACGGCCGGCCTGACCATCCGCGCCAGGATCGACCATCTCGACCCGAAGGTCCAGGTGGAAGCTTCGCGCGCCGCCCAGGTCAACATGGCCGGCTATGACACGCTGGGTGTCTGCATCTTCGCCGCTTTCGGCTTCGCGGCTGCGCCGCAGGGGACGATCGCCCGCCTGCTCAGGGCCCGCTACGGCTGGGATGTCCCGGACGACGTTTTGCAAGCTCTGGGCAAGGAAACGCTGAGGCTCGAGCGGGAGTTCAATCGTCGCGCCGGCTTTACGGCCAAGGATGACCGTATCCCCGAATTCATGACACGCGAGCCGCTGCCGCCTCATAACAGCGTTTTCGATGTGCCTGAGGCGGAGCTGGACAGGGTCTTCGATTTCTGAGCCAGCCGGGGGCCTTTTTTGTCCTGTACACATCGCTCTGAACCCAGGGCACGGCCGGCGGCCGTCAAGCTTGCGTCAGGTTTCGTAAGGCTCATGGTCAAGGCTTGACTTGCTCCATGCCGGGTTTTAATATCCGGAATATCTGATATCAAGACCGGGAGAGTCGCATGAGAACAGGCAGCAAAATCATCACAGCCGCTTTGTTGACGGCGATGTTGTCGGCCCTTGCCCCGCCGGCCGCGGCCGAAGCCGGCCACCCCGCCGCAAGGTCGGTCGAGGAAAGGCTGCAGCGGGCCAGGCCCGTGCCGCTCAGCCTGGTCCGCCTCACCGGCGGTCCCCTCAAGCACGCCCAGGACCTGGACGCGGCCTACCTGCTCAAGCTGGAACCGGACCGCATGCTGGCCTATTACCGGATACGGGCCGGCCTGAAGCAGAAGGCCGAACCCTACGGCGGCTGGGACGGAGGCGGCCGCAACCTGACCGGCCACATCGCCGGCCACTACCTCTCGGCGGTTAGCCTCATGTACGCCGCGACCGGGGACGCCCGCTTCAAGGAGCGCGCCGACTACATCGTCCGCGAGCTCAAGGAGGTCCAGGACAGGAACGGCGACGGCTACCTCGGCGCTCTCGAGGGCGGCCGGGAGGCCTTCGAAGCCCTGTCGCGCGGCGAGATAAAGTCGGCCGGCTTCGACCTCAACGGCCTCTGGTCGCCCTGGTATACCCTGCACAAGACCTTCGCCGGGCTGCGTGACGCCTACCGTTTCGCCGGCAACCGGACGGCGCTCGAGCTCGAGGCCGGGTTCGCCGCCTGGGCCGAGAAGATACTCTCCGGCCTCGACGACGACCAGGTCCAGCTCATGCTCGGCACCGAATTCGGCGGCATGAACGAGGTCCTGGCCGACCTCTACGCGGACACGGGCGACCGGCGCTGGCTCGACCTGAGCTGCAAGTTCGAGCACCGGGCCTTCATCGCCCCCCTGCTCCACTTCCAGGACAACCTGGCCGGCAAGCACGGCAACACCCAGTTCCCCAAACTGCTCGGCTCGCTCGACCGCTTCGCCTACACCGGCAACCCGCCCGACCTCCTGGCCGCGGCGTTCTTCTTCAACCGCGTGGCCCGCTTCCACAGCTACGCGACCGGCGGCAACGGCCAGGACGAGTATTTCGGCCCGCCGGGAAAGCTCAGCGACCGTGTCGACGACCGGACGGCCGAGACCTGCAACGTCTACAACATGATCAAGCTGGCCCGGCGGCTGTTCGAGTTCCTGCCCGACGCCGCTTGCGCCGACTTCCACGAACGGGCGCTCTACAACCACATCCTGGCCTCCATCGACCCCGAGGACGGCCGCACCTGCTACATGGTGCCGGTCGGGCGCGGCGTCCAGCACGAGTACCAGGACATGTTCCGCAGCTTCACGTGCTGTGTCGGTTCAGGCATGGAAAGCCACGCCCTGCACGGATACGGCCTTTTCTACGAGGGCCCGAACAGGCTCTGGGTCAACATCTACGCGCCCGCGACCGCCGAGCTGCGCGGCCTGGGCGCCCGGCTCGCGGTCGAGACCGGTTTCCCGGAGGGGGACACGGCCGCGCTCAGGCTCGAGTTGAAGCTCCCCAGACGCTTCGTCGTCGCCCTGCGCCGCCCCTACTGGGCGCGGCACGGCTTCCGGGTCGAGGTCAACGGTCGACCGGCCTTCCCGAATGAGCCCGGGCCCGCCCGACAGGCCGAGCTGCCGCCGAGCGCCTTGCTCTATCAGAGGGACGCCGACCCTTTCGTCAGCGATTACGTCGAGCTCGAGCGCGTCTGGAAGACAGGCGACGTCATCACCGTGACGATGCCCAAGACGCTGCGGCTCGAAGCGACGCCTGACAACCCGGGCCGGGCGGCGCTGCTCTGGGGGCCGCTGGTGCTGGCCGGCGACATCGGCCCGGAGATCCGTTTCGGCCGCGAAAGACAGGCCGAACCTTCGACAAGGCCGGTCGTGCCGATTTTCGTGGCGGCCGGAATAGACCCCTCCGAATGGGTAAAACCGGTCGAAGGAGAGGCCGGACATTTCAGGACAAATGGGGTCGGCCGGCCGAACGACGTCGACCTCTACCCGTTTTACAGGCTCCACCGCAGGACGTACGCGGTTTACTGGGACATATTCTCGGAGGCAGGCTGGAAAGAACAGCAAGCGACTTATGCGGCCGAGCAACAGAGGCTCAGGCGGCTCGAAGCGGTTACTGTGGCGTTCGTCCGTCCGGGCGAGATGCAGCCCGAGCGGGATTTCAACTTCCACGGTGAGGGTGCGACCGTTGTCCGAGTTAGCGGGCAGGCCGGCCGAGGCGGTTCGGGTTGGTTCGCGTTCGACCTGCCGGTCGACCCGGCCCGCCGCAACGCGCTGGTCGTGACCTACAACAGCGGCGAGCGCCGCCGCGGCCCGGCCTCGTTCGAGATACTGGCGAACGACAGGCTGATTGCCCGTCAGGTCATCGAGGCTTCGCCGCCGGCCCGGTTCTACGACGTGGAGTACACCCTGCCCGAGGAGCTGACCCGCGGCGCAACCAAGGTCACAGTCAAGTTCCGGGCCCTTGACGGCCGCGACATAGGTCCTGTTTTCGGCCTCCGCGTCATCCGGCGCTGAGCCGGCATGATAACGTTCCCCGATACCTGACATCTTTTCTCTCGAGTCAAGCCGGCCGTCCGAGGGTTGCCCCTCGGAATCACCCTCAGAGGTGATTGACAGAAGCTTCCCGGTCCCATAATAGATACGCATAAAAGCCCAGGATCTACGCGGACGATTGGACATATCGGTCGGCGTTGTGCGTAACATGCGTCAATTCATGGGGGCCGGCCGAGAGGCCGGGACTCAAAGGAGGCTTAACTCATGAGAAAGAGTCTTTATTTCCTGCCCGCGGCTTTGCTTTCAATCTGCCTGTTCGCGGCGGGGCCCGCTCAGGCCGCGACCGGCCACTGGGAGTTCAACGTCCACTATTCGAGTTGGACGCTGAACCTCCTGCGAAGCCTGGTCGAGGACAAGGTCGGCGACGCGCTGGAGAGCGACCTCAAGGACAGGATCCTCGAGTCTATCCAGGAAGACCACCCGACCTTCATCGAAAGGAACTACACCCAGAGCGTCCGCTTCGACTCGAGCGGCGACAACTACGGCTTCGAGCTGCGCTTCTATCCCGGCGGCCGGAACGGTTCCTTTAGCGTCGGCCTGGCGGTCGAGCGCTCGAGCTTCAAGGTCGCCTTCCCTGATGTCTCGGCTAACCTGGTCCTCGAAGACACGATGACCAGCCAAACGGCCTCTTTCGACGGCACGGCCAACGCCGAGTTCGTGATCAAACCCATGTCCTTCCACCTAAGCTTCCGCTGGGACATCTTCCCCTCCGCCCGCATCCATCCTTACCTGACCTTCGGCGGCGGCTTTTCGACTGTCAAGTCCTTTCTCGACGCCCGCTACGTCTACGCCTTCTCTGGCATACTGACCAACCCCGACAACTCGACCGAGCAGCACTCGGATTCGGATTCCAAGACGCTGCGCGAGCTTCGGGACGAAAGGCTGGCGGAGGGCGAAGACGACTTCCCCATAAAGTTCCTGCCCATACTCCAGCTCAGCTTGGGCCTCAAGGCCAGGATCACCGACAGCGTCCATCTGCTGGCCGACTTCGGCGTCTGGGACGGCTTTCTGTTCAGAGGCGGGCTGTCCATCAGGCTTTAACCTCCGCAGAACCGCTTTAGGCGTCTCGAGGGAAACCAATCCCGCGGGCCTTGAACGGCACGGTCAACTGAAGCCTCTCGCCCACAATCGCGGCGGGAGAGCCCTCCGCCCACAACGCCCGATCACCGTGCCATCCCGGTCTGGTTCTTGAGCTGGGTCTCCCTTCTCTTGGAGCGTGAAATGTGATATTTTCCCAGCCGTGGAGGTGAACACGATGCCGCTCAACCGCCGCGATTTCATCAAGAAGGGAAGTATCTCTCTCGCCGCCCTGGGCCTAGCCCACAGCTTGTCGGCCGTCTCGCTGCGTCCGGCCGAAGCCCAGGAGCTGAAGAACATGCTGGCGGGAGTCGAACCGCTGACGCCAGAGGACTATGCCGCCCGGCGCGACAAGGCCGTCCGACTGCTCGCCGAGAACAAGCTCGACGCCATTTTCATAGGCGGCGGCACGAACCTCCAGTACTTCTTCAAGGTCAACTGGTGGCTCAGCGAGCGCGTCTTCGGCGTCGTGCTGAGCCGCAAGAAGGAACCGGTCTGGGTCTGCCCGGCCTTCGAGGTCAAGCGGGCCGAGGAGCTCGTCCCTTCAGGCCAGGAGATCCGGACCTGGGAAGAGCACGAGGACCCCTACGCCCTGATCGGCTCCATCCTCAAGGATATCGGCGCCGCCACTGGCAGGCTGGCCACCGCTCCCGACCTGCGCGCCTTCGAAGTGCACGGGCTGCGCCGGACGCTCGCTTCGGCCCAGGTCGTGGACGGCGCGCCGGTCACCGAAGGCTGCCGCGGCATAAAAACGGCCAAGGAGATCGCCTTCATGGACCTGGCCAACCGCATCACCAAGCTCGCCTACCGCGAGGGCTTCAAGGAGATGCGGGCGGGCATGACCCCGCGCGATCTCGCCGCGGCCATCTCGGCCGCCCACCAGAAGCTGGGCGTCATGGGCAGCGGCGGGCCGCAGTTCGGACCGAACTCGGCCTTCCCGCACGGCTCGCAGGCGCCGCGCACGCTTTCGGAAGGCGACATCGTCCTCGTAGACGGCGGCTGCGGCGTCGAGGGCTACCGTTCCGACGTGACACGCACGGTCGTGTTCGGGAAACCGCGCGAAAAGCAACGCCGAGTCTGGGACGTCGTGAGGAAGGCGCAGCTCGCCGCCCTCAAGGCCGCCCGGCCGGGCGCCACTTGCGAATCCGTCGACCGCGCCGCGCGCAGGGTCATCGAGGAGGCCGGCTTCGGGCCGGACTACAAGTATTTCAGCCACCGGTTGGGCCACGGCATAGGCATGGAAGGACACGAATATCCCTATCTCGTGAGGGGCAACAAGCTCGAGCTGCGGCCGGGCATGACCTTCAGCAACGAGCCCGGCATATACATCTACGGCGAGTTCGGCGTCCGCATCGAGGACTGCATGGTCATCACCGAGGACGGCGCCAGGTTCCTCGGCGGCCTCGAGGCGGAGTCCATCGAGCGCCCCTTTGGGGATGTCTGAAATGCGGACGGCGGTCCGTTCGGAACGCGCTTTCTCCAAGCCGCTTCAGGGATGCGAAGCTCAGGGGGAAAGCATCAGCCAGGAATCATAGCGTTTGTTCTTCCAGTTGACAAGCGACAGGCCGACGCCCTGGACTCCCCGCAGCAAGCTCTGGGCGTAGGCCCGGAGCAACTCACCGGCCCGCTCGAAGTCGGCCTCGTCCTTGTAGACGAAATACTTCGCCGGCATGTCGTACTGATGGCCTTGGCTCGAGGCCGGATAACAGACTTTGCCGTAGGCGGGGAAAGTGACCTCCTCGAGCTCTATTTCGCGCGTAAGGAGCGAGAGGAAGTCGTTGCATATCCAGGCCGTCTCGCTCGTCGTGCCGCAGAGATACGCGAACGAGTTCGGCGGGAAGCGCCAGAAAAGCGTCGTCTTGGGCTCGGTGAACGGCGCCGTCCCGGCCAGCGCGCCGACCTCGATGGCGTCGGGACGCACGGTGAGCCGGTACCTGTTGACGAACATGGCTTTCTTGAAGACGAGCTCGTAACTGCCCTCGGCCAGCTCGAGGGCCTTGACGGCTGACGCCGGCCCCAAAGCCGTAAGACAGACGCCGGGAACATCGATGCCCGACAACCTGATGGTTATATTTTCTCCGAGCTGCTCGAGAGCCGCCCTTATGGAGTAATTACAGCAGGGGTATATCTTCTCTGTTTCCATGCAGAAACCGATCAGCGGCTTGCCGGCCGACTCTCCCTGGACGTGCCCTTCCGTCACCTCGAAAAAGATCTTGCCCTCGATGGGCGCGAGCTCGGCGACCTTGCAGCCGCAAAGCGCCAAAAGCATCAAGGCCGTAGGGCCCAGCCTAAGAAAGCCCCTCATCTCAGTTCATAGCCCTCTATCATATAGTTTAGACCTCCCTCGCGGCCTGTCAAGAGCCCCGCGTCGCCATGAAGAAAACCCCATGGTGCGGCCCTATGAACCGGGTTTACCGAACCATGTCCTTTCGTGATAGCCGCTGCTGAGACAGGCGTGGACCATCCCCGCGCAGCCGGAAAGGCAGAGGAACGCGAGAACTCCCTCAGGCGGCCTCGTCCCGGAGCTCGATGCCCTTGAACTTGGCGAACATCCTGAGTTCCGGCCGGAGGTCGCCGTAGCAGGTCACTCGATGCAGCCCGTGGCCCCAGTTCCGCCAGAGTCGGCCGAGGTCGCCGTCCACCCTGACCGCGATCTTGGTGCGGCAGCCGCGGTCGTCCTCCAGCCTGACAGGCGTCGCGACGATCTCGCCCGTGAAGTAAGGCATCTTGTCCATGCCCACCAGGATGGCCTGGGTCACTTTCTGGCCCAGCCTCATCTGGACCTGAGGCACGACGCCCTGCTCCCGCTCCATGACCGTGCGGAGCTTGTAGGGATGCCCGGGCTTTCCCGGCCCGTCCATGTTGACCGTGCCCATGCAGTGGGCCAGGATGATGGAGTTCGCGCCCTCGTCCACGGTCGGGTCGCTAATAAAGCCGGGCCTGCCCGAAAGGCCCTGCATGATGATGTGGGTCATGGCCGACCTGAGGTCCGACTCGCAAATGCCGCCGAAGCCGCGGTTGTTCAGGCTCGAGAAACCCAGGCAGGGAAAGGCCGGCAGCTTGATGGTCCCGTCCCACATGGAACCGTAGCAGTCCACGGTCAGGACGGTGGCCTCCTCCTCGTCGAGCAGCCTCTCGAAGGCCAGGGCCAGCCGGGCCGAGGCTTGGATTTCCGCCCTGGAAGGCTCGACCACTTTTTCCGCGCCGTTTGACCAGAGTTCGGCTTCGCGGCGGGCGTGCGCCTCGGCGACGGACGCGTAAAGCTTCTGGACGCGCTCCAGAGTGACCCTTTTTATCTCCGTCCCGAACCTGTCCTTCACCTGGGCCGCGTACTCCTCGAAAGGCGAGGTGGTGAGGTTGAGCACGCGGGCTTCGCGCAGGTGGTGGATGGCCCGGAAGGGCCTGACGGCCCGGGCCAGTTCGCGGTAGTCGCTCGTCAGCAGGCAATCGGCCAGCCGGCCTTTCTCCTGCTTGAGCAGGCCGCCGTAGGTCACCCACTCGTGGCCGGAATAGGGCGCCGCGAAGATGACCGTGGGCTTCTTGAGTTCAAGGACGGCGTCAAGGACGGGACCGATCCAGATCGTCAGGTGGATGGCCAGGATGCCGTCGACGTCCTTGAGCTTGTCGGCGAGCTTCAGCACCTCCTCGGGCGCGCCGACCAGCGCGCTCGTCACGAAATCGATGTCCGCGAACTCGTCCTTCATCGCGGCGAAGCGGGCTTCGTAGGACTTGACCTCCTGCTTCAAGTCCAGTGAAGGTTTCGGCCAGTGCGGGTTCGGAAGGCCCAGGTAGAGCTTGGCCACCCGGACCTTGCTGCGGCGGCAGCCCGGGCTGATGAGACCGGGGGCCAGAGCCGAAGCTTCGACCGGAAGCTGTGGCCTGGCGGCCGTACCCGGCTTCAATAGGCCTCCCGGCACCGCGCAGGCGGCGCCTCCGGCGGCTGAGATCTTCAGGAAATCACGGCGCTTGAGGTTGTTCATGTCCGTTCACCTCCCTGACGGCCCGGAACTGTCCGTCCCGGCCCGTCCTTCCCGGCTCATATACCACAGGACTTGTTTTTCAGGCAACAAACAACGGCAGTCGGCTCCTCACCGGCCGCCGGCTTGGGTCAGGTGCTCTGAAACGTATACCGAACCGGCCTGCTGCGTGAGAACCGGATGACAGAGCCGATGGCCCCGACCTCCAGCCTGACCAGCCCTGAATTGGAAAAGGCCGGGTTCGTCCGGTCAAGGCCTCGCCGCGGGGCGAGCGCCCGGTCAACGCCTGCCTTTGTCGGCTGCGGCCTTGCCCTTCATCAGGGCCTCGATCTCGGCCGCGGTCCTGGGAAGGCCGCGGGTCAGGTTCTCGCAGCCTGTCTCGGTGATGAGGACCGTGTCCTCGACCCTCACCCCCAGGTTCTCGTCGGCGTAGATGACCATCGGCTCGTTCGCGAAGACCATGCCCGGCCGGAGCACGGACGGCCCGCCGCCGACGTCGTGAGTGGCCAGTCCGACGTAGTGACCGAACGAGCCTCGCATCCGCTTGAAATAGTCCTTTTCGAGGTCGAAGCCACGGCGCTTGAGGATAGCGTCGACTTCGGCCCTCACCTGGTCGGCGGTCAGGCCCGGCCGGTAGACCTGCAGGCAGGCTTCGTGCACGGCGTTGCAGGCCTCATATACCTCGCGCTGGCGGGCCGTGAACCGGCCGTTGGCCGGGTAGGACACCGTAATGTCTATATCGTAGCCGTTGAGCTCCGGGCCGGCGTCGACGACCAGGAAATCGCCGTCGGCGAGCTTGCGGTCATGCAGGTAGTAATGGACGTTGGGATGGTTCTCGCCGGAGGAGATGATGACGCCGTAAGCCAGCTCCTCGGCGCCCTCCTTCTTGCAGATGTACTCGAACAGGGCGGCCAGCTCGTATTCGTACATGCCGGGCCGGGCGGCCTTCATCATCTCGACGTGGGCCTTGACGCCGATCCGGCCCGCGCGGCGCAGGACCTCGACCTCGGCCGGCGACTTCAAGGTCCGCATCTCCCAGATGAGGCCGGAGCAGTCCCTGACCTGGGCCGACGGGAAGGTCTGGCGCAGCCTGTTCACGAACTGCTCCTCCCTGGTCGGCCGGCCGTCCCATACGTTCAGGGTGATGTTGTTCCTCCAGGTCCGCAGCTTCTCGAGGCTGGCCTCCCGGGCCAGCTCCTCCGGCTGGAAGGGCGTGTAAATGACGCGGCCCTGCGCGATGTACATGGACAGCGCATTGTTGAAGGCCTCGTAGGGCATGACGCGCTCGACGCCCGCGACCTCGCGCGTGTTCTTGACCAGGGCGAGCGGGATGCCTTCGTCCCGGGCGGCCCTGTCGCTGATGGTGAAGAACAGGGTCGATTCCCGGCGCACGCCGTCCACGACCAGCACGGCGTTGGGCACGCGGACCCCGCAGAGATAGAGGAAGTCGTTGTTCTGGACGAAGGGATAATAATTCAAGACCGGTTGGGCGCCCATGACGACGGCGACGCCGTCGGGGATCTTCTCCATCAGCCGGGCACGGCGGCCGGCATACTCCGTTTTATCGAAAAGCAACCCCGGTTCGAAGGCTTGGGCCGAGGCGGCCATGATGACGAAGGCCGCCAGGAAGAGCACCGCGGCCTTCCTCGAACGGGCTTTCCAGAAGAAATAGACGGGAATGCCGAGAGCGATGACCCCCAGTCCGGCGAACGAGTTCCAGAACGTCCGGATGAGGGAATTGAGGGTCAGGAACACGGCCGAAAGGATGAAAAGGATAGGCGTCACAGGATACCCCCAGGTTTTATACGGCCGGGGCAGGTCCGGCCTTTTTTTCCGCAACACCATGACTCCGGCAACAGTCAGGCCCATGAAGATCCAGTAGCCGAAAATGACGTAGGTGAAGAGTTGCTCGAAGGTGCCGCTCGTGCTCAGTATGCTTCCCCACACGGCCAGGACGAGTATGGCCACATGCGGCGTTAGATATCTCGGATGGATCCTGGCCACCGACTTGAAGAACAGGCCGTCCTTGGCCATGGCGTAGAAGGCCCGCGGCGACGTGAGCAGATGGCCATTGCACGTCCCCAAGATGGAGGTCAGTATGATCAGGGCGATGATCGAGGCGCCCGCCGGCCCGACCGCGGCCTGCATGACGTCGGCGGCGATGCGGTCAGACTGTGCCATCCGGGCGGCGGGAAAAACGTACAGATAGGCTAAGTTGGCCAGGATATATAGGAAGATGACGGCGGCGCTGCCGATGAACAGGCCCAGGGGGAGCGTCTTCTGAGGGTTGGCCGTCTCGCCGGCGCTGTAGGTGCTGGTCTCCCAGCCTTTGTAGGCCCACAGGGCGGCGACCAGGGCGACCCCGAAACTGCCGAGCAGACTGCCCCCTGGACCGGACGTTGACGGGGATGAAATAAAATTGCCCGTACTGCCTTTAGCGAAAATGAAGACGACCGCGCAGACTCCGATCAGGGCTATGAACTTGAGGCTGGTCAGGAAATTCATGACCAATGCGCCCTTTTTCACGCCCGTGTAGTTCACCATCGCCAGGACCAGGAGCAAGGCCGCGGCCACGACCTTGCCCTGGAGGCCGGAAAGCCGGACGAAATAGGGCAGGTACTTGGTGGAAAAGCCGACCGCGAGTGTGGCCAGTGTCCCGGCCTCTACGACCAGGAAGAGCGTCCAGCCGAAAAGGAAGGCGATCATGGAGCCGTAGGCTTCCCTGAGGTAGATGTAGATCCCTCCTGCCTGGGGGAAGGCGGCCCCCAGTTCGGCCAGGGAGAGCGCCCCGAAAAAGCTCAACAGACCGCCGATGACCCAGACGGCCATCATGAGCTCGGGGCGGCCGACATCGCCGGCCACTTTGGCCGGGTTGATGAAGATGCCGGAACCGATCATCGTGCCGACCACGATCGAGACGATGCTGAAGAGGCCGAGCACCCGGGGAAGCTCGGGCCCGGCCGGTTTGGGTTGCGCGCCGATGTCTGTTCTTGTATCCATGCCCATATTAATAATCGAAAAAGGGGGCAAAATAAACAGGATTCTTACATCATACGCGGCCGGGAAAGCCACGTTGCGTGGGCAGCAAGATACAGGTGAAAGGCCGGCGGGCTGACGGAAAGGCTCAGGCGCCCAGGATGCTAAGCGCCCGGTCGAGGTCGCTCACGTCGATGATGACCGAAACGGTGCTGCCCTTGCGCGACAGCGTGCCGTAGCAGTATTCGATGTTGATGCCCTCGTCCCCAAGCTTAGTCGTGACCTCGGCCAGCGCCCCCGGCTTGTTCTCGAGGTCGACGCGCAGGACGTCCCGAAGCTCGGTGATGTAGTTCAGCTTGCCCAGCAGCTTGACGGCGTTGTTGAGGTCCTTTGGCTGGACGGTCAGCTTGGCTGAGTCGTGGAAGACGCCGATGGCCTCGATGTTGATGTTGTTCTCGGCCATCGTCGAGCAAAGCTCGCCTAGGACCGAAGGCTTGTTCTCGAGGATGACGTAGATCTCCGTGACCCTTTCAACGACCATGGACGGACCCCCTGTTCATTTTTCTAAATCCCCGCCGTAAGTATATCACATAGCGTCAAGACGGGGCAAAAATGACCGACCGGCCGCGTCTCCCCTACTCGAGGTCGAATATCTTGCCCGGGTTCATGATGTGGGCCGGGTCGAACACCTTCTTGATGCCGCGCATGAGTTCGAGCTGGGCCGGTCCGAGCGAAAGGTGCAGGTAGGGCTTCTTGACCAAGCCGATGCCGTGCTCGCCCGAGATGACGCCGCCGCGGGCCCGGCAGTCCTGAAAGAGAGCCTCCCGGACGGGCTCGACCTTCGGCCGCCACTCTTCCTCGGGCACCGGCACCATTCTCCCCTCTTCATAGCGGGCCTTCATGATGTGCGTGTGGACGTTGCCGTCCGCGGCGTGGCCGAAGGTCGGCAGCCAGATCGCGAACTTCTCGGCCACCTCCCTCACCCGGCGCACGTGGGCCCCGACCTCGGAGCGGGGCAGCGAGATGTCCAGGATCTCGATCGTGCCCGGCTTGATGGCGTCGTAGATCTTGGAGCGGATGGACAGCACCTCCTCCTGCTTGGAGGCGCTGTCGGCTATGAAGACGTTGATGGCCCCGTTCTCGATGCAAATGTCGCCTATTTCCTGCGACATGCGGTCGAGGTCCTCCTCGGAGAAGGCCTCGATTATGATCATCAGGTGCGTCTTGCCCAGCCGGCTCGGCCAGTGCAGGTTCAGGTGTTCCTCGGTGATGATGATGGGCTCGATCTCGAGGAACTCGATGGCCAGGGGCACGATGCCCTTCTTCAGGACGGCCGACATCGTCGACAGGGCGGCCATCAGCCCGGCGTAGGGCACGACGAAGGTCCGCGTGAAGGCCGGCTTGGCGTGAAGCTGGAGGACGGCCTTGGTGACGACGCCCAGCGTCCCTTCCGAGCCGATCATCAGGTGCATCAGGTTGTAGCCGGTGCTGCTCTTGACGTATTTGCCTCCGAGCTGGACGACCTCGCCAGAAGGCAGGACGACCTCGAGCCCGCGGACGTAGTTGCGGATGGTCCCGTACTTGACCGCCCGGCTGCCGCCAGCGTTGGTGGCCACGAGGCCGCCGATCATGGCGCTTTCGTCCCCGGGATGGGGCGGGAAGCTCAGCCCGGCGTGCTCCACGGCCTGGCTGAAATCCGACAGCCGGACGCCGGCCTCGGCCGTGGCCGTCTGGCTCTCGGTGTCTATCTCAACGACGCGGTTCATGCGCTCGAGCGAAAGGACGATGCCGCCTGGAGCAGGAACGCAGCCGCCGCACAGGCCCGTGCCGCCGCCGCGCGGCGTGACCGGTATGCCGTGGGCCGAGGCGAGCTTAAGCACGGCCGCGATTTCCTCGCTCGAGGCGGGCTTGACGACGAGCTCGGGCGTCCTGGCGATTTCCTTGAGGGAAAACTCGTCGTGGCCGTAGTCGATGACCTTTTCCGGGTCGGAGGCCACGTTCGTCTCGCCGACCAGGCCTTCCAGCTTCTTCTTAAGCTCAGCGGTGATCTTGTGCGCGCGTGTCATGGCATTTCTCCGTTAGGTTGTCGGTTCAAACTCCGGAAGACAATATTCTACAATCGAACCCGCGGCCTGGCAAGGCGTCGTGTCGGGCTGGGTCGGCTCCATCGAGCACACAATGGCCCGACTCGAGTGAAAAGTCGGTTCGCCCCGGCCCCGGAAACCTCGGCCGTCAGGGCGCCTGCGCGGGAACGACCGCGAGCTGCGAGGCCACCCCGACCACGATCTGGGGCATGCCCCGGAAGAGCTCGACGAAGCCGACGACCTGGAGCGTCCTGCCCTTGAAATCGGTGTCGCCTTTGAGCGCGGACAGCGTGCTCCGCTGGATCAACACTTCGAAACTTCCCCGGTCGGGCCTAAGGAAGAGGTAGCCGCTCCGCTTGAAAGTTCCGGCGCACCTGAAGACGACCGTGACGATCTTTCCGACCGAGGCGGTGACGGCTTCCGGGGCTATCTTGGGGAAAGGCTCCGGCTGCCAGAGCCCGCTCGACGTCCGGCGGGCTTGGTCCTCGGCCTCTTTGAGCCTGTTGCGGACGGCATCGTCGAACGGGAACTTGAGATAGGCGAAGGCGAAGCCCTCCCTGACCAGGGATTCGTTGAACAGCCGTCCGTCTTCCATCACGACGTAGGCCAGCAACCGGCCGTAGGCGTCCTCCCTCTCGCGGTCGAAGGTCAGGGTCACGGCGCGGCCGTAAAGATGATGGAACGTGAAGCGCCTGGCCAGGAAGGCCATCAGCCGAACCTTTTCCCGGTTGTCGTCGAGCTCCGGGGAATCGACGCCGATGAAACGGACGCGTTTATCTTCGCCTGACTCCAGCCTGACCCTGACTGTGTCGCCGTCGTAGACGGCCGTGACTTTCCCTTTGGAGGCTTCCTGCCGCGGCCGGCGGCCGGCCGAGGCTGAGCTTTGAAGAGAGGCGGCTGCCGCTGTCAAACCGGGTTTACGGCCGACCTGCCCGGATTCAGTGCGGGCCGGGCGGCACTGGAACATTAAAACGAGCGCGAATCCAGCGAGCAGGAGAAGCGACCACAGAGCCGACCGCGGCCGTCCCGGTCGGAGCGGTTTGAAAAAGCGGCGCGCGCTAACTGCCCGAAATTGCGTCTCGCTCATCTTTCTTACCGTGTCATGCTTCCCGCGACAGGAACAGCAAAAGGCGGCCTGAGCCGAAGCGTCCTGACCGAGCTTTCGGCTGTCTTCGTCTCCTCCCGCGTCCTCCGTCAGGCTTGGTCCCCGCCCTTGACAAGCTCCTCAACGGCCCGCGCGACAGCCGCGGCGTCTATCCCGTACATGGCCAAAAGCTCCTCGGGCTTGCCCGACCGCGGCAGGTCCCGCACCGCGAGGTGCTTGAGCGCGGCCCTTCCCGCCAGGGCCTGGGCCACGGCGTCGCCGAGCCCGCCGCCGGGGAAATGGTCCTCGACGACGACCGCCCGGCCGCCCGCCTCAGCCACCTCACGACGTATTCCAGCCTCGTCGAGCGGCGCGACGGAATAGGCGTCTATGACCCTGACCGCGATGCTTTTTTCCGCCAAGCTCTTATGGGCCTTGAGGGCTTCATGGACCGTTATTCCGGCTGCGATTATCGCCGCCCTGTCCCGGTCGCTCCGGCGCAGGACCTTGCTCCCGCCCACCGGGAAGCTCTCCTCGGCGGAATAGAGAAGCGGCGTCGCCGGCCGCGTCGTCCTTATGTAGCCCATGCCGCGCCTGGCCGCGAGCTCGGCGACGCAGGC
Source organism: uncultured Eubacteriales bacterium (assembly GCA_964458655.1). GTDB lineage: Bacteria > Acidobacteriota > Aminicenantia > Aminicenantales > Saccharicenantaceae > CAYWJT01. The sequence goes on along the minus strand of CAYWJT010000003.1, from coordinate 49,747 downwards.
TTCGGCCGCGAAAGCGTCGCTCGGGTAGAGGACGACGCAGCCCGGGATGGAACGGAACATAGCCAGGTCCTCGAGCCCCATCTGAGACGGCCCGTCCTCGCCGATGCTGACGCCGACGTGGGAGCCGCAGAGCTTGATGTTGGCGAAGGAATAGGCCGCCATGCGCAGCTGGTCGTGGGCGCGGGTCAGGAAAGCCGCGAAGGTGGCCGCGAAGGGAATGAAGCCGCGGGCCGCCAGGCCCACCGCCGCCCCGATCATGTTCTGCTCGGCGATGTAGGACTGGAAGGAGCGCCCCGGGAAGGCCTCGAAGAATTTATCGGCGTAGGTCGAGTTCTTGACGTCGCCGTCGAGCACGACGACCGAGCCGTTGACCCGGCCCAGCTCCCGGAGGGCGTTGCCGTAGGCCAACCGGGTGGCCGTCTTTTCGGTGTAGCGAGTCCTCGGGAAATCGACACGCCCCACTCTCCCGGGTCCGGACTTCTTGAACTTGCGCGCCGGCCTCAGGAACTTGCGCGCGTCGACGTCAGGCAGGCAGCCCAGCTCCTCGAGCGCCCGGGCCAGTTCCTCGGGCTTGAGCGGCTTGCCGTGCCACCCGTTCCTGTCCTCTATGAAGGAAACGCCTTTGCCCTTGACGGTCCTGGCCAGGATAACGGTGGGTTTGCCCTTGCGGCCGACGTGCCTGAAGGCCTCCAGTATCTTTTCCATCCTGTGGCCGTCGATGACCAGCGTTTCCCAGCCGAAGGCCCGGAACTTTCGGGCCAGGGCCGCCAGGTCGTGGCCGTGCATGGTGGCGTCGGACTGGCCGAGCCGGTTGACGTCGACTATGGCGCAGAGGTTGGCAAGCTTCCAGACCGAGGCCGCGGCCGCCGCCTCCCAGACCGCGCCTTCCGCGCACTCGCCGTCGCCGAGAAGGACGTAAGTCCGGCCCGGAGCCCCCTCGAGCTTCTGGCCAAGGGCCAGCCCCGCGCCTATGGACAGGCCTTGGCCGAGCGAACCGGTCGCGGCCTTGACCCATTCCATGCGAGGCGTGGGGTGGCCTTCGAGCTCGCTCGTGACCTTGCGCAGGTCGAGGAGTTCCTTCAGGGGGACAAGCCCGGCTTCGGCGTAAGCCGCCCAGAGGAGCGGCGCAGCGTGCCCCTTGGACAGGACGAACTCGTCGGCGCCCGGGTCGTGGGGGTCCTTGGGATTGACGCGCATCTCGCTGAAGAAAAGGGCGGCCATGAGGTCGGCCGCGGACAGGCAGGTCGTCGGGTGCCCGGACCCGGCGGTCGTGGTCATGCGCAGGGAATGGACGCGCAGCCGGGTCGCGATCCTTTTCAGAGCCTCTGTCCTGGTCATGTCCCTTCCTCCTCGCTTCGAAAAAGAGAGTTATATATACCACGACCGGAGCGGACGGTCTACAACGGATGATGGGGATTTCCCGCTGTCGAGAGGACCCTGGCCGGGCAGGCTCAGAGCACCGGCCAGGACTTGGGCAGGAAGATCTCTTCGTAGAGCTGGACGGCGTAGCGGTCGGTCATGCCGGCCAGGAAATCGCCCACCCGGAGCACGAGCGGGTCGCCGGCCGGGTATTCCTTGACGTAGCCCCTGGGGTTGGCCCGCACGTAATCGAATAGGTCGCGCAGGATCTTCTCGGTCTTCCTGAGCTCGTCGCGGGCGACCGAGTTGAAGTAGACACGATCATAAAGGAAATCCCTGAGGCCCAGGACGGCCTTCAGGATGCGGTCGCTCATCGTGATCCTCTCCAGTCCGCAGGCCAGGCTGGCTTCGACGACGTCCATCACCATCCGGTCGATGCGGGTGGCGTGGAACTTGCCCAGCACCTTGACCAGCGCCGGCGGGATGTCCTCGTCCTTGATGATGCCTCCGCGGACGGCGTCGTCCACGTCGTGGTTGACGTAGGCGATGACGTCCGAGACCCTCACGATCTGGCCTTCGAGCGTCGCCGGCATGTCCGCGGCGTCAGGGTCGAATATTTCGCCTCGGCCCTTGGAATGCCTGAGGATGCCGTCGCGGACCTCGAAGGTCAGGTTCAGGCCCTTGCCCTCGTACTCGAGCTTCTCCACGACACGCAGGCTCTGCTCGGAGTGGTGGAAGCCGTTGGGCAGCAGGCGGGCCAGCGTCTCTTCGCCGGCGTGGCCGAAAGGCGTGTGGCCCAGGTCATGGCCGAGGGCGATGGCCTCGGTCAAGTCTTCGTTGAGCCTGAGAGCGCGGGCTATGGTGCGCGCTATCTGGGAGACCTCCAGGCAGTGCGTCAGGCGGGTGCGGTAGTGGTCCCCGAACGGCGACAGGAAGACCTGGGTCTTGTGCTTGAGGCGGCGGAAGGACTTGGAATGGATGATCCTGTCGCGGTCACGCTGGAAGGCGGTCCGGAGCGGATGCGGCGCTTCCGGCCTGACCCGGCCCCGGGAGCGCGAGCTCAGGCAGGCCCGGGGCGAAAGAGTTTCGGACTCCAGTTGCTCGATCTGCTCGCGGATCGTATGCTCGCTCACCTTGTGCTCCGGTCCCTGACGACGCGGTACGAGCGAATGATACGAGGTCGGGCCCGGCCGGTCAAGAGAGAAACGGGTTCGAACGGCCACAGGCACAGAGGTGCCTGTCCCTCGTTTTCCCAAGATTCCCGCCGGCAAGACGTATGTGCTAAAATTGTCTCGCTTTTTTGGCGCGGCGCCGCACGAGCCTCGTGCCGGATATGCAAGATGCCTAACGCGCCGCGAACGACGGGTGCAATGAACATGATAGCCGAAAACGTCAAAGCGATACTTAAGGAACTGCCGCCCGGCGTCGCTCTGGCGGCTGCGGCCAAGACCAGGACTGCCGCCGAGATCGTCGAGGCCGTCGAAGCCGGCGTCGCCATCATCGGCGAGAACTATGTCCAGGAAGCGGAAAGGGCCAGGGCCGCCGTCGAGGCCATGCGCGGAGAGGCGCTGCCGGTCCGCTGGCACATGATCGGCCGTCTGCAGAAGAACAAGGCCAAGAAAGCGGTCGAGATCTTCGACATGATCGAGACGGTGGATTCGGTCGAGCTGGCCGTCGAACTCAACAGGCGCGCCGCCGCGGCCGGGAAGACGGTCGAAGTGCTGATCGAGGTCAACAGCGGCCGCGAGCCTCAGAAAGCGGGCGTCCTGCCGGAGGACGTCGAGAGCCTGGCCCGAAGCGTCGCGGGACTCGGCCACCTGCGCCTGCTCGGCCTCATGACCATGGGGCCGTTCGAAGGCGACCCGGAGGACGCCCGGCCCTACTTCCGGGAAACGCGCCGCCTTTTCGAGGCCCTGCGCGCGCTCGACATCCCCAACGCGACCATGTCCTGGCTCTCCATGGGCATGACCAATTCCTGGCGGGTGGCTGTCGAAGAGGGCGCGACGCTGGTCAGGATCGGCACCGGGATCTTCGGCCCGAGGGGTTAACATATTTTTGCGTCTGGTACCCTCGGTGCCAGACACCAAAAGAAAGAGTTAAGAGCCCGGTTCTTCCTCCGACGCCTCGCCCAGCGCTCTTGGCTCGGCCTCCGGCTCGCCGGCCTCGAGCTCCCCGAGATCTATCACGGCCTCGATGCCCTTCTGCCTGCGGATCTCCTCGATGGCCCGGAGCGGCTTCTCCAGCTTGTTGCTGCGGGTCGAGACGAGACGGTCGAACTCCTCTCTGGCCTCGCCCAGCTTCTTGCCCATCCGGTCCATCGATTCCCGGTACTTGCCCCATTCCTTGAAGAAGGAGCCCATCAGCTTGAGCATGTCGTCGGCCGCCCTTTCCAGGTTGAAATTGTCCATGGCCTGTCTGATTATGGCCAGGATGGCGTAAAGGGTGAACGGGGAGCAGAGTATGACCTTGCTCTTCAGGGCGTCGTCTATCAGCGAGGGGTCGTTCTGGTTGATGAAGGCGTAGACCTGCTCGTTGGGGATGAAGACCAGCACGTAGTCCAGGGTCTGGTCCTCGGGGTTGATGTAATCCCGGCCGGTGACCTCCTTGATCCTGGCCCGGACGTCGCGCAGGAACTGGGTCTTGCAGGCCTCGCGCTCTGCTTCGCTTTCCGCCTCGAGGTAGCGCAGGAAATTCGAGAGCGGGAACTTGACGTCCATGTTGATCTTCTGGCCCTTCGGCAGCGGGAAGGTGTAGTCAGGCCTGGAGGCGGCCGCGTCCAGGACCTTCTGCTTCAGGTAGTTGACGCCCTCGATGAAGCCCGAAAGCCTCAGGACATCCTCGGCCATCCGCTCGCCCCACTGGCCCCGGGCCTTGGTGCTGGCCAGGGCCTGACGCAGCCTTTCGGCCGTCTCCTGCAGCCGGGCCGTCTGCTCGGCCGTCATCCTGATGCCGGAGGCGAGTTCGCCGAACTTCTGGGCCCGGTCCTTCTCCAGCGCGGCCATCAGCTCCTCGACCTTCTTCAGGTCGCCGCGCATCGACTCCAGCGTCTGGTCGATGAGCTTCTTCTTGGCCTCGAGGTCCTTCTCGCCGCTCACGGTCTGCTTCGACAGGACGGATTGGGCCAGGCTCAGGAACTGTTCTGTGTTGGACCTCAGGGCTTCGTGCGAGAGCGAACCGAAGATCTCGCGGATCTTGGCCACGAGCAGCTCGAGGTCGCGCGACTTCTCGGCTTCGGTCTCGCTCACGAGTTCCCGGGCGATCTCCCTGGCCTCGCGGCGCTTGAGCAGATGGACGACGAGGAACAGGACGGCTCCGACGACCACCCCCAAGATGAAGACTATCGCTTCATTCATCCCAGGCTCCGCCGGTGCCTTCGGGCCCGCCGCCCTCGCCGCTCTCCGCTCCGGAAGCGGCGGCCTCTTCCGCCGCCCGGTCCACTTCCTCCTCGAAATCGTCGCCCAGCTCCTCGCCCATCTCCCGGCCCATCTTCTTCACCCAGCGGGCGACGCTGGCCGGGTCGCTCTCGTCAAGTCCGGAAAGCCTGGACGGGTCGGCCAGTCCCTCCAGGCGGCTCTCTTCGGAACGCATCACGGCGACCCTCGATACGAGCTTGCGCATCCTGGCGCCGCCGCAGTGCGGGCACCGCGGCTCAGCCGCCGCCGCGATGGAGAGGAACAGCAGCGAGCTCCTCCGGCCGCATTCGGCGCAACGGTACTCGTATATCGGCATGTCAGATCAGCGCTCCTTCCTTCCAGCCCAGTCTGACCAGCTCGATCTTGTCCTCCGAGGCCACACCCAGATGGTGCCTGGTCTCGGCCAGGAAGATATGGTGGGGCGAAGGCTGCAGCGGCCTGTCCTCGCCGAAGTGCTCTCGGCGTTTGGCCTGGAGGATGCGCAGGCCGGTCGCGTCCGCGGCCACGGGGTCGCGGCTGACGAGCAGTCCGCAGTAAGGCCAGGTGTATTCCTTGCTGTAGTGGTGCGGCCCGATGCCGTGGAACAGGGGCGTCAGCATGACCAGGATGTTCAGGCGGGTCTTGCCCTTGACGAGCGGAAGTTCCCAGAGCTTCGCCAGGTCGGCGCACGTGTCGGGATGATAGGCCGGCGGGCTGGGCGTGAACATGATGTAGTTCTTGATGAGCGTGCCCATGCCGGACCAGTGGTGCGTGCGGCCCGGACGGGCGTTGATAAGGGCCGTGGCCTTCTGGAAGACCGGGTTGCGGAGCACACCGCGGTCGTCGACGGCTATCCTGTCCTCCGGTACGCCCGCGTCCATCACCCGGCGCTTGATGGCCTGCTCGACCTCGGCCGTCGTCGGGATATAATTCCAGACGTTCGACTTTATTCCCACGGTGTCGTCGGGTTCGATGATCTTTTTCCAGGCGCTGACGGCGTCCTTCTCCTCGAAAAGCGCCGCCACCGCTTCGTCGAGCATGCGCTGGATGACCGCGGGGTCGGGCCGTCCGTCGGCCTTGAGGGCGTCGCGGTCCCGGACCAGGACGACCCTGGTCAGGGGCGCAGTCGTCGCCTGGACCCTTCCGCCGCCGGAAGGCTCGCGGCCCTGCGCCGCGGGCATGACCATTCCCGCGATGGACGCTGTCGCGGCCGCTTTGAGGAAGTCCCTTCTCGTGACCGGTTTGTTAGCCATATCGCCCTCCCCGATATATTTTATACGACCTCGCCGCAGGCGCAAGGGCCCGTTGGACGGCCCGATTTAACGGCCCGGCCCGACGCTGGAAAAGCCTGTCCGCCGGAAGCGCGTCCGACGCGCACTCCGCGGGCCGGCCTATTTTTCCCTTTCCCGGACGAGCTTCTCGACTTCTTCGAAACCGACGGCCGCGTCACGTTCGCTCGCCGCGCCGAAGACGACCGTCACCGTCCTCCCCATGCGCCGGCATGACGTCCACTTGCCGTCCTCGGTCCGGATGATGCCTTTTTTCCCGGCGTCCGGCATGTAAGCGGACACGAACGCGGCCAAGCCCTCGGCGGCCGTTTCCGGCGTTTGATAGCGCACCACGAGCAACCGGGCTTGCCCCGAGGGCAGGTCATAGGTCGCAAGCAGCGCGTCGGCCCGGCCCTCAAGGCGCAGTATGTCCTGGTCGGCGACGAAGAAATGGTAATTCAGGACGGAATAGTTGTGGAAGAAGCGCTCCGAATCAGGCCTGAGCCCGGCCCGCGGCAAAAAGGCGAGCACCTCCGGCAACCGGCCCTTCCCGGGGATGGCGGCCGCGATGCTGCGTCCGAGCTCCAGGACCAACTCCCGTGTTTCAGCCGTTTCCTCCTCGGCGTAGACCGAGCCGAAGTACCTGTCCTTCCAGAAGGAAAGGAGCCCGGCCCTGTACCTCGAGCCCTGTCCGACGCCCGCTTCCTGACCGTCGAGGTCGTGGGTGAAAACGCCGAAGGCGTCGGACGGACCGCCCATGTCGAACAGGTCGACCACGATGTCGGGCTTGCCGTCCTTGTGGAAGCGGCGGGCCACCAGCAGCCGGAAATTGTAGGACCGGTAGACCTCGCCGGCGCCATCTATATAGCTGAATATGGTCTCCGGGTCGTAGACCTCGTCGGCCTCGGCCTGCCAGGGCCCGGCCGAGCGAGGGATGAAGGAGGCCATGAGAGCGGCCTCCCGGGCCGTGGACGCATTTCCTTTATGCACCGCTCCTGCCTCCGACGCGCCGCCCGCGGCCAGCGCGAGCAGCAAAAGCAAGAATCCTCTTCTCATCGGGATGATTCTACCATCAACCCGCCGCGACGGGAAATGCTATTTCGAGTTGTGCTATATTAACCCTGCCGTGAGATACGGGGCTCACTGTTACCTCTTCACCAGGAGCTGGTCCGACGCCGACCTTCACTATCTCGACCTGGCCCGCGAGCTCGGCCTGGACATGTTCGAGCTCTCGGTCGGCGACGACGTCCGCTTCGACCCCCGGCTAGCCGGCCGGCGGGCCGCCGCGCTCGGGCTCGAGATCCTCATCGGCCCCGGCGGGCTGTGGCCCTACGACTGCGACCTTTCCTCCGACGACCCCGCCGACCGCCGGCGCGGCCTGGACTGGCATAAGAGACAGGTCGACCTCGCGGCCGAGATGGGCGCCACGGCCTACGCCGGCTGCCTCTACGGCCATCCGGGCGTCGTCAAGCGCCGCAGGCCGCCCGCCGACGAACTGCCTCGCGCCGCTGAAGGCTTGCGGGCCCTGGCCGAGTACGCCGCCGAGCGCCGGGTCGCGATCGTCCTGGAGCCGATGAGCCGCTTCCGCACCCACCTGGTCAACACGCCGTCCCAACTTATGCGCCTCATCGCGCTTGCCGACCACCCGAACGTCAGGGCCACGTTCGACACCTATCACGCCGTGACCGAGGTTCGCGATTACGCCGAGGCCGTCCGGACGCTCGCCCCCCGCCTATTCCTCATCCACGCCTGCGAGAATGACCGCGGCCTGCCCGGCGACGGGCTCGTTCCCTGGGAAACCATGTTCAGGGCGCTGGCAGAGGTCGGCTACGACGGCCTGATCGGGCTCGAGACCTACAACACAGGCCTGGGGGATTTCGGGTACGAGCGGGGCATCTTCCAGGACGTCTGTCCGGACGGACGGGCCTTCGTGGAACAGGCCACCGCTTTCCTCAGGTCCCTCGAGGCCCGCTTCTTTCAGCGTTGAAGCGGCCGCTCGCCGAACCAGACCGGGCGAATTGATCTACTCTTCCCATCCTCGTCGCCATTCCCGGCCACGGGCGAACCGGCCCATTTCGCCGCGCGCTCCGGATGCCGTCCTAAGCCGGTTCACCAGGCCTCGTTGCCGCCCCCTGCCCAGCGACCTGAGCCGTAAGCCCGGTCCTGCGCACGCACCCGCAGAAGGCATGGTAATTGGCGCAAATGCCGCCGAAGATCGAGAACAGGCCCCAGAAAAGCGGCCGCACGAAGACAGTGGAGAATTTCGGCGGCGAATAAGGGAGCAAATAAACGCCCCAGGCGACCAGCATGCACCCGACCATTATGCAGGCGTGCCCGAAAACGGCCAGGCCGTGGCGGCCCGGCCGGAACCCGAGATAGACAAGCGCGGCGCCTATCAGCGCTGGGATCAAGCCTCCAAACTGCCGACTGGCGGCCAGGATGAACAGGCCGACCAGGAGCAGGAGGGCTCCCAGGATGATGCCGATAATTCCCCGTTTTTTCATGGCTCAATCCTCTCCTTCAGATACTTGGCTCGTTCATTACAGGCCGCTTTCATTTCAGCCTGATACCAGGGCTGTCTTTTTCATCTGTTTACCCCGGCGAGATCATCGGCGAAGTATAGGCTGCCCTTGGGGAATATGTCAATCGTGTCCACACTTTCCGTCATAGAGCCTCGGGCAGGAACCGCCCGCCGGCGTCTGGACTTGCCCAAACTTAAGTCGGCTTCTGGCCGCCCTGCAACGCCGGGCGGGGGCCGTCAGTTCTCATCAAAGAGCCAAATACCGCTGGACAAAGCCAGGCCGCTCGCATAATAATAGAAAGCCGGAGATGAGGCCGTCGCCGGACAAGACGCAAGGAGAACAGGGATGACGCCACGGAAACAAGCTGCCTTGGCCGCGCTGCTCGCCGCCGGCCTGGGCCTTTGCCTAGCCTCCTGCTCCGTGAACAAGAGCGACACGACGGGCCCGGTCACGCCCGTGACCATCCCGGCCTCGTCCATGGAATACGTCGTCTTCGCCTGGAGCGACCTTGGCATGCACCAGATGAACGCGACTTACGACTCTTTCGTGATCGCGCCGCCTTACAACACCCTCCGGGCCCAGGTGATCAGGCGAGGCGACCCGCCCCAGGTCGTCACTTCCGGCATCCGCGTCGAATATTCCTGCGTCAACAACACCGCCTCATACGCCAAGAGGACCTACGGCCAGTTCTGGGACAACTGCAACCTGCTGTTCGGCGTCGACCTGACGCCGGACACCGGGCTCAATTTCGAGGACCCGGACGTCCACAACGGGTTGAGCGGGCTCATGGTCCTCAAAGGCAACTATTACCAGGCTGTCGGCATCCCCCTAACGCCCGTCGACGACTCCGACGCCTGGAGCCCCTACCAGACGGCCGAAGTGGTCGTCCGCGACGAAACGACCGGCGCGGAACTCGTCAGGACCAGGGCGGTCGCGGGCGTCTCCGACGAGATGAACTGCGCCAAGTGCCACGGCCAGGGAGATGTCAAGTCGGTCCTGGAGGAGCACGACTATTTCGAGAGTACGGAGCTCGCCGCGAACCCGCCCGTCCTCTGCGCCCAGTGCCACGGCGACCCCGCCCTCGGCCAGACCGGGCCGGGCTCTTCCGGTTACTATCTTGCCGAGGCCGTCCACGGCTACCATAGCCGCAACTCCAACTCCTCGAGCGCGGCCTGCACCGACTGCCATCCGGGCGCCAACACGACCTTCAACCGGAGCACGGACCACACTGCCTCCGACGGCAACTGCAGGACCTGCCACGGGACGATGGACACGCTGGCCTCGACGGTCACCTCGGGCGCCAGGGTGCCCCGGGTGAACGAGCCGAAGTGCGTCGACTGCCACACCTTCGTCGACGGCGTCAGCACGTCGTTCGGGCTCTACGCCACCGGCGCGAGCCACGGCGGCCTGAACTGCGGCGCCTGCCACGGCACGCCGCACGCCACCGTCCCGACCTCGCAGTCGGCCGACCATTACCAGGCCCAGCAGTACCAGAACAAGGCGGTGGTCATCGGCAGCTGCCGGGTCTGCCACGTGAGTTCCAAGGGCGGCGGACTCAACAAGTTCACGACGGCTCACGGCTCGGGCGAAAAGACCGCCTGCTACGTCTGCCACACGGCTCCACCGCCGTCCAACAACCCCTCGCACTGGCCGCACAAGTTCCAGCAGCGTCCGCGCAACTGATGGTTCGGCTCGCGGCAGGCGCTCGGCGGGATCAAGGGCGCACCATAAAGAGCCGCTCTCGGTCAAAGCCTTTTAAGCGCGGCTTCCCGGCCGCGCGCATCACCGCCCGCTTTTCGGTCTCAGCCGCAGGTTGACGAAAGCTTCGAGGAACCTCATGGCCAGGTCGGCGTGTCTGAACACCGGCACGCCCTGCTCTTCCAGGAAATCGGCCAGCGGGTCGTAAAGCCTTCCGGCGTCGATATTCACAACAACCGGCTTGTCGGTGGACCGGAAGACCTCGACCAGCCGGTTGGCGACGCTCCCCGGCCGCCTGAGGTCTTCGGCGTGGCCCGCGGCCGTCGCGAGCGTCTGCTGGGCCGGCGTCATGGGAACGTCGGCGATCACGGCGCAGTCCACGGCGGGGTCCTCCACGACGGCCCGGGCGCATTCCGCGAAGACGGCGTCGTCGGCGACGGGTGTCACATCGAGCGGGTTGTGGATGTCCTGGAGCCTGTCGATGCCGAGGGGCTTGAGCGCCGCCGTCAGGCGGGCCTCCGTCTCCGGCGAAAAGCCGGCCGGCTCCAGCCCTTCGCCGCGCTTGAGGCTGTCGGCCAGAACCACGCACTCGAAGCCGGCGTTGCTCATCAGGCCCACTCGGCGGCCGCTCACCCTGCGGCCTTCGAGCAGGACCAATCCCTTCATGAAGCTTTCGAACTCGAGCAGGTCGGGGGCCACGAGGGCGCCGGCCGCGCTCAGGACGTCACGGAAGACGCTGTAATCGCCGGCAACGGCGGCCGTGTGGCTCGAGGTGGCGGCCCGGCCTTCGGGGCTTCGTCCCGACTTGTAGACCAGCACCTCCCGGCCCGCCTGGCGAGCGACGGCCGCGGCCGCTTCCGCGAAGCCCAGCCCGTCGCCGGGCTTGAAGCCTTCGAGGTAAACGGCCACGACCTTGGCTTCCCCCTCTTTCTCAAGATATTTCATGTAATCGGCCGCGGTCAGGTCCAACTGGTTGCCCATGGAAATCGCGTAGAGCGGTTCGACGCAGGGCAGCTTGTTCAGCCGGCAGATCATGAAGGCGCCGCTCTGGCTGACGAAAGCCAGGCTCCGGCGCTTCGAGCGGGCCTTGGGCAACTTGGCCTCAGGGATGAAGGTGGTGTCGTAGCGACCCGGCCGGGAGATGATGCCCAGGCAGTTGCCGCCGTTGACGACCGGCGTGACGCGGCCCTCGCGGCGGCCCGTCTCCAGCAGTTCCCGGATCGCGTCCTCGATCGAAGCGCCGCCCGACTTCTCGCCCATGCCGCCGGCGATGATGATGACCGAACGGGCCTTCTCGTGCTCGGTCAATTCTTTCATAACCGCGTGGCACTGGTCCGCGGCCAGGGTCAGAACGAACATGTCGACCGCCTCCGGCAGGTCCCTGACCGAGGGGAAACATCTGCAGCCGTCGATCTCGGGGAGCCCGGGCTTGACGACGAAAACGCTCTCTTTCGGGAAGCCGGAGCCGATGATGTTGCGCAGGATGATGCGGCCGATGTTCATCTTCTCGGAAACGCCGATGATGCCGATGGTCGCCGGCTTGAGGAGCCTGTCGATGGCCTCCTGCGGGCGGGCCGCCGGCCGCCTCTTCTCGCGCGAGAATCTGGTCACGCCGTCGAGCGGGACGAGCCTGCCCCCGGCGGCCACGAACGGGTTGACCTCGGCTTCCTCGATGACGAAGGGCGAGGCGTCGTTGAACGGAGAGAACGCCGCGGCCAGGTCCCTGAACTTGAGGAGAGCCCTTTCCAGCACGGCCGGCTTGACGAGCGCCGGACGGCCGCGGAACGGCATGGCCAGCTTGCCATAAAAGGCCAGCGGTCGGAGCATCTCGGCCGCGCCGCGCTCGTCGAGCAGGTGGGCGGAGGCCGCGGCCGTCGCCCGGCCTTCCCTCAGGCGCTCGCTCATGTACTCGACGTCGAGGCCGCCGCCGCCGACCGTCAGCACCGGGCCGAAGTCGCGGGAATTGCGGATGCCCATCAGGACCTCGGAGCCGAAACCGATGTCCTCGAAAGTCACTTTCTCGACGACGAGGAAGCCCCTGATCGAGCCGCGGACTTTGGCCGCGGAAGGGACAGCGGCGGCCTTGCCTCCCGTCCCAACCTCGTTCCGGCCGCGTAGCCAGGCGGCGTAACGCCGCGGCACCTCCTTGAACATGGCCGCGGCCGCCCGGTTGACGGCCGCAGTCTCGGCCCTGACGACCTTAACGCCGCCCACATCGGACTTATGGATGACGAGCGGCGAGACGACCTTGATCACCACCTCCCGCGAACCAAGGGCGGCGAGCTCCTTGCGGCCGGCCCGGCCTGCCACGGGCAGGAAGAAACGTTTCGGACAAGCGATGCCTGAGGCTTCCAGGACCTGGTAGACCTCGGGCTCGAGCAGGAAGTTCCGGCCCTCTTGCTCGGCCCTAAGGAAAAGCCTGTCGATAACCGCGATTCTGACGCTCATGCGGCCCCCCCCTGGCCGAGCTCGAAGGCTTTCAGGTTTGCCTGGAGGACGACCGGACCCTTGGCTCGGAAGAGCATCTCAATCGAGGCCCGCAGGCTCTCCTCCTTGAGAACGAGGAAGCGCGCGGCCGCGCCGAGCATGACCATGTTCTGGGCCTTGACGTTGCCCGCCTCCCGGGCGAGCTTTTCCGAGTCCACGATCACGTGCCGGCCCGTTCGGCGGATGGCTTCGAGGACCGAGTCCAGGTCCGGGTAATCGGGTATGTTCCTGTAGGGCACCGAGCTCGCGACCACGACGCCTTCGGGCTTGAGGTAATCGAGGTAGCGCAGGGCCTCGAGCGGCTCGACGCTGAGCACGATGTCGGCGCCGCCCTTGGGGATGAGGTCGCTCCAGATACGGCCGCTCGACAGCCTGAGGTGGGACTGGACCGCGCCGCCCCGCTGGGCCATGCCGTGGACTTCCGACTGCTTGAAATCCAGGCCGTCCTTCATGGCGGCGTGGTCTATGACGTAGGCGATGGAAATGATGCCCTGGCCGCCGACGCCGGCAAGGATGATGTCCTGTTTCATTTCCCGGCTCCTTTTTTCTGGGGATACTGGACGCATTCCCGAGCGGCGACGATCACTGATGTGCCGCGGTGTTCGAGCTCGGCTCGTATCGTCCGGGCGTTCGCCTCATGGTTCTTGGGCAGGGGCTGGATGACCCTGACGTGCTCCGCGGGCACGCCCACCCCCTTGACAATCTCGAGCAGGCGCTGGCCCGTCCCGTAGCTCGTCTGGCCGCCGGTCATGGCGACCGTGCCGTTGTCGAGGATGATGACGGTTATGGGCGCGTCGGCCGCCGCGGCGCTGAGAAGCGGGGTGATGCCGGAATGGGCGAAGGTGGATTCCCCTATGACAGCCACGGCCGGGTGGATGCCGGCGTCGGCGGCGCCGCGGGCCATGCCGATGCTGGCTCCCATGCAGACGCAGGACTGGATGGCGCTCAGGGGCGGCAGCGCGGAAAGCGTGTAGCATCCGATGTCGCTGAAGACGTTGCCTCCGGGCAGGTCCTTGAGGGCCTCCTTGAGGGCCTTCACGGTGTCGGTATGGGGACAGCCGGCGCAGAGCTGCGGCGGCCGTCCGGCCAGTGTTATCTCCGCTTTTCTCTTGGACTCAAGGCCGGGGAGTCCGAGCGCCCGGCGCACAACCTCCGGGGAAAGCTCTCCCGACGCGGGCAGGCTGCCGTCGAGGCGGCCGCGGACAGCCTTGCCGGGAATGCCCGCGACGCCCCTCAGCCTGCTTTCGATGAGCGGATACCCGTCCTCAAGGACGAGAAGCGAGTCCACTTTCTCCGCCAGCTTCAGGATCAGGCTTTCGGGCAGAGGGAAGACCGAGGCCTTCAGGAACGGCGGAGGCTCGTTGTCGCCGATGGCCTCACGGAAATAGTTGTAGGAAATGCCGGCGGCGATGACACCGGTCCGGCCGCGGCCCTCCGGCGAGAGCCGGTTGAAGCGCGAGCCTTCGGAGTAGGCTCGCAGGTCGGCCTGCCTTTTGATGAGCAGGTCGAAGCGGCGCCTGGCATTTACAGGCAGAAGCGTCCAGTCCTTCCAGTCCCCGGGCTGGAGGTTGTTCTGGCCGCGCGGTTCGCCGGTTTCCACCAAGGCCCGGCTGTGGGCCAGTCTGGTGACGAGCCTGATCATCACGGGCAGCCCGAAGCTCTCGGAAACATCAAAGGCCTCTCGGGCCATGTCGTAGGCCTCCTGCTGGTCGGCCGGCTCGAAGCAGAGGACGCGGGCGAAATCGGCGTAGAAGCGGCTGTCCTGCTCGTTCTGGGAGCTGTGCATGCCGGGGTCGTCGGCGCTGACCACGACCAACCCCCCGTTGGCTCCGGTCACGGCCGAGTTGATGAAGGGGTCGGCGGCCACGTTCAGGCCCACATGCTTGAAGGAGACCAGGGCCCTTTTGCCTGAGAATGAAACGCCGAGAGCTTCCTCGTAGGCCGTCTTCTCGTTGACGGACCAGACGGCTTTGTAAGCGCCTCCGGCTCCGACCCCTCTGAGCAGGTACTCCATTATCTCGGATGCCGGCGTGCCCGGGTAGGAATAGGCCGCCGACAGCCCGGCGTGGACCGCGCCCAGGGCGACGGCTTCGTCACCGAGGAGGACTTCTTTTTTCATGTTCTCCCTCTCTGGCTGATTAGTACGAGGTCCGCCGGCCGGGCCGGGCGGAGAGCGTCGGGGTCAGGCAAGTAGCATATAAATTCCGAATGCGGGGTGTCAAGGAAGTTCGACTCCCACAAGCCCGTTTTTCAGACAGGGTTTCCGCCTATTCCCTACCTAATTGATAATTCCTATCAAGTTATGGTAAATTAGATACTGACGGAAGGCTAAATCGGGTAAGGAGCAGGCCATGATCAGGATCTCAACCAAGGGCCGCTACGGGACGCGCCTGATGGTCAACCTGGCCAGGCGTTACGGTTCGCAGAAAGAAGCGGTCGTCCTCAAGGACATATCCGACGAGGAAGGCATCTCCATCCGCTACCTGGAGCAGATCATCATCCCGCTCAAGGTCAACAGGCTGGTCAAGAGCATCAGGGGGACGGGCGGCGGCTACACCCTGGCCCGGGACCCCGGCAGCATCAAGCTCAGCGAGATCATCGAGGCCCTGGAGGGCAACTGCTGCCTGGTGGAGTGCCTCGAGGACGAGAGCTTTTGCGACCGCCTGCCGCAATGCCCCACTTACCCGGTCTGGAAGCGGGCCAACAACATCCTGAGAACCTTCTTCGACAGTGTCAGCCTCAAGGACATCGTCGACGGCACGCCGAAGAAAGCGCCCAACAGGAAGTCGCGCTGACAGGGCGGTCCGTCGGGCGAGCGCTTTCCACGCGGAAAAAAGCCCACGGCCGGCCCTTATCCCAGCTTTAAGCAACAGACAGCCCCGCCTTCGGGGCGCCGCCGCTTTTCTTCGGAACCGGCCCTTATCTGACCCGGGCCGCCTCGCGGCCAAGCCTCAAGCCGCTATTCCCGCCTGCCGCTCGGCGGCCTCGACCGTGTTCATCATCAGCATGGTGACCGTCATCGGGCCGACGCCGCCCGGCACGGGCGTGATCGCCTCGGCCTTCTCTTTTATGGCGTCGAAATCGCAGTCGCCGACCAGCCGGAAGCCCTTGGGGGAATCCGGCGCCGGCACGCGGTTGACCCCGACGTCGATGACGACACAGCCTTCCCGGACCATCTCGGCCCTGATGGCCCGAGGCGCGCCCATGGCGGCCACCAGGATGTCGGCCTGAAGGGTGAACCGGACCAGGTCCGGCGTTCCGGTATGGCAGACAGTGACCGTGGCGTTGGCGCCCTTTTTCTTCTGGATGAGCATGGCCGCGAGCGGCTTGCCCACGATGTTGCTGCGGCCGCAGATGACGACATGCTTGCCTTCCGGGCTGTAGCCGCCGCGGACGAGAAGCTGGACGACGCCGTAGGGCGTGCAGGGCATCGGGCAGGGCTCGCCGCGCAGGAGCTTGCCGACGTTCACCGGGTGGAAGCCGTCGACGTCCTTCTCAGGCGAGATGAAGTTGATGACCTTGTCCGTGCTGACATACTTGGGCAGGGGCAGCTGGACCAGGACCCCGCTGTAGCGGCTGTCGCGGTTGAGCCTGTCGACGGTCTCCAGGATGGAAGCTTCGGAAGCGTCGGCCGGCATGTTGACGGTCGTTTCGAAGATGCCGATTTCCTCGGCCGCCTTGGCCTTGGCCGTGACATAGGAGACCGAGGCCGGGTCCTCGCCCACCAGGACCACCCCGAGGCCGGGGGCGACGCCCTTTTCCTTCAGGCCCGTGACGCGGGCCTTGAGCTCTTCCCGGATGACCGCCGAAACTTCCTTGCCGCTGATGATCTTGGCCGGCATGTCCACTCTCCTCGTTGATAGGCTTTTGGGTACAGGCACCTCCCGTGCCCGTCCCCCGTTTCCCGCCGGGGATAGGTTATGGGAAATCGGCTGTCCGGTCAAGGCGGATATGGACGCGGAGCCGCAGTTTTTTCCCGGGTTTCCTTGAATTGCCGCCGGGCCGATAGTATAATCTTGCGGGTTTTTAGGAGCGTGTCATGAGAGTAGGCATCCTCACAGGCGGCGGCGACTGCCCGGGCCTCAACGCCGTCATCAGGGCCGTCACCCGCAAGGGCATCACCAGCCACAATTTCGACATCCTGGGCATCAAGAACGGCTGGCTAGGCCTCATCGAAGGCAAGATCATACCCCTCGACCTCGAGTCGATCTCCGGGATACTGCCGCGCGGGGGCACCATCCTCGGCACTTCGCGGACCAACCCTTTCAAGGTCGAGGACGGGGTGGGCAAGATCTTCGCCCAGGTCGAGAAGTTCGAGCTGGACGCCGTCATCGCCGTCGGAGGTGAGGACACCCTGGGCGTGGCCTTGAAGCTCTACGACCGCGGCCTGCGCTGCGTCGGCGTGCCCAAGACCATCGACAACGACCTGGCCGGCACCGACTACACCTTCGGCTTCGACACCGCCATCTCCATAGTCACGGAAGCGCTCGACCGGCTTCATTCCACCGCCGAGGCCCACCACCGCGTCATGGTCGTCGAGGTCATGGGCCGCCATGCCGGCTGGATAGCCCTCGAAGGCGGTATCGCGGGCGGCGCGGACATCATCCTCATCCCCGAGTTCCCCTTCGATATTTCCGACGTCTGCGCCCAGATCCTCAAGCGCCGGGAGCGCGGCAAGCTGTTCAGCATCGTCGTGGTGGCCGAGGGCGCCCTGCCCAAGGACGGCACGCTCATCAAGCAGTCGGAGCAGACTGACGATTTCGGGCATGTCCGCCTGGGCGGGATCGGCAGCATCATCGCCAGGGAAATCGAAAGGCACACCGGCATCGAGACGCGCGTCACGGTCCTCGGCTACATCCAGCGGGGCGGGACCCCGACGGCTTTCGACCGCATCCTGGCCACCAGGCTGGGCGTCGCGGCCATCGACCTGGTCAAGGAAGGCAAGTTCGGCTACATGGTCGGGCTGAGCGGCAACAAGATCGTGTCGCTGCCTCTCGCGGAAGCCCTCAAGGAGCCCAAGACCGTGGACGCCGAGTTCTACAACGTGGCCAAGGTGTTCTTCGGCTGAAAAGCCGGCCGCGGACTTCCTTACTTGACGCGGCCTCTCGTTCTCCCGGATCCGCCCTTATCTTCTTTCGCGGCCCTGGCCGTTTTTTCCTTGAGCGCTTTCTCGTGGATGTCGAGGAAGCTTGAGCCGCGGCCGCGCATCTCCATGACCCGCTCCGCCGGGATGCCGTAGTGCCCCGACATGAACCTCAGGTTGACCAGGTTGACTACGTCCTCGTCGTAAAGGACGACCGTCCCCCAGTGTTTCTGGCCCCGCAATCTCTTGTAATAGCCGTAAGCCCTGCCGTAGGGCGGCTTGACGCGCGCCGCCGTCACGGGCACAAAAAAGATCTCCGGGTTCAGCCCGAAGCGCAAGCCTATGTCCCACCAGGACATCTTCCTGAGCCTCAGCTCGACGACGGCGGACGGTTCGACCCCGGCCCGGGCGGCCAGGAAGAAGACGACCGGCAGTTCCTCGTCCGTCAGGCCGTACCTTTCCTTTACCGCCGCCACCCCGGCTTCAGGGACATGGAAAAAGGCGCCGATTGAAATATAAAAGCTCTGCACCCTGCCTCCGCCTGCCGCCAGCCCCAAGCTGACGTTCTGAGCCCCCGCCGGCTTTATGGCCGCAAAAAGCCAGAAAAAAAGGCCTGCGAAGCCCAATATCTGCGATGTTTTTCTCACGGCACTCTCCCGCGCTAAAAAAATAAAGCCCATTGATTCCGAATATGGCTCTTACCCCATGGTATTAGTCGCCGCAAGCGGCCTTTTTTTGAGGTCCGGCGCGCGGTTTTTTTACCTCCTTCAGCGCCTTGGAACCGGCCTGGGAATGAGGGTGAGGGTTTGACAAATCCCCGCTCATCGCATAGTTTAAGGGCTGAAAAAGCCATGAAACAGCTTACGGCCAGAGGCCTAGTCCTTGCGGCCTTCGTTGCCGTCGCACCCGGTGCGCTGCCGCTCCAGGCCGCGACCAGGTTCGAACTCGGCTTCGGCTGGAGCTTCGTCCGCCCGTTCTTGGAATCGACCTACTCGAGCGCCTACCCCCCACCCCTCACTCCGGCCTCTTATTACGTCTCCAGCTCAGCCGACCAGACCCTGGCCTTGAGGGGCCGGCCGACCATCGGCTCCGACGGCTGCTTTAACTTGCTGTTCGGCGAGCACTTCGGCGTCCAGTTATTGGCCGACTACCACAAGCCCGGTTTCCGTGGGGTCAACTCGCCCTATCACGTCGTCCTGAATTACGTCACGACCGTCCCTGTGACCTACGACAAGACCGACGCCGCCTGGCCCGACACATCGGGCGACCTGACCCAGACGACCTTCAGCCTGAACGGGCTGGCACGGCTCGGACTTTCGCGCGCGGTCCTGCTCAGCTTCTCCGGCGGCCTGAGTTACTTCTACCTCGAGGGAAAGGCCCTGCCGCTCGGCTTCACGAGCTTCACCCTGACCTACGACGGCGCGGCCTACTCGCTCGCCGAAAAGACCTACAGGATGTCCTTCCAGTTCGGGCCCCGCTCGCGCTACGGCCTGAACCTGGGGAGCGAGCTGGCATTCCGGGTCAAGCAGGCCGTTATTCTGGCCCTGGACCTGCGTTGGTTCCACTCGCCGCAGTTCGACTGCCCCCTGAAGCTCAAGCCGAGCGAGGAGATAACCGAGCCTCTCGAGGAGGTCGAGGCGGCCGTGAACCTGGGCACGCTCCGGGTCAGCCCTTCTTACTTGAGGCTGGGCCTTTTCCTCAGGTTCGCTTTCTGAGCCGACAGGAGAGCCGTCAATCTTGAGCCTCAGCCGAAAAACCGTTCCGGCGTTTCGCCGCGCTTTACGGCGGGAAAACGCTTGACCGCAGACTCCGCCGTGGCCTTACTCATACAGGGAACTTTCAGGTCCGACTTCCCCGTCCCAGGCCCTCAGCGCTTGCGCCTCTGTCGGCCCGAGACCAGGAAATACCAATTGATCAGGACTACGAGACCCAGGCCGACCGCGGTCACGATGATCTTCGCGGTCACAGCCCGCCTCTCATTGATGCCTTCGACGCGCCGCCCATCAGATCTTCACCCTTCTCAGCCGCAACGAGTTCGAAACCACGGACACCGAACTGAAGGCCATGGCCGCCGAGGCCAGCATCGGGTTGAGCAGGATGCCGAAGAATGGATAGAGGACGCCGGCCGCGACCGGGATGCCGATCACGTTGTAGGCGAAGGCCCAGAAAAGGTTCTGCTTGATGGTGCGCATCGTCCGGCGGCTGAGCTCGACGGCCGAGGCCACGGCGGTCAGGTCCTCGGCGATGAGCGTAATGTCGGCCGACTCTACGGCCACGTCGGCGCCCGTCCCGACCGCAATGCCGATATCGGCCTGGACCAGGGCGGGAGCGTCGTTGACGCCGTCGCCCACCATGGCCGTCCTTTTGCCCTGTTCCTGAAGCCGCTTTACCGCGGCGGACTTGTCGCCTGGGAGCACTTCCGCGATGACCTTGTCTATTCCCGCCTGGCGCGCCAGGTTTTCGGCGGCCTTTCTTTCATCGCCGGTGAGCATGACGACCTCGAGGCCCATGGCTTTGAGCCGGTCGACAGCCGGGCGCGCCGACGGCTTAAGCACGTCGGCCAGGGCCAGGAGGCCGACCGCCTTTCCACCCGCAGCGACCAGGACGGCGGTCTTGCCCTGGGCCGCGGCCGCCTCCGCCGCGCCGTCCAGAGCGGCCGGGTCGATGCCCTTTTCCAGCAGGAGCTTGCGGCTTCCGACCAGGACCTTCTTCCCGTCAATCTCGCATTCGACGCCGAGCCCTTCCTCGGCCCGGAAGTCCCGGACCGACATCAGCTCCAGGCCCGCTGCGACGGCCCTCTCAACTATCGCCCGGCCGAGCGGATGCTCCGAACCGGCCTCGGCCGAAGCCGCCAGCAGAAGCGCTTCACTCTCGCTTGAGCCCGGCGCCGCGAAGACGTCGGTCACCGCGGGCTTGCCGACGGTCAGCGTCCCTGTCTTGTCGAAGACGACCGTGTCCAGCCGGTGGGCGTTCTCCAGGGCCTCGGCGCTGCGGATGAGGATGCCGCGCTCGGCGCCCCTGCCCGTCCCGACCATGACCGCTGTCGGCGTCGCCAGCCCCAGGGCGCAGGGGCAGGATATGATGAGCACGGCCACGAAGCTGAGCAGGGCCCGGGTCAGCGCCGGTCGGGGCCCGAAGTCGAACCAGACGACGAACGTGACCACGGCGACCGACATGACCACAGGCACGAAATAGGCCGCGAGCTTGTCGGCCAGCCGCTGGACCGGCGCCCGGGCGGCCTGGGCCTCGCGAACGAGCTGGGTTATCCGCGCCAGCGCGGTGTCACGGCCGACGCGCGTCGCGCGGAACCTGAAGACGCCCCATTTGTTGATGGTGGCGCCTATGACCTCGTCGCCCGGTCCCTTATCGACTGGAATGCTCTCGCCCGTGAGCATGGACTGGTCGAGGGAGGAACGGCCCTCCAGGATGATGCCGTCCACCGGGACCATCTCGCCCGGCCGGACGACCATGACGTCCCCGGCCTGAAGCTCGACGGTCGGGACTTCGACCTCGCGTCCGTCTTCGAGACGGCGCGCCGTTTTCGGCCTGAGGTTGATGAGCTTCCGCAGCGCTTCCGACGTCCGGCCCTTCGCCCGGCTTTCGAGCAACCGGCCGAACAGGACCAGCGTGATGATGACGGCCGAGGTGTCGAAATAGACCGCCGGTTCGAGTCCCGCCGAACGGAACGCCCCGGGAATCAAGGCGGCGGCCGCGCTGTAGAAGTAGGCGGCCGAAGTGCCGACAGCGACCAGCATGTTCATGTCGGCCGTCCGGTGCCGGACGGCGTTCCAGGCGCCGCGGTAGAAGCGCCAACCCAGGATGAACTGGACCGGCGTCGCCAGCGCCCAGAGCACGAAGCGGTTCCCGAGCAAGGCCGGCACCCATGGCAGGAGCTCGCGCATGCTGCCGGCCAGGATCAGGACGGCCAGCGCGCCGCCCGCAATGACGCTCAGCTTGAGGCCCCGGAAATGGCGCCTGCGGAGCTTTTCCCCCGGCTCCTCTTCTTCCACGGCTTCGGCTCCGGACATGGGCCCGGCCACGAAACCGGCCGCCTTGAGGACCGCGACGAGCTCCCGCGACGAAACCGCGCCCTCGATACACTCCACCGACACGGCGCCCGAGCCGGGGTCGGCGGCCGCTTGGATGACGCCTGGGACCGCCATTAAGGCCGACTCGACCTTCGCGACCGGGTCGGCGCCGGTCATGCCCGACACCTTAAAACCCAGGGAGACGAGCGGGACGCCGTAACCGGCCCCGCTTACAGCTTGGACCAGGTCGCGCGTCCCGACCCGCCCGGGGTCGAAAACGACGGTGGCCGTCGAGGCCGCGAAGTTGACGTCGGCGCTGGAAACGCCCTCGAGCCGGAGAAGGGCCAGCCTGATGTTGAAAGCGCAACCGGCGCAGCTCATCCCGGTGACCGGAAAATCCAGCCTGACGGTCCTGGGCGAGCTTCTATCGCTTGCTTTCATCGGCTCTTTCCCTATCTTTACCAATCCTCACACGGACCGGGACCATGCGTGCCCTGTCCGAGAATGTCGGGCTCGGTCTACGTACGGGTAGGAGGGTTCGCTTCCCGTTACTCCTTTAGTTCCGGAGCCGGGGCCGGGCCGCAGAACAAAACCTCTGATGACCTTCTCCTTTTCTCCAGTCAGCCGCCGGCCGCTCCCTTTTCCATGCGGGGCGTGAGAGCCGGCGGGGAAGCGAAAGGCATGCTTCTTGTCGGACTCCTCATCCAACGCGCCGCCCGTCCCCCGGTGCGATGCCTGCCGACGCGTGGGGACGCTCAGGCGACCGCCCTGTCGCCTACTCCTGCTTGGGTTTCTCCTTGCAGACAGTCGAAACGTGGAGCGGGCCGTAGAGCGGGCAGTAGCCCACTATCGATGTTATGACGAAGATGACCGCGACGACGGCCAGGATCACGGCCAGCACGCCGTGGACGACGCCCGCGATCAGAAGCACCGCGAAGAAAGCGGCCACGAGGAGCCGGATAATGCGGTCAAGGCCTCCCATGTTATGCATCATTTCATTCCCACCTGTGTCCGGTTTCCAGACGATTATAACACAAGGTTTTATTCTTTACAAATCCTATCGATTAAATAGGATATAAACGCCTGAAGACCGTTTGCAGGCAGAGCCTCTTTGTGCTAAAATCCGGAGTGCGCAATAATAATTAATAGAAGGCCTTAGGGGCCGGCCCGCCGTGGCCGCCCGAAGGAGAGGACCATGTCCGGACATTCCAAGTGGCACTCGATAAAGCATAAAAAGGCCGCCGCCGACGCCAAGCGCGGCAAGATCTTCACCAAGCTCATCCGCGAGATAAGCGTCGCCGCCCGGGCCGGCGGCGGGGACCCGGAAAAGAACGCCCGGCTGCGCAAGGCCATCAACGACGCCCGGGCCGCCAACATGCCCGCCGACAACATCAAGCGGGCCATCATGAAGGGCACAGGCCAGCTCGAGGGCTCGCAGTACGAGGAGGTCTCCTACGAGGGCTACGGCCCCGGCGGCGTGGCCATCCTGGTCCAGGTGCTGACCGACAACAAGAACCGGACCGTCTCGGAACTCCGGCACATCTTCTCCAAGAACGGCGGCCGGATGGGCGAATCCGGCTGCGTGGCCTGGATGTTCAGCCGCAAGGGTTACATCGACGTCGAGAAGGGCAAGGTCTCGGAGGACGTCCTGATGGAGGTCGCCCTTTCGAGCGGCGCCGAGGACCTGCGCGACGACGGCTCGAACTTCGAGATCGTGACGACGCCCGAGACCTTCGACGCCGTGGTCGAGGCCCTCAAGAGCAACAACATCGAGATCACGGCTTCCAACGTCGGCTTCCTTCCCCAGAGCTACGTCAAGGTCGAGGGCCGGGAGGCTCAGCAGGTGCTCCGACTGCTCGAGGAGCTCGAGGACCACGACGATGTCCAGAGCGTCGCATCGAACTTCGACATCTCCGAGGAAGAGATCGCCCAGTTCTCCCAGCAAGCCGGGTAAAGGCCGCGGCCAGCAGATGCGGGTGCTCGGAATCGATCCAAGCCTCAGGTCAACCGGGTTCGGCATCGTGGACCGGACGGCCGCCGCGACCAGGCCGGTCGCCTTCGGCGTCATCAGACCCCTCCCCCGCCGCGGCCTGGAGCAGCGCCTGCGCGAGATCGAGACCGAGCTGGGAAAAATAATCAGACGGTTCAAGCCGGCCGAGGCCGCCATCGAGAACCCCTTCTACGCCAAGAACATCAAGACCGCCATCACGCTGGGCCAGGTGCGGGGCGCGGTGCTCTGCGCCTTGGCCGCTTCCGGATGCCGCTTCTTCGAGTACTCGGCCCTTGAGATCAAGAAGGCCGTCACCGGCTACGGGCAGGCCGACAAGGAACAGATCCAGACCATGGTCAAGACCATCCTAGACCTCGCGGACGAACCCATGCCGCTCGACGCTTCCGACGCCCTGGCGGCCGCCATCTGCCACGCCAACCGCCGGGCCTACCTGGAACTCGCCGGCAGGAGCGACGCCCCATGATCGCCTATCTCAAAGGCACCCTCGTGTCCAAGGAGCCGGGCCGGGCCGTCATCGAGGCCAACGGCGTCGGATACTGCGCCCTCATCCCCATCTCGACCTACCTCAAGCTGGGCGAGGCCGGCCGGCCGGCCGAGCTGCACATCCACACCCATCTCGCCGACGACTCCATCACCCTCTTCGGTTTCTCGAGCCGAGAGGAAAAGGACATGTTCCTGAAGCTCATCCAGATCTCGGGCATCGGTCCCAAGCTGGCCATGAACATCCTGTCCGGCATAAACCCCGACGAGCTGGAGGAGGCCGTCCGCAGGAGCGACGTGGCCCGCATTTCGCTCATACCGGGCATCGGCAAGAAAACGGCCCTGCGCGTGGCCATGGAGCTCCAGGACAAACTCGAAAGCCGCGAGAAGCTCCTCTCGGCCCGCAGCTCGCCAGAGCGCGAGGACCTCATCTCGGCCCTGCAGAACATGGGCTTCCGGCGCAAGGAGGTCGAGAAGACCGTGGACGCCGTCCTCGGCGCCAACCGCAAGGCCGGCGACTTCGAGAAGGACCTGCGCGACTGCCTGCGCCGGCTGGCCAAGGTGTAAGGAGGCGACCAGCCCATGCCCGCCATCCTCAGCCCGGTCCGGACGCGCGAGGACCTCGTCTTCGAGGACAGCCTGCGGCCGAAGAGCTTCGACGAGTTCATCGGCCAGGAAAACGTCAAGACCAACCTGAAGATCTTCATCGAGGCCGCCCGTAAGCGGAACGAGAACCTGGACCATGTCCTGCTCTACGGGCCGCCGGGGCTGGGCAAGACCAGCCTGGCCTACATCCTGGCCGGCGAGCTCGGCGTGAGCATCAAGCCCACCTCCGGCCCGGTCATCGAGCGCGCCGGCGACCTTTCGGCCATCCTGACCGGCCTGCAGTCCAAGGAAATACTGTTCATCGACGAGATTCACCGGCTCCAGCCCTCGGTCGAGGAGATCCTCTACGGCGCCATGGAGGACTACAGCCTGGACGTCGTCATCGGACAGGGGCCGGGCGCCCGCAGCCACAAGCTGAAGATCAAGAAATTCACGCTGGTCGGGGCCACGACCCGGGCCGGCCGCATCACGCCGCCGCTGCGCAGCCGCTTCGGCATCATCCACAGGCTCGACTACTACAAGGACGAGGAGATAAAGCAGGTCATCCTGCGCTCGGCCGCCATCATGAAGGCGAAGATACGGGACGACGGGGCGGCGGAGATCGCCGGACGTTCCCGGGGCACGCCGAGGGTGGCCAACCGCCTGCTGAGAAGGGTGCGCGACTACGTCGAGGTCAAGGGCGACGGCGTCATCACCGGTCCGGCGGCCCGCAAGGCCCTGAACCTGATGGAGGTCGACTCCATCGGCCTGGACGACGTCGACCGCAAGCTCCTCGTGACCATCATCGAGAACTTCAACGGCGGGCCGGTCGGCATCAACACCATCTCGGCCGCGGTCGAGGAGGAGAAGGACACCATCGAGTCGGTCTACGAGCCTTTCCTCATGCGCATCGGCTTCCTGGAGAGGACCTTCCGCGGCCGGTTGGTCACGCGCCGGGCCTATGAACATCTCGGCTACGACTACCCGGCCGAGCCGGGCAAGAAACGGGCGGCCTCGCAGAAGAAGCTGTTCGAGGACTGAGACCCGGCCCGGCGTCGCCCCGGAAGACGGGCAGGAAGCGAGCGTTTTGAACTGAACGATTCTGACCCGGACCGAGGAAAGAACAAGCATGATACTCCGCCGCGACGGGAACGCCCCCGAGCCGGACGGCTTGCTCGTCTCCGACTTCGACTACGAGCTGCCGCCCGAGCTCATCGCCCAGAAGCCGCTCGAGCGTCGCGACGAATCCAGGATGATGGTGCTCGACAGAGCTACCGGCCGGGTCGAGCACAGGCGCTTCGGCGATGTACGCGAGTTTTTCGAATCCGGCGACGTCCTCGTCGTCAACGACACTCGGGTCATGCCGGCCAGGCTCTACGGCCGGGCAGGCGGGGCGGCGGTCGAGCTGCTCCTGACCCGCGACCGCGGAGACGGAGAATGGGAAGCGCTCTGCCGGCCGGCCAGGAAGCTGCGCCCTGGCGCGCGCGTAAGCTTCCCGGAAGGCCTCGAGGCCGAGGTCACGGCCGCGGGCCCGGAAGGGCTGCGGCTGCTGCGCTTCAACCTGCCGGACGTGCGGGGTGCGCTGGAGAAGGTCGGCTACGCTCCTCTTCCCCCTTACATAAAACGAACTCCGCAAGACGATGCCGCCCGGGTCCTGGACCTGGCCAGGTACCAGACGGTCTTCGCCCGGGAGGGCAGCGCCGTGGCCGCGCCTACCGCCGGGCTCCACTTCACGCCGGAAGCGCTCGAGGCGCTGGAGAAGAAGGGCGTGCGGGTCGTTTCGGTCAAGCTCGACGTGGGGCCGGCCACCTTCCAGCCGGTGCGGGTCGATAAGGTCGCGGAACACCGCATGCTCGAAGAAGAATACGAGGTCGGCGAGGCGGCGGCCCGCGAGGTCAACGCCGCTCTGAAGGAAGGCCGGCGCGTGACCGCGGTGGGCACGACGGTCGTCCGGACGCTCGAGAGCGCCTTCAAGGACGGTGCGGTCCAACCGGGCCGGGCCGCCACTTCCCTGTTCATCCACCCCGGGTTCAGGTTCAACGTGACCGGACGCCTGCTGACTAACTTCCACCTGCCCCGCTCGACGTTGCTCATGCTGGTCAGCGCCTTCGCAGGCCGGGAGCTCGTCCTGGAGGCTTACCGGGAGGCGGTCCGTTCACGCTACCGCTTCTTCTCCTACGGCGACTGCATATTCATCCTGTGAAACGTCGGCAAACTCGGGGACGCGAACCGGACTGGGACGGCCGTTGATCGACCTGGGCCTTGCCGTGTTTTTCCATGTCACGCCCTTTGACAAGACACAGCGCTTCAAGAAGCCGCGAGACGGCGGCAAGCGGCACCGGCCTTCAGCCGGCCTTGAACACCCAGGCGTGCTTACAGGGCGGGTCCCGGCGCGCTTTTTCCGGCACGACGATGTCGAAGCCGTCGGCCCGCGGCACCCATTTAAGCTCGGTGCCGGACCCGAGGAGCTTCAACCGCGTCCCCGCCTTCGGCCTGTTCGAGCCGACGTGGACCACCGCCGGGATGGCCTCGTCCTCGGCAGCGAGGTAAATAAAATAGACGGCCCCGTTCTTGGCCCGGGTCAGGCGGATGTTGCCTTCCTTATATGGAGCGACGGGCCTCGTCCCGTAGATGGCCTCGCCGTTGACCTTCATCCAGTCGGCGTACTCCCTGAGCAGGTCGTAGGCGCCCTGCTGCCAGGCTCCGTCGGGACCCGGGGCGATGTTCAGCAGCAGGTTCCCGCCCTTGGCCACTATGTCGGCGAGAAGATGGACGGCCCTGCGGCCGTCCATGTACTTGGCGTCAGGCGTGAAGGACCAGCCGCCGCCCGAGATGATGCAGGATTCCCAGGGGTAAAGCAGGGCCTTGTCCGGGACCTGGTTCTCGGGCGTCAGGTAGTTCTGGTGCCGGCCGGGCACGGCCCGGTCGACGACGATCAGGCCGGGCTGCTTCTCGCGGCAGGCCCGGACGAGCTCGTCCATCCTGATGTCCTGGCTTATCACCTGGCTCTTGAGGTAGCCAGTGCCGCTCCGCTCGATTCTCCTCGCGTAGGCCCCGGCCACCTCTTCCTTGGGCTTCTTCGACACCCAGCCGCCGTCGAGCCAGAGGATGTCCACTCTCCCGTACTTCGTCATGAGCTCGAGGACCTGGTTGTGTGTGAAGGCCACGAACTCCGCCCAGCGCTCCGGGTAGGCCTCGGGGTCGTAGTTGACGTTGCGGTCGCGCGGCGGGAAATTGGGCCACCAGTAATACTGGCTGTGCCAGTCCGGCTTGGAGAAATAGGCCCCGACCCAGAGCCCCTCCTTCCTGAAGGCCTCGAAGATGCCCCTGGTCACGTCGGCCCTGGGGTCGGAATGGAAGGGGCATTCGGGGGACGTTATTTTGTAGTCGGTGTGCTCCGTGTCGAACATGCAGAAGCCGTCATGGTGCTTGGTGGTGAAGACGACGTAGCGCATGCCGGCATCTCTCGCCGCCCGGGCCCAGCCGCCGGGGTCGAACCTTACCGGCTTGAATGTCTTCTTGAGGTCTTCATATTTCCTGACGTAGGCGTAATAATCGTCCAGGCTGCGGCGGCACCAGCCCTCGTCCTCAGGGCAGATGGACCAGGACTCGACTACCCCCCACTGGCTGTACGGACCCCAGTGCATCAGGAGGCCGAACTTCAGGTCCTGCCACCGCTCGAGCTTCTCCTGAACGAGCGGGTCGGCCTCGGGCACGTAGGTTTCTTCCTGGGCAGCGAGCCGCACCGGCAAACAGGCCAGCCAAAGCCCGACCGAAAGCAGCGACAGCGTTTTTTTCATTAAGGCTCCTTTCCGCCGCGCCGGGCGCGGCAACGCCCTTCAAATCGGCCGGATAACTGGCCCGGGGACGCGCACCGATCATGCCTATGCCGAGGCTCACTCCCTTCCGGACGCCTGGCCGGCCTTTCAGGTCCGGCCGCCCCATTTTTCCCCGATCGCACCGGCTGGAACAAGTCGGTCCTTGTCCGTCACGGCAGCTTCTTGAGGCCGGCCTCTGCGTAATAGCGCTCGATCGCGGCCCGCAGACGGCCGTAGTTCTCCTTGAGGAACCGGTATTCATACTCGATATCGATATCGAAGAGGGGCCCGATGATGTTGGTCAGGTACATGCCTATCCTGTTGCCGGTTATCCTCAGGATGTTGGCCTCGAAGAAACCCT
The DNA here is from genome assembly GCA_964458655.1 of uncultured Eubacteriales bacterium. GTDB lineage: Bacteria > Acidobacteriota > Aminicenantia > Aminicenantales > Saccharicenantaceae > CAYWJT01. The sequence continues at coordinate 20,655 of CAYWJT010000003.1, read as the reverse complement.
TGTCCAGGTAGCGCTCGCCGGGCCGCCGCTCGAAAAAGTCCAGAGTGGCCACGAGCGTCCTGACGAAAGGATAGTGACTCTCTTCCAGGCCGAGCGTATGGAAGTAGGTCTTCAGGATGAGATAGCCGCTGTGAAGGACCTGAGGCCCGGCCTGCCAGGACCTCCTGAGCAGGTAACCGCCGAAGGAGCCGAGCCACCGGCTGAAGGCGGCGACGTCCAGCCTTTTCGCCTCGCGTCCACGGCGCCGCACCTTGCGGATGAGGTTGCGGTTAACGTAGAGGACATGGAAGAACCTGAACAGGTTCAGGTCCACCAGCAAAGGCCGGCCGCAGTAGGTGTTGTTGAAGCGAGCTTCGCAGCGCTTCCCCGAGACCATGAACTTCGAGAAATTGAACTTGGTCCGGGAGATGTCGAACCCCCCCGGCGCGGCGCGAAAGCCGGCCAGGACCGCGTCGAAACCCTCCTTCAAGCTCCAGCCCATGTGCAGGTCGCAACCGGGGTCGGCGTTCTTGATCAGAAAATCTATCTCCTCCCGGGAAACAAGAGGGATGTCGCAGGGCAGGAAGAACATGGGCCTGTCCCTGTCGCCGCCAGCTCCGTAGGCTTTTTTCAAATAGCCGCCGACCGGACCGCCTTCCGCCCGGCCGACGACGCCGCGACCGGCGAACAGGAGGCTGTCGATCGGCCCGTGCATTTCAGGGAAGACGCGGATCTCCCGCCTGTCCCTTTCCCTCCTGATCAGCGGCGCCAGGACTTCCTTCAGCCTGTCCTCAGGCCCCCAGATATGGACGGGAAACTCGTTGGCGGCGCTGGTGACCGCGTCCAGCACGATCTCGACGCAGGTCCGGCCGTCGATCATCAGGAAGGGCTGGTACTCGGAGCATATCCTGCGGGCGCCCCTGGTTCCGGCCCCGATGAGGATGAGCGGCTCGGCCATAACCCTCCACAAGCTCCAAGCGATACCGCGCTCAGGGCGGAGTAATTATCCTAATAAGCGGATAAGCCTCTGTCAAACGCATATTCGGCTATGGCGCGGCTATCGCCCCGACCCCTGGCCTTTTACCTGTCGATGAAGCGCAGCCTGAACGAAGAGGCCAGGACCTGCCCGTACATCCGGAACTTGACGGCCAGCCCCCGACGCAGTCCGAGCTTCCTTTCCTTCTTGACGTGGCCGTAGCGGAACCGCTTGAAGCCCAGTCCGGCCGCGGACCGTCTGGCGATGAAGTTCAGGCCGACCTCGGTCCGGTAGCCTTCCTTGTAGCGCTCGGGCAGGTTTTCCCAGAGCCAGCGTCTTAGGGCCCGCTGCCCGGTGGTCGGGTATATCCCCCACTTGGCCTCGAGGCTGACGAAGCCTTTTGAGATCGGGTTCTCCCGGAAAGCCCTGGCCCCGACGAACATGGAGTATTCACCGCGCAGGACCGGGTCTATGATCTCCCTTACCGTGTCCGGCTCCAGCCCGTCGAGGTCGGCGTCGCAAAAGAAGAGCACCTCCCCGGCGCAGGCCTTTACGCCAGCGTCCAGGGCCCGTCCTTTGCCGCGGTTTTCCGGCAGACGCAGCAGCTTGACGCCTCCGAACCGGGATACGACCTCGGCCGTCCTGTCCGTGGAGCCGTCGTCCACTACGACGATCTCGTCGATGAGCTCGACGCGCCTCAGGCTGTCCAGGACGGAGGCGATGCGGTCCTCCTCGTTGAAGGCCGGGACGACCGCCGCTACCTTCAAGCGCCCTTGTTCTCTTTCAGGAGCCATTTTTTCAAAAGCGACTTCAGGATGACGAAAGCGACGAAGAAGATGACGATGATCTTCATGACCGTTTTGAAGTTCTCGTAATAATCGACGTAGGTGCGTATGCCCCGGCCCGCCATCCAGCCCAGGAAGGCGACGAAGAGGGTGATGACGACCACGGCGAAGGTGTTGTAGTTCAGGAAGCGGGCGAAATTGCGCCTTTCCCGGCTGAAATAGACGATGGCGATGATCCTGATTCCGTAGATGAACTTGACCAGGAGCAGGAGCAGGAAATCGTTCCGGCCGTACTTGGAGAGGAGCCGGTCCAGCTTGGCGTAGCCGGAGTTGAGCTGGCGGCTGGAGATGAGCCTGTCGGCGAAACGGGTCCGGGCCAGGAAGAACCACATCACGTCCGAGGATACGGTTCCGATGGAGCAGAACAGGATGATGGTCCAAAAATTGATGAGCCCCTGGCCGGCCAGCGACGAGAGGAATATGATCAGCACGTCGCCGCCCACGAAGGCGCCGACCACGCACAGCAGCGGGAGGTTCACGGCGATAAACGACAGGACCAGCTTCTCGAAAGGCATGTCTCTTCTCGACCGGCGATATGATATACGGTTCGCGACGGACAGGCAACCCGAATTTTCGCCCGCCCCATATATCCCGGGAACGGCGGTTCCGCCGTTCGCCGGCCTTGATCGTCCGCTCCCCTGGGGTCCGATCTCGGTCCCGGCCGCGCCGCGCAGGCCGCCCGGAACAGGTGAGTTCTTTGATGTCACGCTCCGGGAAAAGCGGTATAATCGTTTCACCATTGCCCACAGGAGGTGACGATTGAAAAAAACGGCTTTCTACGGACTCGGAGCGTTATTGCTTATTTTCGGCCTGACCCCAGCGGCCGGGGCGGCCGTCGACACCCGCGACACTGTTTTCCTCAGCCAGCCGGCTGTCAGCGCCGGGCGGATAGCCTTCACCTACGCGGGCGACCTCTGGACGGCCGACCTCGACGGCGGCAACCCCCGCCGCCTCACGGCCGACCTGGGCATAGAATCCAACCCCGTCTTCTCGCCCGACGGGCGGTGGCTCGCGTTCAGCGGGCAGTACGACGGGAACACCGATGTTTACATAATGCCCGCCGAAGGCGGCGTCCCCAAGCGCCTGACCTGGCACCCCTACCCTGACATTGTCCAGGGCTTCACGCCGGACGGCAAGGCCGTGCTCTTCACCTCGGCGCGCAACTCTTTCATCCGCTCCTGGAACCACCTGTTCAGGCTGCCGCTCGAAGGCGGACTGCCGGAGCAGTTCGACATCCCCTATGTTTACAGGGCCGCGGTTTCACCCGACGGGGGCCGCATCGCCTACAACCCGCTCGCCGACGCCTTCACCCAGTGGAAGAACTACCGGGGCGGACGGGTCTCGACCATCCTGATCCGCGCCGGAGCCGGAAAACCAGAAATGATCCCCCAGCCTGAAGGCCGGGCTAACGACGCCGGCCCGATGTGGATCGGGGACACGGTGTATTTCCGGTCCGACCGCAACGGCGAATTCAACCTTTTCGCTTACGACACGAAGACCAAGCAGGTCCGCCAGCTGACGGACCACAAGGAGTTTCCCGTGCTCGAGGCCTCGGCCGGCGCCGGGAAGATAATCTATGAGCAGGCCGGCCGGCTCCATATTTTCGACCCGGCCACGGGCCTGAGCTCCACGCTCACTGTCGGCCTCGCCGCCGACCTCCTGGAATTGAGGCCCAGGTACGTCAAGGGGGCGCGCTATATCAGGGACGCCTCGCTCTCGCCGTCCGGCGCCAGGGCGGTCTTCGAGTTCAGGGGCGAGATAGTCACCCTGCCCGCGGAAAAGGGAGACTTCCGGAACATCACCGAGACGCCGGGCGCGCACGAACGCTCGCCGGTCTGGTCGCCGGACGGAAAGTCCATAGCCTATTTTTCGGACGAGTCGGGCGAGTACGAGCTCCATGTCCGGAGCCAGGACGGCAAAGGCCCGGCGAAGAAGTTCCGGCTCAACGGGGCCGGCTTCTACGACTCGCCCGTCTGGTCGCCGGATGGCCGGAAGCTCGCCTTCGCGGACAATTCCTGGAGCCTGTTCTGGATAGACCTCCAGACCGGCGTCGTGAAGAAGGTCGCCTCCGAGTACCTTTACGGCCCGAGCCGGGCACGCACCGTCCACTCGGCCTGGTCGCCGGACTCGAAATGGCTGGTTTACACTCTCAACACCCAGACCTACATCCAGAAGGTCTACCTCTATTCGCTCGACCGGGACAGGTCCTTCCCCGTGACCGACGGGCTCAGCGAGGTGAGCGAGCCGGTCTTCGACCCGAGCGGCAAGTATCTCTATTTCTTCTCGTCGACCGACGCCGGCCCGGTCAAGCAGTGGTTCGACATGTCGAACGCGGACATGGAAATCACGAACTCGCTCTACCTGGCCGTCCTCAGGAAGGACCTGGCCAGCCCGCTGGCCAAGGAGAGCGACGAAGAGACCGGCAGGACGGCGGAAAAGAGCGCGCCGGAAAAAGCCGCTCCGGATAAGGCGGCCGCGGCCGTAGGCAGCGCTCCCAAGGAGCAGGCGCCCGCTCCCAAGAAAGAAGAGACGGTCGTCATCGACCTGGAAGGCATCAACCAGCGCATCCTGGCCCTGCCGGTGCCGGCCGGGAGTTACCGGAACATGCAGGTGGGCGAAACCGGACAGCTTTATTACCTGGAATCCGGCCGCGACGGCCGCGGACAGGGCGCGAAGCTCCACAGGTTCGACCTTAAGAGCCGCGAGGACGAAACGATCCTCGAAGGCGTCCAGGATTATCTCATCTCCGGGGACAGGAAGAAACTGATGTACGTTTCCCGCGACGCTTGGGCGATCGCGCCTCTGGACGGCAAGGTACAGCCCGGCAAGGGCAGGCTCAACGTGGACGGCATCGAGGTCCGCATCGACCCGCCGGCCGAATGGGCCCAGATCTTCCACGAAGCCTGGCGCATCAACCGGGATTATTTCTACGACCCCAACATGCACGGCTGCGACTGGCAGGCCATGCGGGAGAAATATGCGCGGTTCCTGCCCCATCTCGCCTGCCGGAACGACCTCAACCGGCTCATCCAGTGGATGTGCAGCGAGCTGGCCGTGGGCCATCACCGGGTCGGCGGAGGCGACGTCCTAGCCGAACCCAAGCGCGTGCCGGTCGGCCTGCTCGGCGCCGATTATGAGGTCGCCAACGGCCGCTACCGGTTCCGCAAAGTCTACGGCGGGTTGAACTGGACGCCGGAGCTGCGTTCCCCTCTCACCGAACCTGGCGTCGACGTCAAAGCCGGGGAATACCTGCTGGCGGTAAACGGCCGCGACCTGCGGCCGCCGGCCGGCCTGTTCGCCGCCTTCGAGAACACGGCGGGCCGGATAGTCGAGATCAGCGTAGGGCCGGCCCCGGACGGAAAGGGCGCCCGGACGGTGCAGGTCGTGCCCATCGCGGACGAAAGCGCCCTGCGCAACAGGGACTGGGTGGAGGGGAACCTCAAGCGGGTCGAAGAAGCCACCGGCGGAAGAGCGGCCTACGTCTACGTGCCCAACACTTCGACCCTGGGTCATATCTATTTCAAGCGCTATTTCTTCCCCCAGGCGGACAAGGAGGCCATCATCCTGGACGAGCGCCACAACGGCGGCGGCCAGGTGGCCGATTATTACATCGATCACCTGCGCAAGCCCTTTATCGCCATGTGGGCCATGCGCTACGGTCACGACCTCAAGACCCCGAGCGCCTCCATCCAGGGGCCAAAGGTCATGCTCATCAACGAGACCGCCGGCTCCGGAGGCGACCTGCTGCCCTGGATGTTCCGCAAATTCGGCCTCGGACCTCTCATCGGCAAGAGGACCTGGGGCGGCCTAGTCGGCATCCTCGGCTTCCCCGTCCTGATGGACGGCGGGTCGGTCACGGCCCCGAACCTGGCCATCTGGACGGAAGACGGCTGGGTGGTTGAGAACGAAGGCGTCCCGCCCGACATCGAGGTCGATATCACGCCGGAGGACTTCGCCGCAGGCCGCGACCCTCAGCTCGAGAAGGCCATCGAGGTCGTCATGGACATGCTCAAGAAGAACCCGCCCAAGAAGCTGCAGAGGCCGCCGTTCCCGGTCCGGGTCAGGAGGTAAGGCCCGGCCGGGCGGCAGCGGACGGCGACTCGGGCCCTGCCCCGCCGGTTGGGCCGGGCGGTCACGTCCAACGCGCCTGAGCAATGCGCGCTGTTGCGCACTTTTGCGTCGGGCCGCAAGCAGAGAGGCTGCCGGTAGCAGAACTAACGCCAAGCTTCGTCCGGCACGACCGGGCCGGCGCGCCCCCCAGGTTCAGTCGAGGCGCTTCCTGAAGCGCAGGACGCTCAAGGACAGGATGAGCGCGCCGACCGCGAGCAAGGCGGCCGTTTCGTCCCACAGCTCGTCCCAGCCCACCCCTTTGAGGAAGATACCGCGTACGATGACCAGGAAGTAGCGTATGGGGACGGCGTAGGTCAGGAGCTGGAAAAAGCGAGGCATGTTCTCGATGGGGAAGACGAACCCGCCCAGCAGGATCGAGGGAATGATAAGGAAGGCCGCTGTCAGCATCGCCTGCTGCTGGTTGCGCGAGATGGTCGAAATGAACAGGCCCAGGCCGAGCGTGGTCAGGATGAAGGCCGTGCCCAGGACGAACAGGAGCGGGACGCTGCCGCGGACCGGCACGCCGAGCAGCCAGCGGGCCGCGGCCAGCACAAGCACGGCGTCGCCGAAGCCGACCGCGACGAAGGGCACGAGCTTGCCGGCGATGAGCTCGACCGGCCTGATGGGCGTCACGATGAGCTGCTCCAGCGTCCCTGTCTCCTTCTCGCGGACCAGGGCCATCGAGGTCAGGAGCATGGTCATCATCATCAGCACCAGGGCCAGCACGCCCGGAACGAAGAAATTCCGGCTCTTCAGGGACGGGTTGTACCAGGCCCGGAGCTCCGGGTTGACGAGCACGGGCCTCAGCCCGGCCGCCTTGAGGCGCTCCAACCTCTCCAGTACGATGAGCTGGGAATAGCGCCGCGAGACGGTGGTAGAAGCGTTGATGCCGATCGTGGCTGCGTTGCTCTCCGAGCCATCGGAGATGATCAGGACCGAGGCCTGGCGGCCGGCGATAATGTCGTCGCCGAAGCCCCGGGGGACGACCAGGGCCACGGAGGCCAGGCCGCGGTCGATGCAGGCGTCGACCTCGGACAGCCGCTCGAGGCTCGCCTCGAGCTCGAAGTAGCCGGAATTGATGAAGGTCCGGACGTAATCCCGGCTCTGGGCCGAGCGGTCGAGGTCACAGACGGCCAGGGGCAGGTGACGGACGTCGAGGTTGGCGGCGTAGCCGAGCAGGACCAATTGTATTACGGGCGCGAAGAAGACGATGAACATCATGCGCGGGTCGCGCCGTAACTGGATGAACTCCTTGGATATGACCGAAAGTAGCCTTCTCATGTCCGCGGCGCCTCGTCGATCCGCATCGCTTCCGGCCGGCTTCTTTTGAACCGGGCCCGGCCGCGCGGCCGCCCCTCCCCCGCCCCGAATTCGGAGCGCTTGAGCCTGAAGGCGCTCAGGCCGACTATCAGGACGGCGAACACGGAAAGAGAGACGAGCTCGTGCCAGAGGACGCCCAGGCCGGTGCCTTTGAGGATGATGCTCCTGAGCGCCGTCAGGAAATACCTGCCGGGCACGAGATAGGTGACGGCCTGGATGGCGGGGGGCATTTCTCGGATGGGAAAGATGAAGCCCGTGAGTATGAAGGACGGCAGCATGGACGTGATGACGGCCATCATGAAAGCCACCTGCTGGGTTCTCGCGAAGGTCGAGATGAGCAGCCCTTGGCCCAGCCCGCAGACCAGGAACACGGCCATGAAAAGAAGCAGCAGCGGGTAACTGCCGCGCACGGACACGTCGAACAGGCCGTAGCCGGCCAGCAGCACCAGGTGGGCGGCCACAAGTGAGATAAGGACATAAGGTATGAGCTTGCCGACGATGAGCTCGCCGGGGCTGACTGGCGAGACGAGTATCTGCTCCATGGTGCCGCGTTCCTTCTCCCGGACGACCGCGAAAGCGGTCGAAATGACCACGATGACCATGAGCAGGAAGGACATCAGCCCGGGAAGGAGGAAGCGGGCGCTCAGCAGCTCCGGGTTGAACCAGACCCGCACCTCGCTCTTGACCGGCAGTCCGACCTCCCTCAGGCCGCGGTCTTTCAGCCGGGATGCCGTCAGCCTGATGGACAGGTCCTGGAGGATCATGGCGGCGTAGCCCATGGCCGTCGTGGCGGTCATGGAATTGGTGCCGTCGACGATGACCTGGACCGCGGGGCTGCGGCCGGCGGCGAGGTCGTTGGCGAAGCCCGCCGGTATGACGAGCGCCGCCTTGATCCTGTCGCGGTTCATGCTGAAGTCAATGTCGCCAGGTCTGTCGAGGTAGCCGGTGAAGTCGAAATACTCGGTCGCGGAGAACCTGTCCACGAGCTCGCGGCTGGCCTGGCTGCGGTCGAGGTCGACGACCGCGAGCGGCAGGTGCCGGACATCGAAGTTGAGGACATAACCGTACATCACGAGCAGGAAGACGGGCATGACCACCAAGAAGACGAGGGAGCGCGGGTCGCGCCGCAGCTCGCGGAACTCCTTTCTGACGATGGGTCCGACCCTGGCCGCGGACACGCCTCTCATCCTTCGTCCCCCCGGCGACCGGCTCCGGCGTCGGCGCGCGACTCTGCCTCTATCCTGCTGATGAAGACGTCCTCGATGGTGGGCCTGATGGACTCGACCTTGACCACGGTCAGGCCGGCCGTTTGCAGGACTTCGCGCACGCGGCGTTCCGCCCCGGCCCGGTCGGCGACGCTGACATGGAGGCTCGTCCCGAAGATGGACGTGCCCAGGACCACAGGCTCTCCCTGCAGGGCCTCCATGGCCTCGACCGGCCGCTCGGTCACGACTTCGAGCATCGGGTTGAGCATGTACCTGGTCTTCAGCTCGCCCGGACTGCCTCCGGCCACGATGCGGCCGGCATGGATGAGCCTCAGGTCGTTGCAGTATTCGGCCTCGTCGAGGTAGTGGGTCGTCACTAGAACGGTGACCCCTCTTTCAGACAGGCTGTTGATGAGCTCCCAGAAACGCCGCCGTGAAAGCGGGTCGACGCCGCCCGTCGGCTCGTCCAGGAAGACGATCTCGGGCTCGTGGACGACCGCGCACCCGAGCGCCAGCCTCTGCTTCCAGCCCCCCGCCAGCGTCCTGGTCAATCCGCGTTCCCGGCCCCGCAGGCCGGCCATCTCCAGGATCCAGGGCAGCCGGCTCTCTATGCGGGCTTTCGTCAGGCCGTAAGCGCCCCCGAAAAAGCGGATGTTCTCCTCGACCGTCAGGTCCTCGTAGAGCGAAAACCTCTGGGACATGTAGCCTATCGCGCGCTTTATCTTTTCCGGCTCCCGCCTGATGTCCCAACCGCCGACCCGGGCCGTGCCCGAAGTCGGACGGAGCAGGCCGCAGAGCATGCGGATGGTGGTCGACTTCCCGGCGCCGTTGGCGCCCAGGAAGCCGAAGATGGCGCCGCGCCTGACGTCGAAAGAGACCCCGTCCACGGCCGTGAAAGAACCGAACCTCTTGGTCAGGTCCCGGACTTCGATGGCGTTGTCGTTCATCTCGGCCTTCGCTGTCGCTCGCCCGTACTTCATTAGCGGACCTGACGCCCTAACCCGCCCGCTTCGCGATACGACGGGCCGTCGGCGTCGGATTCGGCGACCGATATAAAGACGTTCTCCAGGGACGGAGGCACCGCCCTCAGCTCCAGGATGTCTATGCCCGCCGCGGCCAGGCTACTTCGCGTTTCGGCCGCGGCTTCTTCGGCGTCATCGGCCACGATGTTGACCCTGTCGCCGAAGAGCTGGACGCTGCGGACCGAGGCCAGCCCCTTCAGCAGGCCGCGGGCCCGCCTGTTGTCGCCGGTGTTGACCTCCAGCACGTAGCCCCTCATGAGCCGCTTGAGGTTGAAGGGCGTGTCGACGGCCAGCAGACGGCCGCTCGCGATGAAGCCGACCCTGCCGCAGCGCTCGGCCTCGTCCATGTAAGGCGTGGTCAGGATGATAGTCACTCCGGAGCGCAGCAGGCCCGACAGTATTTTCCAGAAGTCCCGCCTGGAGACAGGGTCGACGCCGGTCGTCGGTTCGTCGAGAAGGAGCAGCCGGGGCGTGTGGATGAGGGCGCAGGCCAGGGCCAGCTTCTGCTTCATACCGCCGGAGAGCTTGTCGGCGAGCCTCTTGCGGAAGGGCGCGAGCCGCGTGAACTCGAGCAGCTCCTCGCGGCGCCGCTCACAGCCGGAAACGCCGTGGATGCCGGCGAAGAACTCGATGTTCTCGTCCACGGTCAGGTCGCCGTAGAGGCTGAACCTCTGCGATAGATAGCCGATCCCGGACTTCACCTCTTCTAGGCCGGCGGCCGTGTCGCGGCCGAGGACTACCGCTTTTCCCGAGGTCGGCTTGAGGATGCCGCAGAAAAGACGGATGGTCGTGGTCTTGCCCGCGCCGTCCGGGCCGACCAGGCCGAAGAGCTCGCCGGAACGGACGGCCAGGTTGAGCCCGGAGAGCGCCGGGACACCGTCGTAGCTCTTGGACAGGTCCTTGGCTTCTACGGCGATGTCGCTCTCAGTTTCCATGACCTCTCCCGCGACGCTTCCGGTCTTCCTGCCCTGTTCGCGTTCCGTTAATGTCCCGGGCGCGTTCATGAACGTCCCGGCTCCTGCTTCGGCTCTGTAAACCTGAGCGCATTCTACGACCGGGACGCGCCCGGCTTCTCTTCGGCCGCGCCGGTCTTGATGACGGCGTCGGCGGGCAGCCCAGGCTTAAGCAATCCTTCCGGGTTGGGGATCACGACCTTGACGCCGAACACGAGCTTGACCCGGTCCTCCTTGGTCTGGACGTTCTTGGGCGTGAACTCCGCCTCGGGCGATATGTAGGCCACTCGTCCTGTAAAAAGGCGGCCGGAGAAGGAATCGACGCTCACTTCGACCGGGTCGCCCAGCCGGACGCGGCCGACCTCCTTCTCGTTTATGTAGAGCATCACATAGACCGGGTCGAGCGCCGCGACGGAAACCACCGTGGAGCCGGTCATTACGTATTCGCCGGCTTCGACCGGCTTGCGCGTGACCAGGCCCGAGACCGGGGAGACGATGGTGCAGTCCGCGATCGTCTTCCGCAGCAGGTCGGCCGCCGCCTCGGCCTGCCTGAGCCGGGCCTCGGCCGCCCTGATTTCCTCCGGCCGGGCCAGGCGCCGGAGCTTGGCCAGCGCTTCCGAAGCCGCCTTCTTTTGGGCTGAAAGGACGTTGTAGCGGGCCTCGGCGTCCTCGCGCTGTTTCGAAGAGACGCCGCCAGCCCGCTCGAGCGTGCTCATGCGCCGGAAATCGTCCTCGGCCACCTTGAGCGACGTCTCCACCTGCTTGAGCTGCTCCTCCGCCTGCCGGATGTCCTCGTCGCGCGCGCCCCTGACGAGAATCTCGAGCTGGGCCCGGGCCAACGCGACGCCGGCTTCCGCCTGGCGGAGCTGGATCTCATATGAAGATGTGTCGAGCCTGGCCAGGACGTCGCCGGCGGCGACACGCCGTCCTTCCTCGACAGCGAGCTCGGTTATCTGGCCCGGCACCCTGGCCGCAACGTTGACCTCCGGCGCCTCGACGGTCCCGGAGGCGCTTATCGCGGAAACCGCAGGCCGCTCAGAACAGGCGGCGGTCAATGCCAGAACCGCGAAGAAACAAATGATGCGCCGTTTTCTCATTCGGCCTCCTTGGCGGGCCGGGCCGACGAGAGCAGTCCGGCCGGAAGACCGCTCCTGCCCATTTCCGTCAGCATGCCCCGGAAGAATATCTCGAGGAGCGTTTCCAGGACCTCGGCCGGCCGTTTCCCGGAGCTCAAGATGGCCTCCGGCGTGACGAAACCCTGCACCAGCGACAGGAACATCCTCAGACTCAGCTCCGGGTCTATGTCGTCGCGCACGAATCCTTCGCGCCGGCCGCAGTCCATGAGAAGGTTGAAGTTCTTGAGGATCTTCTCGCGCCTGAAGGCCTCGATCTCCCGCCAGACATTGGGCGCCGACCTCCGGACATCGTCGAGGAAGAGGGGGCTGATGGCCGCGAAACGCTCCCCGACCGCGCCCGTGAAAGCGGCCGCCCTCTCTAGGAAGCTCAAGCGGTCGTCGAAGAAAGCCTTCTCGGCCGCCTGCAGGATATCGTTCATCAGGTCCCGGGCTACGGCCTGCAGGACGGCTTCCTTGCCCGGGAAGACCCTGTAGAGCGTCGCCTTGCTGATGCCGAGCTCGCGGGCGATGTCGTCGGCGGTGACGCGGACGAAGCCGGAAGAAAGGAATAGCCTCCGGGCGGCCGCGACGATGCGGGCCTTGAGGCCGTCGTCAGGAGCGGCCTTTCGGCCGGCCCCGGGCGGCCGGGCTTCAGGACGCCGCCTCGCTGGCGCGAGACGGCCTCGGACGGGGTCCCTTCGATCCCGCCCGGACACGCTCTTGCTTCTGGAAACTCTGAAAACTCTTTTGGTTTCCATAGTTTTATAATAGCCGTTTCGGCGGCGATGTCAAGAGGAGATATTACATGGGAGACGGGACGGTTTGACCGGCCTCAGAACCGGAAAATGCGCCTCAGGCTGTCGATGAAATTGGGGTCGTTGTAGATAGTGTGCTCGCCTAGGGCCAAGCCGCCAAGAGCATATATCCCCACCGCCATTCCGCCCACGGCCAGGTAGCCGACAGCCACTCCCCCGACGGCCAGTCCGAGCCCGAACGCCAGCCCGGCGACGGTGACCAGCCCGAACCCGATGCCGCCGAGACAGAAAACGCCGGCCGAAAGTCCGCCCACGGACACGACACCGATGGCTATGTTGCCAATGGCTATGAAACCTTTGGCCGGTTTCAGCCCCCTGCCCCAGGCCGGCCCGTAGACGACATGGACAAGCGGCAGGCCGAAGATCTTCTTCTGGGACTTGTATTCGTAGTTCCAGACCTGTCCCGGGGGCCAGCCTGCCGGCGGCCCGGGCTCTCGCAGCGGGTGGCCGCAACCAGGGCAGGAATAGGCTTTATCGCTCACTTCCCTGCTGCATTCAGGGCACCTGATCAAGCTCATGGCGGGACTCCTTTCTTGTCTTATGAGCGCCCTTCGCACTCTTCCGCCGCGTTCAACGCGGCTAGTCCTTGCGCCGTACGTCGAAAAAGGCGGTAAGGTCGTTCACTCCGCTCCATATCCCTCCCGTCCCCGTTCGCTTGCGCCACGATTCAGCCGCCTATTATGCCCAGGGGCGGGTTGGTCTTCCACAGCCCGCGGGTGAAGTCGGGGAACTTCTGGGGCTTGCCGGCCGAAGCCACGCTCCTCTCGCTCAGGGCCGTGACGGCGCTCCAGGCGGCCGCGTCGTAAACGTCGTAGTCGAGAGGCTCGCCCTTGAGCAGGCACTCGACCAGCCTGTAATCCTCGATGAAATCCATGCCGCCGTGGCCGCGGCCCTCCCCTTTCACGGCCAGCTTGTTCCAGAGCGGATGCTCGAACTCCGGCGCGTAGTTCTCGAAGGGCTCCCATTGGTGCCGCGGGCTGCGGCCTTCGATGTAGACCTCATGCGGCCATTTCCGGACGATGCCCCTGGTCCCCTGCACCAGATGGATTCGGGTGTACGGGCGGGGCAGGTTGGTGTCGTGGATGACGATGTTCGTCTTGCCCAGTTTGGTCCTGATCAGGCTCGTGTTGACGTCGCCGAGGGCGAACTTTTCCCTCGCCTGGGGGGAGTCCGGGCCGAACCTGTCCCGGGCGTATTCCTGGAGGCCGCGCGAAGGGCTGCTGAAGGAGACCAGGAGGTCGAAAGCGTCGCCGCGGTTTATATTCATGTTCTGGGCGACCGGGCCGAGCCCGTGGGTCGGATAGAGGTTGCCATTCCTTTTCCAAGAATGCTGGCGCCGCCACAGCCCCTCGCCCTGGCTCGAGAACTTCACGTCGCGCAGGTCGTGGAGGTAGCCGCATTCGGCGTGCAGGACTTCGCCGAGGAGTCCCCGCCTGACCATGTTCAAGGTCATGAGCTCGAAGCGGTCGTAGCAGCAGTTCTCCATCATCAGGCAGTGGCGGCCGGTGCTCTCGGCCGTTTCTACGAGCTGCCAGCACTCCTCGAGGGTAACGGCCGCCGGCACCTCGGTCGCGGCGTGCTTGCCGTTCTTCATGGCCGCGACACAGACTGGCACGTGCCATTCCCAGGGAGTGGCCGTGAAGACCAGGTCGAGGTCCTCCCTCTCGCACATGCGCTTGAAATCCCAGGGGCCGTCGCTGTATCCGGCGGGTTTCGGCTGCCCGGCCTCGACCACCCACTTCTGGACGCGTTCCACCTTCTCCGGCACTATGTCGCAGACGGCCCTGACCTCGACTCTGTCGATTCTCAGGAAATTCTGGACGTGGACCGAGCCCATGCCGCCGACGCCGACAAAGCCCACCCTGACCCTTTCCAACGGATTCGTGCGGAAGGCCGACCTGGCTTCGCCTGGCGCGGACGGACCGGCCGAAACCGATCGCGGCCTTAGCGCGCCGGCCGCGGCCGCCGCCAGCGCGGCCCCGCCGGTCTTCAGGAAATCCCTCCGGCTCCGGCTCGTTTCTTTCTCGCTGCCCATGTTATGCCTCCTCGGCGCGCCTGTTCAGGGCGCGATCAAGTTGATCGCGATGCTCCTCGTCAAGGCCGCGGCGACCTCAGTTTCAGCGGCCGACGGCTCTATTGCTCCCCAGGGTCAGCCGCACACCGGCCAGAAACTGCAGGCCTCCCAGGTTGATGGAGCCCAGGCTGACCCTGGAAGCAGAAGTGGAAACGCTCTCATAGAGAACGGTGAAGCAGCCGCTCAGACGCCGAGTTATGCCTATGTCGAGCGTGCCGGAAAATCGCGGAGAGAACACGCTTCCGGTCACCGTCAGTTCCTCGAGGCCGGGGTCGAGCCAGGCCTCCCTGAAGCGCACCCAGGCCAGACCGCCGCCGAGCCTGACGACCACCGGCCCGGCATCGAACCGGAAATAGAGCGAGAGCGGCAGTGAGCATCTCGTGAACTTCAACTCGTACGACGCGCCCGGCTCGCCCTCAACAAGCTGCGCCCGGCCCTTATCGCTTATGATGTTAAGGCCCAGCCCGAGCTCGAGGCCGGAACCGAGACCGACCGTGGCTTCCGCGTTGACCGGCATGGCGCCGCCGTAGATGTCGCGGTAAACCGAGCCGCCGGGCGAGAACAGGCCACCCGAGAGGCAGAAACCGACTTCGGCGCCGAGGGCGGCCGCCGGCAGGAGCGCGAAAAGGGCCGTAAGGCCGACCAGGGACACGGCGAAAGAGCGGCCGCGCCTCACCAGACCGCTCCCGGCCGCAACAGCAGCAGGCCTGACAGGACCGAAGCGTTCAGCGTGACGCTCGGCGGCACAACGGACTCCTTTGACAGGTAGCTTTCCAGCCCGCCGGGCCCTACCGCGGACACGGCGTAATAATATCCCGTGCTTATGTCGATGCCCGGGTCGTCGAAAGACAAGCCCGTGACCGGGACCTCGTTCAGCTTCACGTAGTTCAAGTGAGAAACAGTCGACCGATAGACGTTGAAACCGACGGCGTCGGATTGCGGGGACCAGCTCAATCGGACCGCCTTGACGGCGTTGAACAGGGAGCGGTATGTCGACGCGGCCGCCTCGACCCCGACCGGCGTCCTGGGGTATCCCAACCTTACGGGCTGAGCCAGCTCAGCCAGCAGGGCCAGCGCGGCCGCGGCCGAGCCGCGGCAGAACGTGACGTTCAGGGTGTCAAGGCGGTCGTTCGTCGTGTGATAGTAGGGGTTGCGGATGGGCTCGTCCTCGATGCCGAGCATGGCCGCGTAGCCCCTGTCCCAGAAGGGAGCGTGGTCGGAATAGGTGAAAGAGGCGTTGACTATCTTGCGCGTGGCCAGCCCGGCGTAGACGTTGGCCGCGGTCCGCAGCCGCTCGGCGAGCCACTGCGAGTAGCCGTTGACGATGACCTCGAGGTCCTCGGGCATGGCGTCGGCGTAGGCGATCATATCGAGGTTGATGACGCCGTGGATCCTTTCCCCCCGCGCCGCCGCGGCGGCCGCATAGGCCTGGCTTCCGTAAAGGCCCCATTCCTCGGCCGAGAAGGCGATGAAGCGGACCGAGAAGTCGAGCTCCCTCGAAGCCAGGACGCGGGCCGCCTCCATGACCGCGGCGGTCCCGGAAGCGTTGTCGTCGGCGCCCGGGGCGTTGGTCAGCCTGGTCGAGGCGCCGCTCGTGGAATCGTAGTGACCGCAGACTATGTAGTAATCTTCGGGGTAGGTCGAGCCGGTCTTGGTGGCGACGACGTTGCGGGAGACATGGCCCGAGAAACTGAAGCTCTCGAAGCGGACGTCGTCCAGGCCGAGTCCCATGAAATACCCGTAGAGAAAATCGCCGGCTGCTTCGCAGGCCGCTGTCGAGGCGTACCTGGTGCCGAAGTCCTGGAGCGTCTGGATGGAGTTCGTCAGGTTGGCCGCGGAAACTTCCGAGGCGATGGCCTCGATGGCCGGGTCCTGGACCGCCGCCGCAGCCTCGACGCCCGCCGCGGCCGGAGCTTTCAGGTAGGGCAGGATCGAAACATCTGGCAGGGCCTTTCGCGGCAGTTCGGGCGGAAGTAGGGAACTGACGTCGGCGCGCTCGCTCCAAAAGAGCGCTGTCCCGGGCTCGACCTGCACGGCCTGCCCCAGGCCGGCCAGGCGTTCGAGGTCGGACCGGTCGTCAGCCGCTACCGGCAAAAGGAAGTATTCGCGGCCCGAGGCCTTCCTGTCGATGACCTTGAACCTGACCCCCTCCCGCCTTAGGCCGCGCATGTCGTCGCGGTCGACGAAGGCCAGGAAGCAGGTCTCGAGCTCCTGGCGCACGTCGATCTGCAGTCTGGAAACCGTCCGCTGTACCGACGGCGAATCCTTGGCGATGCTGATCAGGCTTACTGACGACGGCGCTTGGACCGGCCCGGCCGCGAAGACCGCAGCGGTCACGACCGCTGTCAGCCAGACCTTGGGCGTGCTCATCACCGGTTATTTAATCAAAACAGCGCTGGGCTTGCAAGCGGACCGCGGCCTGCTCCCCTTCGCTTACTCATACCCGCCTGCCGCGCCGTTCGTCAATGCACCTGCGCTGTGACTTGCGTGCCGTCTTTATTCCCGACCTGCTCCACGCCCGCGGCCGGCCTTAGGCTCCACTTGGCCCTCATGGCCGGGTCGGCCAGCATCGGGATGAAGACGCCGCCGACGACCGGCCTCGCCTGGAAGCCCGTTTTGCGACCGGTGTCTGTCCAGTACCAGTCCGTCATCGGCACGCGGTCGGGCGTTTGGTTGAGAAAGGCATGCACCGGTTCGATGAAGCGCAGGAAAGTCTCCCGGTCGCCCGCCAGGGCGGCCGTCCAGAACACCCAGTCGAGCTTGGTGTAGGTCTTGCGGCTGTCGAGCGGCAGGCCGTACTTGAGCTGCTGCCGGGCGTAGAATGCGAGCTCCTTTTTAGCCACGGCCGGCGGGAACAGGCTGAAGCCGAGGACCCTGTCCCAGACGAGGTTGTATTTCTGGCTCCAGGTGCCGGGCCTGTCGAAGGCCAAGCGGAAATGGTCGCCGTCATCGGCCATCTTCACCCAATCTCGGGCGTATCGCTTGGCTATCTCTCCGTATTCCGCGGCTTCTTTGCGGCGGCCCGTCCGCTCGGCCAACCAGGCGTAAGAACGCAGGGCCAGGATGGCCTTGAGCGACAGGTTGGCGTTATGGGCCAGATGCCCGGCGAAGTCGTCGGTGCAGAGCTGGTTCTCCGGGTCGAGGCCCTTCTCTTTGAGATAGGCGGCCCAGCGCGAAAGGAGCGGCCAGTAGCGCTCAGCGAAAGCCGGGTTGCCTTCGGCCTGGGCCAGGGCGGCGGCCAGGATGATCATGTTGCCGCTCTCCTCGACCGGCATCTGGTCCTCCCCGCTCACGGCTCCCCCACCGTAGACCTGCCCGTTGGCCCAAGGATAGGTGCCGAGGTCGTGCGGCGCGAAGGGAAAGGGCCAGAGCGGCGACTTGGCGTATTCCATGACCGGAATGAGCAGGCCGCGCGCCAGGACCGGGTTGAAGAGCAGGTACTGCGGCGCCGCCGGATATATGACGTCGACCGTCGAGATGCAGCCGTTCGAGAAATTCTCCTTGGGGAAGAAAAGCGGCGTCCCGTCCAGGTCGACGGCCAGCTTGTGGGCGGCGATGGACTGCCGGTAGGCCAGGACGGCGGAAAAGGCGAATTTCTCGCCGCCGACCCGCCTCAGGTCCGTGACGAGTTCCCGGTCGAACTGCAGGCACCGCTTGAGGACTGAATCATACTCCCTATCGGCGGCGCGCAGCAGGTCGTCGGCGGTCCAGCCGGTCCGCCGCCAGTAAGGCCGCAGCTTGCGGTAGAAATACTCGATGGAAAAACCGTCGTCGTAGGCCAGCATGAGCCGCCGAGAGACGGAGCCGCCCGCCACTCGGCCGAAGTCGAGCACGGCCGCGGCGGCTATGCCGTCGTCGGCCGGACGGGGCCTCTCGGTCAAGTCGGCATCGGGCAGGCCGCCGCTGATCGCGAAGGCGCGCCTAGTTTCCCAGCCGGACCCGAGGTGCGAGGCTGCGGCCTGCGCCTGCGGCACGGCCAGGTAGAGCCAGCCCCAGTCGATACGCAGGTCGTCGCCGTTCTTGCCGAGCAGGCGCTGCTCCTGACTGCCCAGGGCCATGACCTCGAGGCCGGGCACCCTGTAGCGGCCCCAGAAGACGCTCTGGTCGGGATTGTTCACGGCGATCTCGGCCCCGGCCGAAAAATAAAGGCTGACTTCATGCTCGAGGCCGTCGGCCGAGACCGCCTCGGCCACGACATACGTGAGGGGCCGCGACATCACCTCGAGGTCGTGGATGAGGAGCGGCGAAAGGAACGTCACCGTGAGCTCCATGCCGGCCGCGCTGAAAGTATAGACCGTTCGGGTGGGCGTCATGAACATGGACTTCTGTTCCATGGCCGGGACCGAAGACGGGCTCGGACCGGCGAACCGAAAGGCCTGGCCGTCGACCCGCACCAGGCCGGAGATGGGATGGACGCGGCCGGTCCAGTGTCTCGTCCAGTCGTCCGTCAGTCGGTCCGAAGCCGACCAGATGCTGAAGTAGGGGTCATGGACGATGAGCGGCACGGCCGGCGGACGGCCCTGAACGCCCGGCTGTTCTTGAGCCGCGGCCTTGACGGAAGCGGCCGGCAGGCATATCAGGCATATCAGGAATAAAAAGGCCAGAAAACCGAGGTTCCCAAGCTTTCTCATAGCGACTCCTCGAAGTGAAGTGGACGCGTGCAATATATGATAAAGCGGCGGCCGTCCTCAAGGGGCGGACGGCGGTCAGACCTGAACCGCCCGACACATTTTATTGCGGGGGCGCCTCCCGGCGGAGGACTATAGCATAGGCGTTCACTTTTCAACCCTAAAGAATTCGCTTATCAGTTGTTGACGACAGACGCCTGCCGACCAGGCTCTATGACGAAAAATGTGGGCAAAAGCGCAACCCTAAAGAGTTCGCTTTTCGGTCCTGGACAATAGACGCCCGCCGACTATTGACAATGTTTCGGCCGCGGCTTATGTTTGGCGCGATACGCCGGCAACGGCAAAGGCTTTGCCGGATCGCCCCGGGAATTTGACCGGGAACGGATCAGGAAACACAGATGAAAAGACGGGATTTTCTGCGTAACTCGGCGCTTGCCCTGGCGGCCTTGAAACTCGGTCCCATCGCAGCAGATGCCGCGCAGTCCAAACAGGGCCGGAAGGTCCGCAACTGGGTCTGGCTCGGAGCGCCCAGGAACATAACCCGAGACGCGTTCCGCAAACGCCTCGACGATTTGCGTTCCCTGGGCGTCAGCGGGATCTGCATCCAGGAGGGAAGCTTCGACATCGTCCTGCCCGCGGCCGCCGAAGCGGGCTTCGAGGTCCACTGCTGGACGTGGATACTCTGCCACAACGCCAGGAAAACAATGGAAGCCCACCCCGACTGGTACATGGTCAACCGCAACGGCGATTCCTGTCTCGCCAAGCCTCCCTACGTCGATTATTACCGCTGGCTCTGCCCCAACAAGCCCGCTGTGCGGGATTTCCTGAAGGAGCGCCTGCTCCGGCTGGCCGCCTACCGGGAGGTGGCCGCCGTCCACCTCGATT
Organism: uncultured Eubacteriales bacterium; assembly: GCA_964458655.1. GTDB lineage: Bacteria > Acidobacteriota > Aminicenantia > Aminicenantales > Saccharicenantaceae > CAYWJT01. The sequence continues at coordinate 728 of CAYWJT010000003.1, read as the reverse complement.
ACATCCGCTACCCGGACGTCATCCTGCCGGTCGGCATCCAGCCCAAGTACAACCTCGTCCAGGAGACCGAGCTCGCCGAATACGATTACTGCTATTGCGACGATTGCCGCCGCCTTTTCAAGGCGGCTTCCGGCCTGGACCCGGCCGTCATGGAAGCGCCTGAGAAGAACGAAGCTTGGAAGCAGTTCCGGCTGCAGAGCGTCGTGGACCTGGTCAATCATCTGGCGCGGGCCTTGCATCAGGCGGGCAAGAAGGTCTCGGCCGCGGTCTTCCCCACTCCGGACATCGCCCGCAGCCTCGTCCGGCAGGACTGGCCGCGTTGGGACCTGGACGCTTTCTTCCCCATGATGTACCACCGCGATTACAGCGAGGGCGTGGAGTGGATCGCGAACGCGACCCGGCTCGGCCGGGAGGCCCTGCGCGGCCGCAGGGCGCTCCTGTTCAGCGGCATGATCGTCAACACTATGACGGCCGAGGAGATACCGGTCGCGGTCAAAGGGGCGCTCGATAACGGCGCGGACGGCGTCAGCGTCTTCGGCGGCATCCCCGAGGACAGGCGGGCCGCCTTCCGCGAGGCCTTGCAGACCTACGGCCGGGCCTGAAGCCGGGGCCTGCCGATTGCCCGTTCACGCTCGTTTCGTCCAAAGTCGGCAACCGACCACTCTCCGACGCTCTGAGCTCGTTCAGATACATAGGTGACACGATGGGCTATGATAGGTGCCGCCATG
>CAYWJT010000002.1:0-94055 GCA_964458655.1 uncultured Eubacteriales bacterium | reverse complement strand
GGCTCAAAACTCATCCCCAGCCAAGCGCGTCACTAATGTAGTGGACGAGACCATTCCCTTGACAGCCGGGGCCGCTTCCGATAACATATTGCTTTCAAAGGTGTTGTAAGGTCATGAAGAGAACATTCCAGCCGAATAACAGACGACGCCAGAAGACGCACGGCTTCCGCGTCCGCATGAAGACCAAAGGCGGGCAGGAAGTCCTCAAGAATAGAAGGCGGAAGGGCAGGAAACGCCTTGCCGTTTAATGGATGAGCGTATAAGAAGGTCCGAGAGGATCCGCTCCAGGAAGGATTTTTCGGGACTTTACAGGAACGGGAGCCGGGTCCGGGCCAGATTCTTCCACCTGGTTTTTCGCCTGAACAGCCTCGGTTATGGAAGGTTCGCCGTCGTCGCCGGCAAGAAGGTCGGGACAGCGGTGGCGCGCAACAGGATAAAAAGGCTGGCGCGGGACGTTTACAGGCGGCACAAAGGCCTGCTGCCTCCGGGCCTGGACCTGATCATAGTGGCCAGGCCGGAAACGGCCGGGGCCGGCCGCGCCGAGATGGAGAACGGCCTGCTCGAGGCTTTCGGCAAGATCGCCATGAACATAGACAGGACGCGATGATACGATCCGCGATGCTTTTCCTCATCAGGGGCTACCAGCTCGTCCTTTCGCCCTTCATCGGGAAAAGCTGCCGGTTCCACCCGACCTGCTCGTCCTATGCTTATGAGGCCATCGAGAGATACGGGCCGGCCAGAGGCGCCTGGCTCGGGCTGAGACGGCTCCTGCGCTGCCACCCGTTCCACGAAGGCGGTATCGACCCTGTCCCTTAAAAGGAAATAGCCGATGGAAAAAAGACTCATCGCCGCAACCGTCCTTTCATTCCTGGTCCTGGTCGGCTGGCAGCTCCTGTTCGTCAAGCCCAGGCTCCAGAACCGTCCGAGGCCCGTCGAGGCGGCGGCCACTGTGACCGAACCGTCCCCGGCGGAGGCCGAAAAGCCGCTCGCGAAGGCGCCAGGCGAGGGACCGGCCGCGGCCCCGGCCGTGCCTGAGGCCGCGCGGCCCTCGGCGGCGACGGCCGCGGTCCAGGCCGATTCCGAAACGGAAACCGTGGTCGAAACCTCGCTCTACCGTGCGGTCTGGTCCAACCGAGGGGCGGTCCTGAGGAGTTTTCAGCTCAAGCAACATAAAGGAAGCAATAACAATAACTTAGAACTAGTCCAGGCCCGCTCTGCAGAGCTCGGGCGCTACCCCTTTTCGCTGTGGTTCGAGGGCGAGACGGCCGCCGAACCGGACGCGCTTTCGAGGCGCCTGAACGCCGCCCTTTACAGGCTTTCCGGTTCTTCGCTCGAGCTCGCCGACGGCGGCCGCGGTGAGCTTAAATTCGAGTATTCCGATGGTAATGGTATAGTGTGCGAAAAGACCTTCACCTTCAGCGGCGGCGATTATGAGGTCGGCATAGGACTTAAGGTCGAAAAGGACGGCCGTCCGCTGAAGGCCGCGGTGCTCTGGGGTCCGGGCATCGCCAACTATTCGCCTGAGGAGATCAAGCTGCGCTACAGCGCCTTCTCCGGCATAGCCGTTTTTTCCGGCGGCCGCGTGTTCAGGACCAATCAGAACAAGTTCGACCCGGCCAAGGCCGCCTACAACTTCGTCGACTGGGCGGCGTACGAGGACAATTATTTCACGGCCCTGTTCGTGCCGGCGGCGGGCAGGGGCGAGGCCATTTTCATTCGGGAGGTCCCTGAAGCACCCACCGAAGGGACCACCGGTTCCCCCGCCGGGGCGGCGGCCGGGAGCGGGGTCGACGCGAAGACCGGCAGGCCTGTGCCGGCCTATTACCTGGCCGTGACCGCTCCGGTCTCGGCCTACATCGGGCCGAAAGAGATCGACGCTCTCAAGGCTTTCGGCCACCAGGCCAAACGGGTCATCAACTTCGGGGCTTTCGGCGCCGTGGCCGAGGTCATGCTGGCCATGGTCAAGTACTTCTACAGGCTCGTGCCCAACTGGGGCCTGGCCATCATCCTGATGACCGTCGTCATCAAGATCATCCTCTTCCCGCTCACCTACAGCTCGACCAAGTCCATGGCCAAGATGGCCGAGATACAGCCGAAGCTCAAGGCCATCCGGGCCAAGTACAAGAAGGCCAAGACCGACCTCGAGCAGCGCAAGCAGATGAACGAGGAGATGATGAAGCTCTACAAGGAGCACGGCATCAACCCCGCCGGCGGCTGCCTGCCGCTGCTCATCCAACTGCCCATCTTCTGGGGCGTGTTCCGGATGCTGGTGGTCTCGGTGGAGCTCAGGCACAGTCCGTTCATCCTCTGGATCAAGGACCTTTCGGTGCGCGACCCTTATTACGTGACGCCCATCCTGATGGGCGCCACGCAGTTCATCTCCCAGAAGATGACCCCGACCTCGGCCGACCCGGCCCAGGCCAGGATGATGCTGATGATGCCGGTCATCATGACCGTGTTCTTCATGAATTTCCAGAGCGGCCTCGTGCTCTACTGGCTGACCACGAACGTGCTTCAGATAGGCCAGCAGGCCCTGATGAACAGGCTGATGGCCGCCAAAAAGAGAGATTCCGATGGAAAACGAGACAAAAAACGGGCTTGACTCGAACCAGGCCCCTGAACAGGGCGACGAGCAGAAGGAATTCAAAGGCAAGAACCTGGAGGAGGCCATCTCCCTGGCCGAGCACAGGCTCAAGACGCCCAGGGAGAAGCTCAACTACGAGATCGTGACCGAGAAGACCAGGCTGTTCGGGATAAAATCCAAGGAGATCGTCATCCGCGCCTGGCCCAGGCAGGAGGAAGGCGAGCGCCGGGTCGAGGACTTCCTCCGGGAGCTGATGGAACACTTCCCGCTCGAGATAAGCTACGAGGTCAAGAGGAAGTCCGATTTCATCTTCGTCGTTTTCGACGGACCGGACAAGGCCATGCTCCTGAGGAGCGACGGCGCCCTGCTCCTTTCGCTGCAGCACATCCTGAATAAGATCTCTTCGCTCAAGGTCCAGGTCGACTGCGAGTTCTTCAAGCGCCGCAAGGAAAGGAAGCTCAAGGAGTACGCTCAGGACGTGGCCCGACAGGTGGCTGAGACCGGCCGCGAGGAGATCCTGGAGCCGATGAACCCCTACGAAAGAAGGATCGTCCATATAGCCGTGAACCAGGTCCCCGGCATCACCAGCGAAAGCATCGGCGACGGCTTCCTGAAAAAGGTCAAGATCTTCCAGACCGAGAAGCACTGAGCTTCATTTGCTTCGGCCGGTTTCGCGTTCGAGCTCGGCCGGCCTCCTCTATAATGGGGGACTGAAAAAAATGCTCGAAGACACCATCATCGCCGTCTCAACTCCGTCTGGTTTCGGCGGCCTGGGCGTGGTCAGGCTGAGCGGGCCCGAGGCTCTGGCCGTGGCCGGCCGCTTTTTCCGTCCGAAGTCGAGGCGAAAGCGCGCGTATGAGGACCGCCGGCTCGTTCTCGGCGAGATTTTCGACCCGGAGGGCGGCGAAGTCGTGGACGAAGCCTTCCTGGCCTATTTCAAGGGACCACGTTCATACACGGGCGAAGACGTTGTCGAACTCTCCTGCCACGGCAGCCCGGCCGTCCTGGAACAGACAGTGGCCCTGGGGCGTCGTTTCGGCGCCAGGCGGGCCGGCCCGGGCGAGTTCACGCTGCGGGCTTACCTCAACGGTCGGCTCGACATCATCCAGGCCGAGGCTGTCAACGACCTCATCATGTCGGTCTCGGCGGCCCAGGCCCGGCCGGCCGTGCGGCAGGTCATGGGCATCATGTCGGCGAGGTTCAGGCGGATGAAGGAGAGCCTTCTGCGACTCGCGGCCGGGGTCGAGGCCTGCCTGGAATTTCCCGACGACGGCCTCAGACTCTCCTCAGCCGGGCACGGCCGCGCTATCGCCAGGAATATCCGCGAGGTCGAAAGCCTCATCTCGAGCTACGACACCGGCCGGGCCGTCACCGAAGGAGTGACCCTGGCCATGGCCGGCCGCAAGAATGTCGGCAAATCCACTCTTTTCAACGCTTTGCTGGAGCAGGACAGGGCCTTGGTCAGCCCCTACCCCGGCACTACCAGGGATTTTCTACGGGAGAGGCTGGTCCTCAACGGCTTCCTGTTCAACCTGGTCGACATGGCTGGCTTGGGTGGCGCCCGCCATCCGGTCGAGAGGCTGGGCATCGAGCGGGGCCTGAGTATCGCGGAGACTGCGGACGGCCTTCTTTTCCTGCTCGACGCCTCGAGAGAGCTAGGCCGGGAGGATATCCGGCTCCTGAAGCGGCTCGCGGGGAAAAAGACCATCCTAGTGCTCAACAAGATAGACTTGCCGAAAAGGATGGATTCGGCGGCCGCGGCCGGCCTGATGAGCGGCGCCCCGGTGGTCGAGGTCTCGGCCCTCGAGGGCACGAACATCGAAGGCTTGAAGCAGGAGATCCTGCGGAGCTTCGGGCCGCGGGCCGCGGCCGGCGAGGACCTGATACTGCACGCGCGCCAGAGGGATATCCTGGTCGAGGTCAGGGACGCGCTCTTAAAGGCTGCCGAGCTGCTTCGGGCCGGCCATTCGGAAGAGCTTTGCGCCGAGGAGGTCAGGCGCGCCCTGGAGCTCATAGGCCGGTTGACCGGTGAAATCAGGGCGGATGATGTCATGCGGAGGGTTTTTTCCCGCTTCTGCGTCGGGAAGTGAGGCCCGGCACATGGCTGATCAGAGCTATGATATCGTCGTCGTCGGGGCCGGGCATGCCGGATGCGAGGCGGCTGCGGCCGCAGCAGGCATGGGCTTTTCGACCTGCCTGGTGACGATCTATCTTGACACGATCGCCCAGATGTCCTGCAACCCGGCCATAGGCGGCCTGGCCAAAGGCCACCTGGTCCGGGAGATTGACGCCCTGGGCGGCGTCATGGGTCTGCTCGCGGACGAAACAGGCATCCATTTCAGGCTGCTTAACAGCAGCCGCGGCGGCGCCGTCCAGGCTCCCCGCGCCCAGTGCGACAAGGCCGCCTACCGGCTGGCGATGAAAAGCCTCCTGGAGAAGACCCCGAACCTGGCCCTTTTCCAGGGCATAGTCTCGGAGGTTCTGGTAGAGGGTGGCCGGGCCCGCGGGGTCCGGACGATAGACGGCACGACGCTTTCAGCCGGGGCGGTCATCCTGGCCCCGGGCACCTTCCTGAACGGGCTCATTCATATGGGCCTCAGAAGCTATCCGGCGGGCAGGGCCAACGAGCCGGCTTCTACAGAGATGGCGGAATGTCTCAGGAGGCTGGGCTTCAAGACGATCAGGCTCAAGACCGGCACACCGATGAGAATCGACAGCGCCTCGGTTAAATGGGAGAGTTTCACGCCCCAGCCCGGCGACGAAGAGCCTGTCCCCTTTTCCCTGCGGACACGGAAGGAGCTCGTCAACAAGGTGGCCTGCTACCTGGGCCACACGAACGCGAAGACTCACGAGGTCATCCGGAGGAACCTGGACAAGTCGCCTCTTTACAGCGGGAAGATCGTCGGTATCGGCCCGAGATACTGCCCTTCGATCGAGGACAAAGTCGTCAAGTTCCCTCACCACGCGAGGCACCAGTTCTTTCTCGAGCCCGAAGGCCTGGATACTGCCGAGATTTACATGAACGGCCTTTCTTCGAGCCTGCCTATTGAAGTCCAGAAGGAGTTCCTGGCCACGATCCCTGGCTTGGAAGACGCCAAAATAATCAGGCCGGCTTACGGCATAGAATACGACGCCGTTTCGCCCCTGGAGCTGAAACATGACTTGGAAACGAGGCGGGTGAGCGGCCTTTACCTGGCCGGGCAGATAAACGGGACATCAGGCTATGAGGAAGCGGCGGCTCAGGGCATCATGGCCGGCGTCAACGCCGGGCTGGCGCTCCAGGGAAAGGAACCGCTCGTCCTGCGCCGGGACGAGGCCTACATCGGGGTGCTGATCGATGACCTGGTGACGAGAGGCGTTGAGGAGCCTTACCGTTTGTTCACTTCCCGGGCCGAGCACAGACTGCTCTTGAGGGTGGATAATGCCGACGAGCGCCTGATGGCCTACGGATATCGCCTGGGACTCATCAGCGAGGAAGTTTGGGGGCTCTTTCAGGAAAAGAAAGCCCGTTTAGCCCGCACCATGGCGCTATTGAAAAAGACCAGCATAAAAGAGGCCGGGAAAACGTCTACTCTGTATGAAATCCTGAAAAAACCTGAAAAGCGCCTGAAAGATGTGCTAAAATACCTTCAGCTTGAAGAGCCGGCGGCCGAAGAGATGAGATACATAGAATCAGAAGTCAAGTACGAAGGCTATATCAAGAAACAGCAGAAGGAGCTCCAGAAGATCCTGAGGTCGGACAGAGTCGCCATCCCGACCGGCCTTGATTTCGGCCAGGTCCCTGGGTTGACAAGAGAAGCCGCCGAGAAATTAGCCTCCTATGGGCCGCGTACCATAGGCGACGCCAAGAAAATCCCCGGAATAACGCCGGCCGCTGTCCAGAACCTGCAGCTGTATCTTGAGGTCCAGAAGAAGCGGAACAGGCTAACGGGCCCTGATGTTCCACGTGGAACATGGGAAGAAGATGGGTAAGGTCATAGCCGTAACCAACCAGAAAGGCGGGGTCGGCAAGACCACGACAGCCATTAATCTCTCGGCCTGCCTGGCCTGGAAGGGCCGCCGCACTCTCTTGATCGACTTCGACCCTCAGGGAATGTCCACCCTCGGCCTCGGCAAACTGAAAGAAGACGGGAAAGGCATCTACCAGTCTCTGATGAACGGCAAAGACGTGATGGATTACATCCAGGCCACTGAGCTTGAGAACCTTTACATATGTCCCTGTTCACCGGAGCTGGCCGGCGTCGAAGCCGAAATTTTCGCCGCTGAAAAAAGAGAATACCGTCTGCTTTCGGCAGTGGAAAAAGCCCGCCGCTATTTCCAGTTCGTTCTCGTGGACTGCCCGCCGTCGCTCGGTCTCTTGACCATAAACGCCCTGACAGCCGCCGATTCCCTGATAATCCCGGTCCAGACTGAGTTCTTCTGTATGGAAGGCATCCCCGACCTTTTCCACATCCTCGATACCGTTCGGACCTACTTCAACCCCAGACTGTCCATCGAGGGCATCCTGCTGACCATGTATGACGAGCGCACCAATCTTTCCAAGCAGGTCGTGGCGGAAGTCCAAAAGTCTCTCCATAACATCCTGTTCCAGACCATCGTCCCGAGAAGCGTCAGGCTGGCCGAGGCGCCGAGTTTCGGCAAGCCCATCGTGCTTTATGATATAAGATCGAGAGGGGCTGAAGCCTACTTGAATTTGGCGGAGGAGATCATCAACAAATGAGCAAGAGAGCCCTGGGAAAAGGCCTCGGCGCCTTCATTCCCGCTGAGTTCGGGATCATCAAGGACGAGCGCTTTGTCGAGCTCGATATAGACCAGGTCACGCCCAACCCCAAGCAGCCGAGGCTGAAGTTCGACGATGAGTCCATCGAAGAGCTCGCCCGCTCCATTAGGGAATCAGGGGTGGTCCAGCCTGTAGTGGTTGTGCCGGAGGATAATAAGTACAAGATCATAGTCGGCGAGAGGCGCTGGCGGGCCGCCCAGAGAGCCGGACTGCGCAAGATCCCTGTCCTCGTCAGGAACATCCCGGAGGGAAAGCAGCTTGAGGTGTCGCTTATCGAGAACCTTCACCGGGAGAACCTCAACCCGCTCGAAATAGCCCAGGCTTATCAACAACTTATCGAAGACCACGGTTATACCCAGCAGGAACTGGCCGACAAAATAGGCAAGGACAGGACCTCGGTCACGAATTATCTGCGGCTGCTCAAGCTGCCGGCGGACATACAGGAGAAGATAAGCGACGGGACGATCTCGATGGGGCACGCCAGAGCCATCCTGGCTCTCGACGACCCGGCGGTCCAGCTCCTGGCCTGCCGCGATGTTGTCGAAAAAGCGCTCTCGGTCCGACAGACAGAAAACCTCGTCAACCGACTAAAAAAGAAGGCGCCGAAGATCCAACCCTCGCTCGGGGACCCGGACCTGAACGCCCTGCAGGAGGAGCTGCTCCAGCTTCTGGGCACCAAGGTCCTGATCTCCGGCACCAGGAACAAGGGCGTCGTCAAGATCTTCTATTTTTCGCTCGACGACCTCAACCGCATTTACGAGAGAATAAAAAGGAGCTGACGGATGAAAGACAAGCCGAGAGAGTTCGAAGAGACCAAGCTCGCGGGCCTGATCGACGCGGAGTCGGATTTCCGCGGCGACCTGGTCTTCAAAGGCTCGTTCCGGGTCGAGGGCTATTTCAAAGGCACCATCAAGTCGGACGCCCTGCTCGTGATCGGCGAGAAGGGCAAGGTCGAGGCCGACATAAACGTCGGCCAGCTCGTCATCAACGGCGAGGTCAAGGGCAACATCCAGGCGGCCGACCGGGTCGAGATCCACGACAAGGGCCGGGTCTTCGGCACCATCATCACCCCGCGCCTCATCGTCGAGGAAGGCGCTCATCTCGAGGCCAACTGCCAGACGCAGAGCGTCTCGAAACCGGCTCCTCAGCCTCAAGCCCCAGCCAAGCCCGCAGCCGGTTGAACAGCGCCTCCGTCCTTAAATGGCGTGGCGCCAATAGAGCCGGAGTTCGTCCGGAGTATCGCGCCGCGTCGCCCCGCCGGCTTTTCCCCTTGCCAGCGTCGGCTTCTTGAGTATAATTCATCTGTTGCCGGAACCCGAGAAAAAATCTCTTGGTCAGTGAACCCGTAAGGACAAGCGCCATGGCTCCAGAGAGAAAGTACATTTTTGTGACGGGCGGCGTCATTTCAGGGCTGGGCAAGGGCCTGGCCGCGGCTTCGATCGGAATGCTCCTCGAAAGCCACGGCTACAGGATAACCATCATCAAATTCGACCCCTACCTGAACGTCGATGCCGGGACCATGAACCCCTTTCAGCACGGCGAAGTTTACGTCACCGACGACGGCGCCGAGACCGACCTCGACCTCGGTCATTATGAGAGGTTCACCGGCATCCAGACCACGCGGGCGCACAACTGGACGACCGGGAAGATCTACCAGAACCTCCTGCGCCGCGAGCGCAAAGGCGACTACCTCGGCAAGACAGTCCAGGTCATTCCCCACGTCACAGACGAGATCAAGAAGGCCTTCCACAGCGTCGACGACGAGAACGACGTCGTCATCTGCGAGATCGGCGGCACCGTCGGCGACATCGAGAGCCTGCCCTTCCTCGAAGCCGCCAGGCAAATGCGCATCACGCTCGGAGCCGAGAACGTCCTTTTCATCCATGTGACGCTCGTCCCGCTCATCGGCTCCTCCGAGGAGCTCAAGACCAAGCCGACCCAGCACAGCGTCAAGGAGCTGCGGGCGATCGGCATCCAGCCCGACATCCTGCTCTGCCGGACGCCGAAGCGCCTGCCTCCCGACATCAAAGCCAAGATCGCGCTTTTCACCAACGTCCATGAGGACGCCGTCATTACCGCCATCGACGCCGAGACCATATACGACATACCGATTAATTTCTCGGCCGAGGGGCTGGACGTGGCCATCTTGGAACGGCTGGGCCTGGCCTCCGGTGAACGGGACCTTTCCGACTGGAAGGCGATGATCGAAACGTTGAAGCATCCCCACGACGAGGTGGACATCGGCCTCATCGGCAAGTACGCGGAATTCAAGGACGCCTACATGAGCCTCAACCAGGCTTTGGTCCACGGCGGCATCGCCAACAAGCTGAAGGTCAACATCGACTGGGTGGAAGCCGAGCTGCTGGAGAAGGGAGAGGCCGCCGCGGAGCTGGCCAAGTACGACGGCGTGCTCGTGCCCGGTGGGTTCGGCCGCCGCGGCATAGAAGGGAAAGTGAACGCGGTCGCCTTCGCCCGCGAGAACAGGGTGCCTTTCTTCGGCATCTGCCTCGGCATGCAGTGCGCCGTGATCGAGTTCGCACGCCATAGGGCCGGCTTGGAGAAAGCCAACAGCGAGGAGTTCGACCCGGACTGCCCGCACAAGGTCTTCGTCCTCTGGCGCAACCTGCCGCGGGCCGCCGACCTGGGCGGCACCATGCGGCTCGGCCGCTACCTGTGCGAGCTCGAGAACGGCTCGCTCGCATCCAGGATGTACGGTTCGACGGAGGTCTGGGAAAGGCATCGCCACCGCTACGAGTTCAACCCGGCCTTCGAAGAAGCGCTCGGGAAAGCCGGCCTGATCGTCTCCGGCAAGAACCCCGAATACGGCCTGGTCGAGATAATAGAGCTCAAGGACCATCCCTGGTTCCTAGGCTGCCAGTTCCATCCGGAGTTCAAGTCCAGGCCGCTTCAGCCGCACCCGCTTTTCCGCGGCTTCATCGAAGCGAGCTACAGGCACCGCCGGAGCAGACGGGCCGGGACGAAATGAACGAGCCCAACGGCAAGCGTGCGCCGGCGGAAGGCGCCGGTTTATATATGTTATTGATAATAAATAAATAATGAGCCGACTACGGCATGAGTGAGAGCGAAGCTTCCAGGAGAGCCGCGGCCGTCGAGCTCGTGCTCATGGACGTCGACGGAACGCTGACGGACGGCACCATCTGGGTGCTTCCGGACGGCGAGGAAGTCAAGGGCTACAGCGTCCGCGACGGGCTGGGCGTCTTCCTCGGTCGCATGGCCGGGCTGCGCTTCGGCGTCATCACCGGCAAACGTTCCCGCGCGCTGGAGAAGAGAGCGGAAAAGCTCGGCATCGACGAGGTCCATCAGGGCGTCCTGGATAAGGCCTCGGCGCTGGCGTCCATCCTGGAGCGCCACGGGCTGGCCGCGGCTCAAGCGGCCTACATCGGCGACGACCTCGGCGACCTGGCCGTGATGGAACGCGTCGGGCTGGCCGCGGCCGTGGCCGACGCCCATCCGGAGATCAAGGCCCGCGCTCACTATGTCTGCAGCCTGCCGGGAGGCCGCGGCGCGGTGCGCGAGCTCATCGAGTTCATCGTCAGGGCCAAGGGCAAGTGGGATGAGGTCAAGACCCGGGCCCACGAGATACGCGGCTTCAAGCCGTAGCCGAGCTCGGCGCGGCTCGAATGAAGTCCGGCGCAAGGAGAGAACATCATGGAGATACCTCCCAAGATCTTCCGGGAATACGACATCCGCGGCGTGGCCGGAGAGGACCTCGACCCGACGACGGTCGAGACGCTCGGCCGCGCGGTCGGCACCTATCTCGTCGAGCGCGGGCTCGAGCGCGTCGTGGTCTGCCGCGACTGCCGGCTGAGCTCGCCCGAGCTTTTCCAGGCGCTCTCAGCCGGGCTGCTCGCGACCGGCTGCGGCGTCACCGACATCGGGGTCCTGCCCACGCCGCTCCTCTACTTCACGGTCTATTACAAGGGCTATGACGGCGGGGTCATGATCACAGGGTCGCACAACCCGCCCCAGTACAACGGCTTCAAGATCATGGCCGGCCGCGAGACGCTCTACGGACCCGAGATCCAGGAGCTGCGGAAGATCGCCGCGAGCGGCAGGTTCCGCGAAGGCCGGGGCGAACTCGTCTCATACGACATACTGCCCGAATACCTGGATTACGTCGCGGGGAACATAAAGCTGGGAAGGAGGCTCAAGGTCGTCATCGACGCGGGCAACGGCACCGCGGGCGCGGTCGCCGGGCCTCTTTTCCGCAGGCTCGGCTGCGACGTCGAATGCCTTTACTGCGACATGGACGGCCGCTTCCCCAACCATCACCCGGACCCGACCCTGCCGGAAGCCCTCCAGCCGCTCATCCGGCGCGTGCTGGAGAGCGGGGCCGACGTCGGCCTGGGCTACGACGGCGACGCCGACCGTCTGGGCGTCATCGACGAGAAAGGCGGCATCATCTGGGGCGACCAGCTGATGATCATCTTCGCGCGGGCCATCCTCCCCTCCATGCCGGGAGCCGCCGTGATCTCGGAGGTCAAGGCCTCCCAGCTCCTCTATGACGAGGTCGAAAGGCTGGGCGGCCGGCCGGTAATGTGGAAGACCGGCCATTCGCTCATCAAGAAAAAAATAAAGGAAGAAAAGGCGCCGCTCGCGGGCGAGATGAGCGGCCATATCTTTTTCGCCGACCGCTGGTTCGGCTTCGACGACGGCATATACGCCTCGGCGCGGCTGGTCGAGATCCTGTCGAAGACGGATAAGAAGCTCTCGGAGGAGCTGGCCGGCCTGCCGCGGACCTTCGTGACCCCCGAGATCCGCGTCTACGCCTCCGACGAGGTCAAGTTCAAGATCGTCGACGAGGTCAAGGCCAAACTGGCCGGCCGCTACCGCATCATCGACATCGACGGCGTCAGGGCCGTGTTCCCGCACGGCTGGGGCCTGGTCCGGGCCTCCAACACCCAGCCGGTGATCGTGCTCCGCTTCGAAGCGGATTCGGAGGAGGCGCTGGCCGCGATCCAGGCCGAGGTTAAGGGCCTGGCCGAGGAGGCCATCCGCAGGCTGACCAACGGGAGCGGAAGCGCGCCGGGGACCGGACAGGGCGGCTGAGAAGAAAGCCGGGCCGCGGAGGTTGGCAGACATGTGTTTTGAACGGAGACAGCCGGGATGTCTACGGCGGGCAGGGACGTGAAAACGACGCGCGGCAACGGGCCTGACCTGCGGGCGGTCATCCTGGCCGGCGGCCGCGGCACGAGGTTCTGGCCGCTCGGCCGCTCCAGGCGGCCCAAGCAGTTCCTCAACCTGACCGGGTCTCGCACGCTGGCCGAAGAAACCGTTCGTCGGATAGCGAAAATCGTCCCTCCCGACAGGGTCACGCTGGTCGCCGACGCCGGCCTGACCCGCGCTCTGAAGAGGATGTTCCCGGGCCTGCCGAAAGCGGCCTTCGTGGTGGAGCCTGCGGCCAGGAACACAGCTCCGGCGGTGCTTCTGGCCACGGCCCGGGTTTTTCTCGATAATCCCGAGGCCGTGGTCGCCGTCCTGCCGGCCGACCATCTGATCCGGGACCGAGCCCGCTTCCTGAAGAAGCTCGAGGCCGCGGCCGAGGCGGCCTTCGAGGAAGGCGCGCTCGTCGTCTTCGGCGTTCCGCCGGCCTATCCGGCCACGGGCTACGGCTACGTCCGGGTCGAAAAAAAGCCGGGCTCCAGGCACCATGGGGAGGCCTTCTTCAAGGTCAGGGCCTTCAAGGAGAAGCCTGACCGCAAGCAGGCCGAAAGATTCCTGTCCTCGGGAGACTACCTCTGGAATTCCGGGATGTTCGTCTGGCGGGCCGACGCGTTTGCCGGGGAGCTGGCTACGGCCGACCCGGCGCTTTTCGCCATATGGGAAAGGATCCTCGCGGCCCTCAAGAGAAAGGACCGGGCGGACATTGCCCGGGCCTACGCGGCGGCGCCGGCCACCTCCATAGATTACGCCCTGATGGAGAAGGCCCGGAGGGTGCTGGCCTGCAGCGGCGATTTCGGCTGGTCCGACGTCGGCTCCTGGTCTGCCCTCTTTCAGGTCTGGGAGCGGGACGCCGCCGGCAACGCCTGCCGCGGCGACTCGGTCGTGATCGACTCCCGCGACTGCCTGGTCTGGAACCCGGGAGGGACAACGGCCCTGGTCGGCGTCCGGGATCTCATAGTCGTCCGGACCGACGACGCGCTCCTGGTCTGCGCCGCCGGCTCCGACCAAAAGGTCAGGCAAGCGGTCGAGATCCTCAAGAAGCGCCGGAAATCGCGGCTCGTTTAGGGAATTTTTCCCCGGCCGCGTCGTCTAAAACGCCGAGGAGGTGCGTGATTACATGAAAAAGTCCCTGAGCGCGACGGCTGTCATCCTCATGCTGGCAGTCCTGGCCTTCTCCGCCGAAGTCAAGCTCGACGTCAAGGAGCACGTCCTGGCCAACGGGATGAAGATCCTGATGGTCAAGAAGGCGGGGCCGCCGAGGGTGGTCTGCCATGTCTATTTCAAGGTGGGCTCGATCAACGAGAGGCCGGGCATCACCGGCGCCGCCCACGTCCATGAGCACCTGATGTTCAAGGGCACCAAGGTCATGGGCGTCACCGATTTCGAGAAGGACGCCGAGCTCGACCGCAGGATCGACGAGCTGATGCAGAAGATCTACCGGGAGAAGTACTGGCGGCTCGACGGCGGCGACAAGGCCAAGATCGAAGCCTGGCAGAAAGAGGTGGACGAGCTGGTCAAGGCCGAAAAGCAGTACATCATCAAGGACGACCTCTGGAACACCTACATGAAGAACGGCGGCACGGCCCTGAACGCCTCGACCGGCCAGGAGACGACCGGCTACTACGTCACCCTGCCGGCGAACAAGGTCGAGCTCCAGATGCTGCTCGAGTCCGACCGCATGATGAACGCCTATTTCCGGGAGTTCTACTCGGAGAAGGACGTCATCATGGAGGAGCGGCGCCTGAGCGAGAACAGTCCAGGTTTCTTCTTCCAGGAGCAGGTCAACGCGGCCTTCTTCGCCGCCTCGCCCTATCACTGGGAGGTCATCGGCTGGATGGACGACCTCAGGAAGATGACCAAGAAGGACCTGGTCGATTTCCACTACACCTATTACGTGCCTAACAACGCCGTCGCCGTCTACGTCGGCGACATCGACCCGGCCGCGATCATCGCCCTGGCCGAGAAGTATTTCGGCCGCATACCCAGGGGGCCGGACCTCGAGCCGGTCCGGACCATGGAGCCGCCCCAGTATTCCGAGAAGAGGCTTTACGGCGAAGGGCCGGCGCCGACCAGCCTGACCCTCATGTTCCACATCCCGGCCGAAGGCCATGCCGACTCGGCGCCGCTCTCGGTGCTGGCCGACATCCTGGGCTCCGGCGGAGGCGGCCGCGGCGGCATGCGCGGCGGCCCGGGCGGCGGCAGCGGCCGGCTCTACAAGTCGCTCGTCAGGGACAAGGAGCTGGCCGTGAGCGTTTCGGCCTTTTCCCGGCCCATGTGGTACGCCGGCGCCTTCCAGTTCCGGGCGGTCCCGCGGCTGGACAAGAACGTCCAGCCGGAGACGCTGGAGCAGGAGATCTGGAATGAGATAGAGAAGGTCAAGAAGGACGGCGTCACGGCCGAAGAGCTCCAGAAGGTCAAGAACCGCAGCGAGTCGGCCTTCATCCGCAGCCTGCAGAGCTCTTCCGGCATCGCCTCTCGCATAGGCCGGGCCGAGCTGCACCGCGGCTGGCGGTCCATCCTGACCGACCTCGAGTCGGTCAAAGCCGTGACCAGCGACGACATCAAGCGGGTCGCGGCGACCTACTTCGTCAAGGACAACTCTCTCGCGGCCGTCTACAAGCGGAAGACGGGCCGGTAAAGGGAGGTAGAGATGAAAAAGAAAGCTTTGCTGTTCGTCATGCTAGCGGCGGTCTGCGCCGGACTCGCCTTCGGCCAGGCTGCTCATCCCCGCGAGCTGACCTATCCCGCGCTCAAGTTCCAGCCGCCCGACCCCAAGGCCTTCCGGACCGAGCTGACCGGCGGCCTGAGGGCCTACATCCAGGAGGACCGCGACCTGCCGCTCTTCACCATCACGGCCCTGGTCCACTTCGGCGACCTTTACGTGCCGAAGGAGAAGGCCGGCCTGGGCAGCCTGCTCGGCGAGACCCTCATCCAGGGCGGCACGAAGACCAGGACCGGGCCCGAGATCGAGGAGCGCCTGGACTTCCTGGGCGGCTCGCTGAGCTTCAACGTCGGCGAGCGGACCTCCCAGCTCACGCTTTCGGTGCTGAGCAAGGACCTCGACGAGGGGTTGAAGACGTTCTTCGACGTCCTGATGAACCCGGAGTTCCGGGAGGACGCCGTCAAGCTGGCCCGGGCCAGGCTCATCGAGCAGCTGCGCCAGGCCAACGACGCCCCGAGCATGGTCCTCAGCCGTGAGTTCGAGAAGCTCATCTACGGCGAACATCCGATCACGCGCCAGCCGCTCAAGACGACCTATGAGAGCATCACCGTCGCCGACCTCAAGGAATTCCACAACCGTTACTTCTTCCCCAAGAACATCATCCTGGCCGTGTCAGGCGATTTCTCCAAGGCCGAGCTCAAGCAGAAGATCGACAAGGCGGTCGCCGGCTGGAAGAACAGGAGCCTAAGCCTGCCGGCGATGTCCAAGGACTTCCCCAAGCTCGAGCCGGGCGTCTACTTCATCCAGAAGCCCATCAACCAGGGCTACATCAGCATGGGCCACATCGGGCTCGAGGACACCAACCCCGACTACTTCGCCGTGCAGGTGATGAACTTCATCCTGGGCGGCGGCAGCTTCTCCTCGCGCATCACCAAGAAGGTCCGCTCCGACGAAGGGCTGTCCTACAACCAGGGCAGCCGCTTCACCTACCGCTGGGGCTTCCCGGGGACGTTCGCCGGCTACGTCCAGACCAAGTCCGAGACCGTGGGCTACGCCATCTCGCTGATAAAGAAGGAGTTCGAGCGCATCAGGACCGAGCCCGTCTCCGACCCCGAGCTCGAGACGGCCGTCAACTACTACCTGGAGAGCTTCGCCGACTTCTTCCAGTCGCCCCAGGTCACCATGACCAACTTCGCCAACCTGGAGATGACCGGAAAGCCGATGGACTACTACAAGACCTACCTGGCGAAGGTCAAGGCCGTGACCAAGGAGAAAATTCTGGAGGTCGCCAACAAGTACGTCCACCCCGACAAGCTCGCGATCATGATCGTCGGCGACTGGGAGCCCTGCAACAAGGGCGGCGCCAAATGGCAGGGACCGCTCGAGAAGCTGGGCAAGGTCACGAAGCTTTCGCTGACCGACCCCTATACCGGCAAGGTCGGCAACTGATTGCCAAAATAAAGAGGCCTGGTTGCCAGAAAATCAATCGGGCCTCTTATTCTTCTTCTTTTTGCCGGATCAAGTTTCTTGCTTCTTTAAGCAATTCATCAGGATTCTGAGGCATTCTAAGCCTTGATAACAGATTTTCTAATTCCTCCTTGCATATAATTAATATTCCATATGATGCAGCATTTGCAATGTCCGCTTTGGCTTCATCACGAGATAATTGGCTTACTATGGCAGGCGTAACTTCTATGCTTGCGAGCCCTATGTTGGCCAATTCTCTTCTTATATTAACCGCTCTCTTGTGAACCCTTTGTATTTTATCATTGGCACTAGGTAATCCCAGTGTGCACTCTACAACTGCCACATTTCCTTGAGGCGTGAATGCAATTATATCCGGCGCATCTGTCAATTTTTTCTGACCAGAGAGGAATAATGTGTTGAAACCCAGAAGGCTTAGAAGGTTATTAATGAAGAACTCGAACATATCTGATTTATCTGTTGATAGAATAATATCTTTTAGTGCAGCCGCATCTCTATCAAATATTCCATATATCGAATATCTTGAGTTTGGGCTTTTAGCTGGGTCCGATAAAAATAATTGATGAAAACAAATATCGCCGTAACTAAGAAAAGCGGGTAAGACATAAACATTCTCAGCTTCTAGCTGCACACGGCCGATAAGAAAATCAGTGCTTTTTTCATAAACGATGCTATTCGGATCAATCCTTGTTCTTGTAATCTCAAGTGGCTGCCTAAAAAATATACAGCCAAGCCTGATTTTATCTATATTAAGGCTGGGTGATGTCTTAATAACAATAGTTGCTTTGCCGTTTGATAATACAGACTCGTTATCTATACGACCAGGCGGCATTAGGATTATTTCAAGGGTAGATGATTGTATATTATTGTAAGACGGAAAAAGGAAAGAGTTTAATATGTCATCAAGGCCGAAGTATGGCGAATCTGAAGCTTTGATTTCCCAGTCGATAAGTTCAATGTTTGGTCGTGACAATCCTAACTCAAATGGTTGCAAGCCGTGAATACTTAGTGCTGGAATCCGTGAGTTATTGTCGTGAGTCCTTACGGGGCTTACTGGCGAGAAGAAAACACTTGGGGGCGTCCGATATTCAATATTGAGAGATACGTTGTTATTTGGATCGATTATATTACCCTGAATGGCATTTTCTAATAATGAGTATAAAGCATCGTTGTTAAGTTCCATTAAAGAAGCAGACGCAACGATATGTTCTGATTTAAAGTAATAATTAGTAAAGTGCGTTCTTTCCCACCCTAGTGCGATACGAGCATATAAAATTGAGAATGCATTCTCCTTTTTTTGCCGACATAAGAAATAAGGGCAAAGCGATACGGATTTTCCCACGATGAGATTGTATGCTTTAAGTTGTCAAAATATGCTTCTTGCTCCTTAGTTAGCATCATTCATTCCGCACTTAATAACTGTATAAAATGCATTCCATGAGTAGATCTATTTCCTCATGGCGATTATATGAATAAAGCGATATTAGTTACAAGAGGGACATTAATAACAATAAGAAGGATTTATTGTTACTAAGGCTTAACCGTAGCTCTTATTATAGTTTGATTTTTATGCCGAGCTCTTCGAGCTGGCGTTCGGCGACTTCTGAGGGCGAACCGGTCATCAGGTCCAGGGCGCTCGTCGTCTTGGGGAAGGGGATGACCTCGCGCAGCGATTCTTCGCCGGCGAGGAGCATGACCATCCGGTCGAAGCCCAGGGCGATGCCGCCGTGGGGCGGCGCGCCGTAGCTCAGGGCTTCCAGCAGGAAGCCGAATTTCTCCTCCGCTTCCTGCTCCGAAAGGCCGAGCGCCTTGAAGACGCGCTTCTGCAGGCCGGTGTCGTGGATCCGTATGGAACCGCCGCCGAGCTCGTAGCCGTTTAGGACGATGTCGTAGGCGAGCGCCCGCACCGAGGCCGGGTCGCTTTCGAGCCTGTCCAGGTCCTCGGGGTTGGGCGAGGTGAACGGATGGTGGACCGAGACCAAGCGGCCCTCTTCCTCGCTCCACTCCATGAGCGGGAAGTCCGTGACCCAGACGAACTCGAAGAGGTCCTGGCCGCGGACGAGCTCGGCGAGGAGGTCCTTCCTGACCTCGCCGAGAGCGCGCAGGATGGGCTCGCGCTTGCCCGCCGCGAGCAGGACCAGGTCGCCCTCGTCGGCGCCTGTCTGCTGCCAGATGAGCCCGTAGGAAGTTTCCGGCACTTTGAGCGAAGCCTTCCAGCCGGCTTCCTTCTTGACCCAGAACAGGCCGGGAGCCCCGAAGGCCTTGGCTTTATCGCTCAGCTTGTCGAGCCGCGAGCGCGAAAGACCGGCCGCGCCCCTTACGACGATGGCTTTCAGGACGCCTCCCGACGCGACAGCCGCGGCCGCGGCCTCCGAGCCGAGTCCGGCCGCGACGTCGGTCAGGTCCTTGATGTCCATGCCGCCCCGGAGGTCGGGTTTGTCGGTGCCGTAGCGCTCCAGGCTCTCCCGGTGGGTCAGCCGTGGGAAGGGCGTCTTGAGATCGTGCCCTATCAGCCGGAAGACCTCGACCATCAGCCCTTCGGTCAGCGTGTATATGTCGTCGCGGTCGACGAAACTCATCTCGATGTCGACCTGGGTGAATTCCGGCTGGCGGTCGGCCCGCAGGTCCTCGTCCCGGAAGCAGCGGACGACCTGGAAATAGCG
Source organism: uncultured Eubacteriales bacterium (assembly GCA_964458655.1). Classification (GTDB taxonomy): domain Bacteria; phylum Acidobacteriota; class Aminicenantia; order Aminicenantales; family Saccharicenantaceae; genus CAYWJT01. The sequence goes on along the minus strand of CAYWJT010000002.1, from coordinate 74,697 downwards.
GTCGAAACCCGCGACCATCAGCAGCTGCTTGAAGAGCTGCGGCGACTGGGGCAGGGCGTAGAATCTGCCCTTGTAGATGCGGCTCGGCACCAGGTAGTCGCGGGCGCCCTCGGGCGTGGACTTGGTCAGGAAGGGCGTTTCGACCTCGATGAAGCCGCGCTCGCTCAGGTGGTTCCTGACGGCCAGGGCGGCCTCGTGCCTGAGCCGGAGGTTCTTCTGCATGGACGGCCGGCGCAGGTCCAGGTATCTGTACTTGAAGCGCAGCTCCTCGGCCGCCTGAGCCGGGTCGACCACCTGGAAGGGCGGGACCCGCGACGAGGCGATGAGTTCGAGCCGGTCCGCCAGGACCTCGACTTCGCCCGTGTCCATGCCCGGGTTGACCAGGCCGGGCTCGCGGCGGCGGACCCTGCCCGCGGCCGCAACGACGCACTCCGGCCGGAGCTTCTTGGCGGATTCGAGGAGCGCCGGGCTTTCGCTCGTGAAGACGAGCTGGACCAGGCCCTCGCGGTCCCTGAGGTCGACGAAGACCAGGTGACCTATGTCGCGCACCCGCTGGACCCAGCCGGCGAGGACGACCTCGCGGCCCACGTGTCCGACCCTGAGCTCTCCGCAGTAGTGTGTCCTTTTCAGCATGTCACCTCGATCCTATCGGCGCGGCCTTGCCGCCGCCCGGGCGGACGAAGGCCCCGGTTCGCGCGTCTACCGTTCGGGCTTCAGGCGGGCCAGCAGCTCTTCCGGCGTGCCCTCGTGCTGGCTGCCGGCGGCCATGTCCTTCAGGCCGAAGCGGCCGCTCCTTAGCTCCTGGTCGCCTATCGTCAAGACCCATTCGGCCTTGAGGCGGTTGGCCCGACTGAAATGGGCCTTCATGCCGCGGTCCTTGTATTCGATGAGCGTCTCGACGCCCTGCCGGCGGAAGAAGCGGGCGGTCTTGAGGGCCTCCCGGCGGGCGGGCTCGTCGAGCCAGGCGATGTACAGCGTCTTCCTGGGCGGAACAGGGATCTCGACGGTCGCGAGCAGGCGCTCGATGCCCAGGGCGAAGCCGATGCCGCACAGGTCGGGCCCGCCGAAATCGCGCATCATGTCGTCGTAGCGGCCGCCGCCGAGCAGCGCGTTCTGGGCGCCCAGGGAGGTGCTCACGACCTCGAAGGTGGTCTTGGTGTAGTAATCGAGCCCTCGCACCAGCCTGGCGTCGACCTTGTAAGGTATGCCCAGCAGTTCGAGGTATCCCTTGAAGTCGTCGAAGTGCCGGCCGCAATCCTCGCAGAGGTATTCTTGGATGGCAGGGAAGGAAGCGGCGACCTGGCGGCAGCTTTCGAGCTTGCAGTCGAAGATCCTGAGCGGGTTGAGCTCGGCCTTGCGGCGGCAGTCCTCGCAGAGCCGGTCCAGGCTCGCGCGGGCCGATTGCCGGAGGGCGGCGCTGTAGGCCGGCCGGCATTCCCGGCAGCCGACGGAGTTCACCAGGGTCTCTGTGCCGGCGACGTTCAGCCGGTCGAGCAGGTGGTGGGCCATTTCCACGACCTCGGCGTCCACGGCCGGGTCCTTCTCGCCGAAGACCTCGACGTCGACCTGGTGGAACTGGCGGTACCGGCCCTTCTGGGGCTTGTCGTAGCGGAACATCGGGCCCATGTAATAGAAGCGGAGCGGCTCGGGCCGGAGGTCGAGCCGGTGCTCGATGATGGCCCGGACGACGGAGGGCGTGTATTCGGGGCGGAGAGTGATGGACCGGCCGCCCTTGTCGGTGAAAGTGTACATCTCCTTGGTCACGATGTCCGAGCTCTGGCCGGTGCTCTTTTCGAAGAGCTCGGTGTGTTCGATTACGGGCGCCCGGAGCTCGCGGTAGCCGTAGGCCTCGAAGACGGAGCGGGCCGCGGCCTCGAAGGCCTGCCACTTCTCGACCTCGCCGGGCAGGATGTCGTGGGTGCCTTTGACCGACGAGACCTCTTTCTTGGCGGGGGCGTCTTCGCTCACTTCTCCACGAAGACCCCCATCTTCCTTATTTTCCGGTAGCGCTCCTCGCGCAGCTCCTCGACGGGCTTGCCCTCGAATTTCTTGAGGGCGGCCGACAGGGCCTTGTCGACGTTCCTGTAGGTCTGCTCGGGGTCGGTGTGGGCGGCGCCGGCCGGCTCGGGGATGATCTTGTCGATGATGCCGAGCTTGAAAAGCGTCTCGGACCGGAGGCCGAGGTTCTCGGCCGCCTGACGGACGGCCGACTGGTCCTTCCAGAGGATGGCGGCGCAGCCCTCGGGCGATATGACCGAATAGAAGGAGTACTCGAGCATCATCAACTGGTCGCCGAAGCCGATGCCGAGCCCGCCGCCGCTGCCGCCTTCGCCGATGACGATGTTGACTATTGGCACTTTTAGGGCGGCGATGGTCTTCAGGTTGGTGGCGATGGCCTCGGCCTGGCCTCGCTCTTCGGCGCCGATGCCCGGGTAGGCGCCCGGGGTGTCCACCAGAGTGACGACCGGGAAGCCGAACTTCTCGGCGAGCTGCATGACCCGCAGGGCCTTGCGGAAACCCTCGGGGTTCGGCTGGCCGAAGTTCCTTTCGATGCGGGCGCGGGTGGTCCGGCCCTTCTGGTGGCCGATCACGGCCACGGTCCGGCCCTTGTAGAAGGCCAGGCCGGCCACGATGGCCGGGTCGTCGCCGAAGCGGCGGTCGCCGTGCATCTCCGTGAAGTCCTGGAACAGGGCGGGGATGTAATCAAGGGTGTAGGGCCGCTTGGGATGGCGGGCGATCTGGACGATATGGACGGACGTGAGCAGGGGTACTATTTTGGCCCATTCCCGCTCTATTTCGGCGCGGAGTTCGGCTGTCCTGGAGGCCCTGTCAGGGGCGTCGGTCTCGGCCAAGGCGTCGATTTGCTCCTTGAGGGCGACGATGCCCCTTTCCAGGGTGTAAAAGTCCGCTTCTTTTTCCATTACTCACTCTTTCGGGCCGACTTGATACCCGCCTATTCTAAGTTCAGGGTGGAAAAATTGTCAAGCGGACCCCCGGCTAAAAAAGCAAAAGTGGAATGCGGCCTCGGCTGTGGGGTCGGGACCGGCTCGCTGCCGCCTATTGGGCGGCCAATTCTTCGCGGCGGGAGCGGCGGGCCGAAATGAACATCCAAATCGACGTGTAGAGAACTATTCCCACCACTATCCACTTGAGGACGGTCAAGGGGAGGGATTTCACGACGAAAGCGGCCAGAAAGACTCCCAGGACGCCGAAAACGGTCAAGGCGATGGCTGCCTTGCGGTCGTAAGCCCGCTCCTTGACAAACCGGGTGCTGCCGGCCGCCATGAGCATGGCCGTGGCCGTCATCATGATCGGGAAGGCCACCCGGGGGTGCATGCCGAGGGCGTAGACCGTGGCCATGCAGGGGGCGTAGAACCCGATCCCGATGGTCTGCAGGGCGCCGAAGATAAAGCTCAGGATCACGGCGGCGCCCAGCTTTGCGCCCGTCAGTCCGATCGCCTCGCCGCCGAGCGGGAGCCAATCGAGAAGGCTGGCCAGGATCATGCCGGCGACGACAAGGAGGCCGAAGCCCATTCCGAGCTGGATCTTGCGGCGGGACATCCGGGAGACGACGCCCGCCCCGAGCACGGCCCCGGCCGGCGCGGCCACGGACATCGAGACCAGGGTCAGGGGTTCGACCTTGACCGCGGTCATGAAGATGAAGGCCTGGGTCACGGTGGGAATGGTGTTGCCGACGTTCATCGTCCCCGGGATAACCCGGTCATCGACCAACTTGAAGAACTTGAAGATGGCCGTCTGCTGGGCGAAACTGCCGATCCCCAGGGTGTCGAAGAAATTGGTGATGAAGCCGGTCCCGAAGAAGCCGATCCAGGGCTTGTCCGAGAATTCACGCCTTTTTTTGATGACATCGAGGAAATAGAAGAAGCCGAAAAAGGCCGTCATCAGCCCTAGAACGGTTTTCAGGATGATGGTCATGGCCAACCATCCTAATAGAGCTCCGCTTTCCAGTCAACAGATAAAAAGACGTGGAATTACGCCGACCGGCCCATAGACACCCTTATGGCGCATGTTAACCAAGCTTCTTTGGGGCGGTCTTCCAGGCTGCCGTTGTTTCTAATTTCTTGCTTTTGCTAAAGTTAGGTCGGGGCGCGGGTGGCATTTCCACTATTTGAGTCGGCGGCGGCCGATGACGACCAGGTTCTTGACGAGCTCGAGCGCGGTCATCAGGGCGACGCACAGCAGCAAGAACCTCAGCCCATACTTGATCTTGGGCAGTAGGCGCTCGGGCACATGAACGGCGAAAAGGCCGTCGAAAGGCTGGCGGAGCAGGAGACCGATCAGGGCCAGGGAGACGGCGTTCGAAGCGACGTCCACCCAGCGCGACCGGGTGAACAGCTTGGCGAATAGGGCTATCGTGGTAGCGGCGAACATGGCGATGAAGATGAGCGAAAGGCGGTAGCCGGCGTCCGGCGTGAAGAGGGGGGCGGGGTCGCGGAAATTGAAATGCTTGCCCAAGACGAAAAAGATGGTCGCGTGCTTGGACAGCAGGTAGAAACAAAAACCGGTCAGGGCCAGCATGAAGACCGCGCCTACGGCAGTGGCGAATCGGCCCGACCAGAAGCCTTTCGTCGGCTTGAACTCGTCGAGGTCGGCGCCGAAGCGCGGCCAAGGCAGCTTGACCTCCTTGCCGCTCTGGGTGATGAAGTAGAGGACGAGGGCCACGGCGCCGAGGTCGGCGAGGAAGGCCGTCGGCAGGTACATGAGGGCGTCGACGACGCCCATCTCGGGTATGAGCAGGAACGGGAAGATGACGAAGCTCTTATTGAAAGCGACGGCGGCGGCCGTCAAGAGCGTATGAAGGGCGAACAGAAGTGACGTGTAGCGGAATAGGAAACGCTTGTAAGCCGGCGCGATGATGGGCCGGTCGTCGATGTATCTCTCGGCCACCTTGCGGGGCGGGCCGTAGGCGGCGACGGCCTTGTCGACCGCGGCGTCGTCAGTCCCGCCGTGCTCGGCCGCGGCTTTCTCCAGGATATGGCTGCGGATCTCGGAGAGGATCTCTTCACGCTCGGCGCGGCCCGAGAGGAAGTGACTGACCTCTTCGAGATAGGTTTCGAGGGTTCGGGGCCTATCGGACATCGGTGTTCTCCTTTGTGATCTCGTCGAGGATGCGGTCCTGCTTCTTCCAGACCTCGAGCAGGGCGGCACGGATGGCGCGACCCTCTGGCGTGATCGAATAGAATTTGCGCGGCCGGTCCTCGGAGACGTCCCACTTGGAGGCTATCCAGCCGTTCTTCTCGAGCCGGCGGAGGAGGGGATAGAGGGTGTTCTCCTCGACCCGGTAGCCCAGGCCCTCGATGTGCTTGGCCATCGAGTAGCCGTACATGTCTTTCTCGAGGAGGGCCAGGGCCAAGATGAGGAGGAACCCACGGTTCATCTCTGTCTCGAGTGCGCCTATCTCTGGGCCGGTCATGCTCGCTCCTGTTCTCATGCCGTATGTCATAATATAATGTGTATAATACTATATAGTATAAAACACTCTATGTCAAGCTTTTTTTGCTTTTCTTCCGCGACCACTTAAAGCCGGCCCCGGTTCGATTCCCGGCCTCGCGCGCGAACCCTCGGCCGATTGTCCGGCCCCCGTTTTCCCCTTCCACACTTTCCGTCATAGAGCCCGATTGTCCTTGACAGGCCGGCGCCCGGCGAATTATCCTTCCTGCGTCAGGTGTTATGCTCAGGCCACATCAAGCCCTGATACCGCAAGCGCTCCAAAACCGCCCTAGTCCAAGTATATCCGCTTCATCTCGCTAAGGAGGAGATCATGCATTTCGACCTTTTGTCGCCCAGAGACCTGAAGGCCATGGATGCCCTGAGGGATTCCTACGGCGGAGGGAAGGAGATCGCCGCACGGATCGAGGCCCTGCGGGGCTACGAAGCGCGCAAGAAGGCCGCTGCCTCCAAGGGCTGGGGGGAAACCCTGGACAAGGCCGAAGCCTACGCCAAGCGTTCTGCCAAGGTCGAAGATTTCAACGAGAAGCACGGTCTCCGTGTGACCAAAGCCGGCGTCTGCACCACCCAGGTCTCCGGCTTCCAGGGCGCCCACGTCACCCTTGACTGCATACGGCGGATGAGCGAGAACGGCGACGTGCTCTTTCCGGCCGAGATGATCTCGGTCGTGCCCATGACCGAGACCTACGTCTACGGCGGGGACCTCCTGGCCACCCTGGCCATGACCGAGAACATCCTGGGCGCGAGCAAGTTCTGTTCCACCAACCTGATCGGCACGCCCGTCCTCGAGGAACGTTTCCTCCGGCTGGAAAAGGCCACCGGCGAAAAGTTCGAGCGGGCCGACGTCGGGAACGGGCTGAGCCAGGTCCTCCTCAAGAACATGGGGACGGCCTTCGGCAACCTGGGCGGCGTCGAAGTGGGCAACAACAACCATCTGGTCTACCTGGACGGCATCACCCGGGCGGCCCTCGAAACGGGAGCCAATTTTTTCCTCAATCCCAGCTGGTCGTCGATCGTCGCCGCCTGCTACTACGCCCGTGAGATCCCCAATCTGTCCTTCAAAATCTCGATGCTCCTCTCGACCCAGAACGCCATCCAGTTCAGGATGCTGATGAACATAATCAAGGAGTACCTCCGGGACGACGGGACGACGCCCATCTACGAGATCAACATCGGCAACGCCGCCACGGCGGAGACCTTCATTCAGTGCTTCCATGAGCTTCGGGATTCCGGCCTCCCCAACATCTACCTGGCCGCCCACCTGCGGATCAACCCCGACCTGGGACGGGCCGACTTCAACTGGACCGAGAACGCGTTCCGGGTGCTCGACGCCGGATGCGACCTGACGATCAAATACGAGAGCGACGGGACGTCCCGTCCCTACGATACGATGGAGGCCTACTTCCTCTCCGACGAGGAACGGAAAGACAAGTCCGCCCTGATCGGCGACGTCCTCTACCACAAGTGCCTCCGGTGCGACCTGGACGCCAAGGAGATCATGCGCCGGGGGCACAAGGTCCGATTCGCCCGCATCTCGAGCCGAGGTTGAGCCGGGGAAGCGATGGACCTTGGCATCAGGAACAGGATCGCCCTGGTGACGGCCTCGAGCCGGGGGCTGGGCAAGGCCATCGCCGCCGCTTTCTGCCGCGAGGGCGCCAGAGTCGTTATTTGCGCTCGGGATGAGGCGCGGCTTCTCGAGGCCCGGGAGGCGATCGCCCGGGAGACCGGGGGCGAGGTCCGGGCGTTCCGGGCCGATGTCGCGGACGACGCGGATGTCCGGGAGCTTGTGCGATTCGCCGCGGCCGAGTTCGGCTCGGTGGACATCCTTGTCGCCAACGCCGGCGGCCCGCCGGCCGGCCAGGTCGACGACTTCAGGCCGGACGATTACCGGAAGGCGCTCGAGCTGAACCTGCTCAGCACGGTCCGGCTCTGCTATGAAGTCATGCCGCTGATGAAAAAAGGGCGCTGGGGCCGGATCATCGCCTTGGCGTCCGTTTCGGCCAAGCAGCCTATCGACGGCCTGATCCTGTCCAGCGCGGCCCGGGCCGGCGTCCTGGGATTCGTCAAGTCGCTCGCGAACCAGCTGGCCGGATTCGGGATCACGGCGAACTGCCTCTGCCCCGGCTATACCAGAACGGAACGGGTGGAAGGCCTGGCCAGGGCCTTCGCCGAAAAAGGGCAGGGCACGCCCCAGGATTACTACAGCCGGCTGGAGAAGGCCATTCCCCTGGGGCGGCTGGGCAAGCCGGAGGAGGTGGCCGCCGCCGCGGTATTCCTGGCCTCGGAAGCGGCCGCCTACATCACCGGGGTCGCCCTCCAAGTGGACGGGGGCTTCATCAAAGGCCTCTTCTGAGTGGGTTAAGAGGCCGGGTGGCGGAAGAACAGAAGATGAGGGAGGCGCGGATGGACGAGATAATGAGAGCATGGGAGGGGACCCCGTTCCCGGAGATGATCAGGAACCTCCCCGCGATCGAGAGCCCCGTTCCGGGCGTGCGCGGCTGGCTGCTCCAGGGCCAAAGGAGCCAGGCGGTCTTCTTCGACATCGAGGCCGGCATCCGGATCCCGCCCCACGCCCACTGCGCCCAGTGGGGCATAGTGGTGGAGGGCGAGATCTCGCTGACGATCGGCGGCCTGACCCGTGTCTATCGGAAAGGCGAGTGGTATTACATCCCGGCCGGCACGCCCCACGCGGCGGATTTCCCCGTGAGGGTGAACGTCATCGACGTCTTCGACGACCCGGCTCGGTACAAGCCCAAGGCCTGAAACAGGGAGTCCCATGGACAAACTGGAATCGTTGTTCAGCCCGATCATGAGGAAGTTCGAGGGCTATGCCATCGGCAAGATGCTGAAGTACCTGGGAGACCCCGAGATCATCTCTTTCGCCGGGGGGCTGCCCAGCCCTGACGTGTTCCCCACGGACTTCATCCGGATGGCGGCCGGGCGATCGTTGGGTGAAGGCTGGAAGGAAAGCCTCCAGTATTCTCCCATCCCCGGTGAGAAGAGCCTGATAGAGGCGGTCATCGAGTTCCTCAAGCGCGACGGGATCCGGGTCGGCCCGGAAAACGTCGTCATCACGACCTCCGGGCAGCACGGCATCGACCTCATCGGGCGCCTCTTCCTGAACCCCGGGGACGTGATCGTGACCGACCTCCCGACCTTCGGGGGCGCCCTGGCCGCCTTCGAGCTCGAGGACGCCCGATACCTGGCCTTCGATATCGAGGAGGACGGCTCGGATGTCGAGGCCATGGAGGCCGGTATCGAGGACCTCGTGAAGCGGGGGACGCGACCGAAGTTCATCTACGTGGTCCCCGATTTCCAGAACCCCTCCGGCATCACCATGAGCCTGGAAAAGAGGCAGGCCTTGCTCTCGCTGAGCGACCGCTTCGGCCTGCCCATCATCGAGGACAGCCCCTACCGCGACCTGAGGTACGCCGGGGAGCATCTCCCCTCGCTCTACGCCCTGGATGAGAACCGCGGCCGGGTCATCGGCCTGTACACCTTTTCCAAGATCCTCTGTCCGGGCCTCAGGGTCGGCTTCAACATCGGTCCGGCCGAGGTCATCAAGAAATGCAATTTCATAAAGGGCGCCAACGTCCTCAACACGCCCAAGCTCAACCAGGATATCTGCGCCGCCTTCCTCCGCGAGTGCGACCTCGACGCCCATTTCCGGACGGCCAGGCGGTATTATTCCGAGAAACTCAAGTTCTTCCTGGATGCGATGACGGAGCATTTCCCGCCGGACTGGGGCGTCCGCTGGACCAAGCCGGAAGGGGGGCTCTTCCTCTGGATAACGGCGCCCGAAGGGATCGACACCGGCGATCTTTTCTATCGGGCGATCGAGCAAAAGGTCGCGTTCGTGCCCGGCGAGGTCTTCTATCCGGAGAGCGCCCGACGCAAGAACGCGATGAGGATAAATTTCTCCTATCCGACGAAAGAACAGAGCATCGAGGGCGTCCGGCGGCTGGCCGCCGTGATGCGGAGCGCCCTGGCGGCGAGGTAGGCAATGCACCAGTTGTCAGTTATGCAGCCAGGAACAACACATGGCCGATAAGCTGACCAGAAAAGAGTTCATAAAACTTGCGGCTCAGGGAAGCCTGGCTTTGCCTCTGGCCGTATCTTCCATTTGCTGCCGCAGACAACCGGTCAGGCCCAATGTCATCTTCATCCTGACCGATGACCAGGCATGCAGGGCCGTCGGCTGCTACGACGACAGGCTGATTAAGACCCCGCACATCGACCGGCTGGCGGAAGAAGGGGTGCGCTTTGAGCTGAGCTTCAGCACTAATGCCATCTGCGCTCCCAGCCGGGCTTCCATCCTCACCGGTCAGTACAGCCATCGGCACGGAGTGGTGGATAACAGCATAGAAATGAGCTCTCAGGCGAACAGCTTTGCTTTGTTGTTCAAGGGAGCGGACTACCAGACGGCCCTGATAGGCAAATGGCATCTTAAAGCGGCCCCGCTCGGCTTCGATCATTATTGCATCCTTCCGGACCAGGGCCAGTATTATAACCCTGATTTCATCGAGAAAGGACGGAAATACCGGGAATACGGATATGTTACCGACCTGCTTACCGAGAAATCCCTGGCCTGGCTGAAGGATCGGGATAAGCAAAAACCTTTTCTGCTTTTCCTGAACCATAAGGCGCCGCATCGAAACTGGATGCCGGCCCTGGAATTCCTCGATCTTTATCGTCACGAAGACTTGCCGGTGCCGGAAACTTATTTTGATGATTATGCGACCAGGTGCGCGGCGGCGAGGCTTCAGGAAATGACGATCGCCAACCATGCTTATCTGGCTTATGACCTTAAGCTCTTTCCGTTGGGGACTTCCGATCTTACCGAACAGGAGAAGGTCGGGCTGGATTACTGGCTGTCAGCTTACAACCGATTGACCGCGGAACAAAAAGAGGCCTGGGATAAAGCCTACAGGGAAGACAACGAGGAGTTCAGGAGGAAGAAACCTGAAGGCCAAGAGCTGGCCGTGTGGAAATACCAGCGTTATATTAAGGATTACCTACGCTGCCTGGCCTCGGTGGATATCGGCATGCGGCGCCTGCTTGAATTCCTGGATGAAGAAGGCCTGGCGGATAATACGGTGGTGGTCTTCACTTCAGACCAGGGCTTTTTCCTTGGCGAACACGGCTGGTTCGACAAGCGTTTCATGTATGAACCCAGCTTGCGGACCCCCTTGATCCTCAGGTTCCCGGATGGGATCGAGAGGAAAAGAGTCGATAAAGAGCACATGGTGCTTAACGTTGATCTGGCTCCGACGCTTCTGGACCTGGCCGGCATTCCCGTCCCGGCCTTCATGCAGGGGCGGTCGTTCAAGGGGCTCCTCCAGGGGAAAAAGATCCCGGACTGGCGCCGGTCATTCTATTACCATTATTATGAATATCCCGCGGTGCATTCCGTCCGGAAGCATTATGGGGTGCGCACCCGGCGTCATAAGCTGATCCATTATTATGACGATATCGATTGCTGGGAATTGTTCGACCTGGAAAGAGACCCGGAAGAACTCCACAATGTTTATGGCAGCCCGGATTATGCCGGCGTCAAAGGATCGCTGCAAAAAGAGCTGGGCCGCCTGAGAGCGGAGCTCGGGGCAGAATAGGACATTCAGCCTGCCAAGAAAGTGATTGAAAATCTCCATGATACTGTACTATTTCTACAGTTATGAAAACCACTCCATCCTTCTTGGCGATCCTATCGTTGACCTCCCTTCTTGTTTCCTGCAACGGAATGGGATCCTCCGGGCCCAAAGACGCATCCGGAAGGCAATGGGCCGCCATGAAGGCCCGGCTTTCCCAGGGCTGGAACACCTGGGATACCCGGAGTGTCTTGTCGCATGTTCTGTTGCCCGAAGGTTTTTCGATCAGCCTCCAATTGGCCAGCCATCGAACAGGGGACACGCTGAAAGAAGCCCTGCCAGGCAGGAGCGATAACGGCGCCAAAGAACGGGTCATTCCCGGGCCTCATGCGTGGGATGGTTCCTACACCGAGGTGGAGGTCGAATGGCAAGGCATCCGCGTCCGAGTCCGGAGCGCCGCCGTCGACAACGGGTTTTTCTTGTGGATAAGCCCCCTGGAGCAATCGCCCGGCGACGCCCTCGTGCTGGTCCCGCAGATGCTATGGGGCAGACCTGGAAAGATATGGATAGAAGACGGCACGATCCGCGCCGAAACCCGCTCCGGCCCGACGGAGCTGGCCGTCGCCTCGGGCCGGTACCTGGCGACGGAGAAGGGCCTGAGGTTTTCGTTGGCTGAGCCCATCGCGATAACGACGGATCCCTCCAAGACGGCGGAGGAGATCGGCGAGGTCATCGACAAGGCCGAAGTTCAATGCGCTTCCCGCAGGTCCACGTATCCCGAGGCGCCGGACGCCTACGAGGCCCTGCGGACCGTACTGGCCTGGAACACGATCTACGATCCCGGCAACGACAGGGTCATTTCGCCGGTCAGCCGGACCTGGAGCGCCGGGGGTTGGGTCCTGTTCGAGTGGGACACCTACTTCGCGGCCTATATGCTCTCCCTGGATTGCCAAGAACTGGCCTACGCCAACGCGATCGCCATCACCAGCGAGATCACGGACAAGGGCTTCGTCCCGAACAACAGCCAGCCGGGGATCAAGAGCCTGGACCGCTCCCAGCCGCCGGTCGGCGCTCTTGTGATCAAGGAGATCTACAGGAAATATCGAGACAAGTGGTTTCTCGAGGAGGTCTTCGACAAATTGCTGAGATGGAACCGCTGGTGGGCCGAAAACCGCGAAATTGACGGCTATTTGTCATATGGTTCCGACCCTTATGACTATGGAGAGACTTACCACCGGTCCTATAGGGGCATCGGGAACCTCCAAGGAGCCAAGTGGGAGTCGGGTCTCGATAATTCTCCGATGTACGATGATGCCGTCTACGACAGGATCTCCCATCAGATGCTGCTGGCCGACGTGGGCCTCATGAGCCTCTACATCAATGATTGCCGGAGCCTGGCTGAGATAGCCGCAGTCCTGGGACGAACGGAGGAGGAACGGGAGTTGGGGGAAAGGGCGGCAAGGTATTCGGCGAAGCTTGAAACCCTCTGGGATGAGGAGACCGGCCTCTACCTGAACAGGGACCTCCTGACGGGAGAATTCAGCCACAGGCTCTCTCCGACCCTGTTTTACCCCCTGCTGGCCAAGGTCCCGGATCAGAAGCAGGCCGAACGGATGATCGAAGAGCACTTTTACAACCCTAGGGAATTCTGGGGCGAGTTCATCATGCCTTCCATCGCCCGGAACGATCCGGCCTTCAAGGACAATCTCTATTGGAGAGGGAGGATCTGGGCCCCGATGAATTTCCTGGTCTATCTGGGCCTGCGGAATTACGATCTGCCCGAAGCCCGGAAAGACATGGCCGAAAAGTCCGAGAACCTGCTCTTGAGATCCTGGCTCGGCGAGCACCATGTGTACGAGAACTACAACGCCGAGACCGGGCGTGGCGACGACACCGGGAGCTGGAGCGACGAGTTCTACCATTGGGGAGCCTTGTTGGGTTTCATCAGCCTGATGGATAAAGGGTATGTGCCTTCCCCACAAGCTCCGTTGAAGGAGGGCCAACGATGAACGCCCGAAAGAGCGTCTTCTTGGTCGGGAGCCTTATGATGCTGATGCTTCCGCTTCAAAGGGCCTATGGGCAGCCCAAGCCCGAGGTCGTAAAGTTCGAGCCGTTCACCTGGAGATCGGAGCCGCCGTCGGATTACCCGGCCGTTGATCGTGACCCGGCCGCGGAGGCGCAGTCCCAATCTTCGATCACGAAGCACGGGTTCACGACCGGGGTGTCCGCTGAGCCCTGCAGCGTGCACGAGATCGGCCGGCCCGTCGCGGCCAGAACATAGGCCCGCTGGGACGGATCGTAGCCTCGGCTCTCGCATCCCGCGGCGCCGGCGACAGCCGGGGGATGATTCCAGGAGTTCGTCAGCGCCGTGAGACTCGTCACCGCCTGGTCCGTGAACCCATAAAGTATGGGCTTCCCTATCCGTCTGGCACCGCCCAGGGCCGCGTGCGTTACGCGGTCATCGGCGACGGCTATCGCGAGGACCGCCGCTAAAAGCCAGCCCCAGATCCGATATCGCATTCGACCCTCCGGAAGCGGCCTCGGCCCGGAGCGGCCCGGGTCACGTCCGTTGAACTTATTCGGGCCATGCGAACGCGTCAAGCCGTCGGCCGCCTGAAGAACAGCCACTTGGCCGGCTCAAAATGGCGCGCGCCTGACGATCTTGAATACATAGGCATGGGCGCACGGCCTCGTCGGGGGCGTTTCGATCGTCATGCCCTCTTTGGTCATCTCCCATTTCAGGGGCCGGCCGTCGCCGAGCATGCTGACCGAGACGATCTCGGACGGGTACAGGCCGTTCCAGAAGTTCCGCCCCGGGTTGGGACCGCCGGCCAAGCTCTTGATGAGGATCCTCTCGCCGGGCCAGCCGAGCGCCGTGGCGTAAAGGACATCTCCCTTGGCCGTGAAGCGGATGTCCTGGGCCTTGTAACGAAGGGTGTCCCGCTCGTTGAAGGCCCCGTCGGCGTCGAGCTTGGTCGGGCCCTCGCCGGCGACGACCCAGGGCCTGGTGCCGTAAACAGCCTCGCCGTTCACCTCGAGCCACCGGCCCAGCCCGAGCAGTATCTCCCGGGCCTCTTCAGGGATCGTGCCGTCCGGCTTCGGGCCGACGTTGAGAAGGAGGTAACCGTTCTTGCTGATCCGGTCCATGAGATTATGGATGAGGTTCTCGGTCGTCTTGAAGCCCGCTCCCCGGACATAGCCCCACGCGCCCTGGTTGTCCACCGAGGAATCCGTGATCCATTCGTGGTAGGTCAGCTCCCGTTCCTGTCCGAGCTCGAGGTCGTTGATCCCGACGCCCGGCGGCAGATCATGGTCTTTGTAGCTGACCACGACCTCCCGGCCCTCCGCGGCCGCAGCGTTGAAGAAGTAAGCGAGGAGCTCCTTCTTATAGGCCTCCGGCACGAAACCCAGGCCGAAGTCGAACCATAGGAAATCCGGCCGATACTTGTCGATAACCTCCCGGACCTTGGCCGCCCAGCGGTCCAAGAAAGCCTTGTCGGGCTGTGCGCCCTTCTCATGGATGGGCCCGTAGAGGCCGGAGTAACGAGGGTCCCCGCAGTCGTAGCGCTTGTCCCAGACCGGGAAGAAGTACCAGTTCTCGGCGTGGTGGAAGGCGGTGACGAACTTCAACCCGGCCTTCTTGATGGCCGTCGAAAGCTCGCCGACGATGTCCCGTTTTGGGCCCATTTTGGCCGCGTTCCAATCCGAATAGGCCGTGTCCCACATCGAAAAGCCGTCATGATGTTCGGCTACGGGGCCGGCGAAGCGAGCCCCGGCCCTGCGGAACAAGTCAGCCCATTCGTCGGCGTTGAACTTGGCCCCCGTGAACATCGGGATGAAGTCCTTGTAGCCGAACTTCTCGAGCGGCCCATAGGTCGCTTCGTGGTAGACCCGCTCCGGCGAGTTCGGGTTCATGTAGATGTTATGGGAATACCACGTGCCGTTCGGGCCCACCGCCGGCACCGCGTAAACGCCCCAGTGGGTGTAGATGCCGAACTTCCCGTCACGCAGCCACTGCGGCGTGGGGATCCTGCTGAGAGATTCCCACGACGGAGAGACCGTCCGGCGGGCCGCCGGGCCCGCCTGGCCGCCCTGGCCCACGGGTCGGCCGACCAGGGCGACGCCGGCGGCGGAAAACAGCATTAGAGCCAAGGCCAGGATCGATCGTGGATGTCTCATGTCCATTCTCCTTTCTCTCGGCCGCGCCGAGATATCTCAATGGGCCGATCCGGGCGCGGGAGCCGAGTCGCCGGACGACCGTCGGGCGGCTCGCCGGACGGTCACCGGCCCGAACAGCCCGGACGGGATCAGGTCCCGCGTCTTGAGGACCATGTTGGTGCGCGCGAACGGTCCATGGGCCGGATCCAGGAGGTCGCCCACGAGGCGGTTGTTCCAGAGGTTCGTGACTCTGACCTCGAGGATGTTCCGGCCCGCTCTCAGGGCGGCCGTGATATCCGCTTGAAAGGGCTCCTTCCAAAGGATGCCGAGATCTCGGCCGTTGAGAGCCACTTCGGCGACTTCCCGGAGCTTCCCGAGGTCGAGGAGCCAGCTTCGCCCCTCCTGGAGCCGCTGCTCGCCGAAGTCGAATTCCGCCGTATATGCCGCCGTCCCGGAGAAATAGCGGATGCCCGGGTCGTCCGCTTCGGTCCAGCTGACGAGGCCGTTCCAAAGGACGGACTCCGGCGCGCCCCAGCCCGGCGGGAAGCGGACCGTCCAGGGCCCGGAGACGGTGATGGCCGGCCGGTCATCCGCCTTCAAGGGTTCTGGGGACAGAAAGGCCGCCGGAGTCGGCGTCTCACGGAAGACTACGAAGATGGAGCCATAGGCGGGAATGTCCAAGGTCAGCTGGCAGCCGCCCTCGACCCGGGCGAACGACCGGCACGGGACGATCGTCCCCGAGGCGGGATCCCAGAACTCCGGCGTCCGCCCCTCCCTAACCCGGAACACGGCCTCGAAGGTTTCAGCGGTCCCGGCGCTGTTGGAGACGAAGTAGATGTCCTCGCGGTCGGTGGCCCGGTGTATGAAATCTACGTGCCGGTCGGCGTTGGCAACGCCGAGCGCTTGGAAGTCGGGCCCCAGCCCGCGGTCGCGCAGGAGGTCGTTGAGAGGCACACCCCAGACTACGCGGCCTTTCCCGTAGCGGTGTTCCTTGACCGCGGCGCCGTCGCATGGCCCCCAGATCCGGTCGGCCAGGGCCCTGACCTTGTCGTCGCAGGCGGGGAAGCCGGCCAGGCTTGGGCAGCGGACGGGCTTCCGCCCGACGACCGTCGCTCCGGCCCCTACGAGCTCGCCGAGCTTGCGCAGGACCGCAAGAGGCATGTCCTCCCGGTCCGGCAGGACGAGCAGGGCGTAGCTCAACCCGTCCGGGAGAGCGATGCGCCCGCCCGACACCCTCATCCTCTCCAAAATGACTTCGGAATTGACGTAATCATGATCATACCCAAGGTCCAACGATGAGGTCTGGACCGGCTTGGGTTTGCCGCAGTGCAGGCAGGCCGTGTCCGGATAGATGGGCTCGATGTCGGGATCGATCCGCCGCGCCGGCACGAGGTTGGGCGCCTGGTCGCCGTAATAGAAAGCGACGTCGGCCACGAAGAGGCCCTGCTGGAGAAGGTAATCGCAGCGGGACATATACTCGATCAGCGGCCCGGCCTGGCCCCACCAGGTGGTGTTGACGTTGAAGTGCTCGCCGGCGTGGTAGACAAAGCCGGGCCGGCCCGCGGCCGGCGGATTGTGAGTGAAGGTATGGAAAGTGGGATGGTTCAGCCCGGCGCAAAGGGCGATATCGAACCGCCGTTTGTATTCCGCGGGCCCCTCCTGCCAGTTGCGCCAGCCGGTCAGGGCCTCGGCGTCGACGATGCGCTTGCCGTAGATATGGGCGGCGCTGGCGGCTTCCTTGACCACCCAGAACCGCTGGTGGTTCCAGAACTCCCCCATCGGGATATCGGCCGAGCCCAACGCCTTGAGGGCGTCCACGCGGGCCGATCCGCCGTGCCCCGCTTCGGCCAGGAGGCGCAACCCCCGCTTGTTCAGCAGCTCCCGGACCGTGCGGAAATGGTTGTCGATGATCAGGTCGCTGACCGTCTTCCGGTAATCATAAAGGAAGCGCTCGGCGACCCCGGCGTCAGGCACCGTGGGGTCGAACAGCGCGGGCAGGTAGGGCACCGGGTCGTAGCCGTGCCGCTTCCGAAAAGCGTCGATGAAATCGTCCGTCCAATCGACTGCCTCAGCGACTTCGTAGCTGTCGAGCATGAGCGTGTCGAGCGCGTCGAGGGCGTTCCGAGCGCTCAGGATCCGGTCGAGGATATGTGTGATATGGACTCTCGCGGCCTCTCGGCTCAGGTGGTCGATGATCAGGCCGTCGGAGTTCGGGCTCGGGCATTCGAGGGTTTGCCCCGTATTGCTGGCGACGAAGCGCATGACCCGCCATTCGCCGGCCGGCGCCACCCAGTCCAAGCGTCCCTCGCGGTCCACATATCGCGAGATGTCCATCGTTGGGCGGCCCGCGGCGACGGCCAGGACGGCGATGTCCTTCCGGCGGTCGGTCACACCCTCGGGGAGCGGGACTATCGTCCGGATGCGCCCCGGCCCATGGGCTTTGATCTCCCTACACAGCAGCCTCCTGCTGGCGTTTTCGGGTTCGATCCAGGAGCCTCCCGCGTTCCAACTGCTCGAGGCGAACAGGCCCAGCCTGAGTCCGAGGCGGTCGGCCACGTCGATCGCGTGGGAGATGCTGGCCACAGATTCCGGGCCGAGGAAGGCGGGCCCGGCCGGGATGATCTTTTTCGGGTCGCGGAGGCTGCCCACGTCCCAGATTATGGCTCCCCCGAACCCTTTGGCCTTCAGCTCCTCCAGCTCCCGGGTCAGCTGGTCGCGGTCGACGAAGCCGTTGAGCCAGGCCCATAGAACGCTCGGCCGGGCCGACTGCGGGGGGTTGAAGAACAGCTTTTCCGACAGGCATTCCCCCTCGGGGGCCGGCCGGGATCCGGATGAGCCTTCCGGCCCGCAAGCCGCGAGGGCCAGGAGGGCGGCCGCGAAGAGCGTCAGGGTCATCTTCCGGGAGCCTGTCATGGTCGTCGCTCGTCCTTCCTTATGCCAGTCGGACCGACGTGGAGCGGGATCTCGGCGAAGACGCGCTTCGGCGTCACGAGGCGGAGCTCGGCCCGCGCCCCCTCGGCGCCGGCGCAGAACATCATGACCCGGAATTCCACGGTCCTGCCTTTCCAAGCCGGGTCGACCGGGAGCCGGAAAGTCATGCCCGCAAGCTTCGGCGCCCCCGAGTTCCATTCATAGTTGTGATATGGGTAGCTCGGGACCCGGTGGCGCGGGACGACGGGACGGCCGTCGACGAGAGCCACGACGTAGACGCCGTCGACGGGATCGAACTTGGCCGGCCCGGCCGTGACCGCGACGGCGTATTCGCGGCCTGGCGCGCCATCAGCAGGGACGTGGGCTGCCGTCAGGACGCGGCGGGGCACGGAGGTCTCGCCCAGGAAATTCGTGGCCCGCCAGCCGCTCCGGTCCAGGGGCCGCCCCGCGCCGTCATAGCCGATGATTTCCGAGACGCTGAAGTTGCGGCCCCGGATCCTCACATAGCGGCACGGCTTGCCTTCAAGCGGAACGAGGATCGAAACGGGGCTCTTATCGCCCGCTTCGACATCGAAGATCTTGATCGTCTTGCCGCGCTGCCTGAGCGTTCCCGCGAACGGGATGCCTTCGGTCGCAGCCAGGCTCAGACCATCCGTCCGCGTCCACTCGATCAGGTCGGGCGACGTTTCGACGGCGTCAAGAAAGGCCGCGTCGGTCCGCCTGACGATGCGCAGCTCGAGCGTCGCCAGATCGGTCGTTTGTCCGAGGTCGATGCGCCAGAGGGACGTTCCGGCGCGATAGGGGGCCGGGCTGCCCGTGTAGGGGCTGCGCCGCGGGAACCCGTCGCTCCACCTCGTCTCCGGGTCGCCGTCGAAGGCGTTGAGAAAGGTCCCTTCAGCGGCCGCGACCTTGTCCCACATGTACGCCCGGCAGGCCTCGATCTCGGCCAGGCTGGAGGGGGCTCGTTTCAGGCGGACCATTTCCCGGACCTCGAGGGCGTCATCATCGATTGTGAACTTGGCCAGCTCAGCCAGGCGGGTTCCGTCTGCGGCCAGGGCGGGATCGTCCCTGAAATCGGCCAGCTTGGCGAAGGACGGCCCCGCTGCGGCCGGGCCGGGGAAAGAAACACGCCAGGTAGCTTTAACCGTCGGCACGGCCCTTCCGGCGGCCGTCCGGACCGATCGGCCCCCGAAATTGAGGAGCGCCACCTCGGCTGTTTGTCCCGGCGTTCCGAGTAGTTTGACGCCGAAGTTTCCCGCGTCCGGCCCGGGTACGACCTCGTATGGTACACCGGCCACGATCGGCTCGGCGGGAGGCACGGTGTCTACCTGGATGAGCCGGAGGCTGAAAGGGTCCATTTCAACTTGGAGCGTCCCGCCGAAAACGGCCCCTTCGCCCGCCCTCTTGATCAGGGTTTCCCAGGGATGGCGCTGCCTCACGGTCAGGGCCGTGCCGGGTGCTGCGGCGAGGCCGATCGACGCGTCGAGAGGGATCGTTTTGACCGCCGGCTCCCACGTCATGTTGCGGACGAGCACCAACGAGGAGGCGCCGTCGGCGTGAGCGATGTCCCCGCCGGGCAGCGGGTAGGCCGTCTTCAGCAGGGGTTCGAGCCGCTTGTGCAGCTGGATCAGCCGGGCCAGGCGAGGATAGTCCTCGTCGCCGAGGAAAAAGAACGTCCCGTACATCTCGGGCGAGAGCACCGAAGCGCGGCCGAAGGCCTGCGTCACCAGGTCATCATCCCACTTCTCGAGGCAGCTGTTGAAGCAAATGCCGTGGTCCTCGAACAGCCGGCAGGGCGTCCCGAAGAATTCCGAGGTGAGTTCGCGGCCGATCGAGCAGTCGCGGTTGTAGAGGCTCGCCGTTTCGTTGCTGATATGGACGTCGATGTAGGTCTCCTCGCCGCGCCAGAGCAGGCAATCCGTGATCGTCAGCATGTACGGCGAATCGTTGATGCGGTGATTGATGGCGATGAACTCCGGGTCGATGCGCCGCGCCTGGGCGAGGGCGTCGGCCAGGGCCTGGTATTTCTTCTCCAGGACGTACTTATCCGGATGGGCGAGCTCCGAGACGACGGTGTCCATCTTGAACAGCCCGACGTTGAAGTCCCGGACCCAGGCCAGCAATTGTTCCCGGCGGGCGGCCATCGCGTCCGGCGTCTCGCCGAAGCCGTCCGGGCCGAGCCAGAGCCCGAGGCGCATGCCGAGCGCCTTTGAGGCCTCGGCGAGCGGCTTCAGGCCGTCCGGGAACCGCGCCAGGAAATCGGCCTTGAATTGGGGATAATATGTCCCCTGGGACTCGACGAGCCCTGCGTCGGAATTGTATATGTCGAACTGCAGGCCGTAGAGCCCTTTGAGGCGGCGCAAAGCGGCGAGATTGGCCAGAACCTCGGCCTGGCGCGGGCCCGAATTGTCGTGACAGAGCCAATCGAAATAGAACGTGGCGAAGTCCACGCGGTTGGCCCGGATCTCCAGGATGTACCTGCCAAAGGCCTCCTCGGCCCGCCCGGACGCAGATACTCCGAAACCGCTGACCTTGCTCGTCCAAGTCCCGCCGGGCGGGACCTCGGCCGCGGGAAAATGGGCCAGCACCAGGCGTCCGTCGCGCACCGCAACATCGGCGATCGGCCATTCCAACCCCCAGAAGACCTGCCCGTCCAGGAAAACCGGGTTCTGCACCTTTTCGGGCCAGGGGACGTTCTCGATGCGGAACGCGTCGACCGTGGCGTCCCGGACGACGACCGGAGAGGTGCGTCGGTTGAGTAGACTGATACGTTTGCGGACATACCAGCTTCGCGGCGCGAGCCGATATTCCACTTCGACCGTCAGGCCCGCGAGATCCCCCTTTCCATCGTAGCTGGCGCGCAGGGTGTCCGCCGAAGGCCGCCCGACCGAAGGCGGCTCGAAATCGTTAGAGGCGGCGCGGACCCTACGCCCATCGAGCTCCATCAGCAAGTCGAACGGCGCGGCTATGATGTCGTAAGACCTGCCGGTAAGCTTGTTCATGAGGTTGAGGCGGCCGGCAGCGCGCATCTGAAGAGCAAGGGTCTCATTCTGCAAGAGGTCGTCGCCGGCGGTTCGGGCGGCGGACTCTGCGGGCGGTGGCTGGACGGACGCGCGCCCCGTGAGAAAAACGGCCAGGGCGATGAAGGGCAGAACTCGGCCGCTCACTCATCCCCCCGTATAAGGGAAAAGGCTCCGGACGATGCTTCGGCTGGCAGTCCGGGCATGATATGGGTATTCATTTCTTGCTTTAAGTAAGATACAATTTTAAAATAGAATCCTTGAAAATACCATCGACGGCTTTGCCGAACCTGCCGTTCGAGCCGGCCGCTCGGGCCTGGCAACGAGCGGCTCACGGAGGACCGACACGTCCAAATCAGCCCGCCTGATTTGGTTGATTGTGCTTGCGGCGGTCGCGCTGCAGAACGGCGACTGGACGTACCGCGCGTTGGCGTCGGCCGAGCCCCTAACGCAGGCCTCGCCCGAGAGACGCGAATGGACTTCCAGGGCCGCGGACCGGCTTTCGCCCTCAATCTTCGCCGATCCGCCGGTCGAAGTCCGGCCCGGGTGTTTTTGGGCTTGGCTCAACGGGTCGATCACCAAGGAGCAGATCACCCGCGACCTGAAGGCGATGGCCCGGGGCGGCCTACGCGGCGGCGAGATCTGGGACGTAGCGGCGGCCGCCGACCCCGACGGACGGGTGCCCGCCGGCCCGGCGTTCCTCGGTCCCGAATCCGTGCGTCTGATCGCTCATGCGATCCGGGAGGCGGACAGGCTCGGCTTGAAAATCGGCCTGGTGGCTTCGAGCGGCTGGAACGCGGGCGGCAGCTGGGTCCCGCCGGAACACGCCGGCAAAGGCCTCTATCATTCCGCGACCGGCGTCATCGGCCCTAAGCTCTTTCATGAGGTATTGCCCCTGCCCGAATTGCCCGAGCTGTGTCCGCGCGACGAGCGCGGACGGCCCTTCTATCTTCGAGAAGTTGCGGTATTGGCCGTGCCCGGGGATAAATCGAAGCCGATCGCCGACAGGGGCCGTGTCGTCGACCTTACGGACAAGGTCGAAGCCGACGGCCGGTTGCGATGGGACGTCCCTGCGGGAGATTGGACGATCCTCCGGTTCGTCTGCGCTAACCACGGCCAACGGCTCATCGTGCCCAGCCCGAATTCGGGCGGCCTGATGATCGATTTCTTCGATCCCCGGGCCACCGAATTCCATCTCCGTCATATCGTCACCGCCATCCTGAACGAGCTCGGGCGGAGCTCGTTCGAGGGGACGAGCTTTCGGACGATGGAGTTCGACAGCATGGAGCTCGACGGGTTCACGCCCTGGACCGCAGCCATGGCCGACGAGTTCCGGCGCCGGGCGGGATACCCGGCGATCCCGTTCCTGCCGGTGCTCGCCGGCTGGAAGCTCGCTGATCAAGCGACCCAGGAACGGTTCCTATACGATTGGCGGAAGACGGTGAGCGACCTTCTGATCGAATCGCATTACCTGACCGGCAAGAAGTTCCTGAACGCTTACGGAGTGGAGCTCATAGCCGAGGCCGGCGGGCCGGGGCCTCCTATCTGGGATTCCAACCCGGTGGACGGGATCACGGCGCTCGGGGCCGTCGACGTCCCCCGCGGGGAGTTCTGGATCCGGCACCGCGGGATCTTCTTGGTCAAGGAGATCGCCTCGGCCGCTCACGTCTACGACAAGCGTCTGGTCGACGCGGAGTCCTTCACCACCTGGCGCCGCTGGGTCGACGGGCCCCTGGCCCACAAGGAGATCGCCGATCGGGCGCTGTGCGAGGGCTTGAATAGCTTCTCCTTGCACACGTTCGCGAGCTCGCCGCCCGAGGCGGGGCTCCCGGGATGGGCCTACCACGCCGGGACGGACATCAACCCGGCTGCGACCTGGTGGCCGTTTGCCCGCAGCCTGATGGATTACCTGGCTCGGTGTTCGTACCTGCTCCGCCAAGGCTGGTTCGTGGCCGATGTGTGCTATTTCTACGGAGATCAGGCGCCGAACTTCTATCCGGAGCTCTGTAACGTGCCGGAAAAGCCTCTCTTAGCGGGCCTCGTTCGGTCGAACGACTACGACGTGTGTTCGTCCGAGGTGATCCTCCGGCGGATGAAGGTGGAGGACGGGCGGATCGTGCTGCCGGACGGAACGAGCTATGCGGCCCTCGTGCTGCCGGAGCAGGACCATATCCCGCTGGAGGTCTTGAGGAGGATCCGAGCGCTGGTCGCCGAAGGGGCCACGGTCATCGGCCACCAAAGGCCGGTCCGCTCCCCGGGCCTTGCGGACCGTGAAGAGCAGGACCGGGAGATCAAGCGATTGGCCGATGAACTCTGGGGCGGAAGCGAGGCGTCGGACCGACCGGCCCGCCCACAGGTCCGGGTCAGGTCCATCGGCCGGGGGCGGTTCGTCGTCTCCCAGGACAGGAGCGCGGCGCTCAGGGAAGTCGGCGTCGACCCGGACTTCGAGATCGCCGGGCGGCCTGAAGGGGACCTGGGCCCGCTGGACTTCGTCCACCGGAGGACCGAAGACGCGGAATTCTATTTCATCCGCAATACTACGAAGGAGCCGCAGGGCCTGACCTGCCGGTTCCGGGTCGCCGCTGAGGCCCGGGGGCTGGCTCCCGAATTCTGGTGGCCTGATTCCGGGCGACGGAGCGCCGGCCGCGGGTGGACGACGGTCGCAGGGGACCGGACCGAGCTTCGCGTGGAGCTCGGGCCCCTGGGGTCGGTTTTCGTCGTGTTCCGGAAGGCCGCGCCGTCCGAGCGCCCGCCGTTGGATCCGTTGTCCCGCGACACGTTCCCGCCGGCGGACGAGCCGGCGGCCCTGACCATCGACGGGCCCTGGCAGGTCGAGTTCCCCGAAGGGTGGGGAGCGCCTCGAACGGCGGTGTTCGGGCGGCTCCAGAGCTGGACCGATTCGGCCGACGACGGGATACGGTTTTTCTCGGGGATCGCGACCTATCGAAAGACGTTCGAAGTGCCGGCCGCGCTGGCCGCGAGGAGCAGATTGTTCCTCCATCTGGGCGACCTGGCCGAGATCGCCGAGGTGACCCTCAACGGAAAGCGCCTGGGGGTCGTTTGGCTGCCGCCCTTCCGGGTCGAGATCAGCGACGCCGTCCGGGCCGGACGGAATCGGCTGGAGATACGGGTCGCCAATCTCTGGGCCAACCGGTTGAACGCCGACTCGTTGAGGCCGGCATCGGACCGTTTCACCCGAAGCAATCTCGACCGGATACAGACGGACCCGACATCGGACAGCTCCTATGGCCGGGTCCCTCGCGGAAAGACACGTCCCGTTTATACGAAGATCCCGCCGCTGATGAGATCGGGCCTGTTCGGGCCGGTCCGGATCATCACGCCCCGGGACGCTTCGACCCAGCCCTGAGGTCCCATGGCTAAACAGGCTGTCCCCATGGATCCGAGTCTGACAGGCGCCAGGACGCCGGTCACGCCCAGGCTCACGCGGCGGGCGTTCCTCGGCTCTACAGCCGCGGGCCTGGGGGCCCTGGTCCTCGGCGGCGGTTGTCGCGTCGGCAGGGGGCCGGCGGCCCGCCCGAACGTCCTTTTCATCCTGACCGACGATCAACGCTTCGACGCGCTCGGTTGCGCCGGCAATCCGATCATCCAGACGCCGAACGTCGACCGGCTAGCCGGCGAGGGGATTCGGTTCGAGCGGGCCTTCGTCACCACTCCGATTTGCGCCGCCAGCCGGGCCAGCATCCTGACCGGGACTTACGAACGAACGCATACCTATACCTTCACCAAGCCCCCCTTGGGCAGGGCCTTCACGGACATCAGCTTCCCGGTCCGCCTCCGGCAGGCCGGCTATCGGACGGGGATTGTCGGCAAGTTCGGCGTCGCAGTGGACAAGGACGTCTTGGGCGATATGTTCGATTTCACCCACCTCGACGGCTTGCCCTACATTCAGACGGTGAACGGTGTCGAGCGCCACTTGACCGAGGTCGAAGGCGATTGGGTCATCGATTTCCTCCGCCGCGTCGAGCCGGGGCGGCCCTTCTGCCTGCTCTGGTGCCCTTGGGCGCCGCACGCCGACGACGACAATCCCAAGCAGTATTTCTGGCCGCCGGCCGTGGACGGCCTCTATCGGGATGTCGTCATCCCCGTCCCCGAAATGGCGGCGCCGGAATATTACGACGCCCAGCCGGACTTTTTGAAGAACACGATGAACCGGACGCGCTGGGGCTGGCGGTTCGACACCCCGGACAAGTACCAGGCGATGGTCAAGGGTTATTATCGGATGATAAGCGGCATCGACCTGGTCCTCGGACGGATCCTAAACGAGCTTGCCCGCCTCGGGCTGGACGGGAACACGGTCATCATCTACACCTCGGACAACGGGTGTTTTCTGGGCGAGCGCGGCTACGCCGATAAATGGCTGATGTACGAACCGTCGATCAGGGTCCCGCTCGTCGTCTATGACCCGCGGGCGCCGCGGGCTGGTCGGGGCTTGGTCCGGCGGGAGATGGCCCTGAACATAGACCTCGCGCCCACCATCATGGAACTGGCCGGGATTTCCGTCCCGCCGCAGGTTCAGGGCCGCGGCCTGAGACCTCTTCTGGGGCGCAGGAACCCGTCCTGGCGGGCCGAGATCTTCTGCGAAGAGCTCTGGGACCATCCGGAGATCCCGAGAAGCGAGTGCGTCCGGACCGAGCGCTGGAAATACATCCAATATCCGGACCACCCGGAGTACGTGGAGCTTTTCGACCTGGCCAACGACCCGGACGAGAAAATGAACCTGGCCGAGGATCCCGGCTGCGCCCGCGTGCTGGCCGAGCTGCGGGAGCGCTGCGGCCGGAAGATCAAGGAGCTTCTGGACGATCAAACAAGGATCAAAGCTCACGGAACACGGGACAGCGTCCCTGCCAGGGCGGGTTAACTCTCGTCGGGAAGGAGATTGATAAGCCATGGAACGGGCCCGAAACCTCGCTTCTAGCGGCGCTTTGGTTGTTCGCATTCTGTCTTCATGCGGGACAGCCGTCCTGGCGCTGGTCATGGCCTTTTGCGCCCCCTCCAAGCCGTCGGATTTCTTCGCCTATTACACGCGGTTGGACTATGACGATCATAACAATACGGGCAAATATGCCGACCTCGTCGTCAAGTTCGGCACGAAAGGCCGATTCGTGTTCTGCCGTGAATTCGGCTACCTGCCTTACTGGCAGCCGTCGGGGACGAAGTATTTCGTGGACCGCATTCTGCCGGCAGCCGGCGACGGACCTCCGGAGCGGCCCGATAAGATCAACAAGTGTTCCTATGTCCGCCTGATCGAGAGTTCGCCCGACAGGGTCGTCGTTCACTGGAGGTATGCCCCGGACCTGGACGGCCCGCACTTCACCGACTTCCAAAGGACCTATAGCGGCGATATCGGCAGCTACTTCGCCGATTACGCCGAGGAGTACTTCACGATCACCGCCGATGGGCGGATAACGCGGGAAGTGAAGAAGGGTTGCTACCGGCTTGACGATTGGAACGACCCTTTGAACAAGACGACGCAGATCCTCGAACTGACCTCATCCGGGATAAAGGTGCAGAGCACCACCCCGGCGCGGCTGCAGCGCCGGCCCGGCGACGGCGTCCCGGGAGCGCCAGTCGTCGAAGGAGGAGTCGAGTCCCCTGCGCTGTGGATGCGGTTCGATGAGGGGCTTTCCGCCCAGGACGACTTCACGACGGAGAGCGTCAAGGGGTCGAAGTGCCGCATCGGCGGGGTGGACAGCTATTGGAGAAGAGGCGTTTCCGGGACTTGTCTGTCGTTCGACGGCTACACCAACCGAGTGACCGTGCCCTCTCGGGAACTCCCGAACATCCGCGGCGATTTCACCATCGAGGCCTGGATCGCCCCTCAGGAGTATTCCTGGAACTGGTCGGGCATCGTTGACCATAGCCGCATGATGACTTCGGATGCCGAATGGATGTATTTCAAAGATCCCCGGAACTCGTCGGGCATCATTGACCATATCCGGGGCAAACGCGCCGGATATCGCCTGGGCCTGGATCATTTGGGCCGGATCTCCATCGAAGCCGGCCTTGACGGCCGGTGGGAGGGGCTGACGACGAGCAAGGCTGTTGACCTTCTAAGATGGACGTTCGTGACTGCGACGTATCGAAAAGCGAAGGGCTTTGCGATCTACTTGGACGGAGCCCTGGCGGCTTCCGGATCCGCGAAAGGGGCTGTCCAGGATGCGCCGGACCTGGACCTCTTCATCGGCATGGCTCACGAAAAGAGCTATCCCTGGGCGTGCGAACGAGAAATAACCAAGTCGTTCCTCTCTAACATGGTCTTCAGCGGGCTCATTGATGAAGTGCGCGTCTTCGACCGGGCGCTGGACGAGTCGGCGATACGCTCGGACTATCAGTCGTTCAAACCCGACATCTCAACCCCCCTGAGCCATTGGGTTTTGCCCGCCGGGCAGGTGAACACCAAGGGCTTCGGGGCGGAATATACGAAACTCCAATTCAGTCCGGAATGGGACGGCCTGTGGCGAGTGGGAGACCATGCCGACATCGTCGTATCGTTCGATGACAGGCCCAACCGGTTCCTGTTCTGGCGCGGGACCAACTACCTCCCCAGCCTGGTCACGGAGCCGGGCCCGAAGGGCATCTGGGTCAACGATCAAGGCCCGGAGAATTACACCGATCAGTGCTACGAGCACATGTCGGACAAGATTTGCCGGTACTCCCATGTCCGCCTCATCGAGAACACCGACGCCCGGGTCGTCGTGCATTGGCGCAACGCGAGCGTAAGCATCGGATACGAGTGGCTCTGGCCGGACGCGGACGGCTGGGGGCTCTGGACGGATGAGTATTGGTATATATATCCCGATGCCGTGTCCGTCCGCTATCAGGTGAGCGGCCGAATGGCCGAATACCCCGACACGCAGTCCCAGCAGAACGAGCTGCTCAATCAGCCGGGGACCCGACCAGAGGACAATGTCTTCCCCGAATCGATCACCATCGCCAACATGGACGGGCAGACCGAGAACTGGGACTACTCCTCGGGTCGGACGGTCCGGAAGGGCGCGCCCATCCCCGGCGAGAAGAACCTCGTCTATTTGAATCTCAGGTCCAAGTACAAGCATTTCAATATCGGCCAGACCGGTTCGTTCTGGGTCCCTTACAGCCAGTGGGAATCGATGAGGCTCGCCCCGGGGTTCTCAAGTTACAACGCCTGGAGCCATTATCCCGTCGGCCTGCTGCCGAGCGACGGCACCGTAGCGACCGGGAGGGACCGGACAAGCAGTTCGTGCCTGGGCACGCTGAACGGACGGCACCATCTTCTGGATGACGGCCGTATGGAGGCCTATAACATCTATGGGCTGACGGATCTTCCGGCCGCCGACCTTGCGGCGCTGAACCGCTCCTGGAATCTCCCCCCGGCGGTCGTCGACCTGCACGGCGGCAGAAGCACCGGCTTCGACCCGAGACAGAAGGCCTTCCTGCTGACCCGTGAGGGGGAGCGACTGTCTTTCGGGCTGAACGGCTCCGAAAAGAACCCCGTTTTGAACCCTTGCTTTGTCATACGCGGCTGGGGCGGTTCGTCTCCCGTCCGCCTGAAGATCGACGGCCAGGTCCAGGTTCCCGGACCTGATTTCAGGCAGGGGATCATCCGAGACACCGACGGCACGCAGACGATGGTCATCTGGGTCAGGCAACGGTCTTTCCAGCCGCTGAAATATGAGATCTATTGAGAGGACTCCGCCGACCACAGGCGGTGTCTGCGAGCGTTCGCCGCAAGGCAGGAAGGAGATTCGAGCATGACGGCCAACGGACTCCGGCGGCGGGACTCCGGCGCGCGGGAATGGACGAGCTACCAGCGCCTGGTCACGGCCCTGCACCATCGCGAGCCGGACCGGGTCCCGTTTGACCTCGGCGGCTCGATGGTCACCGGCATCAACGTCCGCGCCCTCACGGCCTTGCGCCAGGCGCTCGGCCTGCCCGGCGAAGCCCAAGTTCTCGATCGGGTCACGCAGATGGCCGACACGGGAGACGACGTGCGCGATCGTCTTCGCGTGGACGTGAAGAGCGTCCGACCGAACGCTCCGGCCCACGCCGGTCCGGCTCGGGACCTCGGCCTGGTCGGCGACCACTATCGATTGATCGACGAGTTCGGGATGGGCTGGCAGATGCCCAGGAACGGGGGGCATTACTATGACCTCTACCTCAGCCCTCTGGCGGGCTGCCGGACCGCGCGGGACGTAGAGCGCTATGCCTGGCCCGACGCGCTCGATCCGGCCCGCTACGAGGGTCTCAAGCGGCGCGTCGACCACGTGGTCAAGCAAGAGCGCCGCGGCGTGGTCGTCGAGCGGATGCACGCGGGCATGTGGGAACACGCCATGTGGATGCGGGGATATGAGCAGTTCTTCATAGACATGGTCACGGACCCTGCGATGGTCCACGCGATCATGTCCAAAGAGCTCGAGATCACGACGGCTTATTGGGGCCGGGTGCTCGACCTGCTAGATGAGCACACGCTGGTCCTCTCGACCGCCGACGATCTTGGCACCCAAACCGGGCCGCTGGTTTCCGTGGCGATGTACAAGGACCTGATCTGGCCGTACCATCGCCGGCTGTTCCAGTTCCTCAAGAGCCGGGCCCGGACCGAGATCTTCATCTTCTTCCACTGCGACGGAGCGATCTGGGATTTCATCCCACTCTTGATCGAGGCCGGCGTGGACATCCTCAACCCCTGGCAGGTAAACTGCAAGGGGATGGACGATACGAAACGTTTCAAGCGGGCGTTCGGGGCCGACCTGACCATCTGGGGCGGCAGTTGTGATACACAATCTGTGTTGCCGTTCGGAACGCCCCAGCAGGTCCGCGACGAAACGCGCCGTCGCATCGAGGATCTGGCCCCTGGCGGAGGGTACGTATTCGCGCCGATCCATGTGATCCAGGCCGGCGTCCCGCCGGAGAATATCATCGCCTGGTGGGAAACCCTGATGGAGTACGGCGTTTATGAAGGGACATGATCCGCGTCTCCCGCCCCTCCTCAGCGCGCGCGGCTTCCCGGCGGCAGGTTCTCGTTGAGGAACCGGGTGAACAGCGTATAGAGGTGGAGCGTCGTGCCCCGTCCTTCGGAGATGCTATGCGATCGGTTCGGGTAGGCCATCATGGCGAACGCTTTGTTGTGGGCGACGAGCTCGTTGATCAGACGCTCGAACCCCTGATAGTGGACATTGTCGTCACCGGTGCCGTGGACGATGAGCAGGCGGCCCTTAAGGTCCTTGGCGAAGGTGATGGGCGAGCCCTGCGCATACCCTTCGGCGTTGTCTTCCGGCAGGCCCATGTAACGCTCCTGGTAGATCGTGTCGTAGAGGCGCTGATCCGGCACCGAAGCCACGGAGATGCCCGTCTTGTAGAGGTCGGGATAGCGGAACATGGCGTTGAGCGTCATCGAGCCTCCGCCGCTCCAGCCCCAGACCCCGACACGCTCGGCGTCGATGAACGGCCACGCCGCCAAGGCCGCCTTGACCGCCGCGGCCTGGTCGCGCGAAGCCAGGATGCCGATCTGGCGATAGATGCTCTTGCGCCAGGCCCGGCCGCGCGGCGCCGGCGTGCCGCGGTTGTCGAAGCTCGCGACGACGTAGCCCTGCTGGGCCAGCATGAGATGCCAGAGATAGCCGCTGCCACCCCAGTTGTCCTGGACGGTCTGGCCGGCTGGCTCGCCGTAGACATAGACGAAGAGCGGGTACTTGCCGGCCGGATCGAAATCGGGCGGCAGGATCCGCCAGCCGTCCACCAGGACGCCGTCGCCGATATCGAGCTTGAAGAACTCGACCCGCTTCCTCGCCAGGCCGTTGACCTTGGCCTTGAGCTCCGTGTTGGCGGCCAGCGTCCGGACGCTCCGACCGTCAGGCAGCCGGACGAGCTCGGTCACGGGC
This sequence comes from uncultured Eubacteriales bacterium, assembly GCA_964458655.1. Taxonomy (GTDB): domain Bacteria; phylum Acidobacteriota; class Aminicenantia; order Aminicenantales; family Saccharicenantaceae; genus CAYWJT01. Next base: position 43,653 of record CAYWJT010000002.1, on the reverse strand, counting down.
GGCGAGTCGAGGCTGGAAAAGGTGTGGAAGGCCCACTGGGCCGAGGGTGAGATGTCGTACCGGTGGACGCCGGTCTGGCCGGCCGGCCCGACGAGCGCGGGGGCGCTCTTGCCGTCCATGCGGACTCGGTAGAGGAACCGCTTCGTGGGGTCCGCCGGCGAAGCCGTGACGTAGAGCCAGCCGCCCCGTTCGTCCACCGCGTCGACGCTGAGGACGTCGTAGTCGCCGGGCGTCAGAAGCTGGATGTCGCGGCCGTCACGCGACACCCGATAGGCGTGCTGCCAGCCGTCGCGCTCGCTCAGCCAGAGAAGGCTCCGGCCGCCGTCGAGCCAGACGAATTCCTCCATGATCTCCACCCAGGCCTCGTCGCGGTCGGTGAAGACGCTCCGGACCTCCCCTGTGGCCGCGTCACCGAGAAAAACGGTGAGCGTGTTCTGCAGGCGGTTGAGGTGTTGGAGGACGACCTCGCGCGAGTTCCCGGCCCATTCGAGCCGCGCGATATAGGTGTTGCGCGGGTCGCCGGGCGTCCTGATCCACACGGGCGCTCCTCCGCCGGCCGGGACGACGCCGACACGGACGGCCGAATTGGTCTGGCCGGGCTTGGGGTGCTTGAAGGTCGTCACCTTGGGATAGAGCGTATCGGTGTTGTTGATCATCGTGAAGACCGGAACGTTGCGCGTGTTGAACTGCCAGAAGGCGATGGAGCGGCTGTCAGGGGACCAGCGGAACCCGTCCCGGATGGAGAATTCCTCCTCGTTTACCCAGTCGGAAGTTCCGTTGATTATGTCCTCGGACCCGTCGAAGGTCAGTTGGGTCGTTCGGCCGGAGGCCAGGTCCTCGACGTAGATATTGTTCCTGAAGACGTAGGCGGCCTTGAGACCGTCCGGCGAGAGCTTGGCGAACATCAGGCTCGAGGGCTCGAAGCCCGCCCCGAGCTGTCGAAGACGGCCCGAGGCGAGCTCGTAAGTCCAGAAATCCCCCCGCGTGTTCTGGCGCCAGACGCGTTGGGAGTTGGTGAAAACGATGAGGACCTTGCCGTCCGGCGACCAGGCGTAGTTCTCTATGGCGAGCGGCTCCTTCGATCCGGGCGGGATGAGCTTGGCCGCGGAGACAAGCACCTGCCGCCGGCCGGTCTCGGCCCGGTAGAGGACAAGGTCGCGGCCGCCGTTGACTTCGGCGCTGGGCTCGAGTGTCGTGTAGGAGGACCCGTCGCTCATCCAGCGGGCCGGCCCGAAGCGCTCGGGAGCGAACTCCCGGGACGCGAAGATCCTTTCCAGGGTCAGACGGCTGGGATCGGCGGCCTTCTCCTGGCCGGCCAAGGCCGCGCAAAAGACCAGGGCCGCGAAAACGGCTGCCGTCATGCTGATAGATGATCTTTTGGCCATATTCTCGTTCTCCCCGGCCCGAAGGGACGTTTGGTGTGGCATGAGGGCTCCTTTGCTTAAGAGTCGATGGGACGAAAATCAGGGAAGTGCCGGAAGACGAGCGCCTTCTCTTCCGGGGCGAGTGATTCGAAGGGGATCGGCTCGTCCTGGGGGCGGGTCCGCTTCTGGTTGATGCGGCCCATCAGGCTCCAGTTCCGCGTCAGCCCTTGCGGCTCTTGGGCGGGCAGGTCGTAGCGGGTGAAGTCGATGACCCGCTCCGGCCCCTTCTCTCTCCAGCTCCGCAGCAGCGCCATGCGGAACTCCTTGCACATGAACCAGCGGATCTCGAGCTGAATTTCGGACCCGCCGACGCCCGTGCCCCTCTGGACGAACCGGTACCTCAGGTTCTCGTTATCCGGGTATTGGGCGCGATAGGATCCGCCGAAATCGCCCAGCGTCAGGCACTCAGCCGTGGGCCAGCGCTCTCGGATGCGCTGCGTCCACCGCGTCAGGACCTCCAGATGACCGATCGGCGCGACGAGCGAGACTTCCCAGCAATTCGTGACCCAGGCCCAGCCGTTCAGGGCGAAGCCCGCGTCGAAGTGGGCGGCCGTCGTCTCGACCATCTGGGCCAGGCCGACCTCCGGGCCGAACCATTGGATCGTCTCGATGGGCCCGACGCCCATGCGGCTGCGCTGGGCCTTGGACCAATCCTGGCCCTGGCGGCGGGCGGCGAGGAAATCGCAGGTCCAGCCGTCCAGGTTGACGCAGTCGATGAAATCCGCCGCGCTCTGGGCCGGCTTGCAGAAGTGCTCGGTCGACGGATAGTAGGGATAGCAGATCGAGCCCTCGCCGTCCTGGTTGTCGATGGCATACTGGCTCCAGATGTTGCCCTGGCAAACGTGGATCCCCTCCTTCTCGGCCAGGTACTTCTGGTTGGCCGCGGCCAGGAAGCCGGCGATTACGCTCTTGGGCCGGAAACCGCCGCCCATGATCTCCGAGACCCTGGCCAGGCCGTCATGGAGGTCGCGGTTGACCTGCTCCCGCGTGTTGTAGGCGTTGGCGAAATATGCCCCGGGGATGAACGTCACGTCGTCGCCGAACCGGTCGTGGAACTCGGGCATGAGGGCGCGGATGCGGCGGTAATTCTCGCGCTCATCGAACAGGGCCCGCCAGCTGAAGGCCCAGGTCATCGGCGCGCCGGGCCATCCGGCGGCGAATGCCTTGCGGAGCGCCCAGACATTCTCCGGCGTGTGGATGTCGGCTTCGTCGAAGCCCTCGTTCCGCGTCCGCGTGACCTCGATTTGATTGACCCGGATAACGGAATTGAATGTCAGGATCCTCCGTCCGTCTAGGGGCTTCCAGTCGGCCCGGCCGTCCGGACGCCGGCTCTGACCCGGCAGGGCCCCTGCGGCGAGGAGCCCGGCCCCGGCCTTCTTCATGAATTCGCGCCTGTCCATGGCCTTCACCGACCCGCGGGCGTCAACGCATACGTGACGCCCGGCTTGGTCTTGAACTCGATCAGGTCCGGTCCCGGCCGCCTGAAGGTGACGGACCGGCCCTCGACGGTTACTTTCAGGGGAGCTGCGGAACGCACCCGGCAGGGACGGCCGAGCCTCGAATGGAGCGTCGCCTCCGCGATCCGCCCGTCCTTCCAGCGCAGGCCGACCTCGAAACCGCCGCGCGCGACAAGACCCTTGACCTGCCCGTCCTTCCAGGCGGCTGGCAGGGCCGGCAGGAGCGCCAGTTCGTCCTCGTGCGATTGGAGCAGGAGCTCGGCCACGGCGGCCGACATTCCGAAGGCCCCGTCGACCTGCATCGCCCGGGAGCAGATCGAGAACAGGCTGCCAGTCGTGTAATGACGCATGGCGTAGGTGAAGTTCTCCAAGGCCTTGGCGCCGTCGCCGAGCCGGGCCCAGCAGGCGGCCTTCCAGGCCGAGGACCAGCCGTTCCCGGGAAGACCGCGCTGCTCCAGGACGACCCTGGCGCCGTCGGCGAACTTCGGCGTCCGCCGCGGGGAGATCTGACGGCCCGGGAACAGGCCCCACAGTCCTGAGATATGGCGGTGGCTCTTCTCCGTCTCGTCCCAATCCTCGAGCCATTCCTGGAGGTTGCCCTTGCGGCCGATCTGCATCGGCGCCAGCTTGGCTTTCGCCGCCAGGACGCGAGCCTTGAAATCCCGGTCGATGCCGAGGACGTCGGCGGCCTGGGCGACGGAATCGAACAGGTCGTTGAGGATGGCCATGTCGATGGTCGAACCGGCGCAGATCGAGGTCGTCGTCATGAAGGTCGTGATCTCGTCGAAGAACCGCGTCTGGCCGGGGATGGCCGGGAAGTTCTCCGGCGACGTCGAGGGGTTCGTCACGAGCCAGCCGTAGCGCGGGTGCGGGACAAGGAAATCCAGGAAGAACTCGGCGCTGCCCTTGAGAACAGGATAATATTCCGCGAGAAAGGCCTTGTCGCCGGTGAACAGATAGTGCTCCCAAAGGTGTGTGGCCAGCCAGGCCCCGCCCGTCGTGAACGTTCCCCAACTCGGCCCGTCCATGGGGGCGGCGACCCGCCAGATGTCGGTGTTCTGATGGAAGACCCAGCCGCCGGCATTGTAGTTCTCCCGGGCCACCTGACTGCCCTGGTCTGTGAGCTCGCGGATCATGCGGAAGAGCGGCTCGGCGCACTCGGCGAGGTTCCCGACCTCGGCCGGCCAGTAGTTCATTTCGGTGTTGATGTTCGTCGTGTACTTCGAATCCCACATCGGGTTCATGTCCTTATTCCAGATCCCCTGGAGGTTGGCCGGCTGCGTTCCCGGTCGCGAGGACGAGATAAGGAGATAACGGCCGAACTGGAAGACGAGGGCGCCCAGGGCGGGATCATTAGTCCCGTCGAAATTCTTGAGCCGCTCGTCGGTCGGGAGCAGGGAATTCGGCGTCGCCGGAAGCGTCATGGCGACGCGGCGGAAAAAGCGTCTGTGCTCTTCGATGTGAGAGGCCTTGAGGATCCCATAGGCTTTCGAGGAGGAGGCCGACAGGGCCGCTTCGACCCGGGCCCGGGGGTCGCCGCTCACGTCCTTATAGTTGACGAAGTTGGTGGCCGCGGCGATGAGCAGCGTAACGGCGTCCGCGCCGGTCACGCTGAGCTCGTCCCAGTCCAGGCGCAAGCTGCCCCCCTCGGGAAGGGCCTTGAGCCGGGTTTCGTAGCGGAGCGCGCCGGTCACGCCCATGTAGTCCGCCGATTTCCCACGGACGACGAGACCGTCGGGCGGAAGGCCGTCCATCCGAAAATAGTCGGTCGCGTAGTTGGAGTGAGCCGCGTTGCGTTCGCCGCGGAGCTGGGTCCTGAAGGAAACCTGTCCCGGCCGGTCGGCCGTCAGTCGGATGACAATGACCTGGTCTACGGGGCTCGAGAAGACCTCGCGGGTGAAGCGGACACCTCCCTGAACGTAGGACGTCCGGACCACGGCCGTGTCCAGATCAAGCTCGTGGCGGTAATCCGTCACGGGGCCCTCCGACGAGAAACGGATGACCAAGCGGCCGAGCGATTGGTATTTCATCTGCTCGACGGGGTAGCCCATCATGTGCCGTCCGAAAAGGATGTGGGCCAACTTGTAGTTGCCTTCGAAGACGAGCTTCTGGATCTCCGGCAGGGCCTTGGACCCGCCCTTGACGACAGTCGAATAGGGCCCGCCCGACCAATAGGTCTCCTCGTTGAGCTGGATCTCTTCCTCGTCGGTCTTGCCGAAGACCATGGCCCCGAGCCGGCCGTTGCCGACGGGCAGGGCGTTCTCCCATTTGTCGGCCGGGTGTGTGTACCAGAGGTAAGTCGAGGGATCGGCGGGGGCGCGCTCGTCGCACCGGCCGGGCGCGACCACCGTCACTAAGATGAGCAGGGCCGCAGGGAGGGCGGACCCCCATGACGTTCTCTTGGCGCAGGTCTTCATCCAGGCCTCCTTTCCGAAGCCGGTCTGTCCGGCCGCGAGCGCCGTTCGCCGTTCGCGGCCGCGTCCCGTCGTCTCGCCGGCCCGGCCCTCAATGGCTGCGGTCGAGGATGTCTTCGACGTCGGCCAGGGTGGCCAGGCGAGGATGGTTCTTATAGTCGGGCAGGACCAGGGACTGCCTGGCCAGCGCCGCGAGCTCCGCTTTCGGCACCTTGAGGTCGCTGAGCTTCAGGCCCATCCCGATCTTCTTGATGAACTTTTTGATAGCGGCGCTTGCGGCCTCGGCCGCACGGATCCCGCCGGCACCCGAAAGGCGCGTGTCGAAGATCCGGCCGACCGCGGCGAATTTTTCTGGGGCGGAGCGACACGTGTAATCGAGAATAGCCGGATAGACTACGGCCAGAGCCTCGCCGTGCGCTACGTGCGGATAGAGCCCGCCGATAGCCATCCCGATGCCGTGCGGCAGGGTCACGCCCGCGTTGGCGATGCACAACCCGGCCAGCGTGTCGGCCCAGGCCATCCCTGCGCGGGCCTCCAGGTCCTTCCCATTCTTGACCGCGGCGGGCAGGAACCGTGCGACGAGCCGGAGAGCCTCGAGGGCCATCATATCCGTATATGGCGATCCCCCCGGATTGATGAAGCTCTCGAAGGCGTGGGCGAAGACGTCGAATCCCGTGGCGGACGTCACCCTGGAAGGCAGGGTGGTCATGAGCGACGGGTCGACCAGGCTCACCTTGGGATAGAGGAGCGGATGGAACAGGGCTGATTTGTTCCTTTCGGCCGGGTTGGTGATTACCGCCACCTGGGTCACATGGGAGCCTGTGCCCGAAGTCGTCGTGACGGCCACGACCGGCAGGGTCTTGGCCGTGGGCTGCTTTTCCCGGAAGAAGAGGTAGTCCCAGGCGCTGCCGGGATGAGTGGCCTCCACGGCGATGGCCTTGGCCGAATCCATGGTCGAGCCGCCGCCGACCGCGACGACGACTTCCGCCTTGAAGTCCCGGGCGACGCGGGCGCCCCGCGCCACGACGTCCGTGGTCGGGTTCGGGATGACCTCGTCGAAGCGGGCCACAGTCAGGCCGGCTTTGGCCAGAAGGGACTTGGCCTGGGTGAAGAGGCCGCCGAAGCACGGCTCATCGGGGACGGTGACCAGAAGGGCGCGGCGGCCGAAGCGGGCAGCGACGGCGCCCAGCTCGGCGAACCGACCGTGGCCGAAACGGATTTCGGTCGGCTGGAAGTAATTAAAGGATTTCATTGGCTTGGCTCCTGTCATTTGGTCTCGAGGTCGATGAAGATCTTCATGGACTTATCGCCTTGCCGGTCGGCGAAGTCGTAGGCGGCCGGGTACTCGTCGAAAGGGAAATGACGGGTCTCGAGCGGCTTGGTGACGAGCCGGCCCGCGCGCATGAGCCGGACGGCCTTGAGGAAATCCTTTTTCTGGTACATGAGCGTACCCCTCAGGGTCAGCTCCCGGTCCTGGACCAGGCCCATGTTGACGCGGGGCAGGCCGCTGTAGACGCCGACCGCCACTATGGTGCCGCCTTTTTGGATCGCCTCAACGGCTTCGTTGATGGCCGCTTCGGCTCCGGCGCACTCAAAGGCCTTCTGGAATCCCTTGGCCCCGAAAACTCGCGCCGAGGCTTCCTTGAGGCTCTCCCGGCCGGCCAGAGAGACGGCCCGCAGCCCGCACTTCCTGGCGATTTCCAGCCGGTATTCGCTGATGTCCGTCATCAGGACCCTGGCTCCCGCGGCCCGGGCCGCCTGCCCGACGAGATTGCCGATGGGCCCGGCCCCGAGCACCGCGACGTTCTCCCCGGCCACCTTGCCGGCCCGGGAGACCGAATGGACGCCGACTGCCGCCGGTTCGACCAAAGCCCCTTGTTCAAACGTGAAGGCGGCCGGTAGAGGGACGATCTGTTCGGCCCGGACGAGGAAGAATTCCTGGGCGCAGCCCGGCGCCTGGAATCCCTGGACGCGGAGGACATCGCAGATATGGTAATCCCCGCGCCGGCAGGGGGCGCAGCGGCCGCAGACGAGCTGCGGCGTCGCAGTGACCTTCCGGCCCGGCCTCAGGCCTCGGATCCGCTTTCCCACCGCTTCGACGGTGCCGGAGAACTCGTGGCCTTGGACTACGGGATAGGACGTGAACGGATGGCGCCCGTGGCGGACATGGATATCGGAACCGCAAATCCCGATCCTTCGGACCCGGATCAGGACCTCATCAGGCCCGGGAGTCGGCACGGGGACATCCCGGAACTCGATCACACCCGGGCTGGTCATGACCGCTTGCTTCATGTCTCAACTCCCCTGGCCGCATAGGGCGGCCTCAGCGAAAGATATAATACAGGGCCGCTAATAAAACCAACAGCCCACAGGCCAGAACCCGGGGGTCGGTGACTCCGTCGATTCGGCCTTGGGTCAGGAAGGCGGCCGGGCTTTTCCAGGTCAGGGCGTCGATTTTTTCCGGGTCAGGGCGGGGCGTCAACAGGCTTACTACGACGAACATCAGGCTGCACAGAGAGAACATCCACCAGGCCTGCATCATGAAGGGGATGCCGAGCCCGTGAGTAATGACCTTCTCTGTGCCGAAGACAGGAAGGTCGACCAGGAACGAGACGACGCCGAGGAGAAAACCGGCGATCAGGGTCGTCAGCGCGGCCTGGCTAGTCCCGCGCCTCCAGAACACCCCCCACAGGAAGACGGCCGTGATCGGCGGGGCCAGGTAGCTGGCGATGGTGTTGATGGCCTCGAAGATGCTCGTATACCGACCGCCCTGGGTCGACCAGGCCATGGCCAGGAGCATGACGGCGACGGCGCAGACCTGTCCGACCCGGATCTGGGCCCGGTCCGAAGTCTGGGGCTTGACCCGCTTGACGATATCGACGGCCACCAGCGTCGCCGAGCTGTTGAGCGCGGCGGCGATGGTGCTCATCAAGGCCGCCAGCAGGCCCGCGGCGATAAGGCCCTTGATGCCCGTCGGGATGAGCCGGACGAGGAGGACCGGCAGGGTCTGGTTGGCGTCGGACCCGATGACGTCCCGGAACAGGACATAGCCGACGACCCCGGGGAAGACGAGGATGAAGACGGGCAGGATCTTGAGCAGCCCGGCGAACAGCGCCCCGTACTGGGCGTCTTTCTCAGTCCGGGAGCCGAGCACGCGTTGGACGATGGTCTGATCGGTGCACCAGTACCAGATCCCGAGGATGGGATAACCGAGGAAGACTGCGTACCAGTTGAGCCCGGCCGCGCTGTGGGTTTGCAGCATGCTGAGTTGATCGGGTTTGACGGCCGCCTTGAAGTCCGCCAAGCCGTGGATGCCGTGCGAAGGCAGGGCCAGGACGGCGAAGGCCGTGACCACGATTGCCCCCAGGATTAGGATCACGGCCTGTATGGACTCCGTGACGACCACGGCCTTGAGGCCGCCCAGGATGGTGTAGATGCCGGTGACGATCGAGATGATGATGATCGAAGTCACGACGTCGATGCCGAAGAACTGCCGGAAGACCGCCGCGCCGGCGTAGAGACTCATCCCGATGTGGATGAAGAGGGCGGCCAGGATGGCCATGAAGGCCAGCATGATCCGCGCCCCGGGGCCGTAGCGCTTCTCCAGGAATTCGGGCAGGGTCGAGATGCGGCTCCGGAAATAGAAAGGAGCGAAGACCAGCCCCAGGAGGACCAGGGTGAAAGTCGCCATCCATTCGAAATTGCCCCAGACGAGGCCGTCAGAATAGCCTGAGGCCGCCAGTCCGACGAGATGGATGGTCGAGATGTTGGCGGCGAACATCGCTGAGCCGACCATCCCCCAGCGCAAGGACCGTCCGGCCAGGAAATAGCCATTGGCCGTGCGCCCCAGGCCCCGGGTCGAGAGGATACCGACCGCCAGGATGCCGAGGATGTAGGCGACGATAATCAAAAGATCGACGACGGGAATGCCAAGAGAGGCTTGGGTCATCGTGGTCTCCTAAGGCATCTTTCGCGCCCTGCTCTGCGACAATGGAACCACGGCCGGGCGAGCCGGGACTTGCACTCCGGCCAGGCTGGGCCGAATACTTTGGCCCGCCGGAACCATCCCCCGAAAGACCGTGTGGCCTCCCGGATGGACAAAGCCCCGTGCGAGCAAGGGTGGGAGGGGGAGACCGGAGGGCCTCCCCCTCCCGCTTGCATCTTACAACGCCTAGAACTTGTAGGACAACGAGAACCGGAATTGACGGGAACCGGCGAAACCGCGCAGGCCCGTGGAACCGACTGTGTAGGTCCCTTCTGTCGTGTTCTCAGCGATGGGCCGCCAGGTCCCGCCGGGGTTCTTGGCGACCGTGAGCGTATAGGCGCCGAGGAGATTGAAGATGTTCACATAAGCTTCGACCGTTCCGGGGCCGAGCTTGAAGTCCTTCCCGAGCCGCAGGTCGAGATTGTCCGAAGCCTCGTTCCGGTAGGTGCCGGGCGGGTTGACATAGATCGTATAGCCCGTCGTGCTGGCGTTGTGGGCCGCGGCCCAATCGGCCGGCGGATTAACTTTGACCGTCCGTCCCCACGGCGAGCCGTCGTAGTGCGTGTAGAAGAAGGAGAACATGAAGCTGTATGGGAGGGTGAACGTGCCGTAGAGCTTGATGATGAGGGGCCGGCTGTAGGTCATTTCGCCGTAGGCGTTGACGAACGAGTTCGGGCTGGAGAAGACGTATTGCGAAGCCCACGAGGCATAGCCCAGGGAGTAGTTGCCCTTGAGCATCGTGTAGTTGACGGACCCGCCGAGCATCCAGCCCTTGGCCAGCCGCTTGTCGAAGCTGATCTCGAGAGAGTTGTACCTGAGCTTGGCTTCGGGAACGTTGGTCAAACGACGGAACTGGTCGGGCGCGTCGTTGGACAGGAAATACATCGTCACTTCCTGGGCCGGATAGGAGCCGGTCGCGGGGACCGTCGTCGTGAACGGGATCCACCATTCGGGGGCCAGGTCATGGGTGTACCAATACCTGTCGGACTCCTTGTCCCAGAGGACGCTGGCCATGATGCGCTTCCGGTCCTTGTGGATGTAGCGGACGCTGACTCGGAGGTTCTTGACGAGCTCTTGCTCGATGCCGAGGGTGATCTCGTCAACGTAGGGCACTTTGACGTTCGGGTCGATGGCGTCGAGGTAAGCGGTGGAGATCATGGCCAGAGGCGTGTCGCCGTAGGCCTCTTCGTAGTGATCGACGCCGGGCACGTCAGGCTGACCGTTGTGGTTATCGTCCCACCAGTTCCAGGTGAAGGATCGCCACGTCAAGGGATACATGGCCGAGAATGTCCCCGTCGGGAAGCTCTCCTGCTGGCGGGTGAACGACGCCTTCAGGGCCGTCTTGCCGTTGCCGAAAAGATCGTAGGTGAGGCCGAGGCGGGGGGAGAAGAACGTGCCGTAGGGGAAGGCGTTGTCCCAAGTGTCGTAGGCCACTTCGTCATAGGGATTGAGGCCGTAGATGGGCTCGAAGTAGGTCTCGCCGAGGGCCAGCGCGACGGGGTCGACGGCGGCGCCCTTGGAGCGGCCGGGACTCCACGCTTTCAGGTGGTCGACCCGTAAGCCCAGGTTGACGGTCAGGCGCTTGACGGTGAAGGAATCCTGGAGGAAGCCGCCGACCCGCGAGGTGATGCCGATCTCGGCGCCGGATCCCTCAGTTGCGCCCATGACGGCGTATTCGAGCAGCCCGTCGCCGTAGACCGGGTCGGTCACGCCGCCGTTCTGAGCGGCCCAATAATAGGGGCTCCCGTCGTAGTAAGTCCAGAACAAGGGTTGCTTCATGTAGAAACCCCAGTCGCCGCGGTTCCGCTCCCATTCGAGGCCGGCCTTGATCTCGTGGTTGCCGCCGAGGACGTTGTCAATGAACTTGGTGGCGGTCAAGGAGACGTTGAGCTTGGGCTTGTAGGTGTACTCTGTGGCGCCGGTGTTGCCCCAGCTGTAGCCCGTGTAATCATCATAGAAGTGGGGACCGTCCGGGTTGGCTTCTTTCGTGTTCTTGCCCGTCCACTTGAAATACAGGCCGCCGGCGCGAAGGTCGAGGATGGTGCTGTTGTTGACGGTCCAGGAAACCGTGGCGCCGTAGTTGAAGCGGATCGGCTTGTTGTTCTTGTTGGCCTCGTTGGTCAGGCCCCAGCCGCTGTAGTAGTAGGGAACGTCCTGCATCGAGTAGTGCCCCATGGCCGAGGCGCGGAGGTTCTTGGCGATCTGGGCCGAGAACTTAAGGAAGCCGACGTAGTTGGGGAACTTGCGGTCGTAGTTGTCGTAGCTCTTGCCGTTGATGACCGTGGGCCGGAAGTCGCCGGTGTACTTGCTGTTGATCATCCGGAACTCGGTCATGAACCAGATCTTGTCCTTGATGACGGGGCCGCCCAGCGAGAAGGAAGTGTCGACCGAGTAAACCGGGATGGAGGGCTTGGCCAGGTTGAGGGCCTGGAGGTCCGGCTCCGGGAGATGGATCTGGGACAGGTGCTTGTTCGTGTAATAGACGGTGGCCGAGCCCGAGAACGTGTTCCCGCCCGATTTCATGAGGACGTTGGTCAGGCCGCTCGTGCTGTTGAAGAACTGGGCCGAGGCGCCGGCCGTCACGAGTTCGAACTCCTCCACCATGTCCCAGGCGATGCCCACGTCGTAGCCGAAGGCCACGCCGCCGACGTCGGGTTCCGACATCTGGATGCCGTCCATGACGGCGCCGACCTCGCCGCGTCCGTCGCCGTGGACGCTGCCGCCGACGGCGCCCGGCGCCATGGCCAGGACCGAGCTGACATTGCGGCCCAAGGGCAGCGACGCCAGGACATCGCTCGTGATCGTCTGCGACGTCGCCGACCTGACGACGTCGACGGTCGGGGTGGGAGCGACGATCGTGACCTCCTGCTGGAGGGTCGACGCCTTCATGACGATCTCGATCGTGATCGTCTTGTTGAGGTTGACGATGAGCCCCTTCTGAACGGTCGTCTCGAACCCGCTCAGCTCGGCGCGGACCTCGTAGCCGGTCCCCGGCGTCAGGGCGGGGGCCCTGAACATCCCCTCGGCGTTGGTCACGGTCGTGACCTTGCCGATCAGCGCCGGGCCGGAGATGGTGATCGAAACGCCCGGCAGGGGCTCGCCCGTGTCATCTGTGACCCGGCCTCTGATCGCTCCGGACTGCAACTCTTGCGAGGTCGCGGTCGCCGACAGCGCGAGGCAGGCCACGATGAGCAAGAAGATTCTCTTTTTGCTCATTCTTTGCTCTCCTTTCTCGATTGCCGATAGACTCCGCTCAAATCCCTTTAGCCGTAAATCCCCTGTATTTCGTGCTTCCACCTCCTTGGCGCAGGGTCTGCCTGCGAAGGTTTCGATTAATTAATATAGTTAGACAAGAAACTTCTCGCTCTGCATGCGCCGATCGCATTCCAATCATGATCCTAGCCGAGCCTCGTTGTCATAAAGGTGGTCATTTCAACTCGTTGCAGAATAGTTGTCTTGTTCGAAATTGAGGTTGACGATGCCGCTTAAGATCAGCGAAACGGCTCCCATGACGGCCGCTCTCGGTCCGAACGTCACGGGCAGGATGGAAGCGGCCTCCGCTGTCTTCTTCAGCGCCCGCGCCTGGACGGTCTTCCGGACCCGGTCGAAGAGGATGTCGCCGGCTTGGGCGACCCCGCCGCCGATGAAAACGGCCTCGGGATTATACAGGTTGATCAAACCGGCGATGCCGATACCGATGTATTCGGCCGCCAGGTCGAAGACTCTCCAGGCCAGCAGGTCTCCCCGCTTGGCGCTCTGGGCCACCATCTCGGCTGTCAGGCTTGCCGGATCGCCGTTACAGGCCTTGAGGAGCTCTGAGGCGGCGCCGCGTTCGAGCTCCTTCCGGGCGGCCTTGGCGATGGCGTTGCCGGAAGCCAAGGCTTCGAGGCAGCCGAAATTGCCGCATTCGCATTGGACATCCGAATCCCTGTCGAGCGTGATGTGCCCGAACTCTCCGGCCATGCCCAGGCTCCCATAGAGTGGGGTGCCGCGGATGATGATGCCTGCGCCGATGCCGTAGCCGATGTTGACCATGACGAAGTCCTGGTAATTACGCCCGGCGCCGTACCAGATCTCGCCCAAGGCCATGACCCTGGTCACATTGTCGAAGACGATCGGGATGTCGGCGTGCTTGCGGCTGAGGTAGGACCGGACATCGACATTGTGCCAATGGAAGTCCGGCGAGAATTCGACGATCTCGAGCTCCCTGTTGATAAGCCCGGCGATGGCCAGACCGATGCCGCAGATCCGGCCCTGTCGGTTCCGGAGATGACCGCGCAGCTCGCTGATCACTTCGGATGTCCGCTCCATGACCTGGTCGAATCCCCCTTCGACTTTGGTCGGGATCTTGATCTCGGCGATAACGTTGGCCTCGAGGTCGGTCAGGACGCCGTAGATGTTCGTAGTCCCGAGGTCGATGCCGATGATGTAGCTGTCGATGCCGGAGAACCTGAGCAAGGTCGGCTTGCGGCCGCCGCGGGAGACTCCGGCCCCTATCTCAGTGACGAACCCTTCGCGGATAAGACCGTCGATGATCCGGGAAATGGTCGGGGCGCTCAACCCGCTGCGCTTGGTCAGATCCGCTCGAGAGATTCCGTAATTGTCGCGGACGAGATTAATGACCTTGACCTTATTGAGTTCACTTATGAGTTTGGCGTTGCCGGCCCGCGTCTGTGTTTTCCGGTGGGCGATCTCTTTGAGCATCGCTGGAAATTTCTTATTTGTTTCTTACGCTAATAAAGTAATTCAAATAAAATTAAAATGCAACTATTTTTTTATTAATTTTCTCGACCGCCGATATCGCCGAAAAAACCGGGTCGAAGGCATACTCAAAGAGAAAGGCCGATATCGCCATGGCCCCCTTTCATATCTTGCCCTTTGAAAAAAGCGCGGGCGGCTTCATTTCTCCCACATCCATCTGATTCTTCGAGAGCCCGGCTCCCTGCCCCTAAGGGACTAACGAAAGAGCGATTGGCTTTAGTCGCTCCCGGACGATATTTAAAAGACATTTATTTCTTAATGTAATAAAATAGAAATATGTCTAACCCTAGATGTGCCGCTGATCGCCTATGCGGTCAAGCCCCTGACTCTGGACGAGGAGAAATGGATTGCGCCGGGCGTTGCACTCTACGCTTCGGCCGCGATGTCGCTTTCGGCCCGCCGGAGGGATGCCGGCTAGGGATAGGACTCCATCATTGGACGGGAGGGAACGGAAAATGAACAGGAAATTCGCGGTCATCGTCCTGGCCGTCTGCGTTGTGAAAGCCGCCGCGCAGGAACCAAAGGCTCATTGGTCTTTCGACAAGCTGGAAGGTTCCCGAACACGGGAGGTCGTCAGCAAGACCTGGGACACCGTGGAAGGCTATGTCGAGAAAGCCCCGGGCGTCGAGGGCGACGGGCTTCGATTGGACGGCTTCACCACCTGTCTAAGGTCCTCGGGACAAGACCGGGTCGTGACGGGCGACGAGATCACCGTCGAGGCCTGGATTGCGCTCGGCGAATACCCCTGGAACTGGTGCCCGATCCTGACCTCGGAGTCCGATGAAGTGAAAGGCTACAGGTTGATGATCGGCCCCCTGGGTCAGGCCTCGCTGGAGTGCGCCGTCGGCGGCCAATGGCTGGCTTGCACCAGCGCGCGGGACGCGATACCCTTGCGGACGTGGATGCACGTAGTTGGCGTGTACCGCGCCCGGTCCGAGATGGCTCTCTTCATCAACGGAACGCTCATCGCTTCGAACAAGATCAACGGCGCTATCACGCACGCCCGAGCCGGCTATCTCCTGGGAATGGTCGCCCGGCCGGACAAGCCCTCCGACATCCACAGGACCTGGGGGACGGTGCCGGCCTATTTCGGCCTGGACGGCATCGTGGACGAAGTGCGCGTCTACGACCAGGCCCTGCCGGCCGCGACGATAAGGGAACACGCGGCGCTGGGCCACGGCCTCAAGCCGGACATCGCCCCGCGACGGCTGCCCACCGTCGAGAAGAACCCCGGGCGGTTCGGCGCCTACTATACGAAGCTGAAGTATTACCCGG
The DNA here is from genome assembly GCA_964458655.1 of uncultured Eubacteriales bacterium. GTDB lineage: Bacteria > Acidobacteriota > Aminicenantia > Aminicenantales > Saccharicenantaceae > CAYWJT01. Next base: position 28,337 of record CAYWJT010000002.1, on the reverse strand, counting down.
CTTGGGACCGGCTCTGGCCGGTCGAACAGGACCCGGACATCGTCGTCTCTTTCCCCGGTTCCGCCGTCAAGCTGGTGTTCTGGCGCGGCATCCGTTACGGGGCCTCGTGGGTTTCCGAGAACGAGAACTGGATGTCCGACCAGAGCGTGGAAGCTTGGGAGGACAAGAAGAGCGACCGGGAGGGTTGCTACGAGCACATGCAGGACCGACACTGCCGGTTCTCCCATGTCAGGATTATCGAGAACACGGAGGCGCGAGTCGTCGTCCACTGGCGCTACGCGCCGGTCAGCGCCTACGACCACACCTGGCGGGTGGACCCCAAGACCGGCTGGGAATGCTGGGTCGACGAGTACTATTACATCTATCCCGACGCCAGCGCGATCCGCAAGGTCAGCTGGAAGAAGGGAACGCTCGGGCAACCGCGTCAGTTCCAGGAGACTCTGGCCCTGCTTCACCCCGGTCAGATCGTGTCCGACCTTCTGGAGAAGGACTATGTCACCGTCGCCGACTACGCCGGGAAGACGGCCCGGGTGTCCTTCGTCGAGAATCCCAACGCCCCGCCCTACGGGCCTTTCAGCTGGGAGGTCTCCCATCCCTATACGGTGCAGCAGTACCAGTTCAAATCTGTCAACAAACCCTTCATCTGCTTCGAGCCGGGCAACAGGATGTTCCTTCGATTCGAGAACCTCGCGGCCTACGGTCGGGCGAGCGGCTGCAACCATTTTCCGGTGGGACAGGCCCGCTGCGACGGCCGGACGACCCTGACGTCTGACCGCCCCTCCCATTGTTCGAGCTTCCCGATCTCCGAACCTGTCATCCACGAACGAGACGACCGGGAGTTCTGGGCCGGGCTCTACGGCATGACGGACTGGGCCTTTCCCCAGGTCGTGGCCTTCGGCCGGTCCTGGGCTTATCCCCCCGAGCTCATCGTGAGGGACCCCGACGTTCGTTCCGAAGGGTACGACCGCAGCGAGCGCTGCTATCAGCTCGTCAACGAGGGCGGAAAACCCAAGAGCTTCGAGATCAGCCTGATGGCGGGGCCCGCGGCGCCGGCCATCCATCCCGTGCTGCGCGTCCGGGGCTGGAACGGCGAGAAGCCAAGTGTCTATGTGAACGGAAAGGACTGCCCCGAGGTTCGCGTCGGCCTGGACCGCCGGCTCGAAGGCGACAACCTCGTCATCTTCCTGCCGATCGAGTCCAGGTCCCCTCTCTCGGTTCGAATCGCGGCCGACTGAGAGACCCGGGACCGACTCCTCAGGAGTGGGCGGCCCTTTTCGACCCAGCCTGCGGACCGCTGGTTCCCGCCGGGCGGAGTACCGGAACGGCGCGGCCCAGTCAGAAGCCCGGCGGTTCGGCGGCGGCTTCGACCTCCTCGATGGTAAGCGGCTTCTTGCGGCCCAGCACGCGATGGCCGTCGGCGGTTATGAGCACATCCTCCTCGTTCCGCAGGCCGCCGAAGTCCTTATAGGCCTCGACGCGATCGTAGTCGATGTATTCCTGGAAACGCTTCTCGGCGCGCCAGAGATCGATGAGTTGAGGGATGAAATAGATGCCGGGCTCGACGGTCACTACGAAACCCGGGAGGAGCGGGCGGGCCAGGCGCAGCGACTTCAGGCCGAACTGGGTGCTCTTAGGACGGCCCTCGTAACCGACATAGATCTCGCCCAGGTCCTCCATATCGTGCACGTCGAGGCCCAGCATATGGCCTTCGCCGCAGGGGAAGAACAGGGCGTGGGCGCCGCGCCGCACGGCCTCGTCGACGTCGCCCTTCATTAGCCCGAGGCCCTTAAGCCCTTCGGCGATTTTCCGGCAGGCGGCCAGATGGACGTCCAGATGCGGCACGCCCGGTTTCAGGGCCGCTTTGGCCGTCTCATGCGCTTCCAAGGCGATGCGGTAGATCTCCTTCTGGCGGTCGGTGAACCGGGCGTCGGCAGGCATGGTCGTGGAAAGGTCGCCGGCATAGTGGAGAGGGGTCTCAGCGCCGGCGTCAAGCAGGAACAAGCCTCCGCTCTTCAGCGTCTCGGTCCGGGCGTGCTGGTGCAGGACCTCGCCGTGGACCGTCGCAATGATGGGGAAGGAGAGGTCCCCGCCGGCGGCCAGGGCCACCTCGTGCACGGCCGCGGCGATCCGGGCTTCGGTCACGCCGGGCCTGGCCAGGCGGAGGGCCGTGAGATGCATATCGACGGAGATGTCGACGGCCTTCTCAATCTCGGCGATCTCCTCTGGCGACTTGACTGACCGCTGTTCGACCACGGCTCGGATGAAGGACACTGAGGCTTCGACCGAAGCCCGTTCGGGCGGAACCCCAAGCCACGTCAGCAGCTTCAGCTTGTTCTCGGCCCGATACGGAGGCAGGAAATGCACCTGGCGTCCGCCGCGGCGGGCCCGGTCGAGGTCCTCCGCTAGCCGGGACGGGGCCGACACGACCTCCACGCCCGCCCGGGCCGCCCTCTCCTTCAGGGACGGCAGGGGGCCGGTCCAGACGGCGTCTTCGACGGTCTGTTCAGGTCCGTAGATGGTTTCGGTCCCCTCGTCCAGATCGATGACCGCGGCCAGCCCGGGCGTATCGAGACCGAAATAATAAAGGAAGGAGCTGTCCTGGCGGAACCGGAAAGGGTTGTCCGCGTAGTTCATCGGGCTCTCGTCGTTCCCGAGGAACAGGGCCACGCCGCGGCCCATCAGCCGGCGCAGCCCGGCCCTTCTCGCGCAGTAGACATCTCGGTCGAACATATCGGGACTCCTTTCCCCTCCGGGGGCCGTGGACGTTATTTCTTGATCTGCTCGATCGCGGCGACAGCCGCTTTGACCCCGGCCGCTTCCGGATTCCCGGGATCGAGCGCCAGGAACTTCTTGAGGTTCTCCAGGGCCTTGTCGAGGTCGCCCTTATTGAGATAGACCAACCCAAGCCGGTGGTAGGCCTTCGGCCAGTCGCCCTTGATCTTGATCGCGAGCTCGAAATAGGCGATGGCGTCGTCGGTCTTTTGGTTGGAGAACAGGATCTCGCCGACGTTGTAGGCCGCGGCTGGGTCCTCAGGGGAGATCTCGAGGGCCTGCCGGAAGAATCCCTGGGCGGAATCGAAATCGCCGCGCTTCAATGCCACCTCGCCCAGGCCCGAAAGAGCCTTGAGCGACGTGTCCTTGTTTTTTCTCAGGTCCGCCAAGGCCGTGCCGTTCTTGTCGAGGACGGCCCTGAACTCGTTCTCCGCCCTATCCAGGTCCCCTTTCTCCATGAAAACTCTGCCGATATTCAGGCGGACGGCATAGATGTCGGGGAACTTCGCGGCGAATTCCTCGAAGACCGCGAGGGCCTCGTCGTACCGGCCCGCCTTGAGCAGGGCGTTGCCGTTATCGAGGAGAGCGGCCCCCGTCTCGGCGGTGGGCAGGGCCCCGCTCCCCGAAGCCCTGCTGAGCGTCAGGTCGACAGGCGGATTGGCCTTGATCTGACTGACCTGGACCTCGGTGACGACGCTGAGATAGCCCTCCTTGGAAGCGGTCACCCGCCAGGTCCCGGTGCCCAGGCCGGCGACGGCGAAGTGGCCTTTTTTGTCGGTCTTGACCTCCAGGCGCGTGTCGCTTCGCAGGCTCTCGACGGTCACCAGGGCGCCTGCGACCTTGGCCCCGCTCTCGTCAACGACGTTGCCGCTGATCCGGCCGCGACCGAGGTCGTCCTGGGCCGGCAGGATCAAGGCCGGGAGCAAGAGGATCAGTCCAAGGGTCGAACAGAGTTTCATTATTCTCTCCATCGGCTGGGGATCATTTGCGTTTCCTGAGCGCATCGACCTTTGCCCGGATCGACGGCTGGTCAGGGCTGAGTTGGAGCGATTTCTCGAAGGCCGCCAGGGCTTCCGAAACCTGGCCGAGCTCGACCAGGCACTCTCCCATCATGTTCATGAGGGCGGCGTTGATGCCGTAGTGACCGACGGCGCGCTTGAGGGCCGCGACGGCTTCGCCGAACTGGCGGGCCTGCCGCAAGGCGTGGGCGGCCAGCACGTAGGTTTCGTACTTCGGGGTCCGGCCAGGGTCCATGAAAGGCGCGAGCGTGCGGACAGCGTCGGACGCCGCTGCGCGGGCCAGGTAAACGCGGGCGAGCGCCGCGGCAGCGTCCTCGGAACCCGGAAGCCGGGCGAAGACGTCCTCCAGGATCGTTTGCGCCTCCGCCAGCCGCCCGAGATTGAACAGCTGAAGGCCGATGATGCCCGAGTAGGCGGGATCATCGGCGTCGGGAAGGACCCGGGAGAAGGACCACGGCCTGGGCAGACGGTCGGCGAAGCTCACATCGAATTCCTCGACGGCCGAGACGAGTTCCGCGCCTCCGTAAGTGACGGCGACTTTGACCGCATAATGGGCAGGGGGGAAGTCCGCGAGAGGGATCTCTTCGAGAACGTCGGGCAAGCCTCCGAACTGCACCGGTTTCTTGACTATAGTCCGGAATGGCCGGCCGTCCTTGAGGAACTCGAGTTTGACCTCGGCCGCCGCGGCGACGGTCCCGGTCAGGTTATGGAGTTGGAACGCCACCGCCAGGGACTCCTGCTGCGAGAAGGTGCGGTCCGGCTGGCAGAAGACTTGATAGGCGCCGACCCGGAAAGCCTTCATCCGGCGGGCGGCGGGTTCGAGCCGGACGGCTTTGTAGCCAAGAAGGGGTTGGGTCAGCTGGACCTCAGGCCCCGGTTGCGGGATGCGCAAGGCCGCCTCGACCGACGTGAACTCCTTCGACACCTCGTTCTTGATCAAGAGCGACAGAGTGTAGTCCCCTCCAACGAGAGGGAAAAGGTCTTGGTAGTTGAAGGGAACCCGGCTGGCCTCGTCCATCTGGGCCGCGTTCAGGTTCAAGGGGACCGACTTGTCGAACTGATAGACCAGCCGGCCGTCGGTAGCCGAAACGCGGCCGTTGACCTTGAGAGTCGTGTAAAAGACGTCGTTCCTCTGATTGACGGACAGACGTTGGGGCTGGACCGAGTAATGAACGAAGTATGGGCCCGAAGGGTCCTTCAGCACCCTGAACAGGCTGGCGTTATCGATATAGTTGGCCGTGTATTCGACCTCGACGATGTCCTTGTAAGCCAGGAATTTCTGGGCGTAGAGGGATTTGATACCGCGGGTCGGAGCCGAAGCGATGCTCTGGATGAGCAGGTCGGAGCTCATGGACGGCTTCCCGTAGACCGTACCGGCCTCTCCGGGAACGAGCGAGAGGGAGACCTCGGCCAGGTTCGGCTCGATCTCCCGGAGCTTTTCATAAGCGGCGGTCGGATCAACGTCCCCGATATAGCCCGACATCAAGGCCTGGGGACCGTCCGCGATAGGGCTGTAAAGCCTATACTCGCCGGAGCCGCGTTCCTTGAAAAAGACCACGTAGAAAGCCGGCGGCAGCCCTAGCTCCGTCTTCCCTTGGTAGAACCAGACTTCCGTGTCATAGGTCGATGACCTACCCTCGTATCTCTCGATATCCTGGGGTTCGCCGAGGATGATGTAGATGCGGCCGCGGTCTGTCTTCCAGCCGGGGCGCGAGGTGTCCCGGCCGAGGCTGCGGTTGGCGTAGGCGATCCGACGGAAGTGCTCCGTCATGAACTCGTTCTCGGGGGTTCCCGGAGTAGGGTCGCGTTGCTTCCAGAAAGCTTCTATGAAGAGCTCGCGTTCCCGGTCGGTCTGGAGCTTCAGGAAGACGGACCGCTCGGTCGGGGTAATGATGTAGACGACTTCCTCTTCGAGCCAGGCCTTATGGCTGGCCGAGAGCTGCGGCCTCGAGCCGGTCTGCTCCGCGTTGAGGCTCGCGGCCCAAAGCAGCGCAGCGCACAAGAGGAGGCTTGTCCCGCGGGTCAGGCGGCATATTTCAAAGCGCGGACGCCTGGGTGTCAATATTCGAGAAGGCTTAAGAAGGGAAAGCGGAAAATTCAAATCGGCCTCCAGAACATTTTTTCATTATATAACAAAGTCGGCGCCATAGCCAACCTGAGGACATGCAAGCGATTGAGGCCTTGACCAAATCGCGGGACGAAGCAGAAGCCTTTCCTGTCTTCAGGGGGACCGAGGATCTGAGCCCCGATCGCTTCTCTAGAAGAGGCTGATGGGTTATAATCGCTCCGGTGCACCCATGAAAGACCGAAACGTCGAGAAGGTCAAGTCCGCGGCGGTCGCCCTTCTTCGCAAGGCCCGCATCGCCGTCACCCGGAGCGAGTTGGAGGCGATGGAGGTCGCAGACCTTGGGCTAGGCGACCTGAAGCACGTGGGGATAGAGATCATCGTCTATGAGAACAACGACCGCTACTGCGCCAAGGAGCTGGTCCTCCTGCCCAGGCAGATCTGCCTGGAACACCGCCATCCCCGGGTCAACAGGAGCAATCCCGGAAAGCAGGAGACATTCCGATGCCGCTACGGCGAGGTCTATCTCTATGTCGCCGGTGAACGGACCCCCAAACCGCGCGCCCGCGTTCCGATGAAGTATCGGCCTTTTCTGACCGTCTGGCACGAGATCGTGCTAAGACCCGGCGATATGTACACCCTCCCGCCCAACGCTTTGCATTGGTTCCAGGCCGGCGACAAAGGGGCGGTCGTCTCGGAGTTCTCGTCGACCAGCACCGACGAGAACGATGTCTATACGGACCCTCGTGTCCGGAGGGTCGGGAAATAGCCGGCCGCCGGGTCCGCCGCGAGGCCCGCTTCAACGATGTCTCCAAAAGATGGGCCGGACAGTTATGAGATTTCCCCGGCCCGCAACGCCAGGTCAACCCTACAACGGGTATCGATGATAAATACAAGTTGCCGAAGGAAAGCAGCCGATCAACTGCCTGGCGCCGCTGATTCTTGATGCTATATAATGAGCAGGATGAGTTCAATGAAAACTAGGAGAGGGATATGAAAAAAAATAAAATTCAATTATTAATAGGCACTCCATTCTTTCTGGCTATCCTAGCGCTCTTTTTTATCCGGAGCGAAGAAAAGGTCAAAGCCGCCGCCGTTGCCGAAAAAAGCGACGGGCTGCACGGCTACATCAGCTTCGATCATGAGCCTGTTCCTGATGGGTATGGAGCCGGAATGGGCTTCTATGTGGCCGTATGGCCTTTGATCGATGAACCGCTGGCGGGTTTTCAAATCGGGTTGCCGAGCACCTGGATTCTCCCCGATAACTCTGATAATAAGACCACTCCCCTCTGTCCCGAAGGGACCCTGGCCAGGAAATGGAAACCGCGGGGGCCCACGTGGAGCTCTGTTTTTCAGACCATCGAGGGCGGAGTGGGCTATTGGGCCGGCAATCATTTTCGTTATGGACCGCCCAAGTTCAGCATGAACGGAACGCCGCAGTGTTATGATTATGAGATTGGCTCACCGGGTTGGTCTTTCTTTTACAGCGACGAGGCCCTGCCCGATGACCGGCTGGGAATAGCCCAGCTCAGCAACCGGCTGTTGATCCCACCGGATGGGATTACTTTTGAAGGGAATCCGAACGGGGAATTCCTCGGGTATACCTGGATGGCGCTGCCCTTCAGCGAGCCTGAAACGGGGGAGCCGCCCGTGGGCGAACAGAGCTGGACCTGTTTTTTGAGCGCGGCTAATTTCAAAGGACCGATAGCCTTCTTTATCCCTGAAACCTGGAGCAAGATCGGCAAACTATTTAATTATCCCTTCCTCTACGGCCGTGGCCTCGATGCCAGACGCGGGAAAGCCGGCGGCGGAGCCATTGAAATAAATATGGTGCCCAGATTCGAAGCTAAGGATTCAAACGGCCGAATATATGCCAAATTGCCCAAATTGCAATTTCCAGCAGATGAACAGGGCCGGTCTATTCTGGTGCAGGAAGTCACTTATTATTCCAAGGCGGCCCTGTACGATCCATTTAAAGCCTGGCGGGACCGGGGGGTCTATTGCTCCGGTCAATTTGATGGTGTGGGAGCGATCAAGCCCAAGCTCAGCCCGCGGCCGACCAGATACGATATGGCGGGGGTGGAAATAGTCGGAGTGGAGGGCAGGGATGCTCTTTTCGAGACCGCAGTGTTCGCCGGTAATATGTGGGGATTGCAGTGGAAGTCGGATGTCAAAGGCAGCATGGCCAATTTCCCACAATATTACCATTATCAAGGAGGCAAATACGTCGCTGTCCCCGAGTCAAGCGTTCCAGCCGACACCAAGCTGCTCCAGCAGAAGTTCAGGCTGGCCGAGCCTGGGCGCCCCTACACTTCGCCGGCGAAGGGCGCCTGGGTCGATCCAGGGCCCAAATCAGGTCCCCATGAGGCCAAGCTGGCCGATGGCTCGTCGGTAACTTATTACTGGTACAGATTCATCGATCAGCCGGCCTTCCAGCAGTATAACTGGTCTTCGGAGAAAAAGGCTGAATTGCAGGCTTTGGCGGAAAGAATCCAGGCTAATTGGCCGATCGACCGTGACTATATGGCCCCGCCGGCCTTCGGCAATTTGATGAAACTGGACCCGGCCCTGATAGTTACGCCCCCGCCAGGATTAGAGGTCGGCTATGTGCCGATAGTCGTTCATCAGTCAGCGGCTCAAAAATAAGGCTGTTAGCGGCCTAGGCGTGGTTCAGGGCCGTTTATGCTCGGCCCGCGGACCTTAATTATCTTTAGTCCTAAAGACGGCGATTTCGGCCAGCCCGGCGTTCCCGGTTTCCCGTGACACAGAATCTATGATGAAGGCCAGCCAGGTTATTTTCTTGGCGGAGAAGGCTATTTCGCGGGCAGACCTACCCTCGTTGGGCAGGTCGCCGACCCTTATGGCGCTTCCATCGCTGAAGACCAGCAGCCCGGATAAAACCTGGTCTTTCGAGTTGGGCAGGTCAAAAAGCCAGACCCGGCAGACGGTTTCAGGTCGGTCCCAACTGAGACGGATCATAGCTGTGGAACGTTCCTGGCTCCTCCATTCGCGCGGGTTGACGTCATCGCTGTATTCGACAACTCCGTCCACAGCCCCCTCCCCGAAGAATTGCGGGACTTCGGTCATGGGTTTGCTTTTGTCCTGGACCGAAGAAACGCTGACCTGCGCCCGGAGCGCAATATTATTGCCGCTCTTAATGGGATCTTTTTGCTGCGTTTCAGGCAATGAATTGAGAGTCCTTTCATCCAGAAGCTTGACTTCCTGCAAGCACCAGGCGTAACGGCTGCCGAGGGGATCGGCGATGGCCCGGTTGGCGAAGTAGTCCTTATGGAAGTTGGCCGAATAAGAGAGCCAGACCGTCTGACGGTCAGGGCGGATGAATTTCGACGGGAAATTGAGAAAATAACCCTGGGGGCCGAAGTCCCTCATATAGGCCACCATTCGATAAGGCCCCGTCAGCTGGTCGGCTTCGAGAACATAAGAATTCATGTTCCGAACCCCCGGCCAGCCGTCGGTGATACACATCAGATACTTCCTTAATGGAGCATGATAGGTAATGGTCGTGCAACCCATGTGATCGTCCCAGACCAGCAAAGGCTTTATGTCCGTAAAATCCTTGCTCCAGATAGGCTTGTTGGCGGAATCGAACCCGGAAAAGAACTCATAAGCTTTGGGATCGTTGATATTTTTTGGGCTTGGCGTCACACGCGCCAGGTAAACGGCGTCGCCTGCGATCCAGCTATTATTGGCTACCCGGGGAGTCGGGTCGTTATCCAGGGCTCCGTGCCCTACGAGGTAAGCTTTGCCATCCGGGGAGTATTCCAGTTCGCGACCGAAATCGACAAAGTGAGGCGTGCCCATTTTCACCTGTCGGCCGTTTTTGCCGGACTCCGGGAAAAGCGGATTTTCCGGCGAGAGCGGGCTGGGAATCCAGGTCTTCCCGTAGTCGGTAGAGACCCTGAAGCCTGGTACCGGGCCGCAAATGGCCCAGCTGTATTCATCTGGATATTCGGGTTTGGTGAAATCGAAGTCTATGCAGTAAGTCCCATAGTACCAGACGCCTTTATACACAAGGTTGGCGCTCGGATAGCGGCCGCCGTAAGGCAGGGCCGAAGCCGGCTGAACGCCCAGAGACTGGATGACCAGATTCAAGGGGTCGTCACCGATGATCTTCGCGTTGCCGGTGCGCGCCCTGTTGCCGCCCGAAGAATGACAGCTTTCCTTTCCTATTTCTCCGTCCGTCCAGCCGCTGTACATGTTCCCGTCGGCGGCCCAGGCAGGATACCAGGTGTCGGCGTCGGTGTAAGTGGCATATCTTCCAGTGAAAGCGATCCCCACTATATCCTTGGAAGGTTCGAACGGGCAGCCGTCAGGCGGCTCCGATTTCCAGATCCGGGGAACGAAAGCCTCCGGTTCGTAAGGCACTACGGCCTGTTTTGAATTCTGATAGCAGCCCATATTGGCCGTGAACAATAGGAGGCCGAGGCAACCCAGCTTGACGCCGGTGAGCTTGGGTATTTTAAAGAGGGATATCATCCGGATCCTGGGCCATTGAGCGAAAGCGGGGATGAGCAAGAACGTTAAAGGCAAGCAAAAGCTAATTCCCTTCAGCATGCTTTTCCTCTCCATCGCGCCGTATATTTTCTTAATTTAAGTAATATTCGAGCAAAGTCAAGCGAAATAAACCTTTTTGCTTAACTTATAAGAGAGACCGTATATACTAAGGCCGAGAGAATATGGCTGTAAACTTGCGCTATTTTGAAAAAAAGCATTGACAGATATAAGTTTATTTCATTATTTAATTATTGCGCCCTGTTATTTCCCAAACAAAGAAAGCAGGAAACGCGGAAAAGGCGTTGCGGGCGCTCAGCGCCCGCGAATCATGGATCGATGCCGCCAAAGGTAACGCGGTCGACGAGAATGGACAGCCCTTTATTTTTCGCTTGTATGATTGGAGACGAGTTAGCGGCCCGATCATCCCCATGAGCCATTTGGAACGCGTCGCATCCAAGAGACCATTAGGCTCCATCCTGGTCAAGCCGGTCGGGCCGGATTGCAACCAGGTTTGTTCCTATTGTTTCTATCGGGGGAAACGCTCCATTTTTCCGGAGAGTTCGGCCCGCAGGATGAAAAAGGAAATCCTTGAAGAGATGATAAGCCAGGCATTGGCTCAATGTGGGGAAGCTATTTCGTTCGCCTGGCAGGGCGGCGAGCCTACCCTGGCTGGCCTCGAGTTCTTTCAAACGGCGGTCGACTTACAAAAGAGAAACCGCCGGGGGAAAACCGTCCGGAACGCTTTCCAGACGAACGGCCTTCTTATCGACCAGAAATGGGCTGACTTCTTGAGGGATAATGGGTTCTTGGTGGGCCTGTCCCTTGACGGCCCGAAACACATCCACGATCGCTATCGAAAGCTTCCCGGCGGGCTGGGCTCCTGGGAAAGAGTCGTAGACAAGGCCAAGATGCTGATCGACAGTGGAGTAGAGGTGAACGTATTGACCGTTGTCAACGATTATTCGGTCAGGTTCCCGGAGGAAATTTATGAATTCCATAAGAACCTCGGCTTTACCTACATGCAGTTTATCCCGTGCTTCGATGAAGGTCTGCCGAGGCTCGATAAAAAGGACCCGTTTTCTCCGTCTCCTGATGCTTACGGTGACTTCCTCGTCAAGATATTCGACCTTTGGCGGAGCGACTTTGTCGATGGGCTGCCTTCCATATTCATTCGTTATTTCGATTCGGTTTTCTATTCCTACGTCAACCTTGAACCGCCGGACTGCAATCTGCGTCGGGAATGCGGCGATTATCTTGTCGTAGAACACAGCGGCGACGTTTTCCCCTGCGATTTCTATGTCGAACCGCGCTTGAGGTTAGGCAATATCATGTCCGCGAAGATGATCGACCTGCTCAACTCCGGCCCGCAAAGATCTTTCGGCGAAATGAAATCCGTGTGGCCGGAGACATGCCAGGGCTGCCCCTGGCTCAGCCATTGCTGGGGAGGCTGTCCCAAAGAGCGACAGCTGAACTCAAAGGACAGTAAGGTGAGCCTTTTTTGCACTTCCTATAGGATGTTTTTCGAGCATGCGGACGAGCATTTGAGAAGATTGGCGTCATTTTGGAAGCAAATGCAAAGCCAGAGGTATTAGAGAACGGCGGTCATATGAAAAGGCGCAGGTTTATCGGCACCGTCTTTGCGGGCGCGTCGTCAATGTTGGTCGCAGGTCGAAGCATTTCCGGTCTCATCGGGCAAGGGCGTCCCAACATAATCATGATATTGGCCGATGACCTGGGCTACGGCGATCTGGGGTGCTACAACCCGGATTCTCCCATTCCAACGCCAAATGCGGACCGACTCTCCCGCGAAGGCGTGCGATTCACCGATGCTCATTCCCCATCGGCCGTCTGCACGCCCACTCGCTACAGCCTCCTGACGGGAAGATACTGTTGGCGCACCTGGCTGAAGAGAGGGGTCGTCGGCGGTTATACTCCGACTCTGATCGAACCCGGGCGGAAGACATTGGCCAGCCTGCTAAAGAACAGGGGATATAGAAGCGGCATGTTCGGCAAGTGGCATCTTGGCCTTAATTGGACCAGAATGAACGGCTTCACTCCCACCTGGAAAGACGCCGAAAGGATGTTGAAAGGATCCTGGCAGGATGCGAAGCCTGAGACCGGCATGAACGTGGATTTTTCCAAGCCGGTCAGGGGTGGGCCGATCGATCACGGCTTTGATCATGCCGTATTTACGGCGGCCTGTTCGACCATCGACGGCCCGTTCACTTATATTGAAGACGACAGGGTCAGGGAAATTCCCAGTCGGCAAATCTCCGAATCCTATGACATGAGCCGCGGCGAGGAGGGGAGCCCCCGGCCAGGCTGGGCGGCTGCCGGCTTTAAACTTGAGGAAGTGGACCTTGTTTTTACCCGGGAGGCGATCGCCTTTATGCAGCGCAGCGTAATGGCGGCGCCGACGCAGCCCTTTTTTGTCATGCTCTGTTTGTCTTCACCTCATACTCCCTGGCTGCCCCCTGATTTCGTTAAGGGAAAAAGCGGAGACGGCCCACGGGGCGATCTTGTGGTTCTCGCCGATTACTGCCTGGGGGAAATGATGAAGGCCTTGGACTCCTTGGGGATTAGCGACGACACTGTGCTGATTTTCGCCAGCGATAACGGGCCCCATCCCGGAATAAAGGGCCATAAGTCGGCGGGCCTCCTCCGGGGTTACAAGACGCACATCTGGGAAGGCGGCCACCGCGTTCCTTTCATCGTTCGCTGGCCGAGAAAAGTCAAGGCCGGCAGAGTATGCGACGAACCGATTTGCCTGTCCGACATGATGGCCACTTTTGCCTCCATCACCGATGCGGCATTGTCCCCTGAAGACGGGCCGGACAGTTACGATATCTCCCCGGCCCTTCTGGGGGAGAGGGGCCAAGGGCCCATCAGAGAAGCCATCGTGTCCCATTCAGAAAACGGCACTTTTGCCATCCGCCAGGGAGAGTGGAAGCTTATTCTGGACAACAAGACCTCCGGAGGCTGGATGCCGCCCGAAGGGCTTCTTCCCCGGCCAGGAACGCCAGGCCAACTCTACAACTTGAAAGAAGACCCCTATGAACAAAAGGACCTATATGAAAAGCACGCTGAAGTTGTTGACCGGCTTAGGGATCTGCTGGATCGCTATATGCGGGAGGGAAGGAGCGCCTTTGAAAGAAAGTGACAAACTATTATATTATCGTAGCCTCCAGGAAGGGAAAGGCAGCGATGCGGCCGGCGTCTGGAATCAGGGGACGAATAGCGCCAGGGCCACGGCCGGCCGATATGAGCTATTCTAGTCATGGGAAACAAGACGCTTATTGTTGGTTTATAATGAACAGGTAGTAAGGAGAGATGCAATGTCGCCAGGAGCCAGCGCCAAGTACATCCTCAAGTTGAATACCAGGAGGGTGTTGAAACTCATCCGGGACAATCCCTCTATCTCTCGCGCCGAGATCTCCAAGATAAGCGGACTGAGCGCCCCCACGGTCTCCAGAATAGTCGATGACCTGATCGGGGAGGGCTTGGTAGAAGAGGTCGGCATAGGTTCTTCCAACGGGGGGAGGAAACCGAATCTTCTCAAGTTCCGCCCGAATAACAATTTCATAATCGGTATCGACCTTGGGACGACGAACATATACGGCGTTCTAGCGAATCTTGAGGCTGAAATTATCTCGGAGGAGAAGGTCCGAACGGGTGTGGACGAGGGCTTTTACAGCGTCATGGACAGGACTTTTGAAGTTATCGAGAAACTGAAAACTCGACTGGGGGAAAAACGGGATCGTTTGTGCGGCGTGGGCATGGCCGTAGCCGGCCTGATCAACAATAAAAGGAATATTGTCGAGTTCTCGCCCAATTTCCACTGGCATGACGTGGACATAACCGGCTACCTGGCTCAAAAGACGGATATCCCCGTCTTCTTTGATAATGTCACCAGGGTGATGGCTCTCGGGGAACTTTGTTATGGGGTTGGGAGAAAGTACAAGAATTTCATTTGCGTCAACGTCGGGTACGGGATAGGGGCAGGGATCATCATTAATGGCCAGCCCCTTCTCGGGACCAAGGGCATGTCCGGCGAATTCGGGCATATCACGCTGGAGAAAGACAGCAGAGTTCAGTGCTATTGTGGGAATTGCGGCTGTTTGGAAGCGCTGGCTTCCGGCAGCGGCATCGCCCGGGCTGCCCGTTCGGAGCTGGAAAGCGGCGCTAAAAGCATTCTCTTCGATATGTGCAACGGTGTTCCCGATGACGTGACCGCTGAAATGGTGGCCGAGGCGGCTAAGAAAGGAGATGTCGTGGCCTGGAACGTTTTTCGCCGGGCCGCTGAATACCTTGGCATTGGGATTTCGGCTTTGATAAACCTTTTCAACCCAGAAGCTGTTGTAATCGGAGGCGGAGTAACCGAAGCGGGCGATATCCTTTTTGACGCCGTCCGGAATACCGTAAAAGCCAGGTCGCTGAACAGAATAAGCAAGGAAGTTGAGATATTGCCGGCCACTTTCGGGCTCAAAGCCGCGGTGATGGGGGCGGTTTCATTGATCATGCAGAAAGTGCTGAACCTGGATTACAGGAACGGAGCTAAACTTGGGGAAGCCGGGTCTTCATCTCAGGCCAGGTATAGAGAAAGTTAGGCGCAGTCCGGCCGCTTCTCTATCCCGGAAGAAGGGCAAATCGCTGACTGTTTCTGCCGTTTCCGCTCTCGCAGCCGCGGACAAGTCATTATCTTGGGTGCGGCCTGCTCCACCCAAGGCGGAAGATATCCCGGTATTCTTGCAACCATGAAAGCCGTCGCTTCAGGTCCGGCGCTGCCGATAATCGCGGTATTCCGCGGGGGGGCTTCTGGCGCAGGGAAACCGAGCCGGCCTCTCTGGTTGCCCCGCTTGCCGGAACATCTTCGGCAACAGCGGCGTTTGGGCCAGAAAGAACGGGCGGCCCTTCACTTTACCT
Source organism: uncultured Eubacteriales bacterium (assembly GCA_964458655.1). Classification (GTDB taxonomy): domain Bacteria; phylum Acidobacteriota; class Aminicenantia; order Aminicenantales; family Saccharicenantaceae; genus CAYWJT01. Next base: position 13,043 of record CAYWJT010000002.1, on the reverse strand, counting down.
TCCATTGACGGATTATTGAAGCGAGGCATGGGCATTGACTGCGACAGGATCAAAAGATAGCAAGCAGAGCACGATCGTCGTGGGAATAGGGGAGATCGTTTGGGATATTTTCCCGGACGGGCCGCGTCTTGGCGGGGCTCCGGCCAATTTCGCTTATTACGCCAAGGTCCTCGGCAGAAAGGCGATCCTGGTGAGCCGGGTGGGGAACGATGAGTTAGGGAAACGAACCCTATCTCTTCTTTCCGGTCAGGGATTGCTTACTGATCATGTTAAAGTTCACCGAAGTCATCCCACGGGGACAGTGAAGGTCGTTCTTGATCCAGCCGCGGTGCCTGTTTTTACCATTCAGGAAAATGTGGCCTGGGATTATTTGGAGCCATATTCCGACCTTCAGGCCATAGCCAGAGAAGCTTCCGCCGTCTGTTTTGGCTCCCTGGCTTTTCGCTCAGCGATGAACAGGGATACCATAAACTGGTTCCTGAACCAGGTTCGACCCGACTGTCTTCGAGTCCTCGATATCAATCTGCGCCCGCCTTTCTATTCCAAAGATCTTGTTAATTCGCTTCTCGGGCTGGCGGATGTCCTCAAGGCCAATGAGGAGGAGCTGAACATCATCGGCTCCATGTTTTCCCCTTCGCTTTCTGATGAGACGAAAGCGCTTGAAAGGCTGTTGCGCAATTATGGAATGAAATTGGTCGCCTTGACCAAGGGGAGAAAGGGCAGCCGTTTGATAACGGCGGACGGCGAATCATATCATCCGGGTTTTACCGTTGATGTCGTTGATACGGTCGGCGCCGGTGACGCTTTTACCGCAGCTTTGGTTGACGGACTTCTGAGCGGCGAAAGTCTGGATGAAATCAACGAAAGGGCAAACCGGCTGGCCAGTCTGGTCTGCGCCCGAAAAGGGGCGTGGGTGGAGGTCGATTTTCAAGGGAACCAAGGGACGTAAAAGGGCGCTTAACGCATCATGAACAAAGGCGATCGTCATTCCCGAAATCGTTGGAGGAGGAGAAATATGAAAAAGTTGTTCTTGGCCTTGGTTTTAGGGGTTGTCCTGTTCTCGTCGACAACGCCAGGCTTGGCTCAGAGCAACGGCCTCTCAGCCTGGTGGAAGCTTGATAAAGTGGAAAGTGGGAAGTTGACGGATTCGGCCTCAGCGCTTGAAGACGCTTTAAGCGGCAATTACAGGCTGGTTCCGGGGGTTCTGGGACAGGCTGTGAAATTTGACGGGTTCACCACTTTGATAAGGAGAAAAGCCGAGTTGGCGCCGCGGCTTAAAGGGGATTTCAGCCTGCAGGCCTGGGTGGCCCTGGCTGAATATCCCTGGAACTGGTGCCCCATAGCAGCTCAGGAAAGGGAGGGTAAGGAAGGATATTACTTTGCCATTGGCCCCCGGGGCGAGGTGGGGCTCAAGATGTCAATCAACGGCCGGTGGGTGGAGTGCATAACCGAAAAGAGGGTCCCGCTTCGGGCCTGGCAATTGCTTACGGCCGTTTTTGAAGAGAAAACGGGGATTAAGGTCTTTATCGGCGGGACTCTGGCGGCCGAACTTAGGGTGACAGGACGAATGAAACCCGCGGCCGGTATGGACTTGGTAATCGGCATGAATCGCTCCAAGAAAACACCGAGTGACCCTGTTCGGCCGTTCGCCACGCTCCCGGCCTGGTTCTCTCTGGACGCCGTCCTTGACGAGGTGAAAATATACGGTCGGTCGCTAGGCGAGAAAGAAATCATCGCGGAATTCAACGCCCGCCAATCGGAGAGAGCGTCGGTCATAGCGGAGAGAAAAATGCCCTCAGGGCCGTCCGGCCCGGGGAGGTTCGGGGCCTATTACACCAAGCTGAACTATTATGAAGAATGGGATGCCTTGTGGAGAAGCGGGCCTTTCTCGGATGTGGTGGTCCAATTTGACGGTTCGCCGATCAGGGTGGTTTTCTGGCGGGGCACTCGATACTCGCCTGTCTGGGTCATGGAGAACGGGCTTTGGATGGCTGACCAGAGCGCTGAATCATTCACTGACAAGCAAGGCTGTTTTGAGCACATGCTCGACGCCAAGACCCTTCATTCCCACGTCAGGATCATCGAGAACACCCCTGCCAGGGTTGTGGTCCATTGGCGATATATCCCTGTCTCTGTTTACCAGAATTATTCCCAGCTTGATGAAATTACCGGCTGGCCTGATGCGGTGGACGAGTATTACACTTTCTACCCTGATGTGCTCGGGGTCAGGAAGGTGGTGATGTGGACATCAGGGGAGCCTCTTGGGCCGCAAGAAGCCATAGTTCTCTGCCATCCGGGACAGCTGCCTGAGGATGTCGTCAGTCTTGATGCCCTGACTCTTGTCAATCTGAATGGAGAAGCCAAAACACACAGTTGGGCGACGAAACTGCCTGACCTCAAGAGCGGGCCGGATAACGCGGTCATTCAGGTGATCAACCTGAAATCAGAATGGAAGCCGTTCGAAATCTATGAACCGGGCTGCAGGATAACTGTTTTCGGCATTGAGTTGCGATCGGGGATTTCCCGGTTCCCCTGGTGGAACCACTGGCCGGTGGCCCAGATTCCATCTGATGGGAGGTACGCCCAGGCTCCGGATAAAGCCTCCCATTTTTCCTTGTCCTGGGCCAGGCCGACTATTCACAAGGGCGATGGGCTCGTTTATTGGGCTAACTGGCTCTATGGCGCTGGCAAGAACTCTCCGGCTGAGCTGGCTCGGTTGGCCAGGTCCTGGATCTCGCCGCCGTCCATGACAGTCAAGGGCCAGGGGGTAAGCGGCGGCGATTATGACCGGGGCCAGCGGGCTTATGAATTGACCTTCGACCGGCCCGGGCTCGACCGGCCCGTCTCTATAGAGGTTAAGGCCAGCTCGGAGTCGCCGGCGGTAAATCTCTGCCTGATCCTGAAAAACTTTGGGGAACAGGATCTTGAAGTACTTATAGACGGCAAGAAGCTTCAACGTGGGAAGCATTACCATATGGGCGCGATAAGGACCATTGAAGGCACTGATGTGGCGCTCTGGCTCTACAAGACTTCGGAAAAACCGTTCAAGATTTCCCTGAAGCCAGTCTGAAAGAAGCGAGATCTGTCCAAAGCGGCCAAAGGAAGCCCGGCGACTTGGTTTTTCGCTGTGTCCTCATCCGAACCCTGGCGATATGCCCCTACGGGTGAGCGCTTGCCGGCGCCGGTATCCGCGCGATACGTTCACTGCCGCTTCATTATCGCCCAGCCGAACGTGAGCTCGGGCTTCTCGCGGGAGCTCCGGCCCGTCTTCCACCAGACCGATCTGTGGCGATAGGTGCTCGCGTCCACGACCTCCACCCAGATATGCCCCTCGCGCCCGCAGCAAAACCCCGCCTGGTCTTTGAGGTCGCCTTCGTATTTCGTGCCGTCGCCCTTGATCGTCCCTTCGTGCTTGTAACTTCCGTTCGTCCCGGTGAGGGTGTACTCGTTCCGGCCTCCCGTGATGGTCACGACGTCCGGCCCGCCGCCCGCCGGCTTCCAAGTCCCCGTAAGATCGACGTCAAGCGGCGGGGCGGAACCGAGGCGATCCGGCCGCGAGAAGGCCTCCAGCAGGCGTTCGCGTTCCTGCTCCAACGCGGCTCGCTGCCGCACGAGATTGTCGATCCTCTGTTCCAACGCCGGCAGCTCCTTCGTTAGTATCCGATCTTTGTGCCGGGCCGACGCCTCCGCGAGTTGCACCAGCGCCGGTGGATAGTCAGGAGAGGCGTCGTCTCGTTGGAGATACGAGAACCAGAGCGCAATTAAGAAAGCCTCCTCAACCTGCTTCTGCGACATCGGCACCCATCCGTCGAAGTCGCGCGAGCGTAAGACGACGATGCTGTCGTCGTACGCGAGCCTCTTCAGGTAAGCCTTCACCCGCGTGAAGCGCGCCTCTTTCTCCTCGAGGTCGCGGATCCTGCCGTTGAGGCTGTCGATGTCCGCTTGGAGCCGGGTCCGATCTACCTGCGGCTCCTCCGCGGGCGCCTTTTTCACGCCCCCTCCCACGACAAAGACCAGCGCGGCGAGCGCGAGAAGCACGAAGTTCCACGGTTGACGGTTGCGCACGATTGACCCTCCTTCCATTTACCTTGCCGACCAACGCTGCCGGCCACGATGGGCTCGCAGCGCTCGCGATGAATCTATCGGCCTACCAAGTATCTACGGCGCCGATCCTGCCGCCATTGATTGTGCCGAATGATAAATCGGGTCCACATCCGATGTCAAATCGAGTTGAAACCGGCCGAATTGATACAAGGCACCGAGGACAGGATAATAAGCGCCTTTAATCAGCGGGGCCTCATCTTCCGGGTGAAGAAACGGCCATGTCGAGAAGCCGAATCGGGCCCTTCGGGAAGAGTTTTATGAAGTCCAGGGCTTAGATTTGGCTCTCGAGGGGGGCATAACAAGCGGCTGGAACAGTGGGAGTGAGAAAATAACCAGGTGCGGCAGCACCGAGCGCTGGATTACCTGACCCCTTGCCAATATTATCGGCAAGGGAAACGCAACTCCAGGCAGAAAGCGTTTCCCATGCAGTGGGCCAGCACATTTTATTGACAGGCCGGGCCGCCGGCTCTATCATCGTTTTGTGCGCGGCGCGTTGAGAACGTTCCGGGATATCTCGGCCGGGCTCCTTGTCCTGGCCCTGGCCCTCGACCCCTTGGCGGGGCGCCTCCTATGGCTGAGCTGTCAAAAGGCGCTGCTGCGGCAGGACGTCGCGAAGCACATCGTCTCCCTGGCCCGCGAGGACGGCCTGGTGCTGTTCGAGTTCACGAAGTTCGAGGCCGGCCTCCTGCTGCGGTGGGAGCATCCCCGGGAATTCGAGTACCAGGGACGGATGTACGATATCGTCGAGGCGCAGGACCTCGGCGACACGGTCCGCTATCTCTGCTGGTGGGACCGGCAGGAGACGAGGCTGAACGCCGAGATGAGGAGCCTGGCGCTTCGCGCGCTGGGGCAAACCCCGAGGCTCGGAGAAAAGAGCCTGCAGTCTGCGGACGGGTCGAGGCTTTTCTGCCGTCCGCCGCGTCCTGACGGGCCGGCAGGCTCGTCGGATCCGTCTCCCTGCCCTTCAGGCCGGTCGTCCGGCCTCTATGTTCACTTCCTTCTAAGCCCTCCCACGCCTCCTCCAGAGCGAGGCTGAGCCGTTCGCTTCTTGCTCGCCGGGCCCGAAGCCCTCATGAAGAAGGGCGGCCGGGCCTTTCTCTGAAGTCAGCCTATCGGTTTCTCAAGGAGTACGGAGTTGAAAAAAGCGTTCTTGATCATATTCCTTTTGGCAGCGGCCGTTTCCGCTTTCGGCCAGACCGTAACGGTCCGCGACCGGGAGAGCGGGGCGCCCCTCGAAACGGTCGTCCTGATGAGCCGGGAGCCCCGGGCGACAGCGACCACGAACCAGGAAGGGCAGGCGGACGTCTCGGCCTTCCGGGGCTCGGCCAGGATCGTCATAAGCCTGCCCGGTTACAGGACGGTGGTGACTAGCTGGGCGGAGATGGAATCGGCTTCCTTCGAGCTCGAGATGCAGGCCTCGCCGGTGGAGGCGCATGAAGTGGTCGTCTCGGCCACCCGCTGGCGGCAGTCCACGGCCGAAGTGCCGTCCAGCATAGTCTCGGTTTCCCCCGTGGAGACGGCCCTGCGGAACCCCCAGACCGCGGCCGACCTCTTGGGGCTCACCGGCCGGGTCTTCGTCCAGAAAAGCCAGCTGGGCGGCGGCAGCCCGATGATCCGCGGCTTCGCCACCAACCGCCTGCTCTACGCCGTGGACGGCGTCCGCATGAACACGGCCATTTTCCGCGCCGGCAACATCCAGAATGTCATCTCCCTGGACCCGTTCGCGCTGGAGAAGACGGAGGTCATGTTCGGGCCCGGCTCGGTCATCTACGGCAGCGACGCCATAGGCGGCGTTATGAGCTTCGAGACCAGGACGCCGCAGTTCTCCCTGACGGACAAGCCTTACGTCACGGGCGCGGCCACGGCCAGGACATCCACGGCCGACGACGAGAAGACCGGTCATGTCCACGTCAACGTGGGCTGGGAAAAATGGGCCTTGGTGACGAGCTTCAGTTCGTTCGATTACGACCACCTGCGCCAGGGCGGGCACGGCCCGGAGGACTACGTCAAGCCCTTCTACGTCCAGCGCCAGAACGGCGTGGACACCGTGATAACCCAGGACGACCCGCTGCTGCAGGTCCCGTCCGGGTATTCCCAGGTCAACCTGATGCAGAAGCTGCGCTTCAGGCCGAACGCCGACTGGGACTTCCAGTTCGGCTTCCATTATTCCGAGACCTCCGACTACGGACGTTACGACCGACACTGCCGGCTCAGGGACGGCCTGCCCCGTTACGCGGAATGGGACTACGGGCCGCAGAAGTGGATGATGAACAACCTGAGCGTCGCCAACTCGGGCGGCGGCGCACTCTACGACGAGCTGACGCTGCGCCTGGCCCAGCAGTCGTTCGAGGAGAGCCGCATCGACCGCAACCTCAACAGCAATGAAAGGCACATCCGGGTGGAGGAGGTCGAGGCCTATTCGGTCAACCTCGACCTCAACAAAAGCCTGGGCGCGAGGCACAGGCTGTTCTACGGCCTGGAATTCGTCGTGAACGACGTTACTTCGACCGGCACGGACGAGGATATCTCGCTCGGCGTGAAGGCGCCCGGTCCGGCGCGATACCCCCAGGCGACCTGGCGGTCTCTCGCCGCGTACGTCAGCGACGATATCCGGCTGTCGGACCGGCTGCTGATGCAGGCCGGCCTGCGCTACAACCAGTTCACCCTGCACGCGGATTTCGACACCACCTTCTATCCCTTCCCGTTCACGACCGCCGACCTCAACAAGGGCGCGTTGACCGGAAGTCTGGGCTGGGTCTTCCAGGCTTCCGCCTCCTGGGCCTTAAGGGCCAACCTGGCCACAGGCTTCCGCTCCCCGAACGTGGACGACATGGGCAAGGTCTTCGACTCGGTGCCGGGGGCCGTGGTCGTGCCCAACCCCGGCCTGAAGGCCGAATACGCTTACTCGGCCGACCTGGGAGTGGTCAAGACGTTCGGCGAGACGGCGCGCCTCGAGCTTGCCGGATACTACACCTCTCTCGACAACGCCATGGTCAGGCGGGATTTCACGCTCAACGGCCAGGAGTACATCATGTACGACGGCGTCCTGAGCCGGGTTCAGGCCGTCCAGAACGCCGCCGTGGCCCACGTCTACGGGCTGCAGGCCGGCCTGGAGGTGCAGCTGCCGCGCGGTTTCAGCTTTTCTTCCGACCTGAACATCCAGGACGGCGAGGAGGAGCTTGACGACGGCAGCACCAGCCCGTCGCGCCACGCCGGTCCCTGGTTCGGGGTGTCCCGCCTGTCTTACAACGCCGAGAAGCTCAACTTCGAGCTCTACGCCGTCTATCAGGGGAAGCGGGCGCACGAGGACCTGGCGGAAGAGGAAAAAGCCAAGACCGAGATCTACGCCTTGGACGAGAACGGCAACACCTACGCCCCGGCGTGGTATACCTTGAATTTCAAGCTGATGTACAGGCTCTCCGACAACTGGACGATTAGCGCCGGTCTCGAGAACATAACGGACAGGCGCTACCGGCCTTACAGTTCGGGGATCTCGGGGCCCGGTCGGAACTTCGTCCTGGCGCTGAGCACGCGGTTCTGAGCCGCTATTTTCGCTGGCGGACGACCTCGAAGAAGAGCACGGCGGCGGCCGCCGCCACGTTGAGCGAGTTCACCGCGCCCGCCAGCGGGATGAAAACGACGCTGTCGCAGGACCTGCGGACGAGCGGCCGAAGGCCGCGGCCCTCGGACCCCAGCACGAGCGCGACCGGACCGGTGAAGTCCAACTCGTGCCAGGGGACGTCGCCCGAGGCTTCGGCGCCGACCACCCTCAAGCCGCGGCCCTTCAGGTCCTCGATGACCGGGACCAGGTTGGTCACCCGGGCCACCTTGAGGCGCGCCAGGGCGCCCGCCGAAACCGTGTCCACGGTCTCGGTGAGACCGGCCGAGCGGCGCTCGGGCAGGATGATGCCGTCGGCGCCGGCGCCTTCGGCGCTCCTGATGATCGCGCCCAGGTTCTGCGGGTCCTCGATGCCGTCGAGCAGGACGACGAAGGGGTTCTTCGAGCCCGACAGGATGTCCTCGACCGAAGCGTATTCCTTGGCGGCCGTTTCGGCCAACGCGCCCTGGTGATGCCGGGACATGCGGTCGAGGACGTTCCTTGGGACGAAGACAAAGGGCACCGAATGGGCCCGGGCTTCCCGGACGACCTCGGCCAGGCGGCCCGGGCCGCCCTCCTTCTGGATGAACACCTTGTTGACCCTGCCCGGAGAGTGGCGGAGAAGTTCGATGATGGGGTTCAGGCGGTCCACGACGGCCATGTCGGTTCGCTGCCTCCGGTCAAATCCTGCCATATTTCCGGATCTTTTTCCATGGGCTTGTCGTGCGCGGCAAAGCATCTCATTCGTCTTTAGGCGAAATTTCTCAGGTGTGCCGCGGCCGGACAGGCCGGCCCTGACACGTCGGCCGGAGGCCGGAGTCTGCCCGGGGGAAGGGTGTCCGCCCGGGGCCGTGGCCTAGTTGAGCTAACGGCCGTTAAAAGGCGAGAAAATAGGTGAATGGGTAAACTGTCCTCGTTTTCTTGTCGACTAAATATATCTGGGGTAGAATAGACGCCAATGGCCCGAAACGAAACGAGCGCGATGCCCGAAAAGGTGAGGACCGCCCGCTTCAGCCTGGGTGTCGCGGGCTACATGTGCATCGCCTCCGCCGCGCTCTTCCTGTTCATCTTCATATCGGGCCTGGCCGCGGCCGGCCGCGGCAACGGCACCTTCCAGCTCGTCAGGCACATGCTGCCTGGGACCATGACCCTGGTCCTGTTCTTCATATCGGCGGTCCTGGGCCTGGCCTGTTTCATCGTGTCGTCCAAGATCAGCCGCAGACAGCCCTCCGCCAGGCTGGCGGGACTGGCGCTGGGCATCCTGCTCCTGCCGCTTTTCCCTTTCGGCACAGTCCCCGGCATCTTTGTGGTTTCGGGGTTGGCCGGCCGGGAAGCCGGGCAATGGTTCGGGACCGGACGCGCCGCGCGCGGCTGTCCGCCGGCCGGGAAGTATTCAGCCCCATCCCGGAACGCGGACGCAACCCCGGAGGGCGAAGAAGACGGGACTCAGGGGCCTTCAGAGCCGGGCGGTTCTTCCGGCGGTTCTTTGTAACGCCGTTGTTCAGGAGCCGGCCCGCGGCCGCGCAGGCGACAGTCAACAGTCAGAGAGCATATCGCCGCGGCGGGCGCCGCCGGATTCAGTGAGGGCGCGTCAGCCGGTCGAATGGCCCGGCTCAGAGGGAAGTCGAAACCGGCCGCTTGCGGGCGGACACGAGGAGATACGCCATGAGAAAAACGAAGTTCCAAACGGCGCTCACGCTCCTGGTCTTGATGGCTCCGGTCATGGCCTCGGCGCAGCAGCAGGCGAACGCCGTCCTCGGCAAGTCTGAAGCGCCCCGAGTCTTCCTGGACTGCCACCAGTGCGACATGAACTACCTGCGCAAGGAGGTCTCCTTCGTCAGCTTCGTCCGGGAGCCCAAGGCCGCCGACGTCTACATCATGGTCACCATCCAGTCCACGGCGGGCTCGGGCCGCGAATACACGCTCGATTTCCTCGGCCAGGGCGAGTACATCAACATCAAGAGCTCTATGAAATACATCTCAGGGCCGAACGCCTCCCGTGACGACGAGCGCCGCGGCCTGACCCGCGTCATGAAGATCGGCCTGGTGCCCTACGCCGCCAGGACCGAGATAGGCGATTATCTCAACGTGAACTACGAAGGCCGGCCGCCGGTGGCGCCCGTCGCGGACAAGTGGAACGCCTGGGTCTTCAGCGCTGGCGTCTCCGGCAGCCTGAGCGGCGAGAAGTCCAGGCACTTCGCCTCGGCCAGCGGCTACCTCTCGGCCAACAGGGTGACGGCCGCCAACAAGCTGCGGATGGGGCTTTCCGGGAACATCAGGAACAGTTACTTCGACCTCGAGGACGGCCCCATCTCCTCGACGGTCGACAGCGAGAGCTTCAGCGCCCTTTATGTCGTCAGCCTGAGCGAGCACTGGTCGGCCGGCTCCTGGCTGGGCGTGTCCTCTTCGAGCTACTCCAATATAGCGCTGGCGGTGAACCCCGCCCCGGCCGTCGAATACAATTTCTTCCCCTACTCGGAGTCCAACCGACGCCAGCTGCGGCTTCTCTACCGCGTCGGCCTCAGCTTCAATAAGTACGTCGAGGAAACCATCTACGACAAGACCAGGCAGACCATCCTGGCCCAGACCATGGTCGTGAGCTTCGAGGTCAAGGAACCCTGGGGCAACATCAGCTCGTCCATATCGGGCTCGACCTTCCTCAACGACTTCAGCAAGAACCGGCTTGAGATCTACGGCGGGGTATCGCTCCAGCTTTACCGCGGCCTGGCCCTCAACTTCAACGGCCGGTACTCCCAGATCCACGACCAGGTGTCGCTGCCGAAGGCCGGCGCCACCTTGGAGGAAATATTGCTCCAGCAGAGGCAGCTCGCCACCAACTTCAGCTACGGCCTGTCCATCGGCGTAAGCTACACGTTCGGCTCTATTTACAGCCCGGTAGTCAATCCCCGCTTCGGCAATTGAAACGCGCAGGCCGGCCCCTGATCCGTTGCCGGCGGCCGGATTTTATGGTTAGATAGGCTTCCCTGATCCCGCTCGGAGCACAGCAGATGCAGTTATTGAACGCCCTCATAGCCGGCCTCATCCAGGGCCTGACCGAGTTCCTGCCGGTCTCGAGTTCGGGCCATCTCGTCCTGTTCCACGAGGTCTTTGGCTTCGAGTTCGGCGACAACGTCTTCTTCGACGTCGCCATGCACGCGGCCACGCTCGCCGCCCTGGTCCTGTTCTTCAGGCGGGAGGTCGTCGTCCTCGTCCGCGGCTTCTTCAGGCTCTTCAAGCGGCCCGACCTCAAGTGCGACCTCGAGGCCCGGCTGGCCCTGCTCGTCATGGCCGGCTCGGTGCCAGTCGTCCTGGTCGGCGCCCTCGTTTACCCCCTGCTCGGGTCAGGCGTCCGCTCGGTGCCCGTCGTTATCACCACTCTGAGTGTCGTCGCTCTGGTCTTTTTCGTCGCCGAGCGGTTCGGCCGACGCGAACGGATGATGCCCATGATGACGGCCGGCGACGCCCTCCTCATCGGAGCCGCCCAGTCGGTGGCGCTGGTGCCCGGCGTTTCCCGCTCCGGCATCACGATCTGCGCCGGCATGGCCCGCCGGCTCAAGAGGGACGAGGCCGCCCGCTTCTCCTTCCTGATCTCCATCCCGGCCGTCGCGGCCGCGGTGGTGAAGTCCTCCCTCGAGGTCGAAAGCTGGGCGGCCGTCGACTGGCCGGTGCTCGGGCTGGGTTTTCTCGCGGCCCTGCTGAGCGGGCTTTTCGCCATCCGCTTCCTGCTGCGCTTCGTCGGCCGGCATCCGCTCCACGTTTTCGCCTGGTACAGGCTGGCCTTGGCCGCTGCGGCCCTGGCGTGGCTGGCCCTTCGGTGATGGTCCGAGACGACCCTACCGGCAGGAAGCCCTTCCCCGTCAGGTGATCGCGCCGAATGGGAACAGGCGCGGGTTCAGCGGCCTGACCCGGCTTTGGCTTTTTCCTCTTCCAGCTCGCGGCGCAGGCGCTCCCGCGTTTCCCGGAAGACCGGCTCGGCGTAAGAGCTCGGCCAGGTGCGGTCGGCGAAGGCCCGCTTTTCCACGAGCTTCAGGAAGCCCTCGAACTCCCTGAAATAGGAGCCGTAGATGTGGAAGCTGTCGCTGATGTCCACGTAGCGGCCGACGCGGACCGGCCGGCCCGTCCTTTCGGCGAGCCTCGCGGCCATGACCCGGGCCAGGTCGGTCAGCGCGAAGGCGTTCATGTAAGCGGCCTTGTAGGCGTCGCGCGACCTCCAGTGGGTGTTCATGTTCAGGACCAGAGCGCCGTCTCCTGACTCGAGCAGGCGGCACCACAGCCGCTGGAGGCAGGGCGGGTCGTCGGTGGCCGGGTCGAGCTTCGGGTTCCAGGTGACGGCCTGGGCCCGACGGCTGTGCCCGGCGGAGGCCAGTTTGGCGACGATGTAGTCGACCTGGTCGATGACGGCGCCCTCCATCTCGTAGGCGAAGAGCCGTTTGTGATAGGTGTAGGTCCACTTGCCTTCGGCCGGGTCGATCCAGTGGTCGTGGATGCCGTCAACCACCTCCTGGCGGTAGACCTCCAGGTCCTCGAGGCCGCCCGGGAAGGCCCGGTGGATGCGCGGTTCGAGGAAGGGGTCCTCCACCTCCCACATCATGGTGCAGTCCCGGCTGGGCGGGTCGCCGGGCTTGTCGTACTCGGTGCGGATCTCGGCGCCCTGCCGCCAGCAGGCCAGGACGGCCTTCTCCCAGGCTTCGGGCAGGGTTTCCCCTCGGACGTAAAGGACCGGTATGCTGCCGTTCATGGGTCTCTCTTTCGGAACAGGATTATAATCCTTCGCGCCTTGGAGAGAAAAGGGGAAATCGGCGGCCGTTTTCCGGTTGAAAAAGGGTCCGATTTATATTAAAGATTATCAGATGCCTTCCCGCAGGCGTGACATGAAAGAGCTTGTCAAGGCCTATTGGCCCTCCCCGATCGGGACGCTCGAGGTTGCCGCCACCAGGGACGGCGTGGCCTCGGTCGGTTTCGTCGGGAAGCGGGAGGCGTCCGGCCGAGAGCCCGCCCCGTCAGGCCCGGCCGCGGCCCATCTCAAGCAGTGCCTGACCGAGCTCCGTGAGTACTTCGAGGGAAAAAGGAACGCCTTCAGCGTCAGGCTCGACCTCCAAGGCTCCGCCTTCGACCGCCGGGTCTGGGGCGAGCTGCTCAAGGTCCCGTTCGGCGCGACGACGAGCTACGGCGAGCTGGCCCGGGCCGCGGGCAGGCCCGGAGCGGCCAGAGCCGTGGGCGGCGCCAACCACCGCAACCCGGTGGCCGTGATCGTCCCCTGCCACAGGGTCATCGGCGGCGACGGGTCGCTCGTGGGCTACGGCGCGGGGCTGGACAGGAAAGCCTGGCTCCTTGCTCACGA
>CAYWJT010000001.1:115466-141274 GCA_964458655.1 uncultured Eubacteriales bacterium | reverse complement strand
TGGCTCAAAACTCATCCCCAGCCAAGCGCGTCACTAATGTAGTGGACGAGACCAGGTACTTGACAAACTGTCTACTCTAGATTAGTCTACTATAAAGTAGACTTTGTGGGGGAGGGCATGAGATTCATCGGCAGGGACAAGGAGCTCGGGAGCCTTAAGGCCTGGTGGGACTCCGGGCAGCCGCATTTCATAGTCATCTACGGCAAGCGGCGCGTCGGGAAGACCGAGCTCATAAAGCGGTTCGTTAAAGACCGGCCTCACGTCTATTTCCTGGCCCAGCAGATAAGCGAACAGGAGAACCTGAAGATGCTCGGCCGGCTCGTCGGCGAGCACTTCGGGGATCTGGTCCTGACCGAAAGGGGCTTCGACGACTGGAGGATGTTCTTCGAATACCTGAAGAGGCGGGCGCGGGAAAGGCTCGTCGTCGCCGTCGACGAATTCCCGTATCTCGTCGAATCCAACAAGGGCATACCGTCGATCTTCCAGGCCGGCTGGGACGAGCATCTCAAGAATGCGCCCGTCTTTCTCATCCTTTGCGGTTCGAGCATCTCGATGATGGAGCGTTCCGTCCTGGGACACAAGGCGCCGCTTTACGGAAGGAGGACGGGCCAGATCCTGCTCCAGCCCTTCAGCTTCCGCGAGGCCGCGGGCTTTTTCCCCGGCCTGAAGTTCGAAGACCGGCTCGCCTACTTCTCGATCCTGGGCGGCAACCCGAGCTACTTGAACAGGCTGGACCCCGACATATCCCTCGAGGACAACCTGACGGACTGCCTGCTTTCCCCGACGGCGCCGTTGTACAGCGAGGTGGAGTTCCTCCTGCGCGAAGAGCTGCGGGAACCGAGGAAGTACTTCGCCATACTCAAGGCGGTCGCGCTCAACAGGACCAGGATAAGCGAGATCGTCAACGAGACCGGCTTCGAAAAGAGCGGCCTCCACAAGTACCTCTTCGTCCTCGAAGACCTGAGGCTGATCCGCAAGGAACACCCCGTGACCGAGAAGAACCCGCTGAAATCGAAGAAGGGCATATACAAGCTCCAGGACCAGTTCATTAAGTTCTGGTTCAGGCACGTCCTGCCTAACAAGAGCCGGCTGGAAGAAGGCCGGACAGGGCCCGTGCTGGAAGCGATAAAAGCCGACCTGCCCGCCTTGGAAGCCGAGAACTACGAGGCCCTGGCCGCGGAAATCCTCAGGGACCTGGAGAGCAAGGTTTTCAGGTTCGACCGGGTCGGCCGCTGGTGGGATCGGAACGAAGAGATAGACCTGGTGGCCCTCGACGAAAAGGAGAACCGGATCCTGTTCGGGGAAGCGAAATGGAGCGTCAAGCCGGTGGGCGTCAACATACTGGAGGACCTGCGAAGGAAATCGAGGCTGGTCGACTGGCGCAGAGCTTCCAGGAAGGAGCGCTTCTGCCTTTTCTCCAGGAGCGGTTTCACCGAGGAGCTGCTTCGCGTCGCGTCCGGGGAAGGGATCGCCCTGTTCCACAAGGACAGGTTGGTTTGACGCCCGGATGGTTGGTGGCCGGGGCCGAGATGGCTATAATTGACCTTCTGCAAGGGACGTAGGCATGCCGATGATCGAGACGGAAGACCTCTGCGGAGGCTACGGCGACGGCTTCGTGATCAGGGATATCAGCCTGGCGGTCGAGCCGGGCGAGTTCGTCGCCTTCCTGGGCCGGAACGGCTCGGGCAAGAGCACCCTGCTCCGGGCCCTGCAGAACCTGCTGCCGGAGCGCGGCGGCTCGGTGAAACTCGGAGGTCGGGATATTTCCGGGCTCGGCCCGCGGGAGCTCGCGCGTGAGCTCGCTTACGTCCCCCAGCTCGCCGACCCGGTCTTCGACTTCAGCGTGGAAGAGGTCGTGGCCATGGGACGCTTCGCGAGGGCCAAAAGGCTCGCTCCTCTATCGGCCGAGGACCGGGCCGCGGTCGGCGCGGCCTTGGAAGCCGCGGGCCTGGAGGCCCTGCGCGCCAAGCCGCTCGCGAGCCTGAGCGGCGGGGAGAGGCAGCGGGTGTTCATAGCCAGGGCCCTGGCCCAGGACGCGCCGGTCCTGCTTCTGGACGAGCCGAGCCTGCACCTCGACATCAATTTCCAGGTGGAGGTCTACGGCATGCTGAAGCGCCTCCAGACGGAGAAGGGCAGGACCATCCTGGCGGCCGAGCACAACATCAACCTGGCGGCGGGCTACGCCGACCGTTTGGTCTTTCTCAAGGACGGGAAGGTCGAAGCCGGCGGAACGCCGCGCGACTGCCTGAGCCGCGACCTGGTGCGGCGCGTCTTCGGGGCCGAAGTCGAAATAAGGGAGAACGCGAGCACCGGCCTGCCGGAGATTTCGCTCGTTCACGGAAAGCGGCCTGAGCCGCGAGGCGGGTTCTAACTTGTTGATTATTAATATAGATAACATCGGAATGATAGGGAATCCATGCCGGCTGCGTCCGGAAAGACGGGGCTTTACGGTGAGGATGTCTTCGACTTTGCGTCACCCGGCGAAGCCCGCGGCCGCGCCGCCTCCCGCATCGAGCCCTGAGCCTGGGATATCGGCGCATTCCGCGCGAATCCCACGACCCCCGGCCACGCTGACGGAAAGACGCCGGCGGGCAGGCGCGGCCGCAAGCGGCCGCGAGCGCCGCGCGGGCATGATCTTTCCGCGCGCTTTGCTGTTGATGCTCTTGACGCTCTTAGCGCGCCCGGCGCTCCCGCACGCGCCCGGCCAGACGATCCGCGACGATACGGGATACGCCTTCTCGATACCCGGCGAGACGCCCGCCCGCATCGTCTCCCTCGCGCCGAACATCACCGAGATCTTGTTCGCGCTCTGCCTCGGTGCCAACGTGGCCGGAGCGACCAGGTTCTGCGACTCCCCTCCCGAGGCGCTGGCCGTGCCCAGGGTCGGCGGCTTCATCGACCCCAACATCGAGCTCGTGGAGGCGCTCCGACCGGACCTGATCATCGCCTTCCGGGGCAACCCGCTGCGCTTCATCAACGGGGCCAGGCGTTTGGGTTACCCCCTTTTCGTGCTCGACGCCGGGCCCGACCTGGAATCGCTCTTCCTGCTCATCAACAAGGTCGGCCTCATCACCCGCCGGGAACGGCAGGCGGCGGCGCTCGTCGCTGGCCTGCGGGCACGGGCCGCGGCCGTGGAAAAACGGGTCGCGGCGGCCGGGCCCGAGCCGGGCGCGCTCTTCCTGCTCAGCCGGCCCGGGCTGTGGACGGCCGGCCGCGCGAGCTGGCTCACCGACCTGGCGAAACGGGCCGGCGGCCGGAACGTCGCCGGCGCGCTGAGGGGCAAGTGGCTTGTCTGCAAGAAAGAACAGGTCGTGAAGGACGACCCCGACGTAATCTTCATCTTGGCACCCTCGGAAGAGGCCTTCGGCCGAGCCAGGGACGAGCTCGTCCGGGAACTCGAGCGCTTCGGGCCCCGAGCCGTGCGGGAAGGCCGTATTCACCGCCTCGACGAAAGCACAGCCGGGCGCTTCGGGCCGCGCCTCCTCGAGGCCCTCGAGGACATCGCGGCCGCGCTCCATCCCGAGAGCCGGGAGGCGCGGCGATGAGAACGCCGGGCAGCCGCAGCCGGATGATGCTGGTCCTGGTATTGCTCCTCTTCTGTTTCGCCGGCTTCGCGCTCTCGCTCGCCTCCGGGCCCGTGAAAACGTCCCTCGGCGACCTGCTCAAGTTCCTAACAGGCGGGGACGCGGGGCGCCGGGCGTTGTTCCTCGACCTGCGCCTCTCCCGCGCGGTCCTGGCTTTCCTGGTCGGGGCCTCGCTCTCGCTCGCGGGCGCCATACTCCAGGGCTACTTCCGCAACCCCATGGCCGACCCGTTCGTGGTGGGCGTTTCCTCGGGCGCCTCGCTGGGCGCCGTGTCTTCCCTCGCGCTCGGCTTGAGCTTCTCCCTGCCAGGCTTGAGCGGCCAGAGCCTGGCGGCTTTCGCCTTCGGGCTCCTGACGGTGGTCATCGTTTACGGCCTGTCCAAGAGGAGCCGGACGTTCAGGCTCGAAACGCTGCTCTTAACAGGCATCGCGGCTGGGGCGCTGGCCTCGGCGCTGACCACGTTCCTGCTCTTCCTGAGGTCCGACTCCTACGACCAGGCGGTCTTCTGGCTGCTCGGCAGCTTCCAGCTTGCCGGGTGGCGGGAGGTGCTGACGGTGGCTCCCTGGTTCGCGGCCAGCCTGCCGACCGCCGCCTTCTTGGCGCGCGACATGGACCTGCTTTCGCTCGGCGACGAGACCGCCCAGGCCCTGGGCTGCCCGGTCAGGACGGTCAGGAAAGCGTTCCTGGCCGTGGCGACGCTGCTCGCGGCCGTCTCGGTTTCCGTCAGCGGCATCATCGGCTTCGTGGGCCTGATCGTGCCCCACGCGGTCAGGCTGATCGCCGGGCCCGGCCACAGGCGGCTTTTCCTGCTGAGCCCGCTTGCCGGAGGCACCCTGCTCGTCTATTGCGACCTGCTGGCCAGGACGCTCCTGGCGTCGGAGCTTCCCGTCGGGGTCATCACGGCCGCCCTGGGCGCGCCCTTCTTCATCTATCTCCTCAACCGCAGGCGGGTCTGATCGGTCTCGTCTAAACGGTACCTGGCCGACCCGCTTTTCTGGTAGAATAGCCCGCGTCCATGTTGTTCTTCTTCGTCCGCAACTCCAGGAACCGGTACCGGTTCTTCTGCCCGGCCGCGTCGGCGGTCGTCCCGCCCGGCTCGTCCAGGGCCAAGGAAGCCTGGGAAAAGGCCAAGCGGAAGGTCGTCAACCTCAACCCCCGGACCCTGCGCCAGGAACAGGCCTTCGCCCTCGCCGGCCGGGAGCCTCAGGCGCCGGTAAGGATCCTCCATTCAGGGCTGACCGACGACAGGCGGCTCAGGCTGAAGTTCGCCTTCTTCCTCCAGCGCCAGAGGACCAGGCACATCGTGGTCCTCGGCCTCGAGGCCCTGGCCGTGCCCGTCACCGGCGTGGCCGCGATCCTGCCCGGACCCAACCTGCTGTTCTACGTCCTGGCCATGATCATGATCATCCAGTGGCAGGCCCTCAAGGGCATAAACAGGCTCATCCACCGGCCCCACGAATTTGCCGCCGACCCCATCCTCGCCGAATGGGAAGAAGCAGTCGCCCGAGGCGACCGGGCCGCCTTCCCGGACATCCTGAAGCGGCTCGAGGAGGCCCACGGCGTGGAGAAGGCCGGCCGCATACTCTGGCAATAGGGCCCGCGGCCAGGGCTCCACGGTGAAAAGCGGAAGGCGGAACCCCGCCGCGCTTTCCGCCACACGGTCCCGATTCTTGATTGACATAGGCCCCTTTTTGCTTTATGGTAATCCTACGATGCTGCTGACCCTGAATCAGGTCCTTTTCATCATCCTGACGGTGGCCGCCGTGGTCGCCGTCACCTACCTGGTCATATTCCTGAGCCAGCTGCGGAGGACGGCCCGGGAAGGCGAGAGGACGCTCATCAAGGCGCAGGAAGCGCTGGACGGCATCAAGGAGCTCGAGGCCAAGCTGAACGCCAACCTGGACCAGGTGGGCGAGATCGTGGCCCATTCCCGCAAGGCCGTGGCCGGCATTTCCGACCTGTCGCTCTTCCTGACCACCAGGGTGCTCAAGCCGTCCGTCAAGTTCTGGCCGCTCCTTATACCTTTCATCCGCTACGGTTGGCAGCTTGCCAAAAAAAGAAAGGAGAAAAAGAATGGGAAATGACCATGAAAGCCATTTCTGGGATTCCCTGCTGGCCTTCGCGGCGGGCACCGTGACCGGTTTCGTCCTGGGCATCCTCTTCGCCCCGGCCAGCGGCAAGGAAACGCGGCAGAAGATAAAGGAAGGGGCCATCAAGGCCGGCGAAGCGACCAAGGAAGGCTACGAGAAGATCGCCAAGGAGGCTGAAAAGGGAGTCAAGGTCGTCAAGGAGAAGGCCGGCGAGAGCATCGAGGCCATCAAGGAATTCATAGACAAGAAGAAAGAGGAGTTCTCCAAGAAAGAGGTATGAGGCCGGGGAGCTCCGAAAACTCGATCCAGGCCTTTCGTTCACGTCCGTTTCCACGCCAAAAGGGAATGTCCAAGCTTGAAGTCCATCAGGGCAACCACGCCTTGACCGTCCCGCGGCCCGCTTCGGCGCTTCAATTTCCCCCGCCTTTCAGCTAAAATAGTCTTCTCAGGAACAGCGGAAAGCGCCCCGAGGGAAACAAACCATGAACATCAGGAAAGCAGGCCTCCCGGTCCTTATCGGTTTGTTATTACTGCTCACGTCGGCGGCCCGGACGCCGGCCGTGGACCTCAAGACCGGCCAGAAGATCGACGAGGAAGTGGAAAAGAACCGGGCCGAGGTCATCAAGATCCGTCGCTTCCTGCACATGAACCCCGAGCTTTCCAACCGCGAAGTCGAAACCGCGCGACAGGTGGCCGCCAAGCTGGAGTCGCTGGGCCTAGAGGTCAAGACCGGGATTGCCGGCAACGGCGTCGTCGGCATCCTGAGGGGCAGCCAGCCGGGGCCGTCGGTCGCGGTCAGGGCAGACATGGACGCCCTGCCGATCCAGGAGCAGACCAACCTGCCGTACAAGTCGCTCAACCCAGGCGTGATGCACGCCTGCGGCCACGATTTCCACACTTCGATCGCCCTGGGCGCGGCCATGGTCATGAGCACCCTCAAGGACAGGCTCAGAGGGACGGTCAGCTTCATCTTCCAGCCGGCCGAAGAAGGCCCGCCTCCCGGCGAGGAGGGCGGGGCCGACCTCATGATCAGGGAAGGCGTCCTGGAGCTGACCAGGCCCAACGCGATCTTCGCGCTCCATGTCTGGCCCGAGAACGTGGGCACGGTGCTGGTCGCGTCCGGCAACGTCACGGCCAGCTCCGACTGGTTCCGGATGACGGTCAAGGGCCGGAGCGCCCACGGCGCCCGCCCCCATGAAGGCGTGGACGCCATCGTCATCGCCTCCGAGGCCATCATGATGCTCCAGACGATCGTCAGCCGCTCGGTCGAGCCCACCGACCCCGCGGTCCTGACCGTCGGCGTCATAAACGGAGGCACCAAAGAGAACATCATCGCCGACCGGGTCGTTTTCGAAGGCACGGTCCGGGCCCTGAGCGACGCCAACCGCAAGAAGATACCGGCTCTGATGGAGGCGGTCGTCAGGAAGGTGACCGAGGCCGCCGATGCCGCTTACCAGTTTGAGTACGAGGCCCATACCCCGAGCGTCTATAATCATCCGGAGCTGGTCTCGTCCATGACCCCGACGCTGACAAGGCTCCTGGGGAAAGACAGGGTCCTCGAATGGAAGCCCCAGATGATCGCCGAGGATTTCGCCTTCTTTTCACAGAGGATCCCGGCCTTCTACTTCTTCCTCGGCGTCAAGAGCCCGTCCCAGCCGGTGGCGGCGCCCCTGCACAGCCCGAACTTCAACCCCGACGAGCGGGCCATCCCCGTCGGCATAAAGGCCCTCTGCCACCTCATCATAGACGCCCTCGACCAGCAGAA
The DNA here is from genome assembly GCA_964458655.1 of uncultured Eubacteriales bacterium. Taxonomy (GTDB): domain Bacteria; phylum Acidobacteriota; class Aminicenantia; order Aminicenantales; family Saccharicenantaceae; genus CAYWJT01. Next base: position 133,835 of record CAYWJT010000001.1, on the reverse strand, counting down.
CCAGCTCGCCTACGCCGACCGAGCCTATTAGAGACCGGCCGCCATCCCCTGCTGCCGGCCGCTGCCGCCTTCGCCGCAGGCATATTCATCGCCGGGAACGCGGGCCTGGCCGCATGGCCCTCGCTTTTAGCGGCCGTTATCTTCCTGGCGGCTTCCGGGACACTTTTCATCCTGCGCCGGGACCGGCCGGCCCTGCTCGTGGCCATGCTGGCCCTGGCGGCCTGCGGCGCGGCCCGCTGCGCCCTTTACGACCTCGAATACAGGCAAAACAGCCTCCGCAACCAGCAGGCCGAAGAATACGTCGAGATAACAGGGCGCCTGGCGCGGTCCCCCGGGCGCGAGCTCGAAAGGGACGTCCTGACGCTCGAAGTCGAATCCCTGAGCGCTCGAGGCCGAACGTCCGCCGTAAAGGGAATCATGCGGCTGAACGTGCCGTTCGTCCGGGGCGGGCGCGGCCGCCTGCGCCTTTCCGCCGGGGACAGGCTCCGCGCCTCGGTCAAGCTGGCCGGGCCGGCGGGCTTCAGGAACTTCGGCGTCTTCTCTTACGAAAGGCACCTGGAGACGCTCGGCGTTCACCGCCGGGCCTCGACCAAGTCCGTGCTACTCATCGAGCGCCTGCCCGAGGGCGCCCGGCGGTCGCCACGGACCCTTTTCTCCAGGCTGCGCGGCCGCTTCGAGAGGGCACTGGAGACTTTCTTCCCGGGCCGGGACGGCGACATTTCGCCGACCGGCGCCGTCCTCGAGGCCCTGCTGCTCGGCGAGGACGGCCGCATGTCCCCTGAAACCGTCTTCATGCTCCAGAGGAGCGGGCTTTACCATCTTTTCGCGATATCGGGCGGTCACATCGCCGTCGTGGCCTTCCTTCTCTTCTCCGCGCTGAAAGCGCTCGGCATGTCCGGCCGGGGCTGCTCGCTCACTCTGGCGCTCTTCCTCGTCTTCTACACCATGCTCGTCGAATCCAGCCCCAACGTTCTGAGGGCGACCATAATGGCCGAGACGCTGCTTGTAGGGCGGCTCGTATCGCGGGACGTCTCGATCCTCAACACCTTGGCTCTGAGCGCCTTCATCCTCCTCGCCGCCAACCCGATGAGCCTGTTCGAGGCCGGGTTCGACCTCACCTACGCCGCCACCCTGTCCATCGTTATCTTCGCGCCGCGCATCGCGCGGCGGCTGCCGAAACTTCCCTTTGGCCTCGCCGAACTCACCGCCATGTCTGCGGCCGCCTCGCTGGGCGTCCTGCCCATCATCGCCCGCAACTTCAACCGCGTCATATCGGCGTCGCTCGTCCTCAACCTGGCCGCGGTGCCGCTCACCGGGGTCATCATGGGCGTCGGCTACGTTTTCCTGCCGCTCGCAGTGGCGTTGCCGGGGCCGGCTCGATACGTCGCCGTTCTTCTCGGCTTTATGACCGCGGTGTTCACCCGCGTCGCCACCCTGCTCGACCCTTTCCCTGTTTTCTCCTTCAGGGTGCCGACGCCCGGAGCCTGGGTGGTCTGCGGTTACGCGGCCGCCCTCCTTCTCGCGGCGCTCGAACCGAAACGCAGGCCGCTCCGGGTCGCGGCCGCGGCCCTGGCCGGGCTCTTCATTTTGCTGATGATCGCTCCTCCTCCCCCGCCCGCCGCCCGCGGCTTGAAAGTGACGATGATCGACGTCGGCCAGGGCGATTCCTTCCTCGTGGAATTCCCCGGCCGCAAGAAGATGCTCATCGACGGAGGGGGGCTGACCGGCACTTCTTTCGACGTCGGCGAGAGAGTCGTATCGCCCTTCCTCTGGAGCAAGGGCATAAGGAGACTCGATTTCATGGTGGCGAGCCATGCCCACCCCGACCATATCGGCGGGCTGGCCGCCGTGGCCGGGAATTTCAAGGTCGGCGAGCTCTGGGAAGCGGCGTCGCAGCCCGCGGCCAAGGTCCTGACCGCTCTTGAGGGAGCGCTAAGGCCGGGGACAGCGCGCTTGAGGTTGAGCGCGGGTTACGTCCGCGAGGTCGACGGCGTGACCGTCGAGGTCCTGCACCCGGCCGGCGGAACCGGCGCCGAGGGCGCCGACCCGAACGAGGCTTCCCTGGTCCTGAAACTTACTTACGGCGAAAAATCTTTTCTTTTCACCGGCGACATCGGCCCTGAAGCCGAATCCGAGCTGCTGCGCTCCGGCGCGGACCTCAGAAGCGACGTGCTCAAGGCTCCCCACCACGGCAGCGCCCGTTCGAGCTCCAAGGCTTTCGTCGAGGCCGTCCGGCCCGAGGTGGTGCTCATCCCGGTCGGCTGGGGAAATCCCTTCGGCTTCCCCGGCCGGGCCGCGCTCGAGAACTACCGCGGGGTGAACGCCCTGGTCCTGCGCGCCGACCTGGACGGTGCGGCCGAAGTGGCCACCGACGGCCGGGCGCTCAGGGCCCGGAGCTATGCCGGCGTCCTGAGGGAGCCCGCTCCGAAGCCGTATTTCGGGCTCTATGACGGAATGTGTGGACAGAAGGGGAAAACGGGGGACATGGAAAACGGCGGGGGAAACGGGGGACAGGTACCGACTATGTACCAACCGGCGCTGGTCGATACCTGTCCCCCGTTTTCCCCCAAATCTACCACACTATTCGTCATAGGGCCGTATTTTCGTTGACAGGAACGACTAAATAAGTGATAATTTAATAAAACAAGGCTAAAAAGGGTAAGGCCCATGAAACGCATAGGTATCCTCGCCGCGCTTCTTTTCATGGCGTCCCTGCTTTTCAGCCAGAGCGTCACCGACCTGGCCAAAAAAGAGAAGGAGCGCCGGGCGGCCGTCAAAGGCAAGCCGGCTTCGGTCATCACCAACGAAGACCTGGCCAAGCTGAAGAAAAAGCCCGCCGTCCAGGTCGCTGAAGAAGCCCGGGCGGCCGAAGCCGAGACCGTCCAGACGGAGGCCGAAGCCGAGGGACAGGCCGGAGCGGCCCAGGCGCCTCCGGCCAAGGCCGAGCAGGCGGCCCAGGCCCAGGAAGCCGCCGCCGAGCAGCAGCAGCAACAGCAGCAGCCCGCCCAGCCCTTGCTTTCCGAAAAGGATTTCAAGGCCAAGCTGGTCGAGCTCGGCGGCAATCTGGACCGGGCCCAGGAGCGCTTCGACCTGCTCACGCTGAAGATGAACGCCCTTTGGATGGAATTCAACAACATGGACGACATGAAATCGAGGGAGCTCCTCCAGCGGCAGATCAGCGAAACCTACGACAAGCTGACCCAGGCCCAGCTCGACGTCGCCCGGGCCCAATCCGAACTCGACGACTTCCTGGCCAAGGCCCGCCGGGAAGGCGTGCCCGAGATCTGGATCCGCTGAGCCCGGCCGAAGGCCACCCCCCGCCACAGGGACGAGGCCTTGTTGAATTCCCGCCCGATATGCAATAAGATTGTCTTCCCACAGGAGAACCATGAGTCCCAAGAAGAAGGACCCTAAGTCCCGGGAGACGACCCAGCGCAGCGGCAACCGGGCCGACCACCAGGCCAGGCCGGTCAAGATCGCCATCGATTACCTTGACTTCGCCGACGGCTCGGCCCTCATCGAGCTCGGCAGGACCAGGGTCATCGCCACGGCCACCATAGAAGAGAAAGTCCCCCAATTCCTCAAGGGCACGGGCAGCGGCTGGGTCACGGCCGAATACGCCATGCTGCCCAGGTCCACGGAGGAGCGTACCCCGCGCGAGCGGACCGCCGGGCGGGTCTCCGGCCGCACCCAGGAGATTCAGCGGCTTATCGGCCGCGCCCTGCGTTCGGTCACCGACCTGCGCGTGCTCGGCGAGCGGCAGATCATCATCGACTGCGACGTCGTCCAGGCCGACGGCGGCACCCGCATGGCCGCCCTGACCGCCGGCTGCGTCGCCCTGGGCCTGGCCCTGAAGAAGCTGCTGGACAAGGGCCTCATCGACCAGATGCCCCTGAAGCATCTGGTGGCCGGTGTAAGCGTGGGCGTCGTCGCCGGCCGGCCGCTCCTCGACCTTGACTACTCCGAGGACGCCGCCGCCGAGCTCGACATGAACGTCGCCGAGACCGACCGCGGCGAGCTGGTCGAAGTCCAGGTCTCCGGGGAGAAAGGGCCGTTCACCCGCAAGGAGCTGCTGGCCTTGCTCAAGCTGGCCGACAGGGGCGTCCGGAAGCTCATCCAGGTCCAGAAAGAGGCCCTGAAGAAGAAGAGCATCCTGTTCATGGCCTACGGCTACAGGGACGATAATCCTTGACATCCCCCGGCCCGTTTAAATATCATCTGCTCTTAGAAAACCAGGCCTTCAGATATCCGCCGACATGAGGAAAGGCAGAGGTATCTTTCTTTCAAAAAAGGCCCGGCGCCCGGCCGGACCTGAGGAGGTCCCATGAACATCGCGTCCTGGATCGTCATCCTGGCGGCGGCGGTCGTCGTCGTCGCGGCCCTCATCATCCTGTTCGCCGTGCAGTACAAGAAGGTCGGGCCCAACGAGGCCCTGATCATCTCCGGCGGCCGCAAGCGGACGGTCACCCTTCCCGACGGCACACAGAAGAGGATCGGCTACCGCTACCGCCTGGGCGGAGGCACCTTCATCAAGCCTTTCGTGGAGAAGGTCTTCGTCCTGCCCATGGACGTCATTACGCTCAACATCCGGACCCCGGAAGTCCTCACCCACGGCGGCGTGCCCCTGCTGACGGAATCGACGGCCCAGGTCAAGGTCAACTCCTCCGACGAGTCCATCCACCTGGCCGCCGAGCAGTTCCTCGGCCTCGGCCGGGACGGCATCCGTGACATAGCCGCCAACGTCCTCGAGGGCAAGGTCCGCGAGGTCATCGGGACCATGACCGTGGAGGAGATCTACCGCGGCCGCCAGGATTTCTCGGCCCGGGTCATGAACGCGGCCAGGGAGGACTTCAACCGCATGGGCCTGGTCATCCTGTCCTTCGCCCTGAAGGAGATCAGCGACACCCAGGGCTACATAGACGCCTTGTCAAAGCCGCAGATCGCCGCGGCCAAGCGCGACGCCCAGATCGCCCAGGCCGAGACCGAGAAAGAGGCCGTCATCAAGTCGGCCCAGGCCCGCAAGGAGGCGGAGGTCGCCCGACTCCAGGCCGAGGCCCTGATAGCCAAGGCCCAGTGGGAGAACGAGGCCAAGAAGGCCGAGAGCCTGTCGGTCGTCAACGCCAAGAAGGCCCAGGCGGACTTCTCTTACGAGCTCGAACGCCACCGCCTGAGCCAGGACCTCAAGAAGGAAGAGGCCAAGGTCCTCCAGATCGAGAAGCAGGAGGCCATAAAGATCGAGGAGCTCGAGATAGCCCGCAAGCAGAAGGAGCTCGAGTCCAACGTCCTCAAGCCGGCCGACGCCCGCAAGTACCAGATCATGGCCGAGGCCGAAGCCGAGGAATTCCGCATCGCGGCCGAGGCCAAGGGCAAGGCCGAGGCCCTCAAGGCCGAGGGCCTGGCCGAGGCCGAGAAGATCCGGGCGCTGGGCGAGGCGGAAGCCGATTCCATGCTCAGGAAGGCGTCGGCCTGGGCCAAGTACAACGACGCCGCGGTCTTCGAGATGTACATCAAGGTCCTGCCGGAGCTGGCCAGAGCCGTTTCCGAGCCCTTGTCCAAGGTCGACAAGATAGTCGTCGTGGGCGGTGACAAGGAGCTGGGCACGACCAGGATCACAGGCCAGGTGGCCCAGGTCCTGGCCCAGATGCCCGAGGTCGTCAAGTCGCTGACGGGCGCCGACCTGGCCAGGTTCCTCAAGGACAAGCTCTCGTCCGAGCCCGCCAAGCCCCGGGAAGACAAGAAATGACCGGCGGCCGGACGGCCGGCGAGGTGAGCCATGATCTCTGAGAGAGTCCAGCGCATCGGAGCCTCCCCCACCCTGAGGATCTCGGCCAAGGCCAAGGCCATGCAGGACGAGGGCATCGACGTCGTCGACCTGAGCGTCGGCGAGCCGGATTTCCCCACCCCCGAGAACATCAAGGAAGCCGGCATCAAGGCCATCCGCGAGAACTTCACGAAATACACGGCCAACGACGGCATCATCCAGCTCCGCAAGGCCATCGCCGCCCGGCTCAAGGAGGAGTACGGGCTGGAGTACGGCCCCAAGGAAATAATCGTCTCGGCCGGGGCCAAGAGCTCCCTTTTCCATCTCATCCAGACCATCGTCAACGAGGGCGAGGAGGTCATCATCCCGGCGCCGTTCTGGGTGACATACCCGGAATGCGTCGCCTTCGCCAAGGGCAAGCCCGTCATCGTGCCGACGCGCGAGGAGGACGGCTTCCTTCTCACGCCGGAAAAGCTCCGCGACGCCATCACGCCGGCGACCCGGGCCGTCATCCTCAACAACCCCTGCAATCCCACCGGCGCCGCCTACTCCCGGGAGAAGCTCATGGCCCTCGCCGAGGTCGTCCGGGGCGAGGACATGTACGTTGTCGCCGACGAGATCTACGCCAAGCTCATCTACGACGACTTCAAGTTCTCGAGCTTCGCCTCGCTCGGCGAGGACATCAAGAAAAAGACCGTCATCATCGCCGGCGTCTCCAAGACCTACTCCATGACCGGGTGGCGCATCGGCTTCGCGGCCGGACCGGCCGAGATAATAGCCGGCATGTCCCGTCTCCAGAGCCACACCACCTCCAACGCCTGCTCCATCGCCCAGAAGGCCGGCCTGGAAGCCTACGCCGGGCCGCAGTACGAGGTCTCGCGCATGGCCGCCGAGTTCCAGCGGCGCCGCAATTACTGCCTGATGCGGCTGGCCTCGATGCCCGGCGTCTCCTGCTTCAAGCCGCAGGGCGCCTTCTACCTCTTCCCCAACGTCCGCTCCTTCTACGAGAAGGAAGCCGGCGGCGTCCGCATCCGCAACTCCTACGGCATGGCCTACTACCTGCTCAAGGAAGCCCGGGTGGCCATCGTCCCCGGCGACTCCTTCGGGGCGGACGACTTCATCCGCATCTCCTACGCCACATCCATGGCCAACCTGGAAAAGGCCATGGACCGCATCGCCGAGGCCCTGGCCAAGCTCAAGCCGGCCAGGAAGGAAAAACGGACCGCGCTGAAGAATTACGCGACTGCGGTCCGCAAGAGCGTGCCGGTCGAGCCCGTGGACCAGGCCTTGAAAGAGAGCCTGGCGGCCGAGATGGAAAACAGGCTCCAGGCTTCCGGCGGCTACGAATGGAACGCCAACATCAACGGCATCGTGGTCCGGCTCAAGACCAACGTCGAGCACCTCAACGACTTCTGGGTCGAGAACTGGTTCCCGGCCCAGCTCGAGGACGAGATCGAACCCCACGGCACCATCTACGCCGTGGACGGCATCGCCGGACGCGAGCCCAGGGCCTTCTTCAACGCCGCCAGCAGGACCGGCGTCCTCGTCAACACCGACGCCTACGGGCCGCTGCGCGGCTTGGCCTTCGGCCTGGTCATGGATGCGGCCGAGCGGGCCTCGGGCCTGATGGGCGCGGCCGGGGCCGTCAGGGGGATGTCGGCCGACGTCGACGGCAGCGGCCTCATCCTGGTCGGGCCCCAGGGCACGAAGAAGACCGAGCTGTTCTTCGAACTGCTCCAGGACAGGCGCTTCCGCCTGCACTCCAACGAGATCGTTTTCGTCAGGATAAGCGGCGGACGGGCGGTCGCCGACGCCGTGGAGCGCAAGCTCTTCGTGCCGACCAACACCGCCGAGCTCGACCCGCGGCTGGCGCCGCTCTTCGACCGGAGCAAGTGCGAGAACGTCGTGACGCGGCGCGAGGACTGCCAGGACCTCAAGTGCCCCATGGCCGAGGACTGCCGGCTCGACCGCGGCTCGGTCTTCTGCTACCGGGCCTCGAAGTCGGCCCACGCCATGCTAGACCCGGTCTGGCTCGGCGGACAAGCGGCCTTCACGAGGCGGACCAACCTGCGCCATATGATAATCCTAAGGAACGACGCGACGTCGCCGGCCGTGGTCGAGCTCTCGCGTGACGAGGCCCTCAAGATCCTCGAGTCCGGGGAGACGGCCGGGGCCAAGAAGAGCGCGGAAAAGAGCCGGCCCTATTTCAACCCGCACCTAATCCCGGCGGCGGGCGGCGGGCTCGCCGGCCCGGCCGCCGAAAAGGGAAGCGCGCTCGGCATCGCCGGGTTCGGAGGCGCGCCGGCCGGCCTCGAAGCCCAGAAGGCCTTCTTCGGCCGCCTGCTCGAGGTCGTCAAGTGCTATCTCTTCAACAGCGGGGTCGCCGACGCCGAGACATTGAAGAAAATCGTGACCGGCGTCTGACCAAAAAGCCGGCTGAAAGAACGCGTGAGCGGAACACGCCAGCGGGTTCGGCCGCGCCGGGCTAAAGCGCGGAGGCTATGGCCTGCCTAACCTTTTCGACGAGCTCCGGCAGAGCGCTCTCGTCACAGCCTTCGACCGGCACCGGCGGGTGAAAGACGACTTCGACAGGCCCTCGCTTAACGAAAAACGAGCCCTTTGGCATGAGCTTGAACGTCCCCCGGATGGTTACGGGCACTATCGGCGCGCCCGTCCTCAGCGCCAGGAAGAAGCCGCCCCGGCGGAAAGGTTGAAGCCGGCCGTCGCGGCTGCGGGTCCCCTCGGGGAAAATGAGATAGCAATAGCCTTTTTCCCGCATGAGGACCGCGGCCTTCTCGATGCTTCTCACCCCGCCCCGGGCGCGCTTCCTGTCGACCGGCACGAAACCGACGTAACGCATGCCGACGCCGACCACCGGGATGCGGAAGACGGACTTCTTCAAAATGACCCTGAGGGGCAGCGGCATGACCATGAAGAGCAGCGGTCCGTCGAGGAAGCTTTCGTGATTGGCCATGATAACGCACGGCCTGGAGCGCAGGGCGTTCTCGAGCCCGGTCACTTTCGGCCTCAGGCCGAGGATCACGGCGCTGAGCTTCATCGCCCATCTTCCGTAAGCCAGGAGCGGGTCCCTGAGCCCGAGGAGGAGGCAGAGCAGGAAAAAGGGGATGACTGCCGCGACCAGGATGACATAGAGAACGACAAGGAGCAGGGTGCGCATCGCTTCAGGATTATAACACAGGCGGCAGGCGGCCGTTCCGACAGGCGTTTCAGTGGCCGCCCGGACCGCCGGCTGCGGTTGCGGCCGCCGCGACCGCCGACCTGCGCCATTCGGCGTAATGGGCGTTGACGAACCCGGCCCAGCGCTCCATCTCCTCGAGCTTCTCTTCAAGAGTCCTTGGGGGGACGCGGCCGCTCCGGACCAGGTTGTTCCTGTCGTAAGGGTCGGAGCCGGCCCGGTAGGCTTCGAACCGGCCGAGCGCCGGCCAGGCTATGTACTTCATGCCCGCCTCGCGGAGCGCCAGTACCCTGTTCTTGGACCAGCCGGAAAAGAAGAGCTTCCGGCCCTCTGGCGCGGGCCGGAGCAGACTCGAGCCGATGAAGCCGCCGCGGACAGGCTGGAGGCCGGCCAGGTCGCAGATCGTGGGCGTTATGTCGAGCGTCGAGCGCAGGCCTTTGACGACGCCTGACGGCATCCCGGCGCCCGGGGCGTAGACCAGCCCCAAAACCCTCATGCCCTCTTCCCAGAGGGTGAAATTGTGGCCGCGCAGCCCGTGCTCGCCGAAAGCCTCGCCGTGGTCGCCTATTATGATGAAGACGGTGTCGCGGGCCAGGCCGCGCTTCTCGAATTCGGCGAAGAGCTCGCGGATGAAGTCGTCAGTGAAGCGGACCGCGTTCAGGTAGCGGTTGAGGGCCGGGTCGGAAGTGCCGTAATCCTTTTCCGGATAGCCCGGCGGGGTGCCGTAATTGTGATGGGTGCTCAGGGTCAGGTAGGTCAGGAAAAAGGGCCGGTCCCTCTCCTCCTCAGCCCAGTCCAGGCTGGGCTTGAGCATCATCCGCTCTTCCTTGCCGAAATAGTTGACGTCGGCGAAGCCTTCGGCGGGCAGGTCCTCGAGGCCGCGGAAGGTCTCGAACCCCAGGTTGGCCGCGAGCTGCGCCCTGTTCTCGTAGTTGTCGGCTGTCTGGAAAAAGGCCGTCCGGTAGCCGTGCCGCCTTAGGAGCCAAGCCAGACCTCGCTCCGGCAGGATGCCGGGCAGGGCCTCGTCGGCGTCCATGCCGAGATAGGGGTAGAAGCCGCCCAGGATGGGCACCAGCGCCTTGGTGGTGTGGGGCACGACCGAATAGAGCTGCTCCACGACCAGGGCCCTCGAGGCCAGCTCTTTCAGGAAGGGCGTCGCGCCCAGGCCCGGATTGTAAACGTCCGAGTGCTTCCAGCCGAGCGACTCGAAGATGATAAGCACGACGTTCGGCGGCCGCGAGCCGGGCCGCGGCTCGAGCGCTATCTCCGCGTCCATCCTTTGCGCCGACGGGATGTCCGAGGGGAGCATGGCGTCGTCGTTCCGGGGGATAAGGGTCTCAAGCACCTGGGCCGTCGGCACCGCGCCCAGGGCGTCGTTGACCTCGACGCCGAGGGGCGGGATAAGGGCCCCCGCGGCGCCCGCAACGAGAAGCGCCGACAGCCAGCCCCTGAGCTTGCGGGCCGGCTGGGCGGCCCGGACGGCCCGGCGGCCGGAGCCCAGGATGAGGCGCGGCGAAACAAGTATGAAGACGATAAGGGCGATCTGCAGGACGACGGGGATAAGCGTCCGCGGCCGGATCTCCTTGCCGATCATCCTGTTGACATCGGCGGTGTTGGCGACCCAGTGCAGGATGTAGTCGGCCGTCAAGCCCGTGCCCGTCACGGAAAAGACGGCGAAATGGATGAACAGGGCCAGAAAGGAGACGGCCATGAGCAGGACGAAAAGCCCGACTACGAATCTCCTGAGGACGCGGCCGGCGGCCGAGCCGGCGATGATGAAGGCGGCGCTGAGGACCGTCATCCAGAGGATGTCGTACTTCGAGGCTTTGAGCGGAGCGATGAAGCTCGTGAGTTCGCCGGCGCGGGCGAGCATCAGTGTCCGGAGGACGAGGCTTTCCAAAAGATACAGGCCGTCAAGGAGAAGCACGATGATGACTATCGGCAGGGACAGGAAACCGGCCGCGAGCTCGCTGAGCCGGGCGCGGGCAGGACCGAAGGCAGAGCGGTCCGGGGGAGAAGCGGAGCCGTCCGCACGGACCGCCCGAAGTCCCGGGAGCTCATATCCCGTTCTTGTCTTCCTTATCCGCACCTTGCCTGTCCTTTTTACGGCCTTGGGGGTCCTGTCCTCCGGAGCCCACCTGGGGAACCCGTCCTTTTCCCCGGGCCCGGCCTTGGAGACGCCCGGCCACAAGGCTATATAATCCCACAAAATGATTGATTCGTAAAGACTTCCATGCTTTCTTGTGATAGCCAAGCAATAATGTCCCCCTTTGCTGCCGAGCTAAAATGTCCCCTCTTAGGAGGAGGGCATGAAGCGGCCGGTCGTCTTGAACCGGAGCGGCGTCGATAGTATAAGGAACTCAAGTGCCTGGCGGCTTTCGGACGTCAGGGCTTCAATATCCCGGCCTTCAAGGAGGTGGCGATGGTGATACGAGCGACAAGGCGTTTTCTTGAACCGGTTCTACGCATCACAGCGGTCGCGCTCATCGCAGCCGCGATAGCAGCCGCGATACCCGCCGTGGCGGCGCAACAGACCGGGACGGGGGGGACCGCAAGGCCCAGCCTGCCGCCGGGCCTCGACGCCGAGGTGGCCAGGGTCATGAAGGCGTTCGAGGTTCCCGGGCTCGGGCTGGCCATAGTCAAGGACGGCCGGGTCTTGGTGGCCAAAGGCTACGGCCTGCGCAGGCTGGGCGCGCCGGACCCGGTGGACGGCCGGACCCTGTTCGGCATCGCCTCCAACACCAAGGTCTTCACGGCCACGGCCCTGGGCATACTCATCGAGGAGGGCAAGATCGCCTCCTGGGAGGCGCCGGTGGTCGATTACCTGCCGGATTTCATGATGTACGACCCTTACGTCACGCGGGAGCTTTCGGTGCGCGACCTGCTGGTGCACAGGAGCGGCCTCGGGCTGGGCGCGGGCGACCTGCTCTGGTGGCCTGAGTCCGACTACAGCCGCAAGGAAATCGTGCGCCGGCTGCGCTACATCAAGCCGGCTACGTCCTTCCGGAGCGCTTACGCTTACGACAACGTCCTTTACCAGGTGGCGGGCGAGGTGATCGAGAAAGTGTCCGGCCGGACCTGGGAGGATTTCGTCCGCGAACGCATCCTGGAACGGGTCGGCATGACGGGGAGCAGCGTGCTCCACTCGGCGGCCGCGGCGGGCGGGAACGTGGCGGCGCCGCACGCGAGCATCGAGGGCGTCGTCAGGCCGGTCAGGCCCTTCCTGAGCGACAGCGTCAACCCGGCCGGCGGCATCAATTCCTCTGCCGAAGACATGGCCAAGTGGATGCTGGTCCTGCTCGGCGGCGGCAAGCTCGCCGACGGCAAGCAGCTGGTCTCGCCGAGGACCGTCCGGGAGCTCATGACCATAGTGACGCCCATACCGTTCGGCGAGCCGGCGCCGGAGCTGGCCGCGGCCCGCATGAATTTCAACGGCTACGGCCTCGGGCTGAGGCTTAGGGACTACCGCGGCCTCAAGGTGGCGACTCACACTGGCGGCCTGCCCGGCTACGTGTCGCAGGTCTGGCTCATGCCGGAGGCAGGGCTGGGCGTCACGGTCCTGACGAACCAGGAATCGACCGAGGCCTTCGCCGCGCTGACCTATCACATCGTCGACCATTATCTGACAGCTCCCAAGACCGACTGGGTGGACGCTTACCTGAAGGTCACGGCGCGGGCTGCCGCCCGGACCGCCGAGGCCCTGAAAAAGGCGGCCGCGGCCAGGGACGCGAACTCGAAGCCTTCGCTTGCCCTCGAGAGATACGCCGGCCTCTACCGCGACGCTTGGTACGGCGACATCGAGGTCAAGCTTGAGGACGGGCGGCTGGTCATGCGGTTCACCCACACGCCCTCGCTCGTGGGCGACCTCGAGCACTGGCAGTACGACACCTTCATCGCCCGCTGGCGCGACCGGGAGCTGCGGGCCGACGCCTACGTGACGTTCGCGCTCGACCCGGCCGGGAACGTGGCCGAGGCCAGGATGCAGGCGGTCTCGCCCGACACCGACTTCAGCTTCGACTTCCAGGACCTGCTGCTCAAGCCGGCGCGGGAAAAGAGGTGAAAAACCCGGGCGGACGCCGGTCGCAGGCCGCGTCTTCCTTGCAAAGGCGCCCGGCCGGAATTAAGATAGGCCTCGATGGGAAGTGAAACGGCGCGCTTTCGTTCTATTCCGCCCCTGGTGCTTATCTGCGCGCTTTTCGTCCTGGTCGCTTCCATCCTGGGGTCGGTCTTCATCTTCCACCGCTCGCCGCACATAAACGACGAGTTCGGCTACCTGTTTCAGGCGAAATTGTTCGCTTCGGGGCATCTCTACGCGCCGTCCCCGTGCGCGAAAGAAGCTTTCGACTTCCCGCACATCATCAACAACGGCCGCTGGTACAGCCAGTATCCTCCGGGCTTCCCGCTTCTCCTCGTGCCATGGGTTGTCGCGGGCGACCCCTGGCTCATAAACCCGCTCTTCGCCGCCCTCTCCGTCGTGGTCTTTTATCTTCTCGGCCTGGAGCTTTTCGGCAGGCGCGAAGGCCTTCTCGCCGCGGCCCTCGGCGCCTTTTCCATCTGGCTCATCGTCATGTCGGCCACGATGATGTCGCACACGACCAACATGTTCTTTTTCGCGCTCTTCATGCTCTTCATCATCAAGTCGGTTCGAACGCCTTCGTTCTCGAACGGCGCGGCCGCCGGAGCCTCTTTCGGCATGGCCGTCCTGATCCGTCCTTACGAGACCATTCTGGCCGGCCTGCCGTTCTTTGTCTTTTACGGGATCGCCCTCCTGAAGTCTTTCCGTCCCCGACTGAAGAACGCGGCGGGACTGGTTGTCTTTCTCGGCCTCTTCGCGGCCGCCTTTCTCCTCTACAATCAACTCACGAACGGCAACCCCTTCCTCACGGGACACATCGTCAGATACGGACCGGAACACGGCATCGGTTTCGGCAAGACCGGCTACACCGGCATCCCTCATACGCCCGACAAAGGATTGATGCTGCTCGCTGAAAATTACAAGGCCATAAACGACTTCCTGTTCGGCTGGCCCCTATCTTCCCTTATCTTCCTGTTCCCCCTGGTTCTCCGACCGATCAGACGATCGGACAGGGGAACCGTGCTGTTGCTCCTGGCAAGTTTCCTGAGCCTGAGCATAGGGCTCACCCCATACTGGGGAACTTCCGTCCAGTTTGGAGCCCGCATGTTCTTCGTCGCCGTGCCCGACCTCGTGCTCCTGACAGCGGCCGGAATGGTCCTCTGTTCCGACCTCTTGCTGTCTTTGCCGAGCCGCATGAGCCGACGCGTAAACCTTAAGGCCGCGGCGGCCGGACTCCTGACTATTCTTGTTCTCTACGCGTTTTTGATACGACTGCCGGGCGAGGTCGGGCCGAGGGCCGGAGGACGGCTGATAGGCTGGGTTCCGGCGGAATCGTCCAGGTCGTTCTCGAAGGCGATCCGGCAAAAAGACCTGATAGAGGGAAACGCCCTCGTGATCGTGAAACCCCTGGCTCAACAAAGGCTGGCCTTCCGCGCCGGCGGTTGGGGGGTGGCCTTCGTTCAAAACGACCCTTTTCTGGAAGGCAGACTGATATTCGCCAACGACGTCGGCCTGAAAGACGGGGCATTGTTCGACTGCTTCCCGGAAAGGGCTCTGTATCTTTATTGGGGAACTTGGAAGAGAGCGCTGCTCATCCCCTTGCGGAAGGAGGCACAGGTCGTAACATTCGGGAGCCCGATCATCCCGGAAACAGGCGGACGCCGGGAAGCGGTGGATTTCGTGGGCAGCCCTGAAGAGGTCTTCACGCTCTATTCTGAACCCTTCAAGGAATCCCTGCGTCTTTTTCTCTCCAGCAGGAACCTGCTGGAGATTGACGCCGCGGCGCTGGCCGACGAGAGCCGCAGACTCAGACGCGACAGGGATTACAGGTCGGCCGCCTTCCTGCTCGAGGCCGCCCTGCAGCTCGAGACAGTCCCGGAATTCAGGTACCAGCTTCTCGGCGAGCTCGCGGCGCTTTATACGAGGCTGGGAGACGGGCGCGGAGCCGCGCGCATCTTAAACCGTCTCAACAGCAAGCGGGCAATGGATGTCAATCGTGTCATCCCGGAAAAGGGATTCTAGGAAGATTTCATACATGGCTTTCGAACCAATATGTCTCTCCTCTCCCTGGCCGGGCTGAAGACTCGAGGTCGAATGCAAGATACTCACAGAAGCCCGCTTCCGGCGGATATCGCCGTTCTCGGCGCCGGGCCCGCGGGGCTGACGGCCGGCCTGGAAGCCGTCCGGGTCGGCTTCCGCCCCGTCGTCCTCGAAGCCTCGAGCGACATCGGAGGCATCGCCAGGACCTTCAATTACAAAGGCTGCCTCTTCGACCTCGGCGGCCACAGGTTCTTCACCAAGTTCCCGGAAGTGGAAAGGATCTGGAAGGATGTCCTCGGCGGCGAGCTTCTGAAAAGGCCGCGTCTCTCCAGGATCTACTATAAGAGGAAGTTTTTCTATTATCCCCTGAAGCCGCTGAACGCCCTGTCCAACCTTGGGCTGCTGGAATCAGGCCGGGTCATGATCAGCTATCTGACCGCGCGACTCCGCCCCTTCAAGGCCCCCTCGAACTTCGAAAAGTGGGTTGTAAACCGCTTCGGCAGACGCCTGTTCGAAATCTTTTTCAAGACTTACACGGAAAAAGTCTGGGGCATACCCTGCGGCGAAATCCAGGCCGATTGGGCGGCCCAGCGGATAAAGAGCCTTTCGCTGGGCAAGGCCGTTCTCGACAGCCTCGGCCTCGGCAGGAAGGGCTCGTTGACCACGCTCATCGACGAATTCCACTATCCCCGGCGCGGACCCGGCCAGATGTGGGCCGAGATGAGGAAGCTCATCGAAAGGCAAGAAGGTGTCGTCCGCACAGGCGCGGAGGTCGTAAGGGTCAAGCTGGAAGGGAGCAAAGTGCACTCGATCTCGGTCCGGACCGACGGCGCCCTGGAAGAAATCGAGGCTGCCCATTATATATCGAGTCTGCCCTTGAAGGCGCTCGTGGACATGCTCGAGCCCAGGCCGCCGGATGAAGTGGTCAGGGCCGCCCGCGACCTCAAGTACAGGGGTTTTCTGACGGTGGGCTTGATACTGAGGCAGCACTCGCTCTTCCCCGACAACTGGATCTACATCCACGACCCGGAAGTGCTGGCAGGCAGGATGCAGAATTTCAAGAAGTGGAGCCCCGACATGGTGCCGGACCCGGATCTGAGCACCCTGGGCCTGGAGTACTTCTGCAACGAAGGGGACTCGCTCTGGAGCAGGCCGGACGGCGAGTTGATCGCTCTCGGCCTCCGGGAAGCCGCCGAACTCGATTTCGCCTCGCCCGAGAATTTCGTGGACGGGGTCGTGCTGAGGTCGCCCAAAAGCTACCCGGTCTACGACCCGGGATATAAGGAGAATATCGGGACGATCAGGGATTACTTATCGTCGATAACGAATCTCCAGACCGTCGGCCGCAACGGCCTCCATCGCTACAACAACATGGACCATTCGATGCTGACCGCGCTCTACGCCGTGCGGAACATCACTGGCGGGTCCTTCCGAATCTGGGACGTCAACGTGGAAGACAGCTACCACGAGCAATCTTGAGCGCGGGCTTCAACCTCAGGCTGAGCCCCGGCGAAGGCTATTCGGCCTCATGGACCATGATGCCGCTGAGCCGGACGAGACCTTTACCCTTCGAACCGGGACCATGAATTCCGGTTTCAGGCATATATTCGCCTGTTTTTTCATCAAGGACGCCGAAATATACTTCGGCCTTCCCGACCGGCCATTCGGCGGGAATGGAGATGAAGACTTCGGCCGTTGAGTACTCGCCCGCCTTCAACCTCTCCAGGGGCACCCTGGGCGAGAGAGTCAGCCGCATCTCGTTCGTCCCGGCGTCCTCGGGCTTCAGCGACACGACGAGGCGCAACGGCTTTTTTATGATCCTTTCGCATTTTATGCCGATCCTGAGCCAGACAGCCCTGCCCTGCTGTACCTCTTCAGGGAAGAATTCGAAACCGTGAATGGACAGAAGGCCGCTGAAAGACGCCTCGAGCCTGCGCAATAGCTTGGCGGGGACCATCTTCCTATCTTCGCATCCCGTCCTCCATTAGTAGTACTGGGCGTCGACGACGTCAGCCCAGCGGGAAGCGTCGGCGTAATATTTCTCCTTGATCGCCATGGTTTTCCCGGTTTTATCAGCGAGGTTCCTTTGCTCCAAAGGGTCGGCGACATCGTCATAGATCTCCAGGTCCTTCTGCAGGCCCCAGAAGATATACTTGGTTTTCCCTTCTCTGACGGCCATGGCCCTTGCCCTTGACCAGCCTGAGAAGTACAGCTTCCTTTGCTCGTCCGGAGGGCTGAACAAGGAAGCCCCCACGAACCGCCCCCGCTTGACTTCGAGCCCGGCCATTTCGCAAACGGTGGGAGTGATATCAAGGACCGACCTGAAACCCTCGATCCTGCCCGGCCCCTTGATCAGGCCCGGTGCGTAGATTATCCCGGGTATCCTCAGGCCCTCTTCCCACATGACATAATTATGCCCGTCGGCCAGGTGCTCGTCGAATGACTCGCCGTGGTCGCCGAGTATTATGAAGACCGTATTTTCCAAAAGTCCGCGACGCTCGAATTCCCGGACCACCTTTTCGATGAACCCGTCCGTGTATCTGACGGCGTTCAGGTACTCGTTGAGGATCGGGTTGCCTGTGCCGTAATCCTTGACCGGGAATTCCGGCGGAACGCCGTAATGGTGATGTGTGCTCAATGTCAGATACGTCAGGAAGAAAGGCTGGCTCCGGTTCTCGTCGACCCAGGCCAGGCTGGGGCCGAGCATCATCATTTCTTCCTTGCCGAAATAATTGACGTAAGAAAAGCCGTCCTGCGGCATGTCGAACAGGCCCTTGAAGGTCTCGAAGCCGAGGTTGGCGACGACGGCCGGCCTTTCTTCGTAGTTGTTGGCCGTCTGAAAGAAAGCCGTTCTGTATCCCGCCCGGCGGAGCAAATGGGGCAAAGTCCTTTCGGGCAGGATGCCGGGCACCGCCTCCAGCACGGCCGGCTCGAGATACGGATAGATCCCGCCCAGGATCGAAACGAGGGCCTTGGTCGTGTGCGGGACGACCGTGTAGAGCCGCTCCGTCACGAGCCCCCGCTCTCCCAGCTCTTTCAGGAACGGCGTCGTGCCCAGTCCGGGCCGGAAAATGTCGCAGTATTTCCAACTCAAAGACTCGAACAGGATCAAAACGAAATTAGGCCTTTTTGCGTCCGGCCTAAGCTCGAGTTCGAGCGGCGCGTCCAGGCGCTCTTCCGGGCTGATCTCGACCGGGACCGCTTCCGGCTCGCTTTCAGGCAGGAATCCGCGCACAAGCTCGACCACCGGCAGCTGGTTTATGGCCTGATTGACATTCCCGAGGGGCGGAAGCAGGG
>CAYWJT010000001.1:87950-115366 GCA_964458655.1 uncultured Eubacteriales bacterium | reverse complement strand
GAGGGGTTGCGCAGCCAATTGCGAAGATACTCGGGCGTGATCCCGATCCCTGTGGTCAGGAAGAGCACGAAATGGCCTATCAACGCCAGCAGGGCGGCTATGACTACGCCCGCAAACAGCAAGGACAACCACCTGCGCGCGGACCGCCTGCCGACTGAAGCCAACAGCAGGAGGAAGAAGCCGACGACCGCGACCCAGAGCATCTCTTGCCTGGCCGCTTTCAGGATATCAAGGATTCCGGACAAAGAACCCGCATGGCTGAGCATCAAAGCCTTGACGACCAGGCTTTCGACCAGGAAAAGAAGGGCTATCGGCAGCATGACCGCGGCGGTTCGCCAGCAAATCCTGTCCTGGATGGCTTTCACCTTTAGCCTCTTTCTCACGGCCTAGCGTCAGGCCCGTCGACGCGGGCCGCGGCCGTCGCCGGACTATTCAGGCCAAGAAAAAAGGGGCGGTTTTTAAGCCGCCCCTTTCTGCTCGATTCGGCCTTTAAAGACCTTCAGCCGGATCAGGTGCCGGTGCCGGCGCCGACCCTCGGCCCGATGACCATGCTGCCGTTCCAGTTCACGATCTCTTTGTTGAAGTCGTTCATCGACCGCACTTCGTACAGGCTGGCGGACGGATTAGCAATATCGAACGGCTGGTCGCTGTTGTCTGTGTCGCGCCCGGACGAACCGACTATGAAGTCATCGGTTCCCCAATCCTCGCCGGACGCCAGGGTGATCATCCAGGGATTGTCGGAGCAAGACACCCCCGTGTAGACCCAGAAGCCATGGTTCCACTGGTCCCTGATCGGGAACACTTTGAGGTAGAACCCTTCGAGAGACGCGACCACGGTGTCAGTCGAGCCTGCAAGCTGGGCGCCGAACGCAGCCGGGGCCTCTCCCCTGTCCGTGACATAGTCCATCAGGGCGGTGGAAATCGCGTTGATGTCCTTGATCGTGCCCTTCTGCTTGGCCTTCTGCATGGCGGCCATGGCGTTCGGGATGAGCAGGGCCGCCAGGATGCCGATGATGGCGACGACGATGAGCAGCTCGATGAGGGTGAATCCTCTCATCTTTTTAAGCATGTTTGAAACCTCCTTTTCCCTTAGCCCCATGCTTCGGGCATCCGGGAGTTTTGAATTCAAAAAGGCGGTTATTATTTAAGCAAGTTATGTGCCAACTGATATCTTGTTTTTAAATTATTTATTATCAACATCTTAATCTGATATTGTCATTTTAGCCGCAAGTTTCTATGCCAAATATTGCCATATTAAGCCGTATTTTGTCATTTTCTAATCGAAGCACCTTGATTATTATTGCTAACCCGCGACCTGCTCACCCCATATTTCCCCATGAGGTAGCGCATTGTCCGGTAGCTAAGCCCGAGCAGCGCGGCCGCCTTCTGGATGCTCCCGCCCGAAGCGGCCAGGGCCTGGCTCAGGTATCTCTTGGTAATGTCGTCGAGGTGCCCCGTCAGGCTGAAATCAGGCGAGAAAAGGACCTGGGTCTCCATCTTCTTCTGGGGCGAGAGTATCTCGGGCGGCAGGCAGCTCGCCGTGATGGTCTCGCGGTCCTCAATGGCCACCATTCTCTCCATGACGTTCTCGAGCTCCCGGATGTTGCCCGGCCAAGGATAGGATTCCAGCAGCCCCACGACTTCCGGCGTCAGCCTTTTTATCTTCTTGCCCATCTTCTCGCAGTACTTCTGGACGAAATGCGAGACCAGCACCGGGATGTCCTCCACCCGCCGTCTGAGCGGCGGCATGTCAATCGTGATTACGTTGAGCCGGTAGAAAAGCTCTTCCCGGAACTTGCCTTCCTGGATCCTCTGCTTCAGGTCCTGGTTGGTGGCGGCGATGATGCGGACGTCGACGGCAATCTCGTCCGTCCCCCCGACCCGCCTGATGCGCCGTTCCTGAAGCGCACGCAGCAGCTTGACCTGGGTCCAGGGCGACATCTCGGCCACCTCGTCCAGGAACAACGTGCCCTTCTGGGCGGCCTCGAACATGCCTTTCTTGTCGACGCCGGCGCCTGTGAAGGCGCCCTTGACGTGCCCGAAAAGCTCGCTTTCGAGAAGCGACTCGGGCAGCGCAGCGCAATTTATGGAAACGAAGGGGTTGTCGCGGCGGCCGCTCTGGTAATGTATGGCGCGCGCCGCCATTTCCTTTCCTGTGCCGCTCTCTCCGGTGATAAGGACGGTCGAATCCGTCCCGGCCACCTTCTCGATCAGGGTGAAGACTTCCTGCATCGCCCGGCTGCGGCCGATCATGTTCTCGAAGCTGTAGCGCTCCTTGAGGTCGCGCTTCAACCGGACGTTCTCCTGCTTCAGCCGCCTCTCGGCCAAGCCCCGGCCGACGACGATCTTCAGCTCCTCGACGTCGAACGGCTTGACCACGTAGTCCAGGGCCCCGGCCTTGAGCGCGTCCACGGCCTGCTGGACGCTCCCGTAGGCGGTTATCATGACCACCGGCACGTCAGGCCGCTTGGCCCGCACTCGACGCAGGACTTCCATGCCGTCGGAGCCGGGCAGCTTTATGTCCGTTATCACCAGGTCCACCTCGTCGCTGTCCAAGACGGCCAGCCCCTGCTCGGCGGACTGGGCCTGCTTCACGGCGTAGCCCTCGTTCTTGAAGACGACCGTCAGGAGGTCGACCAGGCTCTTCTCGTCATCGATCACAAGTATCGTTTCCATCATCGCGCCTCACGCTGCTTGCCCACCGCGGGCAGGGAAGGTCATGATCACCTCGGTGCCCCGGCCCGGCTCCGAACGCACCTCAATCGCGCCGTCGTAGTCCTCGACGATCCTGCGCACCACCGCCAGCCCCAGGCCCCGCCCGCCCTCGAAGCGGGAATGGAACGGGGCGAACAGGTTATCCAGCTCTTCCCTGGTCATGCCGCAGCCCGTGTCCGAGATCCTGATCAGGATACGGCCGTCCTCCGAGGTCTCGAAATTCACTTTCAGGACCCCGCCGTCCTTCATGGCCCTGACGGCGTTCTTGACCAGGTTCAGGAACAGCTGCTTCATCTGCCCGGCGCAGGCGCGCATCATGACGTCACGCCCGATGAAATTGCCCTCAACCCTGATGTTGCCGTTTAGCTCGCCGCCGGCCCTCAGCAGCTTCAGGGTCTCCTCCAGCGCGTCGGAAAGGTTCACTTCGCTATAAACCTTCCTGCCGGGCAGGGCGTAATCAAGGAACTGGTCCAGGGTCCTGGAAAGCCGCTCCGACTCCTTGATGATGATGTCCATAAGCTCCTGCTGTTCCCGGTTGAGCTTTATGGATTTCTTGAGCACCTGGGTCGAGCCGGAGATGGCCGCCAGAGGGTTCCTTATTTCGTGGGCGAGCGCGGCCGAAACACGGCCCGCTTCTGCCAGCCTTTCCCTGACCAGGAGTTCTTTCTGAGCCGCGTCCAGGGCTTCTCTGGCCTTTTTCAGCCGGGAAGAAAGGAGGTTCATCAAGAAGGCCACCAGGAAAAAGGCCCCCCAGGCGATGATGATGCCATAGATCACGGAACCCAGGGTGAACGGTTGCTGCAGTTCTGGAGAGACGGGGCGGATCAGCCCCAGGTACAACAGGTCCGCGACCCCGCCCAGGGCGACGGCCGCGAGCCCGGCAGCCAGGAAAGAGGCTTTGCCTGAGATTATCAGGCCGGCCTCGATTATCGGCATAAGATACAGGATGTAGGCCGGGCTGGACACTCCTCCCGAGACGTAAACGATGGCCGTGACGAGGAATATGTCCGCGACGACCTGGGCGTAGGCCTGGAGAATATAGCGCCTGTCCAAAAAGAGCAGGCCGAGAAAGACTACCGAGAGGCCGTAGGCGGCCAGGGCCACGTAAACGAACGGGAAGAGCGGGAAGTCGAACGAAGCCGAGTAGCCGATGATCAGGGCCAGCACCAGCAGCATCGTGACGATGACGGCCCGGTTCAGGACCATCCAGAGAAGGTTCTTCTTATCGACCCTATCTTTCATGATCACGTCCGTCATCGTCGCCTATCTTGGGCCCGGCCCCTCGCTCCACGGGCCCCCCGCTAGCGGGTCAGGCGTACCGTGCTGAAGCCGGCCGCGGGGCCCGGGCGTCCCTGCCTTTCACCGCCGGACGGCTGGTCTGTCTTAACCTCATCCAGGCGCCCGCCGTGCGATATACTCCCGACCGTTCCTTCAGAACTTCTGCATCAGGCTGAAGATCGGCAGGTACATCGACACGACCAGCCCGCCGACTATGCCGCCGACGAAGATGAGCAAGATGGGTTCCAGGACGGAGAGCAGGGCCGCCACCGTCGTCTCCACTTCCTCGTCGTAGAAATTGGCCAGCTTGCCGAGCATCTCGTCGAGAGTGCCGGTGGCCTCGCCGACGTTGATCATCTGGGTCATCATCAGCGGAAAATCGCCCGATTCCTTGAAGGCCTCCTGCAGCGACTTGCCTTCGGAGACGAGCTTGCGGGCGTCCTGGATCTGCTTCTCCAGGACGACGTTGTTGGCCGTGGTCGAGGCGACCTTCAACGCTTCGAGCATGGGCACGCCGCCCGATATCAGGGTGGCCAGGGTACGAGTCACCCTGGTCAGGGCCACCTTGTTCATAAGCTTGCCGACGAGCGGCAACCGCAGAATGGCCCGGTCGGTGGTCCACCGCCCCCCGGGTGTCGCCCGGTAGTAGCGGAACAGGAAGAACAGGCCGAGGAGCCCCAGGAACACGAAGATTATGTTCTTTTCCACGAAATTCGAGAGCTTGATGATCACCGCCGTGAGCAAAGGCAGCTCCGCCCCCAGCTCGCTGAAGATGGAGGCGAAGATGGGGATGACCTTCCACAGGAGGAAGATGGCCACGATTATGGCGAAGGTGACGATGGCCACCGGGTAGATCATGGCCTGGCGCACCTGGTTGCGCAGCTTGACGATCTTCTCGATGTACTCGGCCAGGCGTCGGAGCATGATGTCGAGGGAGCCGCTCTGCTCGCCGGAGGCCACCAGGTTGCAGTAGAGGTCGTCGAAGACCCGCGGGTGCTTGCGCAGGGCCTGGTTCATGGTCGAGCCCGCCTCGACGTCCTCTTTCACGGTGCGCACGACGGTCTTGAAGTACTTGTTCTTCTGCTGCTCCTCCAGGATGCCCAGCCCCTGGATGAGCGGCAGCTCGGCGTCTATCAGCACCGAGAGCTGGCGGCTGAAGACGGCCAGCTCTTTCAGCCTGACCTTCTCCTTCGAAAGGAACGGGATGCGCAGTTTCGGCCGGGCCGGCGCGACGCTCAGGATGGTGATCTGGTCCTTCTGCAGGGCCTGGGTCACTTCCTCTATGGAGCCGGCGACCCGTTCGCCGCCCACGACGTCGCCGTACCTGTTCTTTCCCTTCCAGATATAGGTTGGCATTTTTCACCTCTCCTTTTCCGGGTCCAACCCGGGTTCTATTTTCTGGCCGACCCGCCGTGCGCCGCCTCGGCTTTCTGGAGCCCTTCGCGGCGCTGGATGATGTCCGTCAGCTCCTCCGGGAACGAGGTCACGGCCATGGCCGTCTCGAGGCTGATCAGCTTGCGGAAATACAGGTTGGCCAGGGACTGATTGAAGGTCTGCATGCCGAACTTTTCCTGGCCCATCTGCATGGCCGAATAGATCTGGTGTATCTTGTTCTCGCGGATGAGGTTGCGGATGGCGGCGTTGGGGATGAGGATCTCCATGGCCAGGACGCGGCCCTTGCCGTCGGCCCGGGGCAGGAGGGCCTGGGTCAGGACCGCCTCGAGCGTCATCGAGAGCATGATGCGGATCTGGGTCTGGTACTGGGTCGGGAAGATGTCGACGATGCGGTTGATGGACTCGACCGCCGAATTGGTGTGCAGGGTGGAGAAGGTCAGGTGGCCGGTCTCGGCCACGCGCAGGGTGGCCTCGACGGTCTCCAGGTCGCGCATCTCGCCCACCAGCACGACGTCGGGGTCCTCGCGCAGGACCGAGCGCAAAGCGTTGGCGTATGAATGCGTGTCGGCGTAGAGTTCGCGCTGGTTGATGATGGCCTTGCGCGGCGTGAAGTAGTATTCGATCGGGTCCTCGATGGTGACGATGTGGACGTCGCGTTCGGCGTTGATGTGTTCGATCATGCAGGCCAGGCTGGTCGACTTGCCGCAGCCGGTCGGGCCGGTCACCAGGACCAGGCCGCGCGGCAAGTAGCAGAGCTGGGCGACGCGCTGGGGTATGCCCAGCTGGGCGAAGCTCCACATGGAAGGAAGGAAGCGGCGGAAGGCGCCGGCCACGGCGCCCTTTTGCCGGAAGACGTTGGCCCGGAAGCGGCCGATGTCCTTCAGGCCGAAGGAGAAGTCGACCTCGAGCTTGTCCTCGAAGATCTTCTTCTGCTTGTCCGACATGATGGAGTAGATGAGGGCCTCGGTCTGGGCGGGCGTGAGCGGCGGGTAGTCCAGGTCCTTGAGCCGGCCGTGTACCCGGATGCGGGGCGGGACGTAGGTCGTGATGTGAAGGTCGCTGGCGTCGCCGTCGACGCAGGCCTTCAGCAGTTCCACCATCGATATGGGCATGACGCCTCCTTTGCTCTCAAGCGAAATGGCCGCGCAATTTTAGTCGCCGCGGCCTCTCATAACTCGTCTTTGATGGTCTCGCGCAGGACCTCCTCGACCGAGGTTATCCCGTTCTTGATCTTGTTCAGGCCGGCCCGACGCAGGGTCATCATGCCCTTGTCGACGGCCAGCTTCTTAATCTCCCTGGATTGCGCCTTCTGGAGGATCAGGTTGCGGATGTCGTCGTCGATCTTGAGGACCTCGAACAGGGCCGTCCGGCCCCTGTAGCCGGTCTGGTTGCAGGCGTCGCAGCCCTTGGCTTTGAGCACCTGCAGCCCGCCGAGCTCGTCCTTGCGGAAGCCCATCTCGAGCAGGGCCTGCTCCGGGATGTCGTGGGGCTCGGCGCACTTCTTGCAGAGCTTGCGCACCAGCCTCTGGGCGACGATGAGGATGACCGAGTCCGCGATGAGGAAGGACTCGACGTTCATGTTGACCAGCCTCATGATGGTGCTGGGGGCGTCGTTGGTGTGGACGGTGGAGAAGACCAGGTGGCCGGTCAGGGCGGCCTTGATGGCGATGTCGACGGTCTCGAAGTCGCGCATCTCGCCGACCAGCATGATGTCCGGGTCCTGGCGCAGGAAGGAGCGCAGGGCCGAGGCGAAGGTCAGGCCGATCTCCTCCTTGATCTGGACCTGGTTGATGCCGGGGATGTTGAACTCGACCGGGTCCTCGGCGGTCATGATGTTGACGTCCATGGAGTTGATGGTCGAGATGGCCGAGTACAGGGTGTTGGTCTTGCCGCTGCCGGTCGGCCCGGTCACCAGGATGATGCCCCACGGCCGGTGGATGGCCTCGGTGAAAATGCGCAGCGGCTCGTCCTCGAAGCCCAGCTGGGTCAGGTCGAGGCGCAGCATCTCCTTGTCGAGGATACGGGCGACGATCTTCTCGCCCCAGATCGTCGGCAGGGAGGAGACGCGCAGGTCGACCTCCTTCTTCTTGCCGTTCTCGAGCTTGGCCCTCATCTTGATGCGGCCGTCCTGGGGCAGCCGCTTCTCGGCGATGTCCATGTTGGCCAGGATCTTGACGCGCGACAGGACCGGGTTCCGGTACTTGAGCCCGAGGTTGGCGACCTCGTACAGGTCGCCGTCTATGCGGTAGCGGATGCGGAAAGTCGTCTCGAAGGGCTCGAAGTGGACGTCGCTCGCGCCCCGGCGCACGGCGTCGATCAGGGTCTGGTTGACGAGCTTGATGATGGGCGCCTGCTCGGCCTCGATGGTGGCGTCGGTCAGGTCGAGGTCCTCCTTGACCTCCTCGATGATGTTCACCCGGCCGTCGTCGGCCAGCTCGATGTTCTCGATGAGCTCCTTGACCTTGAGGGCGTCGCTCGCACCGTAGTACTTGTTGACGGCGTTGAGGATGCTCGATTCGGTGGCGATGACCGGCTGGATGTTGAAGCCCGTCCGGAAGCGGATGTCCTCCATGATCTCGAGGTCGGTCGGGTCGGCCATGGCCAGCGTCAGGAAGGCCCGGATGCGGTGGATGGGCATGACCACGTATTTCTTGGCTATGTCCGAGGGGATGAGCTTGATGACCTCGCTGTAGACCTCGAACTGGTCGAGGTCGATATAAGGATAGCCCAGCTGGCGGCTGAGGGTCTGGGCGATCTCCTCCTCTTTGATGAAGCCGAGCTGGACCATGGCCGTGACCAGGGGCAGGCCGTTCTTTTTCTGGAAGTCCAGCGCGGACTTCAGGTTTTCCGGTGTGATCGCTTTCTCCCTGAGGAGGAGTTCTCCCAAGTTAGACGCCATTTTTTGCTACCATCTTATGATTTTTCGACAATCGCTGTCAACCTGAATCAATGCTTTCTTCCTTCGGGAACATTCGGCCGACGCCCTCCATTCTCTACGGATAAGAGAAAGCGTCAATCACCTTGCATGATTAAAAGGGGGGTGATATTAACAATTTTTGTCTCATCTCGGCGGATGACCTGCCTCCAACCCTGATAGATGCCCCACCGAAAGGTCCGGTCCCCGGCCATGCCGCAGGGTTTTTCAATTTTTGAGGCCCGGCGACGACAAAACGATTTGGAAAGGCGACTATGAGCACCAATATACCGCAGGCCCGGATACTCGAAAGGTTCCGCTATATCTCCACCGCGACCTACCCCTCCTTTTCCAGGGCCGGACGTTTCCCGATGAAATTCAAGGCCATGGTCGAGGGCCTGCCCGACGGGCTGGTCGTGGTCAAGGACGGTTTCCTCAGGTACGCCAATCCCGGGGCGCTGGCCCTCCTGGGCTACGGCCACGACGAGCTCCTTGAAACCCCCTTCCTCATCCACGTCGTGTCCGAGAACGGAAATTCGGCCCGCCTCGGTTTCCTGGCCGGCGGCGAGATGCCCGGGGCGCGCCTGTCTCTTCCGCCGGTTTGGCTGCGCCGGAAGGACGGCAAGCGGGTCCGGGTGGAGCTGAACATAGCCTGCGGCCGGTTCGGCAAGGAACGCGCCTACCTCATCAGCATAAGGGAAGCGGGGGTTGACCAGCAGACACGGGAACAACTGGAGACGGCCATGATGAAGTTGAGGCAAGCCATGAACGCGACCATATCGGCGATGTCGATGACCATCGAGACGCGCGACCCGTACACTTCGAGCCACCAGAAACGCGTGGCCGAGCTGGCCGAGGCCATCGCCGCCAAGATGGGGCTTTCGCCCGAAGAGGTGGAGTGCGTCAAGATGGCCGCGATAATCCACGACCTGGGCAAGATCGCCATCCCGGCCGAGATCCTGAGCAAGCCGGGGCGCATCTCCGAGGTCGAGTTCCGGCTCATCCAGAAGCACCCCCAGGTGGCCTACGACATCCTCAAGACCATCGATTTCCCCTGGCCCGTCGCCGACGCCGTGCTCCAGCACCACGAGCGCCTGAACGGCACCGGCTACCCCAACGGCCTCAAAGGCGACCAGATCATGACCGCGGCCAGGATTCTGGCCGTCGCGGACGTCGTCGAGGCCATGGTCTCCCACCGGCCATACCGCTCGGCCCTGACCCTGGGCGAGGCCATCTACGAGATAACCAAGAACCGCGACGTCCTCTACGACAAGGAGGTCGTCGACGCTTGCCGCAAGCTGTTCATCGAGGGCGATTTCAGGTTCAGAAACTGAGCCGGCCGGCCTGGAAAAAGGCTGGCGCGCCTGGAGGGATTCGAACCCCCGACCCGCTGCTTAGAAGGCAGCTGCTCTATCCACCTGAGCTACAGGCGCCCGCGTCCCAGATTATACCAGACCGCGCCCCGACGTTTCAGTCTTCGCGCCGCCGTTGCGCGTTCCGCACGGCCCGCATCCCGCTTGTCGAAGCTTCAGAGACGGCTGCCGCTCCGCCTGTTTATACGACCTGCCCACAGACCGACCGGCGCGCGAGTATGCCGCCTGCGCCGCTTCACCTCGGCTCGGCGCGACCGTAGGAATCGGGGAGATCGGATTCGAACCGACGACCTCCTGCTCCCAAGGCAGGCGCGCTAACCAGGCTGCGCCACTCCCCGTTTCCGCTTCGTCATGAGGTGTTCACGCGGACGCGAAGCCCGTCCGGCCCGAAAAATCGCGTTCATCTTAACAGAAGCCCCTGAAAAGTGTCAATTTGCCGGCGGCTGCTCGACGCCAAGAGCGCGGATCGCGGGCATACCCTTTGCCCGGCCCGACGGATAGTATTTTTCTCGTGGACGCCTGCTTCGGGAGCAGGGAACCGAAGCCCGCGCCGGAACTCGACGGATTCGACAAACCCGACGGCTGAGATTATCGCTGCGGCTTGAGCCCTGCAACTTTCGCGGGCGCGGATGCCGAAGAGAAGCTGAAAGCTTCCGGCTCATCTGCCGGCACGGGCCGCCGGCCGGCCCAGGCCGCGGTCGAGGTCGTCCTTTTCGATGCGCAGGACGATGGGACGGCCGTGGGGGCAAAGCGCGGGCTGGCCCGTCCGGAAGAGCTCCTCGACGAGGTAGGACATCTTCTCCATGTTCAGCGGCTCGCCGGCCTTGACCGCGCTCTTGCAGGCCAGGGTGGCCAGGAGCCGTTTGCGCCTCTCCTCACCCGCCCGGCCCGAGCCCTCCGCGACGAGGCTCAGGAAGACGTCCCTGACCTCAGCCGGCCCGAAGAGGTCGGGGTATCCCTTCAGGGCCACGCTCCGTCCGCCCATTTGGTCGGCCACGAAGCCCATCGCCTCCAGGTCGGCGGCGGCTTCCTCGAAGGCCGCGAAGTCCGAGGCCGAAAGCTCGACGACCTCGGGCACGAGCAGCATTTTAACGGGCCAGGCGCGCTCGCGGTCGATCTCGACGAACCTGTCGTAAAGGACGCGCTCGTGGGCGTTGTGCTGGTCTATGACCAGCAGGCCTTCCGGCGCCGACGCGATTATGTAAAGGTTCTCGTACTGTCCGATGACCCGGGGCCCTGCCGCCGGTTGCGGTCGGAGCTCATGAACGGCGCCTTCCGGGAAACCCTGCCCGAAAACCGGGCCTCCGTGACCCTTTCCGGCCTCATCTTCAGGCCTCAGACCGGGCCCGCTGGCGGCCTCGCCCCAGGGCAGCTTCTGTTCGGCCACAGTCCGCTCAACGCCTTCTCCCTGAAGCGGCGCAGGCCCCCCGGCGGCCGGCTGCATCTTCTTCAGGACCGGGCCCCTGGCCACCGCCGCCTGGACCGCCTGAATGACGAGGCGGAAGACCGTCTGGGCGTTGCTGAAGCGGACCTCGGACTTGGCGGGATGGACGTTGACGTCGACTTCATCGAAGGGAATGGAGAAGAACAGGAAGGCTTCCGGCGCCCTGTTCCTCTCCAGTATGCCGGCATAAGCCTGGTTCAGGGCGGCCGTGATCATCCTGTCACGGACCGGACGGCGGTTCACGAAGACGTGCTGGAGGGAACGGTCGGCCCGGCCGCCGAGCGGCAGCGAAGCGTGGCCTTCAAGGCGATGGCTTCCCTCGGCCGCCTTGATCTCCATCAGGCCGCTCGCCACTTCCCGCCCGAAAAGCTGATAGATGCGCTCGCCCGCGGTCCTGACCGCCGGGCAGTCGAGAAGCGTCCGCTCCCCATGCGCGAGAACGAAGCGCGTCTCCGGGAAGGCCGCGGCGATCTCGGTGACCGTCCTGACTATGAAGCTCAGCTCGGAACGGTCCGACCTCAGGAACTTCCGGCGGGCCGGCAGGTTGAAGAAAAGGTCGCGCACCTCGACCGTCGTCCCCCGGGGGAAGGCGATGTCCGTGACCGAGAGGAGCTTCTCCCCTTCCCGCTCTATCATGACCCCTTTCCCCCCGGCGCCGTCGCTCGTCTTCAGCGTCACCCGGGCGACGGCCGAGATGGAGGCCAGGGCCTCGCCCCGGAAGCCGAGGGTCGAGATCCTGTCCAGGTCCTGCTCGCCCGCGATCTTGCTGGTCGAGTGCCGCTTGAAGCAAAGGGCCGCGTCCTCCGTTGACATGCCCCGGCCGTTGTCGGCGACCCGGACGAGGGACTTGCCGCCGGCCTGGACATCAATCCTGACCTCCGTGGCGCCGGCGTCGAGGGCGTTCTCCACGAGCTCCTTGACCACCGAGGCGGGACGCTCGATGACCTCGCCGGCGGCGATCTTGGCGGCGACTTCTTCGGGAAGGACGCGTATCCTGTTCATCTTAGTCTGCTCATTATATGCCAGCCGCCGCTCCCGGTCGACAGCCGGATCTTTCCGCGCCGGGAAGCTCGCCGGAGATCACGCCTTCGTTCAGCCCGGCCCGGACGCCGGTCAGCCGGACGCTGACCATGGAGCGCTCCGGAGGGCAGTCGCCCGCGGCCATGACGCGAATGTAGTTCTCGGTCAAAACCTCGGACAGCCGGCCGCGTTCCGCGCCGGGCAGGGTCAGGCCCTCCCCCGGACCGGCCGTCGGCGCCGGCCCCGCGCGCTTCCCGGCCGGCCGAACGTTGCGGCGAATGACGATGCCCCTCAAGTTGCGGCCGAGGAGCGACCGCCTGAAGGCCAGGCTCTTGTCGGCCGAAAGCTTCCTCAATATCCTCGAGCGCTCGGCCTTGAGCTCTTCCCGGACCTGCTCCATGGCGGCGGCCGGCGTCCCCCGGCGCGGCGAATAGCTGAACACGTGGAAGTAGGTCAGCGGCGAGTGCGCCAGGAAATCCCGCAGCTCATCGAATTCCTCCTCGGTTTCGCCGGGGAAGCCGACGATGACGTCGGCCCCCAACGCCGCGTCCGGGGCAAGCTCCCTGAAGCGGCTGAGCAGGGCCATGTAAAGCTCCGGACCGCCGCCCCGGCCCATGCGGCTTAGGACACGCTCCGAGACGTGCTGGAGCGAAAGGTGGAAGTGCCGGGCCACCTTGGGGTCGGCGGCGACGCGCGAAACGAGTTCCGGACCCGTCAGGCGCGGGTCGAGCGAGGTCAGCCTGAGCCAGCCCGGCCAGTCCAGCTTGCCGACCGCCTCGATCAGGTCGACGAGCGAGACCCGCGGCTCGAGGTCGGCGCCATAAGAGGACAGGTGGATACCGGCCAGCACCACTTCGTTGAAGCCCCGGCCGGCCAGGCTCGCGACGCAGGATACTATTTTTTCTATAGGCACACTACGGTTGCGGCCCCTGACGGCCGGTATGACGCAGAAGGTGCAGCGCAGGCCGCAGCCGTCCTGCACCTTGACCACCGCCCGGGAACGGAAGGCCGCGTCGTCCTCAGAAGTAGCCCCGGCGACCCCTTCAGAACGAGCTTCGCCTGCCGAAACGTCTGAGACGGCCGTTTGCCCCGGGGGGGTCAGGTCTTCACCGGCGAGCTCAAGCGCTTTACGCGCCAGCGTTTCTTTCTCTTTGTTGCCGGCCACGAAGGCGACGCCCGGGAGGCGGCTGAGCTCCGCGGCCGCCCGCTCGGCCAGGCAGCCCGTCACGATGATCCTGGCCCGGGGGTTTTCTCGGCCGGCCTTCCTGACGAACTTGAAGACGTCCCGGTCGGCCCTGGCCGTCAGGGTGCAGGAGTTGACGATGACTACGTCCGCCCGTTCAGGACAGGCGGTCTCGACGCGCCAGCCCTCCCGGCCGAGCTCGTCAGCCCAGGCGAAGGCCTCGGCCTGGTTGACCCGGCAGCCGAAACTCTTTATGGCCACGGAAGGCATGGCACACGTTCACAGCTTTTCCCGGACCCTCTTGGAAGAGGCCTCGACCCTGGCCGCGACCGCGGCCCTGAACTCGACCAGCCGCGCCCGCACGGCCTCGTCCTTGAGCGCCAGTATCTCGAGGGCCAGGAGCGCGCCGTTGGAACCGCCCTGCTTGTCCAGGGCCATGGCCGCCACCGGCACCCCGCGCGGCATCTGGACGATCGAGAGCAGGGCGTCCAGCCCCGCCAGGGCCTCGCTCGAAACCGGCACGCCGATCACGGGCTTGATGGTGTGGGAGGCGACGACGCCCGGCAGATGGGCGGCCTTGCCGGCGACCGCAATGAATACCTCGGTCCCCTTCTCTTCCGCCTCTCTGATAAGCCGCACCGTCCTCTCGGGCGTCCTGTGGGCGGAAGTGACTTCGACGCCGAACTCCACCCCGAATTCCTTGAGGAGTCCGGCCGCGTCCTCGATCACGGGCAGGTCGGATTCGCTGCCCAGGAATATCATCACTCTCATGGCTGTCCGCCCTCCGCCTCTTCTTTCTCTTCTTTTATGGCGCCGATGTCGCGCCGGAACTGCACGGCCTCGAAGTATATCCTGCCGCAGGCCCTGTAGATCTTCTCCATCGTCTCCTTGAGGCCGGGCTCGGAGGCGCAGACGTTCAGGACCCGGCCGCCGTTGGTGAAATAGGCGCCGTTCTCGAAGCGGGTGCCGGCGTGGAACACCCTGACGCCCGGTATGGCCTCGGCCTGGTCCAGTCCGGTGATGGGCTTGCCTTTCTC
Source organism: uncultured Eubacteriales bacterium (assembly GCA_964458655.1). Classification (GTDB taxonomy): domain Bacteria; phylum Acidobacteriota; class Aminicenantia; order Aminicenantales; family Saccharicenantaceae; genus CAYWJT01. Next base: position 101,007 of record CAYWJT010000001.1, on the reverse strand, counting down.
GTAACGCAGCGGGTACCCGCCCGAAGCCAGGACGACGCAGCCCGAGGGCTGGGCCGTCCAGCGGACCTCGTGCCGGAGCACCTTGCCTTCCACGGCGTCGACGAGAAGCTCGACCAGGTCGCTTTCCAGGCGCAGGAGCTGGGCCTGGGTCTCCGGGTCGCCGAACCTGCAGTTGAACTCGAGCACCCGGGGCCCTTTGTCCGTGATCATAAGACCGGCGTAAAGGACGCCGCAGTACTTGCGGCCCTCCTCCAGCATCCGGGTCACGGCCGGGCGGATTATCTTTTCCATGATCTCCTTGAACAGCCTCTCGCTCATGTATGGGGAAGGCGACACGGCGCCCATTCCGCCCGTGTTCGGGCCGCGGTCGCCGTCATAGGCGGCCTTGTGGTCCGTGGCCGAGACCAGGGGCTGCACGTGTATCCCGTCGGTGACGACGATGAAGGACATCTCCCGGCCGCTGAGGAACTCTTCGAGCACAACTCGCCGGCCGGCCGGGCCGAACTTGCCCTCGACCAGCATCTCTGTGGCGGCCTCCTCGGCCTTTTTCTCGGTGGGACAGACGACGACGCCCTTGCCGGCCGCCAGGCCGTCGGCCTTGACCACCACGGGCAGTCCCAACTCGCCCGAGCCCAGGATCTTCTGGACCTGGCCGACGCTGTCGGCCACCCTGAAGCGCGCCGTCGGGATGCGGTGGCGTTCCAGGAACTGCTTGGCGAAGACCTTGCTGCCCTCGAGCTGGGCCGCCTTGCGGCTGGGACCGAATACCCGCAGGCCCTGCTTCTCGAATTCGTCCGCGATCCCCAGCACGAGCGGCGTTTCCGGCCCGACCACGGTCAGGTCCACGCCTTCCCGCCGGGCGAAGACAGCCAGGGCTTCGATGTCGGTGTCCTCGATCGGCACGTTCTCGGCCACCAGCCGCGTGCCGCCGTTGCCCGGGGCGCAGTAGACCTTTTCGACGAGGGGGCTCTGGCTTATCTTCCAGGCCAGGGCGTGCTCCCGGCCTCCCTGACCGACCACCAGGATCTTCATCGCCAACCCTCCCTTAGCGTAAATTCCGGCCGGCGGCCTCGGGCTTCATCCGGCCAGTTTGAGCAGGTTCTCCGCGAACTTAGCGGCGTAAGCCGCGTCCGGGATGACGGCCTGGAATACCCGGGCGGCCAGGGTCACGGCCTCGGCCTCGGGCAGGCAGTATTTCATGTCCAGGAAATTCCGGCGGTAGGCCGTGACCTTCTCCTTGACATCGAGTCCCCTGATGACGACATCGGCGATGAGGCCGGCCAGCTCGTCGAAATCCTTCTCGACCATGCCGAAGCGGGTCATTTCCTGGACGCCGAGCCTGATGCCGCTCGCCTCGAGGAAAGTGGAGTCGTCGGGCAGGGCCTGGTAGTTGGTGATGACGTTGTTGTCCTCGAGCCGCCGGGCCATCTCCATGCCCGGGCCGAACTTCTTGACCCGGATGATGACCTGATGCGTTTCGGTGAAGCCGTCGGCCTCGTCGCCTTCCACCGGGATGCCGTGGTCCCTGAGGGCTTTGGCGAAGGCCCGGGCGTTCCGCCTCACCTGGCCCTGGTAATCGGCCTTGAACTCGTTCATCTCGTAAGCCGACATGAGCAGTCCGACGAGCGTCCCCAGATGATGGTTGCTGGTCGAGCCGGGGAAGGCCCGCGACTTTATCTCGAGCCAGAGCGGCCGCAGAGGCGAGGCCTGAGGGAAGTTCCCGGCCACGAGCCCCCGCTGCGTCCCGAAGAAGGTCTTGTGGGTGCTGCCGGTGACCACGTCCGCGCCCTCGTCGAACGGCTCCTGGAAGACGCCGTAGAGCCCGAGCACGTGGGCCATGTCGAACATGATGACCGGCCGCTTCGGCCAGGAAGCGACTATGTCCGCGACGAAGCGGACCGGCTCCCGGTAAAGGAACATGCTCTTGCCGAAGACGATGAGCTCCGGCTTGTGCCTCTCGAGCAGCTCGGCCAGGGCGGCCGTGTCCGGCTTGTAGGGGTTGTCCTTGAGCACGGGCAGGTTTATCACCCTTTCCTTGCCGGTCGCCGGATCCTCCTCCACGTAGTTGAAGAGCGCGCCCATCGGCTGGGAGCTGAGGTGCCCGCCGTAGATGAGGTCGTTGTTCATGACCAGGCTCATCCGGCGCGGCGGGGTCCCCGCCGGCCGGCCCCGGTTCAGGAACTTGACCATGGCCTTGAAGACGACCTCGTTGGCCATCTGGCCGCTGACCGGCCTGAGCTCGACGTCCGTGCAGCCGAAATAGCGGCGGAGCTCCTGCTGGGCCTCGACCTCGACATCGCGGATGAAATCCGTGCCCTGGTAGAAATAGACCTCCTCGCCTTTCATGGTCCGGTGCTCGGCGTAGCGCCCGGAAGGGTCGGCGATCTCGCAGAGCTTGACCAGGAGCGAAGGGGTCGATTCCGAAGGTATGAGGTTGAAGCACTCGCGCTGCCGCCAGCGGCTGTTGCGCTCCACCCTGGCGGTCAGAGACTCGACCTTTTCCCGCAGCGAAGCCATCATCCGTCTCCTCGAAAACGAACGGCCGGCCGGAGGCGGCCGGCGGTGTTATTTGAAATTCCGGTCCTCGAGCAGCCTGATCTTGTCCACGCGCCGGGCGTGGCGGCCGCCCTCGAAAGGCGTGTCTAGCCAGATCCGGACGCAGGCCAGGGCCAGCTCCACCGAATGGGTCCGGCCGCCCAGGGTCAGGCAGTTGGAATCGTTGTGGCTGCGGCTGACCTCGGCCGTGTACTCGCTCCAGCATGGCGTGGCCCGGATGCCCTTGAACTTGTTGGCCACGAGCGCCATGCCCAGGCCGGTTCCGCAGACGAGGATGGCCCGGTCGAACTCGCCTGAGACAACGCCGGCCGCCGCGGCCGCGCCGTAATCGGGATAATCCGCGGTCTCGCCGGGCCCGCAGCCGAAGTCCCTGAACTCCACGCCCCGGCCGCGGAGATATTCCGCGACGCGCGTTTTGAGCTCGTAGCCGGCGTGGTCGGAAGCAAGGGCTATTTTCATCGGGCTTACCTCAGGTTATTTGCCGGCCTTGGCCCGCTCGGCGGCCGAAGCCAGCATCCTCTCCAGCATGACGGCCGCCTCCGGCATGACCTCCATGGCCTTCAGCACCGCCGGGTCGGACAGGCGTGAAACGCGGACCCCTTCCTCGAAGCCCCAGACGGCCGCTGTCACTTCCCTTTCGAGTTCCCGCTTGACCTCGTCCCTGGCCTCCTCGAAGGCCTGCTCGTCGAAGGCGACCTTCGACCTGACCAGGTAATCGCGGAAATCAGCGATGAACTCAGGCCCGGCTTGGAACGGCTTCCTGACGACCAGTTTGCCCGCGGCGGAGACCGGGGCGCCCTTCTCGTCCTGCAGGAACAGGACCCGCTTGCCGAGCTCGGTCTGCTGCAGGTGGAGCTTGCGGGCGTAGCCGAAGAACGCGCCCGCGAGCCTCAGCCGGCCGGTTATCGGCTTGAGCAGGCTGTTGACCTTGTAATCGGGAGTTATGCCGCCCTGTCCCAGGACCTTTCGGCCGTGGTCGGTGTAGGTCGCCTCGCGCTCCTGCTCGGGCTGCTTCTTGCTCAGGAGATAATCGTCGAGCTGGCTGTAATCCCGCTGGATGGAGCGGCCGCTCGGGGTCAGATACTTGGCTACCGTAAGGGCCACGGCCGTGTCCGGCGCGAGTTGGAAGACGGTCTGCACCAGACCCTTGCCCCAGGAATCCTCTCCCACGATCAGGCCGCGGTCGTGGTCCATGACGGCGCCGCTGACGATCTCCGAGGCGCTGGCCGAGCCCTGGTCGATGAGGACGACCAGGGGCACCTTCTCGTACTGGCCGTCGTAGCGGGCGTAAAAATCGGTGTTATAGGCCCTGTTACGTCCCCTGATGGAGACCACCAGCGCGCCCTTGGGCAGGAACATGTCCGCCACCTCGATGCACTGCCGCAGGGCCCCGCCCGGGTTCAGGCGCAGGTCCAGGATGAGGCTCTTCATCCCCTGACGGGAGAGCTTCTCCAGGGCGCTCTGGAGCTCGTCGGGGGTGTTTCCGCCGAAATTCCGGATGTAGACGTAACCCGTCTTCTCGTCGAGCATGAAGACATAGGGTATGCTCAGGAGCGGTATTTCCTCACGCTCGATGGTCAGTTCTAGCGGCTTGTCGAGCCCCTCCCGAGAGATGGTGATGGTGACTTTGGCGCCCTTTTCCCCGCGCAGCTTCTGCATGGCGTCGTAGCTCGAAAGGGGCACGGTGCTTTCGCCGTCGATCGTCAGGATGACGTCGCCGGGCAGGATGCCTAGCCTCCAGCCGGGACCGCCCTCGATCGGGCTGATGACGACCAGGTTGTCGCCCTGCTTCTGGATCTGGAGCCCGACGCCGTAATAGCGGCCGGCGTAATCCTCCCGCATCCGGGAATAGCCTTCCGGGTCCAGGAAGTAGGAATGCGGGTCGAGGGTGTCGAGGACGCCGCGCATGGCGTAGCCGGCCAGCTCCGACTCCTCGACCGGCTTGTAGTAGTTCGCTTCGACGATGCCGGCCACCACCCTGGCCTTGTTCAGGGCCGCCAGCCAGAGGTCCTGGTTATGGGAAGGGACCTGGAGCAGGAAAAGCGCCGCCAGGGAGGCCGGAATGACTCGTTTTCTCATCTCGAAGCCGGGCTTTATCTTATCAGAGCCCCAGGGCAAAGTAAAGCTACCGCGCCCCCGTCGGCCGTGCTATAATGGGCCGGGTAAAAGCGATGTTCGGAAGCATAGGCCCGGCCGAGCTCATCCTGATCTTCATCATCGCCCTGCTCGTTTTCGGGCCGCGCAAGCTGCCCGAAATAGGCCGCGGCGTCGGCAAGGCCCTGCGGGAGTTCAAGAAGGCCTCGGACGAGATAAAGACCAGGATCGAGGACGAGATCCAGGCCTCGGAGATAGGCGAGCTCCACCGCGAGATAAAGTCGGAGGTCCGGGACCTCAAGGAAGAGATCACAAAGGAAGTCCCGAGCGATGAGACTGGGGAAGGCAAAAAAGTCGCCTGACGAGATGACCTTCCTTGAGCACCTGGACGACCTCCGGGGCCGGCTCTTCAATTCCTTCCTGGCCCTGATCATCGGCTGCGTCCCGGGCTGGATCTTCGCCCGCGACATCTACCGGATACTCGCCAGGCCGGTCACCCAGTACCTGCCCGAGGGCACCAAGCTGGCCTTCACAACGCTCACCGCGCCTTTCATGCTCTACCTCAAAGTGGCCTTCTTGGCCTCCCTGTTCGTGGTGTCGCCCTTCATCTTCCTCCAGCTCTGGTATTTCGTGGCCCCGGGCCTCTACCAGAAAGAGAAGAAGTACGTCCTGCCCTTCGTCTTCATGACCACCATCTTCTTCTGCCTGGGGGCGGTCTTCGGCTACTTCATCGTCTTCCCCTGGGCCTGCCGTTTCTTCCTGACCCTGGGCCGGGAGTTCCAGCCGGTGATCACCGTCGACCAGTACTTCGGCTTCGCCCTTAAGGTCCTGCTGGGCATCGCGCTGGTCTTCGAGCTGCCGACGCTCATCTATTTCCTGGCGCGGATGGGCATCGTCACCGCCGGCTGGATGATGCGCAATTTCAAATACGCCGTCCTGGCGGCCTTCGTCATCGCGGCCGTCATCACGCCCACGCCCGACATGATCACCCAGAGCATCGTGGCCGTGCCCATGCTCATCCTCTACGGGATAAGCATCCTCATCGCCCTGGTCGTGGACAGGAAAAAGGCCAAGACGGCGGAGGAGAAGGCCAAGGAAAGCGCCGGATGAAAGCTTCCCACAAGTACAGGTTCGTCGGCCTGACCGGCACCAACGGCGCCGGCAAGGGCGAAGCGGCCGCCTTTCTCAAGGAGCGCGGCTACAACTATTACTCCCTGTCCGACGTCATCCGCGAGGAGTTGGCCGCCCGCGGCGAGGAACCGAACCGCGACAACCTCATCCGCGCCGGCAACGAACTGCGCCGGCTCCACGGACCGGACGTCCTGGCCCGCAGGGTGGCGGAGAAAGCGAAGGCCCCGGCCGTGATCGACAGCATCCGCAACGCCGCGGAGGTCGCCCGCCTGCGCCGCCTCGAGGGCTTCGTCCTGGTCGCGCTGGACGCCCCGCTCGAGACCCGCTTCGAGCGCGTCCGCTCGCGCGGCCGGGACGAATCGGCCTCGACGCTCGAGGAATTCCGGCGCAAAGAGGAATTGGAAAGGGCCGGCGATGACAGTTCCCAGCAGCTCGAGAAGTGCCTGGCCGAGGCCGACTTCCTGGTCTGGAACGACGGCGGCATCGCCGACCTGCGCCGTAAACTCGAGGAGCTACTGACATGAGCAGAGCGCGGAATTCCAAGGACGATTATTATTTGGGGATCGCCAGGGAGGTGTCGACGCGGAGCACTTGCTTCCGGCGCTCCATAGGCGCTATCATCGTCCGCGACGACCAGATCATCTCGACCGGCTACGTGGGCGCGCCGAGGAAGACCAAGGACAGCCTCCAGCACGGCTTCTGCCTCCGCGACAAGCTGGGCATCCCTCACGGCCAGCGCTACGAGCTCTGCCGCAGCGTCCACGCCGAGCAGAACGCCATAATCAACGCCGCCCGGGCCGGGGTCAGCCTCCTCGGAGGCGACATGTACATCTTCGGCAGCTCGGCCCGCGACGGCAGGGTCATCAATGCCTTCCCCTGCTTCATCTGCAAGAAGATGATCATCAACGCCGGCATCAACCGCGTCGTCTGCTCGAGCGAGGAGGGCGGCCCGAAAGCCTTCCTGGTCGAGGACTGGGTCAGGGACTGGCGCGAGCGGGACATCGTCGACGACGAGCAGCAGTACGGCAAATGACCGCGGGCGGAAGAGTCCTGGCCTTCTCCTTACTCGCGGCCTGTGCGTTATTGCCGGGCCTTTCGCTCGAAACGCCGCCGGGACCGGCACGTCCTCATGACGTCGGCCGCGAAGGGCGCGGGGGCGCGTCCGCCGCGGCCGTCAAGGCGGGGACGGTGGAGGGTTCCGACATCCTCGACCTGCTCGGGATAAAGCCCTCGCCTGAATCGCTGGACTACGTCGCCGGCAAGACCCAGTTCCAGCTTCACACCCTGCTTACGGAACAGCGCCATCCCGCGACCTGGGACCTGAGCGAGGTCATCGCGGCCGACACCTTGGCCGGCCTGCGTATGCTGGCCGAGGTTGACGGGGACATCATGGCCCGGCTCGAAGGCCTGGCCTCGGACACGGCGCTTCTCGAACAGGCCGCACGCGCGGTCACGGCCGCGCTCCGGGAAGGCCGACGCGTTTACGTTTACGGTTGCGGGGCCACGGGCCGGCTGGCCAAACAGATGGAAAGCACCTTCTGGAGGCCCTTCTGGCGGCGCGTCCGAGCCGAGCGCGGACTCTGGAAGAAGCTCGAGGGCCGGCTGCCCGACCGGGTCGAGGACCTGCTCATAGGCGAGATGACCGGCGCCGACCGGGCCCTCATCAGCTCGCTCGAGGGTTTCGAGGACCTACAGCTCATCGGCCGCCTCCAGCTCAAGGACCACGGCATCGGCAAGGGAGACGTCGTCATCTGCGTCACGGAGGGCGGCGAGACCTCGTCCGTCATCGGCGCCATCCTCGGGGCGCATGAGCAATGGCGCGACGCCCCCGGCTACGACCCGGCAGAGAGCCGAAAGAGGCTTTTCTTCGTCTACAACAACCCCGACGAACGGCTGCTGCCCTTCGAAAGGAGCCGCCGCGTGCTCGAGGAGCCGGGCATCACCAAGGTCAACCTGACGACCGGCCCCCAGGCCATCACGGGTTCCACCCGGATGCAGGCGACGACCATCGAAACCTACGTCGTGGCCTCCGTGCTCGAAGAAGGAGTGCGTGAGTTCCTGGCCGGCTGCCTCAGTCCGGCCGAGCTCCGCCGGCTCGGCTTCGACGTGGCGCAGACGATGGCCTCCCGCCTGCTGCGTTTCCGCCGGGCGCTGGAAGCGGTGGCGGCGGCCCTGCCGGAACTGGCCGCCCTGACCGACCTCGAGGCCGACACCTACGCCGGGGGCCGCTTCTCCACCTATTTCGCCCAAAAAGGCCTGATCACGGTGTTCATAGACAGCACGGAGAGGAGCCCCACCTTCCGCCTCTTCCCGCTAGACACGGTCAGGGAGCCGGTCCGCAAGTGCTGGATACAGGTGTGGACCGCCGCGCGCGGCGGCGCCGAAGCCTGGCGGGCCTTCCTGGGACGGCCGTTCCGCGGCCTCGACCCGGCGCTCTACCGCGAACCGTTCGCGACCGAGGTCGAGGACCCCTACCTAAGGAAAGCCGCCCTGGATAGCCTGACCAGGGCCGGCAACGACCAGCAGGACCTTTACGATTTCTCCTTTTCCCGGTTCAACCTGGAAAGGCGCGGCCCCCGGCCCGGCGACCTGGGGGTCGCGGTCTGCCTTTCGCCCGAGGAACAGGAGCTCACGGAACGGCGCTCCTACTTCGGAAGGTTCCTCGACCTCTTTTCACGGCCAGGGGCGGCGCTCGGCGTCATCCTGGTTTCGAGACAGCCGGCCGGCCGCGTGAAGGAGGCCGCCGACGCGCTCAAGGGGGTCTATGGGAACGGAGACAGCCGGCCGGTCGTCGTCCAGGTGGCGCTGGACGCTCCCGCTGAGCCCTTCGACATCAGCCTTCAGGCCGCCGCCAAGATGCTGCTCAACGCCCATTCGACCGCGGTCATGGCCAAGCTGGGCAAGGTCGTCGGCAACACCATGACCAACGTCAGCCCCAGCAACCTCAAGCTCATCGGCCGCGCCACCTACCTCGTCCAGTCGCACATAAACGACGTCGTCTCCGGAGAACGCTGGAGGGAGGTCCACGGCGAAACAGCGCCCGTGACCTACGCGGAAGCCAACGCCGTCCTTTACGACGCCATCGCCTTCCTCAAGGACAGGCAGGCGGAAGCGGGGCAGACGGCCGAGGTCGCTTTCTCCATCATCAGGGTCCTGGAGTCCCTGCGCCGGAAGGCGGCGGTGAGCCGCGAAGAGACGCTCGGGATCGTCAAGCGGACCGGGCTGGCTGCCTACCTCAGGGAACTGCGCTGACCCCCGCCGGCCCCGAAGGCCGGTTTCCCTTCCGCCCGCGGCCCCGCCCGAGGCGAAATTCCGATAAACTCCGTCCGGGCGATCTCTAGGGCGAAGCGATTCGCGCTTTTAACGGCGGGAAGGCCACCCGGTCAGGCTCCGGGTCAACATACTATGAGCGAGTCACGCCGCGTAGCGCGGTTTACGGCTTCGGCGCGCCGCGGTTATCTTTCAGCGGCTGCGGAGTCGGAGGCCGGTCAGAGCGGCAGAGGCCCGTTGAAATCCACGCAGGTCGGCACCGTCCGGTGCTTCTTCTTGGTCTTGCGCTGCACCTGCGGATAGACGAATATCTCGCCGGCGTAGTTCCGCATGACCACCCGTTCCTCGTCGATGGACTGGACGTACTTGGGCAGGATCGGGATCTTGCCGCCGCCTCCAGGGGCGTCGATGCAGTAGTAAGGCACGGCCAGGCCCGAGGTCCAGCCGCGGATGGCGTCCATGATCTCCAGGCCCTTCTCCACCGTCGTGCGCAGGTGCTCCGTGCCTGCGACGTAGTCGGCCTGGTAGATGTAGTAGGGCCTCACCCTGACGGTCAGCAGCTTCTGCATCAGCCGGCGCATGACAAGAGGGTCGTCGTTGACGCCCTTGAGCAGCACGGTCTGGTTGCCGAGCGGTATGCCGGCGTCGGCCAGCAGGTTGAGGGCCCGGGCCGACTCGGGCGTTATCTCGTCCGGGTGGTTGAAATGGACGTTGACGTAGAGCGGATGGAACTTCCGCAGCATGGCGACCAGCTTCTCCGTGACCCGCTGGGGCAGGAAGCAGGGCACGCGGGTGCCGATCCTGACGATCTCGACATGGCTCACGGCCCTCACTCCGGCCAGGATCTTCTCCAGCTTCTCGTCGGCCAGGATGAACGGGTCGCCGCCCGAGATGATGACGTCGCGGACCTCCGGATGGTTTCGGATGTATTCGATGCCGTCCTCGATGTAACGCGGGTGGATCTTGGTCGGGTCGCCGACCTTCCGCTTGCGGGTGCAGAAACGGCAGTAGGAAGCGCAGCTGTGCGACACCAGGAACAGGACCCGGTCGGGATAGCGGTGCACGATGCTCGGCACCGGCGAATCCTCGTCTTCCTGGAGCGGGTCGGCCTCGCCCGTGTGGCCGCGCAGTTCGGCCGGGTCGGGAACGACCTGGCGCCAGATGGCGTCGCCGCGGTGCTTGATCAGCCCGGCGTAGTAGGGCGTGATCTGGGCCTTGAAGACGTCCGTGATGTTGCGGACCTCCTCAGCGTCGAGCCCGAAATGGCGGGCAATCTCCTCCGGTCTCCTGAGACTGCCCTGGAGCAAACTCTGCCAGTCGTCCATCCTCCTTGCTCCTTCTAACGGAATTTCTTCGTGTATATGACGCGGTCGTCGCCGGGCCGGTAGAAATCCGGCACCCGGGCGACCTCGGCATAACCGAGCTTCATGTAGAATTCCCTGGTGGGAAGATATTTCGGCTGCGAGGACGTCTCGACGATGACCAGCCGGCCCCGCCTGGCTTTGACCTCGTCCTCCAGCCAGCGAACGAGCCGCTGGCCGTAGCCGCGTCCCTGCTCGGCCGGCGACACCGCCATCCAGTAGAGGTCGTAGGCGTCCTCGGCGAGCGGCGTCGGCCCCCAGGTCATGTAGCCGGCCGGCTCGCCGCGCTCGTTCTCGACCACGACCACACTGTAATCCTTCTGCCGCGGGTCGTTGAGGTAAATGTCGATGAGCTCCTCGGCCACGGCCACCTCGGCCTCGGTGAACATGCCCGTCTCCTTGACCAGGCCCAGCACCCTTTCCCTGTCACGCGGCAGCATCGGCCGGATCATGGCCCTTCTTCCTTTCCGCGGCGTTCCGGATCATCGTTCGCCAGAACTCGGCGTAGCCTATCCCGGCCGCCTTGAGCGCCCGGAAATAGCCGGCGTCGGTGCTGATGTCCGGGTTGGGGTTGACCTCGAGTATGTAGACCCGGCCCTCGGCGTCCATGCGGAAGTCGACCCGGGCGTAGTCCCGGCAGCCCATGACCTTGAAGGCGCTTACGGCCAGGAACTGGAGCTTCTCTCGCTCCTCCTCCTCGACGTGGGCCGGGCAGACCGGAGGCGTCTTCTGGTAAAGGGGATGGTCCTCGAACCACTTGGCCGCGTAAGCCAGGACCCGCGGCACGTCTGCGGGCAGGCCCGAATAATCTATCTCCGAGACCGGCAGAGCCTCGACCTTGGTGTTCTCCAGGACGGCGACGTTGAACTCGCGGCCGTCGATGTAAGACTCGACCAGGGCCGGCCGCCTGTAGCGTTCGACCACGTGACGCACCCGACGGCGGAGGCTCTCCCCGTCCCTGACTATGGAATCGGCGCAGATGCCGAGGCTGGCGTCCTCGAAGTTGGGCTTGACGATCAGCGGGAACTCGAGCGAGATCTCCTCCTCGGGCGAGGAGACCAGCTGGGCCTGCGGCGTGGGCAGTCCGTGGGCCAGGAGCAGGCCCTTGGCCCGGTACTTGTCCTGGCAGAGCGCGAGAGCCGCCGGGCCGTTGCCGGTGAACGGGATGTCCAGGAGCTCGAGCAGGCCGGCCACGTTCGCTTCCTGACTGGGCTGGCCGTCGAAGCTCTCGCAGAGGTTGACCAGGACGTCGGGCGCGAACTGCCTGACCCGGCCTATGAACTCCAGGACGTCCTTCTCGAGCACGATCAGCCCCGGGTCGTAACCGGCTCCCTTTAGGCAATCGAAGACTTCCCCGGCCATCTGCGCCACGGACTCCTCCGAAACAGTCTCTTCCGGGTTCCGGCTCTGGACGGGAAAGGCGGCGTAGGCCACCGCGACTCGGAACGGGTCGTTCATGCTCTTCCCACTTGGGACGCAGCTCCGACCGCGGCCGCTTTCCGGCGCGGCGCCGCGCTCAGACCGTGACGCCTGGCGGCTTCGTCCACGACCCGATGGATCAGGTCCGAATAAGAATAGCCGGCCGTGCGGGCGGCTTTCGGCAGGCAGGAATTGTCCTCCGGGTTGGGCAGGATACCGGGCAGCGGGTTGACCTCGAGGATGTTGGGTTCCCCGGACTCGTCGAGGCGCAGGTCGATGCGGCACCAATCCCTTATCCTCAGGATGCGGCAGGTGTCCCTGACGACTCGCTCCACTCGCGACCTCAGGCGCTCGTCGAGAGGCGCCGGGCACTTGAAGATCTCGAGCGGCTTTTCCGGACGGTCCCAGATCCATTTGGCTTCGTAGGAATAGATAGGCTCGGCGCCGTCAGGAAGCTCAGAATGGTCGATCTCGACTATGGGCAGCACTTCGTAGTTCGGGTCGTTGCCCAGCACGCCGGCCGTGAACTCGCGCCCGGACAGGAACTTCTCGACGATGACCGGCTGTTTATAGACGCCGATGACCTCGGCCGTCCTCGCCATCAGGTCGGCCCGGTTCCTGACGACGCTGTTGTTCTTGATGCCCTTGCTCGAGCCCTCGTAAAGCGGCTTGACGATGGCGGGCAGCGGGAAGCCGGCCGGGATGTCGTCCGGCCGCTCGGCCACGACGAAGGCCGGGTTAGGGACGCCGTAGTAGCTCAGGATCTCCTTGGCCCTGGACTTGTCGAGGCAGATGCCCAGCGTCAGCGGGTCGGAGCCGGTGTACGGTATGCCGAGCATCTCGCAGACCGTCGGGATGTGGGATTCGCGGTTGGGCCCGAACAGGCGCTCGGCCATGTTGAAGACGAGATGGGGCGCGGCGCGCTTCAACCGGCTGTAGGCGCGCTCGTCGGATTCGATATAGAGGACCTGGTGACGTTCCTCGAGGACCCTGCCGACAGCCTGGATGGTCTCGTCGCTGTCGCACTCGGCCAGCATATCAGGTGGAGGCTCGACGTCCTCCTCGAACGCCTCGTCGGGGCGACGAAAGAGGGCTGTTTCCATCCCCTTCTTAGAGCTGAAAAGCAAAGCTACTTTCATCGCTCCGCACCTTGTATCAACTGAGATATTCGAACGTCCCCCGCGATGTTATCATCGACCGGCCCGGTCTTTCTCTCTTCTTCCTTC
>CAYWJT010000001.1:0-87850 GCA_964458655.1 uncultured Eubacteriales bacterium | reverse complement strand
AACGTCCCCCGCGATGTTATCATCGACCGGCCCGGTCTTTCTCTCTTCTTCCTTCCAACGAGTTTTCGGTTTTTTCATTCTTATATATAAGGTATTTAAATTTTTTGTCAAGGGTTTTTTGCGGTCAAACCCCTTTTTTTTGTATTTTTTCTTGTCCAGGGCCCAATCGGTAGGATTAATTCCCAAACGCCAGCCGACAGGGACATCCGAGGCCGATCGCGGCTGTTATTTTTTGGCCACGGGATTTCCACAGGCTGTTCGGGAGCGCGGGAGGCACGTTCCGACGCTTACCTGAAGAAGATGAGGGTCTGGATAAGATAGAGCGGGACGAGCACGGCCGCCGAATAGGCCATGTAGCCGAAGAAGGAAGGCATGCGGTAGTTGAACTCCTCGGCGATGACCTTGACCATGAAGTTCGGCCCGTTGCCGATGTAGGAGTTCGCGCCCATGAACACGGCTCCCACGCTGATGGCCCGCAGGAAAGCGGCCGGCACGCCGATTACATCGCCGTTGAGGCCGAGCCCCTGGGCCATGGACAGGAAGGCCAGATAGGTCGGGGTGTTGTCGAGGAAGGAGGACAGGCTGCCCGTCAGCCAGAAGAACTGCCAGGGCTTGTTGATGCCGAGCTCCGCGGCCCGCGTGTTGAGGACGACCAAGGCCGGGACCATGGTGATGAATATGCCGGCGAAGAGCACGGCCACCTCGACGATGGGGTTGTAGGTGAAGCGGTTGGCGACACGGCACTCCCGTCTCGAAGTGAGCAGCGACATCACGGCCATCAGGATCAACATGCCCTCGCGCCGCGGAAAGGGCATGAAGAGCGATGAGATGACCCCGGCCAGCCAGAGGAAGTTGACGGCGCCTGTCAGGTGGAGCGGTATGAACAGCTCCCGGTCGCGGATGAGGTCGCGGCGTTCTTCGCGCTCGTACTGGTACCGGTCGTAGAAATAGAAGACCGTCAGCACCAGCCCGACCATCACCAGCCACTCGGGGAAAAGCTTCAGGGTCCAGAAAAAGGGCACGCCCTTGATGAAGCCCATGAACAGGGGCGGGTCGCCGAGGGGCGTCAGGCAGCCGCCGATGTTGGAGACCAGGAAAATGAAGAAGATGGGCAGATGGCCCGTCCGCCGGCGCTCGGAGTTGGTCTGCAGGAAGGGCCGGATGAGCAGCATGCTCGCCCCGGTCGTGCCCACGAAGTTGGCCAGGACGGCCCCGACCAGGAGAAAGCCGGAGTTGACCGCGGGCGTCGCCCGGATGTCGCCCTTGATGACGATGCCGCCGGAAATGATGAACAGGGCGGTGAGCAGGAGCAGGAACGAAACGTAATCCTTCATCGAATGCAGGAGCTCCAGCGTTTCGTGCCGGACGAAGAGGAAATAAACGATAACGGGCAGCGACCAGAGAGCCGCGACCAGGGCCTTGTTCCTGTGGCTCTCCCAGAAATGATGGGCCTTGAGCGGCAGCAGCGCTATGGACAGAAGGAGCCCCACGAACGGGATGACCGTCCAGAGCGGAAGGAGATGAGCTGCGTTCTCCGCGGACATGAGTCAACTATTGTAGCCGAAACGCTCCTTTTTTCAACGGGAACCGCGCGCGGGCGCGACCCTCAAAGCAGGCAGGCCGTCGTCAGGTAGAAAGCCCGGGCCGGCAGCCGCGTCCTCCACGCCCGCTGCTCGACGGCCTGCTGCAGGGAATAACGGCTGGAAGGCGGGGTCAGGAAATTGAGAAAAGCCCCGGCCCTCTCCAGCCTTTTAAGCAGGTCTAGCCCGAGGCCGCGCTCGATATAGACCACGGTCCTGCCGCCGGCGGCCCTGAAGGCCGCCGCGACGGCGGCAGCCGCCTCTCCTTCTTCGGCGGTATCCAACGACCGGTCGGAGAAGTGCAGCCAGTTGCGGCGACCGGCGAGTGCCTCGAGGTCGCCGGCCAGGGCCCCATGGTGATAGTAGACGAAAAAGCCGCGTCTCCGACCCGAGGCGGCAGCCAGTTGCTTCATCGCCTCCAGGTCGCGGGGAACTGTGGAATTCGACACGTGCATATCGAGGCCCGCGCGCGCCAAATCCAGGAGCCTCTCCAGTGACCAGCCGGACGCTTCGTCGGGGATGTCGCGGACAGCCAGCCGGGAGATGAAAGCCCCGGAGCGGCGCGCCGCTTCGAGCAGTATCTCCAAGTCGTCGGGGCCGCGGCCGGTCTCGTCCGAAGTAAAGAGGTTTACCTTGCGTTCGACGAGAAGCTCGAGCTCGTTCAAGCTGAAAAGGCCCGTATCGATGACGGAGAGGCGGGCGCCTCGGCGCGCGGCGGCCCGCGCGGCGTCCAGGAAGGCCTCGAGGCGGTACTGGTCGTCGCGCTCGACGACCGAGCGGCCGCGCCGCACCCGGTCGACCAGCTCGAACAGTCTCTCTTCGGTTGCTTCGGCCATGGCCCTAACCGCTCTCGATCAAAAGGGATTCTACTATTACATCGCCCGGCCCTAAGTGTCAACAACGCCCGGGGCTTTTGACGGGACGCGTCGTTGTTGTCATGTCGTCAGGAACCCCGACGGCTTTCCCTTTCAGGTCGGGGGGGAAGAAAAATTCCGTGTTTAAGCCGAGTCAATATGTCCCCTCAACTGCCGAGCTAAAATGTCCCCCTGGGTTGGGGGCGGGTGTTGTTTCATAATAGACCTGGAGGATGTGCTTAGCGCGACGGTCGTCGCCAGGTTGATAAGGCCGCCGGCAACGGAAGGGCTCTCTCAGGGGCGTCTGGGGGTGGCGTCCGATGCATCGTCCTTCCAGCCAGACCGTCCAAGCGCCGTCGAGGTGCTGGCGGACTAGGACGCGCCGGCGGGCGTAGCTGCGACGGCCTGGTCCTGGTGGAAGATCGATGACTAGGCCGCCGAGTCGGACAGTGTTATCGTTGGCCACAGTGGCTTGGTAGGCGAAGCAGACGAGTTGATAGCGTTGGGTGGCGTTGATTTTGCGAAAGGCCGAACCCGATAGCTCCGGCTTCTTAGCGAAGCGGGCGTTGAAGCGGTCCAGATAGACAGCCTCCAACCAAGCGTTGGCTTGATCGATCTCGCAGATTCCGGCCAGGGCCATCTCGGCGATGAGGCGATCCTGGAAGGTGCCGCCCTGGCGCTCGATGCGGCCCTTCCCCTGGGGACAGAAGGAAGGTATCTGGTTCGCGCCCAGTTCTTGCAGGACCCGTCCGACGTGCGTCGGGAAGCGCACCCCGGCCAGCTCTTCCTCATGGCTCCAGTGGTTATCGTTGCGGAACAGAGCGCTGTGGCGGTCCTGATAGACGGCCGCGGGGATGCCGTGCTGGCGCAGGACCATATCCAGGAGCCTGAGATAACCGATGGCATCCTCTTGGGGCCGGAACAAGGCGCCCAGGACTATCCCGGTCGCGTCGTCTACGGCATGCAGGAGGCTGCAGGGAGGCCGCTGGGGCCCGAACCAGCGATGAGGGCTGCCGTCCCACTGCATGAGTAGCCCCAGCTGAGGTCGCCGCGGACGACGGCTGCGGTGCTGAGGCGCACGACGCCGCCGTTTCGGCCGAATCCCAGCCTCACGCAGCCAGCCCCGAACCGTCTCTCGGCCGACCCGAAGTCCTTCCCGCTCCTCCAGCATCTCCACGAAGTGGCTATCGTTGAACTGCCAGTAGACCTCTCGGTGAAGGGCCAGAACCTGTTGACGGATTTCCGGCCCCAGGGCGTTCGGAGCAGCCCGGCCCCGGCTCCGATGGGCCATCCCCTTCGGTCCTGCCTCCCGATACCGTGCCAACAACCGCTTCGCCTGACGGTAGCCGACCTTCATGAGTCCCGCCCCGGACTTCAGAGTCAGACCCTTTCGGACGACCTGCTCCAGAACCTGAACCCGCTGGGCCTCATGCCTGCTCAAGATGATGAACCCCTTCATGCCCTCCTCCTAAGAGGGGACATTTTAGCTCGGCAGTAAAGGGGGACATTATTGCTTGGCTATCACAGGGGAAGAAAAATTCCGTTGCGCCGTCGAAAAAATGAATTTATGATTGAAGTCTGCGAAAACCATGATCCTGGAGGAGGTCCCATGTCCCGCAACAGAAAGACGACCGTCATACTGGCCCTGTTCTGTTTTCTGGCCCTGACCGCTTCCTTCGCGTCCGCGCAGGCCAAGGACCCGAACGAGATCCTGGCGGCGCTCAAGGCCCGAAGTATCGGCCCGGCCAACATGAGCGGCCGCATAGGGGCCGTTGAAGGCGTGGCCTCTTCGCCCGCCGTCATTTACGTGGGCGCGGCCGCCGGCGGCGTCTGGAAATCCGTGAACGGAGGCCTGACCTGGACGCCCATCTTCGACGACCAGCCGGCCGCTTCCATAGGCGCCATCGCCGTCGACAGGAAGAACCCGAACGTCGTCTGGGTGGGCACCGGAGAGGCCGCCCCCCGCAATTCCGTGAGCGTCGGCCGCGGCGTGTTCAAGTCCATCGACGGCGGCCGGACCTGGCAGCGCCTCGGCTTGGAGAAGACCGAGAAGATCGCCGAGATCGTCATACATCCTGATGACTCCGATACCGTGCTCGTCGGCGCCTTGGGGGCCACCTGGGGCGACAGCGTCGAGAGAGGCGTTTTCAAGACCTCCGACGGCGGCCGGACCTGGCGCAAGGTCCTTTACGTCAACGAAAAGACCGGCGTGTCCGACATGGCGGTCGACCCGGCCAACCCCAACCATATCCTGGCCGCCATGTGGGAGCACAGGCGCCAACCATGGTTCTTCTCTTCCGGCGGGCCGGGGAGCGGCCTCTACGCCACATACGACGGCGGCGAGACCTGGGCCAGGCTCGGCGAGAAAGAAGGCCTGCCTGCGGGCGAACTGGGCCGGATCGGCATCGCTTTCGCGGCAAACAGGCCTGAGGTCGCCTACGCCCTGGTGGAGGCCAAGAAGAACGGTCTCTACCGCTCGGCCGACGGCGGCCGGACCTGGCAGCTCGTCAACGACTCCAACGATATCCACAACCGCCCCTTCTACTACAGTCGCATCATGGTCAATCCCGTCAACGAGAACATCGTCTACATGCTCCAGACCCAGCTCCGGGTAAGCGAGGACGGCGGAAAAACGTTCCGGGCGCTGACCGCCAACAACCAGGCCCACTCCGACTTCCACGCCATGTGGATAAGCCCGGACGGAGAGACGCTCGTCGTCGGCGAAGACGGCGGCGTCGTCATCAGCCATGACCGGGGCCGCACCTGGCGCTTCGTCGAGAACCTGCCGCTCGGCCAGTTCTACCACGTCACCTACGACATGCAGACTCCCTACAACGTCTACGGCGGCCTCCAGGACAACGGCACCTGGGTCGGGCCGGCCTATTCGCTGAAGGAACGGGCTCTCTACGATTACCTCTGGACCAACGTCGGGGGCGGCGACGGCTTCGACGCCGCGGCCGACCCGGAGAAACCCGGCTGCGGCTACGGCATGTCGCAGGGCGGCAGCCTCTATTACTTCGACATCGCGACCGGGCGCTCGGTGAACATCGTGCCCACGGAATCGGACGTCAGGCACCGCTTCAACTGGAACGCCGGCTTCGCCGTCGACCACTTCAAGCCCGCCACCATCTACCTCGGCAGTCAGTTCGTCCACCGCAGCCCGGACAAGGGCCGGACCTGGGAAATCATCTCGCCGGACCTGACCACCAACGACCCGGAGAAGCAGAAGCAGGCCGAAAGCGGCGGCTTGACCCTCGACGTAACCAACGCCGAGAACTACTGCACCATCCTCAGCATCGCCCCCAGCCCGCTCAAGGAAGGCCTGATCTGGGTGGGGACGGACGACGGCAATGTCCAGCTCACCCGCGACGGCGGCAGGACCTGGGAGCTCGTGTCGAAGACGCTCGCGTCCGGCAAGAAACCGCTCGTGCCCGCCGGAGCGGCCGTGCCGCACATCAAGCCCTCGCGCTTCAACGAGGCCGCGGCCTACGTGGTCTTCGACGACCACCGGCGCTCCAACTTCCAGCCTTACGTCCTCTGCACGGCCGATTACGGCAAGACCTGGAAGAACCTGGCCACGGCGGAGGTCGACGGCTACTGCATGGCCGTCGAAGAGGACCCCGTCAAGAAGGATTTGCTATTCCTCGGGACGGAGTTCGGCCTGTTCGTCAGCCTTAACGGCGGAGGCAGCTGGTTCAAGTGGAAGAACGGGCTGCCGACCTGCCCGGTCTACGACCTCACCGTCCACCCCAGGGAAAACGACCTGATCATCGCCACCCACGGCCGCTCGCTCTACGTCATAGACGACATCTCGCCCCTGCGCGAGCTCAGCGACGAGGTCATGAAAAAGAAACTCCATCTTTTCCCCGCGGCGGACGCCTTCCAGTTCCAGCCCGGCCGGATGAGCTCCTACATGAGCCCGGGCGACGCCGTTTTCGCCGGCGAGAACAAAAGAACGGGGGCGGCCATCACCTACTTCCTCACGCCGGTCGAGAAGAAGCCGGAAGCGGAGCCGGAACCGACGCCTGAACAGAGTCAGATGATGGCCATGATGGCCCAGCGGGGCATCGACCCCTCAAGGATGAGGCAGATGGGCATGCTCGCCAGGGGCTCGAGCCGTGTCCAGATAAGCATCCTGGACGCCCAGGGCGCGGTCGTGGCCTCTGTCCCGGGGACTGAGGAGAAAGGCATAAACCGGGTCTACTGGGACTTCAGGGAAACCGCCGGCGAGGGCCAGGCCGCGCAGGCCGCCCAGGCGGCCATGGGCTTTTTCGGCGGCCGGGGCGGCGGTTTGATGGCACTGCCGGGCCGATACACGGTCAAGGTCAAGTACGAAGGAGAAGAAGCCTCGCAGAGCTTCGAGGTCAAGACCGACCCGAGGTTCACGATCGACCCGGCGGTCCTCAAAGCCAACCATGACATGGCCAGGGAAGCCCAAAGGCTGACGCGGACCGTCCAGACGGCCGCGCAAAGGTTGCAGCAGACCCAGCAGGCCCTGCAGACTGTCGGGCAGCACGCGCGCCAGCAGCGCAACCCCAAGATGATGGACATCATGAAGCAGATGTCGGAGGTCGAGAAGAAGCTCAAGGCCCTGCAGGAAACGCTCAACCCGACCCCGCCCAAGCAGGGCATAGCGGACCGCTCCGCGGGACTCCAGAGCCAGGTGATGAGCGCCGTGAGCGGCATCGCCGGGGCGGGCATCGAGCCCGTCTCCCAGGCCGCGCGGGTCAAGTACGACAAGGTCAGGGCCAGGCTCGAGTCTTTCCTCGCGGGCTTCAACGAATTCTACGAGAAGGACGTGGCGGCCCTGAGCAAGACGCTCCAGGAAGCCGGTTTCTCGCTGCTGCCGGCCGTTCAGCCGCTCAAACTGAACTAAGGTCTCGTTCGAGCTTACAAGAGCAAAGGGCGGAGCGCACGTTCGCTCCGCCCTTGACATCCTCCTGCGCGACGGCCTTCCTTAATTTAGTAAAGGCGCCGCGACCGGGAAGAGGCGTCGACTGGCGCGAGAAGGTCAGGCCAGGCTCACTTCCCCCGGCGGACGCAGAGCCGGTCGCGGCCGGAATTCTTAGCCTCGAACAGGGCCGCGTCGGCCGCAAGAAGCAGCTCCTCCGCCGTCGAGCCGCTCTCCGGATAGAGAGCCAGGCCGATCGATATCGTAATGCCCTTGAGCCTCAGCGTTCCCTGCCTCGCTTCCAGGCGGCAGGCGCGCTCGAGAAGCAGCAGTGCACGTTCCTCGGCCGTCCCGAGGGACGTCCCCGGCATTATGATGACGAATTCCTCCCCGCCGTAGCGGCAGACGATGTCTCCCTTCCGCACAGATGCCTGCATCAACGCGGCCAGGGCCTGGAGCACGGCGTCCCCGGCGTCATGTCCGTGCACGTCGTTGAACAGCTTGAAATGGTCGATGTCGAGCATCATGACCGCCAGCCCGGTTTTCGCCCGCTCGGCCTTGTGGAGCTCACGGCCCAAGGTCTCCTCGAGATAGCGGCGGTTGTAGAGCCCGGTCAGCGGGTCCCTGATGGACTGCTCCCTCAGGGATTCGCGCAGCCGGACGTTGGCCAGGGCCAAAGAAACCCGCTGGGCGAAGCCGAGGGCCGTCTTGCGCCGGGCATCCCTGACGCGGGCGGCTTCGCTGTCATCGCCGCCGGACTGTCTTGACGCGCGGCAGCACTCGATATGCAGGACTCCGAGCGCCTCGCCGCGGGAAATGAGAGGGATGCAGAAATAGGTACGAGCCTCGCCTTTTTCATATGTCGCGTGCGGACAGGCCAGGTCGGCCGAGGGGTCAGAGAAGGAATGCATCACGCCTTTTCTCAAGGCCCAGCAATCGTCGGGGAAGAACGAATGGACGGAAGGCGGCCCGTCGCCCCATTCGCCGGCCTTGGCCAGCTCGTCTTCCCCGGCCCGTCGTATATAGACCGCACCGCTCTCGTCGCGGAAAAGCCGCCGGGCGGCGTTCACGGCGACGCCGAGGGTTTCCTCTTCCGACTGGGCGACCTGGAAGGCGTCGCCGAGTTCGACCAGGATGCCCGCTTCCCTGGTCCGGTCCTCCAACTCCGCGGTCCTTTCCGCGACCCGAGTCTCCAGGGTTTCCCGGGCCTCGTCCAGGCTTTTCATGGCTGCGGCCAGGCGGTCGAGCATGGCGTTGAAAGCTTCTGCCAACACGCCGACCTCATCCCGCGAGAGAACTTCGGCGCGCTTTTCCAGGTTGCCCGCGGCGATCTCACGGGCGACGGCCGTCACGCGCCTGAGCGGCCGGGTCAGCGTGGCGCTGAGAAGGTAAGCTGCCAGCGTGCCCATGAAGAATATGAACAGGGAAAAGGCGGCCGCGGCCAGCCTCACCCGGCGCAGTTCGGCGTAGGCCGGCAGCATGGAAAAGCCCAGCCGCACCCTGCCCAATCGCATTCCCCGGCTTTCGAGTTCTCTCTTGACGCTCCATACGGTCCCGTTCATGATAAGGCCGGAAGTGTCCGTTTTCGCCTCGCCCGCCCTGTCCGTGTCCGCCTGGGCGCCGCGCCTGAAAGCCGCCAGCTCGCGGCCGGCGGCATCCTCGACGACGACGAAGACGAGCTCCTCGTCCCGGCTCAGGCTGTCGAACACCTCGCGCAGGCCCTGCATATCCTCGAACTGGACCGCCGGAGCGATGCTGTAAGCGGCGATGGCCGCCATGCTGGCGCTCTTTCTCTCCATGTCCCTCATGACATGGACTCTGTAAACATACGGCGTTATCACCAGCACGCCGAGCGCGACGAACAGGACGAAAGAAACGATGACCAGCATCAGGCGGAACAGGATCTTCTTGCGGGGCCGCATCGCTCACCGTATCCAGGCGTGTTTCAGGAGCTGGGAGCTGAGGTCCAGGCCCTGCGCGCGCGAGGCCCTCACGTTGACCGCGATGCGGCGGCGGCCGGACTCCAGGCCGAAGCCCAGGGCCACCCCCAGGTCGACATAGGACAGCGTGCCGGTCAGCGTCGGAAGGCGCTTCCGGTTGCAGGTTTCGATCAGGCCCTTCAGTTTCGCGCGCTCGGCGGCCGGGCTGAGCGGAGCGAAATAAAGAAAATCGACATTCTCTTCCGCTATCCTGGCCGAAACGTCGCCCGTTCCATCCAGGTCTATGCCGACGACCCGAATGGGAACGCCTTCCACCGACATCCCGGCGTCGCCTGCGGCCGTCCGGGCCAGGTCCTCGTAGGTCCAGGCCGAGAGTTGATAACCGTTCTGAAAGAGGACTCCGATCGTCAGGTCCGCGCCGACCCTGCTCTTCCAGTTCCGCTCGTAGCCGAGGACCTTCTTGAACAGCTCGAACTGGCCTTCCGGCTGGAGGGTCATGACCTGGCCGCTCTGCTCCGGGGTCTGCGGGAAGGCGCCGACGGCGGCGGCCAGCGTGCATGACAACAGGATGACGCCCTTTATCGCCGTTTTATAACGCATCGCAGCCTCAACCCTGACAGGGCAGGTCGGTCGTCCGGCCCTCTTTCCGCCGAGCCGGCTTCAGCTTAACCGGGCCGGCCGGGGGTGTCAAGCCGACGGTCTCGTTCACTGCGGAAGCGACGCTTTGTGCCGGGGGCGGCGCTCAGCCAAGCCTGACAGTATCCGGCCGGCGTCCGATGTATGGCCGAGCGCCGCCGGCAAAGCTCGGGGATTTGTTCAGGCCGGAGAGCGGCCCGAACTTCAATCGAAGCCCCTATGATCTAGTGCCGCCCGGGGAGACTGGGGACAGGCACCGTTGGTGCCTGTCCCCAGTCTCCCCGCTGTTGCAAAGCCGGCCGGCGTAATCTATCATCAGGGATGGCCATGAGAAAGAAGCCGGCTTGCGTGGTGCTCTTTTCCGGCGGGTTGGACTCGACGACCGTCCTGTACTGGGCCTTGTCCAGGTTCCGCGACGTTCACGCCCTGACCTTCGATTACGGCCAGCGGCACCGCCTCGAGGTCAGGCTGGCCCGCCGGGCCGCCCGGCGGCTCAACATCCCCATCACGGTCCTCAAGGTCGACTTCGGGAGCATAGGCGGCTCGGCCCTGACCGACCCGGCGCGGCCCCTGCCCGGCTTGAAGGCGTCTCTCAAGCGAGCTTCGCCGCCCGCAACCTACGTGCCTTTCCGGAACGGCGTTTTCCTAGCTCTGGCGGCGGCCTGGGCCGAGGCTCGCGGTATCAGCGACCTCGCCTGCGGCTTCCATGTGCTCGACTCGCCGGATTACCCGGACACGACACCGGCCTTCGTCCGGGCCATGGAAAAGGCCGTCAACGCCGGCGGCAAGGCCGCCCTAGGCGGCCCGCGCGTCCGCATCCACGCGCCTCTGCTGGGCCTGGACAAGGCCGGCGTGATCAGGCTGGGGCTCGAGCTCGGGGCCGACTATTCTTTCTCCTATTCCTGTTATGCCGGCGGCGAGAGGCCGTGCGGCAGGTGCGCCGCCTGCGGGCTGCGGGCGGCCGCCTGGCGCCGGGTGGGTAAGCGCGACCCGTTTCTCGCGCGTCTGGAAAAGGAGGCGAGGTCATGAGCTGGTTGCTCAGGGTCAGGGAGAGGTTCTCGGCCGCCCATTATTTAAAGGAATACAGGGGCAAGTGCGAGAGGCTCCACGGCCACACTTTCCAGGTCGAGGTGGCCGTTGAAGTCCGCGAGCTCGACGCCACCGGCATCGGCTTCGATTTCACGGAAGTCAAGAAGGACTTGGCCGCGGCCCTGCCCGACCACGCGCTCCTCAACGAAGTCTTCGACTTCAACCCTTCGGCCGAGAACCTGGCCCGGGCCTTCTTCCTCCGGCTGAAGGGGAAATACCCGGTGAAATCGGTCACGGTCTGGGAGTCCGAGGATGCCTCGGCCACCTACTCTGAGGACGATTGAGGTCTTCGCCTCGCTCCAGGGCGAAGGCCTGAGACAGGGCGAACCGTCCATTTTCGTCCGTCTCGCCGGCTGCAACCTGCGCTGCCCCTTCTGCGACACGAAACGCGCCTGGAGGTCCGGACGGGAAGAGGCCGTCGACGACCTGCTCTTGAAAATCGCCCGGTTGTGGCGGGCCCTGCCGGCCGGCTGGGTGGTGCTGACCGGCGGCGAACCGCTGGCCCAGGATGTCGCGCCCTTCATAAAGGCCGTCCGGCGGCTGGGCCTGCGCGTCCAGGTCGAGACCAACGGCACTTTCGAGCCGCGGCCGCCCGCCGACTGGTACACTCTGTCCCCGAAACCGCCGCTCTATTCGTTCCGGCCCGGATTCGTCAAGAAGGCCCGCGAGGTCAAGCTCGTCGTTTCGAAAGAGCTGACCTTCGAGACCGTCGCCCGGATGAGACGGAGATTCCCGCCGCGGGTGCCCATCCTGCTCCAGCCCCAGAGCGGCCTGCGCTGGAGCATGAAGAAGGCGGCTTCACTCGCCTTCCGGGCCTGCTACGAAGGCCTGGACAACATCAGGGTGTCGCTCCAGCAGCACAAGGCCCTCGGCCTGCGCTGACAGGGGCCGCCCGACGGCCTTCCACATCGCTGAAATACCGGAACCCCAACACGGGCACGAAGGCCCAGCGCCGTTCGGCGGGGTCTGATACATTAGCGACGCCTCAGTTAACACAGGGATCTCCATGTATCTGCGGCGTTCCGCCGTCCCGGGTTCCTTCGTCCCGGGCTCTCGGCGCACTCGGTCCCCCGCCCTTGCTTCAGCCTCCGATCCCGACTGCGGCCGCGTCGCTGCGGAGCGCCCGCCGCCTAGAGAGTGAAGGTGTAGGCGAACTTGACCAGGAACACGTTGTCCGGCCTGGTGTTGAAGAGCGTGCTCCAGTCACGGTCGAAGTCGAAATCCCCGAAGTTCAGATAGTTCGTCCGGCCCTGGGACCAGACCAGGTAAACGGTGCAGCCCGGCCGGAACTCCCAGCGGGCGACCAGGTTGGAACGGAACTGCAGGAAGTTGAAGTCCGGGTCGGCGAAGCTGAAATCGACCGCGCCGTCGCCGTTCTCGTCGACGGCGTAGGAGCCCGTTGCCGCGTCGAACGCGACCCGGCCGCCTTCAAGAAGGTCGTACCTCTCGCTCCAGACGGCCGCCCGCGGGCTGACGACGCTCTTGAAGCGGCCGTACCTGCCGGCCGAGATGAACGGCATGCCGTAGAACTGCAGGGTCAGGTCCGGGGCCAGGCTCAGGTTCAGGCGCAGGACAAGGGAAACCGTCTTCTGGTCGATGCGCCCGGTCAGCCATCTCGTCCCGGCCACGGTTTCAAAGGTCCCGACGTACTGCATCTCGTTGAAGTTCCAGGAATATGACGGCTGGAGGGAGAAATTGAAGGCCTGGCTGGGGATCATGTTCAGCCTGACGCTCAGGTTCCGGCTGGCCCCGTCCCCATTCGAACGGTCAAACATCGAGTACTGGAGCGAAAGCCGCGTTTTCTTCCTCATGTCCGTCTGGAGGCTGGACCAGATGTTCCATCCGCCCGGCACGCGCAGCGCCGGCCCGCCGCGCAGCGTCCCGTCGGAAAGGCCGTTGAACTGCCGGTTGACGCCGACGCTGGCGCTCCAGTAGTTCTTGAACTGGGCCCAGGCGTTGATGTTGCCGCCGGCGAAGACGCGCTCGCCGGCGAAGTTCCATCCCGTCCACTGGTTGACGTTCAGGTTCAGGCTTCGGAAAAAGGCGAACGGCTTGTAGAAGCGGTAGCCCGCCCAAAAATACTGCAGGAGCCGGTCGCCGGACCGCAGATAGCCCATGTCGTTGAGCTCGAGGCCGGGCGACCGCCAGGTGACGCCCGCGGAGTAGACCAACCTGCCGCCGCCCTGCTTGCCTATGTCGAAAGAGCCGCCGTGCCCGGAAAGAGAGGTCCGTTCAGGGTCGAACTCGACGTGCCCGGCGTCGGGCCTCTGGAAGTAATGGACGGGCGACTGCTGGGTGCGGGCCAGGGCCTCTTCGCTGCCGCGCACCAAGCTGAACAGGGCCTTCAGCGAAACGTAGTAGTCCTTGTTCCGCCAGGTGTGCAGGACGTCGAAGCCGCCGCCGTAGGCCTCGCGGTGCAGGAAGTCGAGGCCGGTCCCGTCCAGCCTGCGGTTGACCGCGGTGAACATTCCGCCCACGGTCGTGCCGCCGCGGTTGTAATCCTGTTGGAGCCTCAAGGCGAAGTAGTTCGTCAGCGGCTCCACGGCCTGCGACGAGTAGGCGCCGCCGTCGTAGATCGAGGCCGACTCCTTCGAGGTCAGGCTTTCCATGAGCCCTATGGACAGCCCGTGCCGGGTCTTGCCCGAGAGCTTGAAGGCCCCGAGGATGGTCGTCGCCGCCGGCATGTCGGCGAACCCGGCCGTCGTCGGCGCGGACTGGGGCGCCCGGCCTATCCTTCGCGAGTAGAACAGGTTGTCGTAGGAGAAATCGCCGTCCCCCCCTGTTATCTGGAAATCGATGATGTTCTTCCCTTCGACGAAGAAGGGCCGTTTCTCCTCGAACCAGGTCTCGTAGGCGGTCAGGTTGATGACCGACGGGTCGGCTTCGACCTGGCCGAAATCCGGGTTGACGGTGAAATTCATGGTCAGGTCGTGCGTCACCCCGACCTTGCCGTCCAGGCCGCCGACGAGGACCTCCTCGTGCCCGGGAGCGAAGGGATTGCCCGCCTGCTTTTCGTAGTTCCTCAGGCGGCCCACAGCGTACGGCGCGACCTCAACCTGCCGGGGCGGCCTGAGGCCGTCGAAGCCCGTCAGGTCCCCGAACTGGCTGACCCAGCCCGGCGCTTTCTTAGGGATAGCCTGCCAGAGCGAAGTCTCGTTGTTGCGGAAAAGCCGCCGCGCCACCTGCAGCCCCCAGCCCTGGCCGCTCTTCTCCGAGAAACGGAGCTGGGACAGCGGGATCTTCATCTCGGCCGTCCAGCCTTCCCCGTCTACCGAGACCCTGGCCTCCCAGAGCGGGTCCCAGGAGGCGTCGCTGTTCCGCTCCCAGGCGCTGTCGTTGCTCATGAGCTCGTCGGCCCGGACTCCGGCGGCGTTGACGATGAAAGTGAAGCAGGTCAGGTGGTCATGGTAGCTGTCGATCATTACGGCGACGCAATCGCCGCTGATGTCGTCGCGCCGCGACAGCCTTTTCTGGATGCTGTCGGCCAGGCTGTCATGCGCCCGTATCCCGACGTAGAGGTTGCGGTCGTCGTAAAGGATTTTGAAGGAGGTCTCCTCGGTAGGCTTGGCGCCCTCGTAGGGCTCGTACTGGACGAAGCCGGACTGCCAGGCGGCCTTCTGCCAGGCCTCGTCATCGAGCCGGCCGTCGATTTCCGGCGCTTGCGGGTTGACCCGGACGGCCGGGCAAACGCGTCTTTCCGGCGCGGCCTGCGCGGCCCGGGCCTGCCGGGCAACGAGGACGAAGGTCATCAACGCTGCCGCTGCGGCCGCGAATGCCGAGAACTTGCGGACGTAATTCATGCGTCACCTATCTCCATCATGATAAAACCCGGGCCGCCGGCCGCGGGTTCCGCTATCCAAGACGGCTTGAAGATGAAAATGGTTGCTCGACGCGCGGAATTGTCGCCGACCGAGGCCGGGCCGCTCAAAGACCGGACCGGTCCCGGACGAAGAACCGGTAGCCCGAGCGCGTCAGATAGACGCCGGCCAGAGTGACGGCCGCGCCCAGGGCCTGCAGGGACGTCAGCCGGTCGCCGAGCACGATCGCCGCGAACACGACGGCCACGATGGGCGTCAGGTTGCCGTAGACGCCTGTCTTGGCGCTGCCGACGGCTTTAAGCGAAACATACCAGAGGGCGAAGCAGAGCGTTATGGCGACGAGGCCCGAATAGGCGATGGCTCCCCAGCCCAGGGGCGTGATGCTTCCCCAGTCCAGCCGGGAGAGCTCACGCAGGCTGAAGGGCAAATAGACGGCCGTGCCCAAGACCGTGGCCAGGGCCGAGACCTGGAACGGCCGATTTCTCTCCAGGACCGGCCGGGCGAAGACGGTGTAGCCGGCCCAACAAGCGTTAGCCAGCAGGATCAGGACCGCTCCCCGCGCGCCTTGCCAGGTGAAACCTCCGCCGCCGTTCTCGCCGGAAACGACCAGGAAGAAGCCGGCGAACGATAAAGCGATGCCCACCCATCCGGCCCAGTGGATCTTCTCCTGGCCGACGGCCGTGCTCAGGAGGGCGATGAAGACCGGGCTCGTGCCCATGACGACCGCGGCCGCCGAGGCGTTCATGACGCTTATGGCCTTGATGAAAAAAACCTGGTAGGCCGTAAGGCCCAAAAGGCCCAGCCCGGCCATTTTCCAGAGGTCGCCCTTCGCCGGCCGGAACCCCGACGGCGTCAAGGCCAGGATGGCGAGATAGGCGAGCGAGGCCAGCGTCAGGCGAACCGCGTTGAAGGCGTGGGGCGGCAGGCCGCGCAGGCCGATCTTCAACACGGTGAGATTGACGCCCCAGGCCAGGACGACGAACAGCATGGCCAGGTCGCTCGGCCTGAACTTCGCGCCGTTCCCGTTCCTCGTGGTCATGGTCTTTCCGGATGTTTCGGGCGGGGTCAGGCCTGCCGCGCGGGCCGGGTCAGCGGCCGCTCCTTCCGCGGCGCGGCCAGGTCGCTTCCACGGTCGAGGTCATGCCGCCGCGCGGGTTGAATTCGCCGGTGACGACGGCGTATTTCGGCCGGCAGGCCCGGACGATGTCCTCGAGGATGCGGTTGACGGCGTTCTCGTAGAAAATGCCCAGGTTGCGGTAGGCCGTCAGGTATTCCTTGAGGCTCTTGAGTTCCAGTATTTTCCTGTCAGGGACGTAATAAACGGTGATCGTCCCGAAATCCGGCAAGCCCGTCCTGGGGCAGACCGAAGTGAACTCGGGGTACTCGACCGTTATCTCGTAATCCCGGAACTGGTTGGGAATGGTCTCTATCGCGGGCAGGGCCGCGTCCAATCCGGAGCGGGCTTCTTTTTCGCTGAACCTGGCCATTGGTCCTTTTTCCTATCTAATATATAAATTCACTCGAGCAGGCGCGGATATTATGATAGCCGAAGCGGCCGGCGATTACAAACCGCCGGCCGTGGCTTGACAGTGCTTCCGGCCGCGATTTATCATCGCCGCGAAACCACAGAGACAAGTCAAAGCCGCGGCATATTTCCGGGCGGCGAGCGGCCCGGCGGCCGGAGGGATAAGCCATGAGGCAAATAATAATAAGGAAAGCCGGAAAAAGCGTCCCGCTCCTCTTCGCGGCCGTCTGCGCGCTCGTCGTCCCGCTCGCGTTCGCGCCGCCCCGCCCCGCCGGCGGGCCGGCCCAAACGGAAAAAGCCGTCAGGGACGCCGCCTGTTTCCTGGCCGAAGGCTTCCCCACGCTCGACGCCCCGGCCCTGACAAGGGAAGCGATCCGGGCGGCGCTCGAAGGCTTTTCGGTCGAGTACTTCACCGACCCCGACTCCCTGGCCGCCGGCCTGAAGCCGGAGTCGTTCAGGGCGCTCGTCCTGCCCTACGGCAGCGCCTTTCCCGCGGACGCCTGGCCGGCCATAAAGGGTTTCCTCGGCCGAGGCGGCAGCCTGGTTTATCTCGGCGGGAACCCGTTCAGCGTGCCGGCCCGGCGGACGGCTGAAGGCTGGAAGCAGGGAACCCCCCAGCCGACTTTCGCCCACGAACTCCTGATCGGCCCCGCCGAAGAGATCGTCGTCGGCTCCCTGCCCTTCTATTCCGGCGCCGCGGTCATGCCGGCCGTGGACGCCGGCTTCGGGGCCACGCCCTTCCCGCTTCCCAAGAGAGTTTTCGAGCCGACCGCGCGCTTCGCGACGAGCAAGTACTTCCGTGACGAGGACGGAGGCACGGGCCCCCGCGAAGCCGTCATGCGTCCGCTTTTCCATATCGTGAACGCCGAGGGGCTCCCCTTCGCCTGCCCGCTCTACGTCATAGACCGCACGGGCGGAGAAGCCGCCGGCGGCCGCTGGGTCGTCTCGGCTTCCGACGCCCAGCTCCCCGCCGCCATGCTGCGCAGGTGCGTGGAACTCGCGCTCCAGGGCTCGAGCGAACTCAAGGCCCAGCCCGTCCACGCCTCGGTCTTCGAGGGCGAAACGCCGCTTGTCCGGGTGACCCGTCTTATGCCCGGCCGGAGCTGCCGCGGGACGCCGAGGCGCGCCGCCTTCGACTTCCGGGTCGAGGTCCGTGACAAGAGGGGAAAGCGTGTTTTCCAAGCGTCGCTGCCGGCCTCCGGGACAGAGGCCTTCGCCTCGGCCGAGGCGGTCATCAAGACCGCCGGACCCCTCGTCCCCGGTCTCTACCTGGTCGATGTCGCCTGCTCCGACGCCGCGGTTTGGCCGGGCCGGACGACGACCGGCTTCCGCGTCTTCGACCGCGGGCTCCTCGCCTCCGGCCCGAAACTTTCGGCCGGACGCGACTGGCTCTTCCGCGACGGCCGGGCCTTCCCGGTCGTCGGCACGACCTACATGGCTTCCGACGTCGCCCGCGAGTTCCTGTTCGAGCCCAACCCGGCGGTCTGGGCCAGGGACTTCGCCGAGATGAAGCGCGCCGGCGTCAACATGGTCCGGACCGGCATATGGACCGGCTGGCCGCGCATGCTGCTCGCGCCGGGGGCGTTCGACGAGGGCGCGCTTCGGGCGCTCGACGCCTTCGTCCAGACCGCGGCCGAGAACGGCATCGTCGTCTGCTTCAACCTCTTCGCTTTCTCACCGCCGCTCGGCGGCGGCACCCATCCCTATCTCGACCCCCGCGCCCTGAAGTGGCAGAAGGACTTCGTCACGGCCATTGTATCTCGCTACCAGGGCTGCGGCTGGGTCCACTGGGACCTGATAAACGAGCCGTCCTACTCTCCGCCCGACGACCTGTGGAAGAACGCCCCCATAAAAGACGCTTATGAAAGGGAGGCCTGGAAGAAGTGGCTGCTCGAACGGCGCCCGGGAGGCGCCGCGGGGCTCGCGGACGACTGGCGCGTCTCGGGCGGCGACGTCTTTTCCCCGCCTTCCGAAGCCGACCTGGCGTACGCCATGATCCGGGACCGGCGCGCGCCGCGCAAAGGCCTGGACTTCTCGCTTTTCACCCAGGACGTCGTAACGGAATGGGCGGCGGGACTGGCCGCGGTGATCAGGGCCGCCGGCGGCGGTCTGGTGACGCTCGGCCAGGACGAGGGCGGCGCCGCGAACCGGCCCAAGCAGCAGTTCCATTACACCGCCGTTGATTACACTTCCATCCACACCTGGTGGCTCAACGACGACCTGCTCTGGGACGTCGTCTCGACCAAGGTGCCGGAGAAACCGAACCTGGTGTCGGAAACCGGGCTGATGCGACTGGAGGATATCGACGGCCGCGCCTGGCGCGGCCCGGAAGAGGCCCGCAACCTCCTCGAAAGGAAATTCGCCTACGCCTTCATGGGCCGCGGGGCGGGCGTCCTGCAGTGGATCTGGGACATCAACCCCTACATGCCCATCGACAACGAGGCCGTGATCGGATTCAGGCGGCCGGACGGGACTTTCAAGCTCGAGGTCGAGGTCCTGCGCGACTACGCTGCTTTCTTCGGGAAGGCCGCGGCCGGCCTAACCGATTTCGAGCCGGACCAGGTCGTCGTGGTCAGCCCCGACGCCCGGCTGTTCTCAGGGCAGCCCCAGGCCCTGGAAGGCGTCCAGAGGTTGGTCCGGGTCCTGGCCGAGGAATTCGGCCTGGTGCCGGCCGTCATCTCCGACTTCAAGCTCGGCCGCGAGCGCCTGGACGGAGCCCGGCTGGTCATCGTGCCCTCGCCGCAATGGCTGCCCGACAGCGCCGCCGGAGCCCTGGCTTCGGCGGCCCGCGACGGGATAAAAGTCCTGTTCACCGGCGCCGTCGAAGGCAACGAATACGGCAAGCCCAGCCCGGCCTTCCTGGCCCTCGGCATCGACCCGGGCTCGGCTCCCTTGACCCGCTACGAAAGGACGAAGTGGGGCGCGGGCGCAACCGGCCGCTTCGCGACCTTCGGCGGCCTCAAGAGCCAGCACCTAAGGAAGGGGCTCTCCACGGGCGCCGGGCTCAAGCCGAACATTTCCCACGAGCCGCTTCCGCTCGAATACGCCGAGGAAAGGGAGCCGCTCGCCGCCCTGCTCCGGGCCTCGCTGGACGCGGCGGGCGTGGCCTGCGGGCGCGGGTCGTCGCCCGCGGTTTCGCGCGTCCTGCTTTCGCGCGACCGGGCCCTGGCGGTCCTGGTCAACGAATCGTCGGCAGAGCTCAGCGCCGGCGTTTCTTTCGACGGACGCGTGTTCGACGTCCCGGTCAGGGCCGGAAGGACGCGCCTCGTCCTGTTCGACCGCCGCGGCGGCCGCGTCCTGGCCGTCGGCGGCCCGGGCGCGCCGGACGAAATAAAGGAGCGCGCGAAGTGACGGACGCCGGCCTCGGGTCGGAGCGTCGCAGGCGACAGAATGACACTCTTCAGGACAAACACCATGGAGGCGCAAGCATGAAAGCACGGACATACCCGGTCTTCCTGGCCTTCCTCTGCATGGGCTTCGCCGACGCGGTCGGCCCCTTCGTCAGCCTGGCCAAGGCCCAATTCAGCATCTCGACCGCCCTGGCTTCGCTCATCCCCTTCGTCGGTTTCATGATGTTCGGCCTGCTGTCGGTGCCGGTCGGGCTCTACCAGGACAGGAAAGGCAAGAAATTCATCCTGCTCTTCGGCCTGGTCGTGGGGCTCGTCGGCATGGCCGTCGCCTCCCTGGCCCTGGATTCCTTCCCCGTCTTCCTCATGACGATCCTGATGCTGGGCGCGTCCGCGGCGATACTCCAGGTCGCCGGCAACCCCATCATGCGCGACGTGTCGCCCGAGGGCAAGTACTCCCGGAACCTTTCGCTCGGCCAGTTCGTCAAGGCCATCGGCTCTCTTTCCGGGCCGGTCATCCCCGTGGTCGCGTCCAGGTGGCTCGGCCTCGACTGGCGGGTGATCTTCCCGGTCTACGCCGCAGGCATGCTCATAACGCTTATCGCCGTCGCCGGCCTGCGCGTCGAGGAGACCAGGCGGCCGGACGAGGCCCGCTCGACGCTCGGCTCGGCCCTGGGCCTGCTCCGGAACGGCTACGTGGCCATGATGGTCCTGGGCATCTTCCTCTATGTCGGGGCCGAGGTCTGCGTCAGCGCCGGGACCCCGCTGCTGCTCAAGGCCAACTTCGGCATCGACATCGCGCGGCTGGGCCTGCTCGGGACCGGCCTCTTCTTCACCGCCCTGACCATCGGCCGCTTCTCGGGCGGGGTCATCATGAACTGGCTCTCGCCGCAGAAGACGTTCATCGGCACCTGCCTCCTCTCCCTGCTCGGGCTGGCCGGCCTGTTCGTCCAGAACAGGCTTGTGGCGGGCGTCTCGGTGTTCGTCGTCGGCCTGGGCTTCGCCAACATCTTCCCGCTCATCTTCTCCATCGCCGTCGACCGGATGCCGGAGCAGTCCAACGCCCTTTCCGGGCTGATGGTCACGGCCATCGCCGGAGGCGCCATCCTGCCGCTCGTCATGGGCCTGGTCACCGACCGCTTCAACGAGTCGGCGGGCTTCCTGGTCCCGCTCGCGGCCCTGCTCTACATCACCTTCGTGGCCGTCAAGAACCTCTCCGCCAAGTACCGGCCCGGCAAGGAGGCTTAAGCATGAGCCGTGACGACATCAGGGACGACCCCCGCGTCGTGCTGACCCTCGACGCCGGCGGGACCAACTTCGTCTTCTCGGCCGTGCGGGCGGCCGAGGAAGCGGTCCGGCCGGTCACGCTGCCCTCGCACGGTGACGACCTCGACCTCTGCCTCCAGACCATGTTCGAAGGCTTCCGGCGGGTCATGGGTCAACTTTCGGAACGGCCGACGGCCATAAGCTTCGCCTTCCCGGCGCCGGCCGATTACCCGAACGGCATCATCGGCCCGCTCCAGAACCTGCCGGCCTTCTCAGATGGCGTCCCGCTCGGGCCCATCCTCGAGGAGGAGTTCCGCCTGCCTGTTTTCATCAACAACGACGGCGACCTTTTCGCTTACGGCGAGGCCCTGTTCGGGTTCCTGCCGCAGGTCAATTCGCTGCTGGAAAAGGCCGGCAGCCCGAAAAGATACAGGAACCTGCTCGCGGTCACGCTGGGCACCGGGTTCGGCGCCGGCATCGTCCGCGACGGCGGGCTTTTCCTCGGCGACAACTCCAACGGGGCCGAGATCTGGCTGCTGAGGAGCAAGCTCGACCCGGGCATGAACGTCGAGGAAGGGGCCAGCATCCGCGCTGTGCGCCGCGAATACGCCCTGAGGGCCGGCATCCCGTTCGCAAGCGCCCCCGAGCCGCGGGACATCTACGACATCGCCCTGGGCCGGAAGGAAGGCGACCAGAGCGCCGCCGCGCGGGCTTTCGCCAGGATGGCCGAGGTCGTGGGCGACGCGCTGGCCAACGCCCTGACCCTGATCGACGGACTGGCGGTCATAGGCGGAGGCCTGGCCGGGGCCGCGTCGGTCTTCATGCCGGCCCTGGTTGCCGAGATGAACTCGACCTACGTAAATTACGCCGGACAGGAATACGGCCGCCTGGTCCAGCGCGTCTATAACCTCGAGGACGAAGCCGACCTGCGGGAATTCTTAAAGGGCCGGACGCGAGAAGTCGCTGTCCCGGGCAGCGGCCGCAGGATCCTCTACGACCCGGAAAAAAGGACGGGCGTCGGGGTGACCAGGCTGGGGACGAGCAAGGCGACCGCGCTCGGAGCCTACGCCTATGCCCTGCGGCGGCTGGGCTGAAGGAGGCCGCCATGGAAAACCGGCGCTTGAAGGGACAGCACGGAGCGGTCCTGACCGCGGCGTTCGCGGCCGTCCTGGCTTCCGTCTTCATCCTGGCCGGATGCGCCGGCCGGTCCGGCGGCGCCGACGACTTCGCCCGCTTCGTCGACCCCATGATCGGCACCGACGGCCACGGCCACACCTTTCCCGGCGCGACCCTGCCCTTCGGCATGGTCCAGGTCAGTCCCGACCAGAGGAGGTCGGGCTGGGACTGGTGCTCGGGCTACCACTATTCCTCGAAGACCATCATGGGCTTCAGCCACACCCATCTCAGCGGCACCGGCGCCGCCGATTACGGCGACATCCTGTTCATGCCCACGGTCGGGGAAGTCAAGCTGGAGCCCGGTCCAGAAGACGACCCGGCGCGGGGCTACCGCTCCGCCTTCAGCCACGAGCGCGAGCTGGCCGAGCCCGGTTATTACCGCGTCCGGCTGGACTCTTACGGTGTCGAGGCCGAGCTAACGGCCACTGCGAGGTGCGGCCTGCACCGCTACACCTTCCCGGCCTCCGAAGCGGCCAACGTCATCATCGACCTCGAGCACGGCATCGCCAACACCTGCACCGGCGGCCGGCTCGACATCATCGGCTCTGACAGGGTCGAGGGCATGAGGCGCTCGCACGGCTGGGCGGCGGACCGCTTCGTCTATTTCGCGGCCGAGTTCTCCAGGCCGTTCAGCTCCTTCGGCACGGCCTCGGACGGCGCCGTTTCGCCCGGGCGAAGGAGCGCCGAAGGACCGAAGGTCAAGGCCTTCTTCACCTTCCGCACCCGCGAACGGGAAAGCATCGTCGTGAAGGTCGGCATCTCGGCCGTGAGCCTGGGAGGCGCCCGCCGCAACCTCGAGGCCGAGGCCCCGGGCTTCGACTTCGACGGCGCGCGCCGGGCGGCCCGTCAGGCCTGGAACAGCGAGCTCGGCCGGCTCCGTGTCGAGGGCGGCTCGAAGCGCGAGAAAACGATATTCTACACGGCCCTCTATCACGCCCTCATCGCCCCCAACGTCTTCCAGGACGTCGACGGCGCCTACTTCGGCATGGACCACCGCGTGCACCGGGCCGACGGCTTCACCAATTACACGGTCTTCTCGCTC
Organism: uncultured Eubacteriales bacterium; assembly: GCA_964458655.1. Lineage (GTDB taxonomy): Bacteria > Acidobacteriota > Aminicenantia > Aminicenantales > Saccharicenantaceae > CAYWJT01. Next base: position 64,686 of record CAYWJT010000001.1, on the reverse strand, counting down.
TGGGACACCTTCCGCGCCCTGCACCCGCTCATGACCGTCATCGACCCGGACCGGGCCCAGGACTTCGTCCGCAGCCTGGTCCAGGCCTACCGCGAGAGCGGGCTGCTCCCGGTCTGGACCCTGTGGGGCAACGAGACCCACACCATGATAGGCTGCCACTCGGTCCCGGTCATCGTCGACGCCTGGATGAAGGGCCTGCGCGGCTTCGACGAGGGGACGGCCTACGAAGCGATGAAGCACAGCGCCGGCCTCGACTGGCAGGGGCTCGACCATTACAAAAGGCTGGGCTTCATCCCCGCGGACAAGGACGACGGCCCGGTCTCTAAGACGCTCGAATACGCCTACGACGACTGGTGCGTCGCCCGGATGGCCGCGGGGCTCGGCCGGCCGGACGACTTCCGCGACTTCAATCAGCGCTCGCTTTTCTACCGCAACGTCTTCGACCCCTCGACCGGCTTCATGCGCGGCCGGATGTCCGACGGCAAATGGATCGAGCCTTTCGACCCCTTCGCGGTGAGCGGCCAGTATACCGAGGCCAACGCCTGGCAGTACAGCTTCTTCGCCCCGCACGACCCGGCCGGCCTAATCAAGCTCCACGGCGGCCGGGAGAAGTTCGCGGCCGCGCTGGACGCCCTGTTCAGCGCCCCGAGCACGCTCGCCGGCCGCGAACAGCCCGACGTCACCGGCCTCATCGGCCAGGCTGCCCACGGCAACGAGCCCAGCCATCACGTGGCCTATCTCTACGACCACGCCGGCGAGCCTTGGAAGGCCCAGGCGCTGGCCAGACGCATAATGAAGCAGCTCTACGGCGACGGGCCGGACGGGCTCTGCGGCAACGAGGACTGCGGGCAGATGTCGGCCTGGTACGTGTTCAGCGCCCTCGGCTTCTACCCCGTGACGCCGGGCCAGAACACCTACGCCCTGGGCAGCCCGCTTTTCAGGCGCGCGACGATCGGGCTCGGGCCGGGCAGGGAATTCGTGATCGAGGCCGCAGGCAATGCCGACCGCAACCGCTACATCAGGTCGGCGACGCTGAACGGCCGGCCCTTCGACCGTGTCTGGCTCACGCACGACGAGGTCGCGCGCGGCGGGCTGCTCCGCCTCGAGATGTCGGCCGCGCCCGAGCCCGGCTGGGGTCGGGACAATTCCGGGCTGTTCGCCATGGCTCCGGACGACGACATCATCCCCATGCCCATGCTCGAGTCGAGCGGCGAGGTCTTTTTCGACCGGGCGGAAGTCAAGCTGACCTGCGCCGCGCCGGCCGCGGAGGTCCGCTACACGCTCGACGGGACCGAGCCCGGCCCCGGGTCGCCGCTTTGCAGCGGGCCCGTCATGATAACCAGGCCGTGCGTCCTCAAGGCGGCGGCCTTCCTCGACGGCAAAAGGAGCATGACGGTCGCGGCTCCGTTCATAAGGTCCAAGTATCCGCCGGCGGTCTACGTCCACCCTTTCGCAGCCCAGTACAACGGCGGCGGCGCCATGGCTTTGACCGACGGCCGGACCGGCGGCGCTGATTACCGCAGCGGCCGCTGGCAGGGCTTCGAGGGCCATGACCTGGAGGCCGTCATCGACCTGGGCAAGGTCCGGAGGATGAACAAGGTCTCGGCGGGCTTCCTCCAGGATATCGCCGTCTGGATATTCTTCCCGCAGCGGGTGGAGTTCTCGGTCTCGGCTGACGGCAGGACTTTCAGCGTGCCTGTGGCGGTCGCCAACGAGGTCGACCCCAGGCGGGAGAGCCACGCGGTCAGGCGCTTCGCCGCGGACCTCGGAGGCCTGAGAGGCAGATATCTCAAGGTCCGCGCCGTTAACATCGGCGTCTGCCCGGCCTGGCACCGCGGCGCGGGCGGCAAGGCCTGGGTCTTCGCCGACGAGGTCGAGCTGGAGTGAGACCCGCGCGAAGACCGCGGCCAGGCGGCTTCGGACGCGGACGCAGGCCGAGGCCGGACGCTGGATGAACGAGCTCACCGGCAAAGGGATGCCCGGGCTCCGGTCACCGAACAGGCCTCCTGGCGGGCCGCCGGCGCCGCATTCGGGACGGGAATCCGGGACGAGCAAAACCTTAGACGGGTGAGAAAGCCGCGGCGGGAGGAAAGAACATGGGACAAAAAGGAAAACGAGCCGTTGACTCGCTCGCTGCGTTCCTGGCGGCGTTCTCGCTTATCGCCGGGATCGTCGCCTCTTGCGGCGGGCAGGGGCGGGAAGCCCGAAAAGCGCGCTACGCGGCGGCCGTAAAGCAGGAATTCCTGCACGCCTGGGACAACTACAAGAGATACGCCTGGGGCCACGACGAGCTCAAGCCCCTCAGCCGCTCTCCCCACGACTGGTATTCCGGGACCCTGCTCATGACGCCGGTGGACTCTTATGATTCGCTGCTCCTGCTCGGTCTCAAGGAGCAGGCCGCCGAGGCGAAAAGCCTGATACGGGAGCGGCTCTCCTTCGACCAGGACATCATGGTCTCGAACTTCGAGGTCACCATCCGGCTGCTCGGCGGGCTGCTGGCCTCTTACGAGCTCGACGGCGACAAGATCTTCCTGAGCAAGGCGGTGGAGTTGGCCGACCGGCTTCTGCCGGCCTTCGCTTCGCCGACCGGCATGCCCTACCGCTTCGTCAACCTGAGGACGGGCAAGACCGACGGCAAGGTCTCCAACCCGGCCGAAGTCGGCACGCTCAGCCTGGAGTTCGGGGCCCTTAGCCGGCACACGGGCAACCCGGTCTACCGCGACGCGGCCTTCAAAGCGGTTGACGCTCTCTCGAGCCGCCTGTCGCCCCTCGGCCTGCCGGGCTCGGCCATCGACGTCGAGACGGGCGAATGGGTGAACCGGCGGAGCCACATCAGCGGCGGCATCGACTCCTTCTACGAGTACGTGCTCAAGGCCTCCATCCTGTTCGAGGACGAGGAGTCGGGCCGCGTCTTCCGCCGGGCCGTGAGCGCGGCCAACGCGCGCCTCGCCGACGAGCGCGGCGGGGAGCTCTGGTACGGCATCGCCGACATGGATTCAGGCGGCATTCAGAGAACGCTGTTCGGCTCGCTCGACGCCTTCTTCCCGGCCGTCCTGGCCCTCGGCGGCGACCTCGACCGGGCCCGCCGACTCCAGGAGTCCTGCCACAAGCTCTGGCTCTACTACGGGATCGAGCCCGAGCGCCTCGACTATTCCGACATGAGCCTGGTATCCCCCGGATATTATCTGCGGCCCGAGAACATCGAGTCGAACTACTACCTGTACAGGCTCACCGGCGACGACCTCTACCTCAACCGGGCCGTTACCTATCTCGACACGTTGAGGTTCAACTGCCGGGTCGAGGCCGGCTACGCGTCGCTCAAGAGCGTCACGACCAAGGAGAAAGAGGACGAGATGCCGAGCTATTTCCTGGCTGAGACCCTCAAGTATCTTTATCTGACCTTCGCTCCGAGCAGCGTACTCGACCTCCGTCAAGTCGTTTTCACCACCGAGGCCCACCCGCTGCGGCGCGGAGCCGGCCGGAAAGGTTGAGCCGTCGGCCGCGGGACAGACAGGCTCGCGCGGACATGGTAAAATTGTGGCTGAGCCTCGAACGGAGCTGAAGGAAATGACCGAATGCAAGAGCCGACAGAACCTGGGCCGCTGCAACTGCACCTGGGAGCCGTGCAGCCGGAAAGGCCTCTGCTGCGAATGTCTGGCCTATCACTGGAGCCAGCGTGAGCTGCCGGCCTGCCTCTTCCCCGATAAAGTGGAGAGGACTTACGACCGGTCCCTGAGGAAGTTCCTCGAGACCTGGAAAGACGCCTGAAACGAACGAGGCCGACTTCAAGCGCCCTCGTAGAATGCACCGGTCGGGGACTGATTCTCCGGACCGGGCGCTGATCCGCCGGCCCTTCATGACGACGCGCAGAGCAATATCCGGACGAGGCGCCTTGTGACCGTTCTCCGGCAGGCGGGAGCCGTTCGCGCGCAGCTCTAATGTGCTTATAATAAATAAGATAGGTCGGCAGGAAGAAAAAGCGTCCGGATTCGTCAAAAAGATGAGGATTTTTATGTCTTGAACCCCGCGTCGGTTTCGGCCGCGACGGGCGGGCAAGACGATAATTGGAGAAACAGCATGGCAAGGCAAGACAGGAAAAAGAGAGCGATATTCATCGGCCTGAGCCTGATCCTGGCGACCGGTTGCTTCGCCGTTCTGCTTCTAAGGGCGGAGCAACCGCAGCAGCCGCCCGTTGAGGGGAAAAGGCTGGAGCTTTCCCTTGACGACTGCATCGTCAAGACGCTCAGGAACAACCTCGGCCTGGCCGCCGAAAAGCTCACCCCTCAACTGATGGACGCCGCCGTCACGCTGGCCGGCGAGAAGTTCTACCCCACATTGACCTTCAGCTACAACGACCAGGACACCAAGTCCGTATCCTACTCCGGCCTCGACGCCCTGGACGTCGTGAGCACCTCCCAGAAGGACAACACCACCCAGTTCGCCCAGAACCTGCCGACCGGCGGCTCCCTGACGGCCAGCCTTTACAACTACTGGACCATGACCAACCGCAGCTTCCAGACCATAAATCCACGGCTTGGCAGCACCCTGCGCTTCAACTTCAGCCAGCCCCTGCTCAAGGACTTCGGTTTCAAGACGAGCCGCCGCGAGATCATCGTCGCGCAGTACAGCCGGGACGCCTCCGAGGAGAACTTCAACAAGCTGCTCGAGGACACGATCTACAGCGTCGAGAGCGCCTACTGGAACCTGGTCTACAGCATCGAGAACGTCAAGGTCCGCCGGCAGGCCCTGAAGCTGGCCCAGGAGCTGCTCGAGAAGAACAGGGCCGAGATCGAGGCCGGCACCCTGCCGCCGATAGAGCTGCTCACGGCCGAGGCCGAGGTCAGCCTGCGCCAGGCCGAGATCATCGAGGCCGAGGCCCTGGTCAGGAACAACGAGGAGCTGGTCAAGACGGTCATCAACCTGGCCGCCGAGACGGAGGACGCCAAGAACATCAGGATCGTCCCCACCGACGCGCCCGCGGCCGAAAAGAAAGAGGTGGACTTCGACCAGGCCCTGGAAACGGCCCTGCTCAACAGGCCCGACCTGGCGGCCATGCGGGTCGACTTCAAGAACCGTCAGTTCACCATGAGCTACGCCCGCAACCAGCTCCTGCCCGACGTCCGTCTGCAGCTTTCCTACTGGAGCCCGGGCGTATCCGGGACCAAGCTCCTCTACCAGGACAACAACGTCCTTTCGGGCATCGTCGTCGGCACCATCCCCGGCAGCCGGGCCAACGCCCTCAAGGACGCCTTCAATTTCAGCTACAAGAACTCGGCCCTGGGGATAACGGTCAGCCTGCCGGTCAGCAACGTGGTTTCCCGGGCCTACTACACCCAGGCCCGGATAGGCCTGGAGCAGGCCAAGCTGCGCATCAAGAACCAGGAGCAGCAGCTCATGCTCGAGCTCGGCAACGCCGTCCGGGCCGTGGAGACGAACTACCAGAGGACCCAAGCCTACCGGGCCGCGCGCGAGCTGGCCCAGAAGAAGCTCGAGGCCGAGCTCGAGAAGTTCAAGGTCGGCATGAGCACCAATTACCTCGTCCTCCAGTACCAGCGGGACCTGGCCAACGCCCAGACCCTGGAGATCAAAGCCCTCATCGACTATAAAGTCTCCCTGGCCAACCTGGACAAAGTGCTGGGCGTCGGCCGGGAGCGTCAAAACGTCAAGGTAATCGTCGAGGATTAGGCCGATTACCGGAAGAGAGCGTGGAAAAATGAGGATCAAGAAGTTCAACGAGCTCAGCGGAAAGAACAAGGTCTTGCTGGCGGTGTCGGTCGTCGTGCTGGCCGCGGTCGCTTGGAAGGTCGTCGGGACTGTGACCGGAAAAAGCCAGCAGTCCGGCCAGAGGGCCGGAACGGTGGCCGTGGAAGTGGCGCCCGTCGAAGAAGGCCTGATCAGGGACCTGGGGCTGTTCTCCGGGACGCTCATCCCCAAGTCCCAGTTCGTCATCGCGCCGAAGGTGTCCGGCAAGCTGAAGAAGCTCTACGTCGACATCGGCGACAGCCTGCGCAACGGCCAGCTCGTGGCCCAGCTCGAGGACGAGGAATACCAGCAGCAGGTCATCCAGGCCGAGGCCGACCTCAACGTGGCCCGGGCCAACCTGGAAGAGGCCAAGAGCTCGGTGGAGCTCTCCAAGAAGGAGTTCGAGCGGGCCCAGAGCCTGCACCAGAAAGGCATCATGTCCGACGCCCAGCTGGATTCCTCGCGGGCGCAGTACAGCGCCCAGGAATCGCGCTACAAGGTCGCGGCGGCCCAGGTCTCCAACAAGGAAGCCGCCCTCGAGGCCGCCCGGGTCCGTCTCTCCTACACCAGGATAGCGGCCACCTGGGATAAGGGCGGCAACGTCCGTCATGTCGGCGAGCGCTTCGTGGACGAGGGAGCCCTGCTCTCTCCCAACACGCCCATCATATCCGTCATCGAACTCCAGCCCATCACCGCGGTCATTCACGCCACGGACAAGGAATATTTCCGCATCAAGCCCGAGCAGGAAGTCCAGGTGACGAGCAGCGTCTTCCCAGGCAAACTCTTTCACGGCCGGGTCACCAGGGTCGCTCCTCTCCTCAAGGAAACTTCCCGGCAGGCCCGGGTCGAGATCGACATCGACAACGAGGAGGCTTTGCTCAAGCCCGGCATGTTCGTGAACGCAGCCATCGAGTTCGCCCGGCGCGAAAGGTCGAAGTTGGTTCCGTTCAGCGCCCTCGTCCAGAGGAACAACCTCCAGGGCGTTTTCGTAGCGGACATCAACGAGAAAAAGGCCGCTTTCAAGCCCGTCACGGTGGGCATCGTGGAGGGGGAGAAGGCCGAGGTCCTGGAGCCGGCGGACATATCGGGCTATGTCGTCGTCCTCGGACAGCACCTGCTCCAGGACGGCATGGGCATCATACTGCCGGACAGGCTGACCGCGGGGCAGGCCGGCGCCGGCCAGAAGGGCCCGGCCAAGGCCGCCCCGACCAAAGCCAGGTGAGAGAAACGACTCACGGCTGGAGGAGACGACGATGAACATCTCTGAATTCTCGATAAAGCGCCCGGTCTTCACCATCATGCTGACCCTGGTCATCCTGGTGCTGGGCTTCATAGCCCTGAGCCGCCTGCCCATCGACCTGATGCCGGACATAACCTACCCCACTTTGAACATAAGCACTTCCTACCCCAACACGGCGCCGGAAGAAATGGAGCAGATGATCACGAGGCCCATCGAAGAGGCCATGAGCTCGGTCCCCGGCGTCGAAGAGGTCTTCTCTTCTTCATCTCAGGGGGGCAGCACGGTCCGAGTCATGTTCGCCTGGGGCACCAACCTGGACGAAGCGGCCAACGATATCAGGGAAAGGCTGGACCGGATAATCGGCCGTCTGCCCGAGGACGTCGACAGACCCACCCTGCGCAAGTTCGACCCGGCCCAGATGCCGGTCCTGATGCTGGGCGCCCTGAGCGAGCTCGACCCCATCCAGGTCCGCAAGATCATCGACCAGCAGATCTCCTACCGCATCGAGCGCGTGCCCGGCGTGGCCTCGGTCGACGTCTGGGGCGGCCTGGAGCGCGAGATCCAGGTCAACCTCTTCCCCGACAAGGTCAAGGCCCTGGGCCTGCCTCTCGACCTCATCATCAGCAAGATCCGCCAGGAGAACATCGACGTCCCGGCCGGCACGATCGAGAAGGGCAACTACGAGATCGTCGTCCGCATCCCCGGCATCTACAACGCCATAGACGAGATCAAGGAGACGATCGTGGCCGTCCGCGACGGCGCGCCCATCAGGCTGCGTGACATCGCCAGCGTCGAGGACACCTTCCGCCGCGTGACGCGGGTGGCCCGAGTGAACGGCATCCCGGGCATCCGGATCATGGTCTACAAGCAGTCGGGCAAGAACACGGTCAACATCGTCGAGGGCGTCATGAAGGAGATCGAGCGCCTCCGGGAGGATTATCCCCAGATCCAGATGATCCCCATCCGCGACAGCGCCAAGTTCATAAAGAGCGCCATCAGCAACGTCGCCTCCTCGGCCATGTACGGCGGCCTGCTGGCGGTCTTCGTCCTGCTTTTCTTCCTGACCAACATCCGCAGCACGCTCGTCATCGCCACGGCCATACCCATTTCCATAATCGCCACCTTCTCGCTCATCTATTTCGGCGGCATGACGCTCAACGTCATGAGCCTGGGCGGGCTGGCCCTGGGCGTGGGCATGATGGTCGACAACTCCATCGTCGTCCTCGAGAACATCTACCGCATGAAGCAGGAGGGGACCCCGGTCTTCACTGCGGCCGTCCAGGGCACGAGCGAGGTGACCGGGGCCATCATCGCCAGCACGGTCACGACCCTGATCGTCTTCCTGCCCATGGCCTTCGTCCGCGGCTCGTCCGGCATCATGTTCAAGCAGTTGGCCTACGTCGTCAGCTTCTCCCTGCTGTGCTCTCTCTTCGTGGCCCTGACCATCGTGCCTCTTTTCTCGAGCCGGCTGCTGACGACGGCCGAAAGCCGTCAATCCCGGCCGGACCCCAAGATCGCCGTGAGGTCGAGGGCGCTGTTCGCGAAACTGGAGAACGCTTATAAGAACCTGCTCCATTACTCCCTCGACCATAAGTTCCGGGTGCTGGCCGTCGCCGGCGGCCTGCTGCTCGCCAGCCTGTTCCTGATCAGGTTCATCGGCCGGGAATACCTGCCCCAGACCGACGAGGGCGAGGTCAGCGTCACCGTCGAGATGGAGGTCGGCACCCGGCTTTCGGTCATGGACCAGAAGTTGAAGGAAGTCGCCGACCTCATCAAGCAGTACGTCCCCGAGATCTCGAGCCTGGAAGAGGGCGCCGGCAGCGGCGGCTGGCGCGGCGGCGCCAACCAGGGGTCCATCACGCTCCGGCTCGTGCCCAAATCCCAGAGGGCCCGCTCGAGCGCCAGGATCGCGGCCGACCTCAGCCGCCAACTCTCCGGAATACCCGGAGCCCTCATCAGGACCCGGGCTTCGAGCAGCCAGATGATGTTCGGCATGCGCGGCGGGGGCGGCGCCGAGAGGCTTCAGGTGGAAATCAGGGGCTATGACATGGACGTCGCCCAGGCCCTGGCGGAACAGGTGAAAAGAACAGTGGAGAACGTCCGCGGCGTCACCGACGTCAGGATAAGCCGGCGCGAGGGCACGCCGGAGCAGCACCTCATGATCGACAGGCAGAAGGCCTCCGAGATGAAGCTCTCGGTCAATCAGGTCGCGAGCTTCATCCAGACCGTCCTCATGGGCACCCAGGCCAGCCAATTCCGCGAAGGCGGCCGCGAGTACCGGATACTGGTCAAGGTCAAGGATTCCGAGAAGCTCGACGTCGGCGACATCCTGGACCTGACCATGACCAACTCCGACGGCCAGCAGATCAGCCTGCGCAACGTCATCAATGTCCAGGCCAAGCGCGGCCCGCAGCAGATCGAGCGCCGCGACCGCGAGCGGATCATCACGGTTTCGGGCGAGCTGGCCGGCCGCGACCTGGGTTCGGTCATATCGGACGCCAAGAAGAGCCTGCGGTCCGTGCCGGTGCCGCGCGACTTCACCATCGGTTTCACCGGCGACTACGAGGAGCAGCAGAAAGCCTTCCGGGAGCTCCTCATCAGCATCATCCTGGCCGTTTTCCTCGTCTACATGGTCATGGCCATGCTCTACGAGTCGCTGCGCGACCCGCTCATCGTCATGTTCTCCATCCCTCTGGCCGTGATCGGCGTCGTCTTCACGCTCATCCTGACGGGCACCACCTTCAACGTCGAGACCTATATAGGCTGCATCATGCTCGGAGGCATCGTCGTCAACAACGCCATCCTGCTCGTCGATTACACGAACCTGCTGCGGCGCCGGGACAAGATGCCCATCAGGCAGGCCATCGAGGAAGCCGGCCGGAGGAGGCTGCGGCCGATCCTGATGACTGCCTCGACGACCATCATGGCCATGCTTCCCCTGGCCCTCGGGCTCCAGGAGGGGAGCGAGGTCCAGACGCCTCTCGCCCGGGCGGTCATCGGCGGCCTGCTCAGCTCGACACTGATCACGCTCGTCGTCGTGCCGGTCGTCTATTCTCTCTTCGAAAAAAAGGAAGCTTGAGGCCCGTCGTCGAGCATATTTGCGCTTGCTTGCCGCGGCCGGATTGTGATAATTTAATTTCTAAACCTACGAGCCGTTTCGACCGGATAGAAACTTAAGTAAGAGGTCGTATCTTCATCAAACGGCGCTGGCAGGGCCGACCGGAATCCGCAAGGGATGGTCTGCGCCCCGCCGTGTCTTTTTCATATCAGTTTTATCCAACCCGCAAGTCATCAGGAAAGGAGCCGATCCATGTTCCCCAACACTAATTTCCCGGGCGCCAAAAAATACTGGTACATGGGCAAATTCTACGGCTGGAACGCCGCCGCCCTGCATCCTGCGACCCACGCCCTGCACTACGGGACGTCCGTTTTCGAGGGCATCAGGGCCTACGCCACCAAAAAGGGCCCGGCGGTCTTCAGGCTTCAGGAGCACGTCGACCGCCTCATGTTCTCGGCCTCCTCGGTGAAGATGAAGCCGCCCTTCGGCAAGGAGGAGATAGCCCGGTTCATCAGGGAAACCATCCTCGAGAACGGCGTCCAGGCCTGCTACATCAGGCCGCTGCTTTTCTATTCCTACGGCAACCTCGGGCTCATCCCCAAGGCCTCGCCGGTCGAGCTGCTCATCGCGGTCTGGGAATGGGGCGCCTATCTCGGCGAGAGCGCCGGCCGGGGCGCCCACGTCTACATCGTGCCCTGGAGGCGCGTCCACCACACCCAGTTCCACATGGGCGCCAAGCTCGGCGGCCTGTACATACAGTCGACCATCTCCGGCCTCGAGGCCCGCGAGCACGGCGCCGACGAGGCGGTCTTCCTCAATTTCGAAGGCCGGGTGGCCGAAGGCCCGGGCGAGAACATCTTCATCGTCAAGGGCAAGACCCTGCGCACCAACAGCGGCGAGGAATCCATCCTGGAAGGCATAACCAGGACGAGCCTGATAGAGATCGCCCGGGACCGCGGCTACCGGGTCGAGATCGGGCGCATCAGCAAGGAGGACTTCCTGACGGCGGACGAGGCCTTTTTCTCCGGCACGGCCGTCGAGGTCACGCCCATCGTCAAGGTCACCGACGGCTCCATCCGCGGCCAGAGCCTGGAGGCGGTCACTCTGGGCGCCGGCGTGCCCGGGCCGGTGACGCTCGAGCTCAGCCGGGCCTACCGCGATATCGTCGCCGGAAAGGACCCCAAGTACGAGAAATGGCTGACCTACGTCAAACGATGACCCGCCGCCCGGGCCGCTGTTTTTTGGCCGCCGCGCTCGCGGCCGCGGTCCTGCTCCCGGCCGCCGCGCTCCGGGCCCAGGACCTGCTCGAGAAACTGGCCGGCAAACAGAGCTATCGGAGCAAGCGGGTCTCTTCCTTCGACCGGAGCGGCGGCAACCGCGACGCGCTCCGGATCGAGCCCGGCAAGACGGCCGTCCTGGCCGAGCTCAACGGCCCGGCCGCCATCCACCACATCTGGGTCACGGTCGCGGCGGAGGCCTTCTACGGCCGCAAGCTCGTCCTGCGCGTCTACTGGGACGGAGAGGACACGCCCTCGGTCGAGGCCCCGCTCGGCGATTTCTTCGGCGTCGGACACGGCCTCAACCGCGATGTGAGCAGCCTGCCGGTCGCCGTCTCCTCCGAGGGGCGGGCCAGGAACTGTTACTGGTACATGCCCTTCCGCTGGTCCTGCCTGGTCACGGTCACCAATGAAGGCAGCCGCGCCGTCGACGCTTTCTACTATTACATCGACTACCGCGAGCTCGAGGACCTCAGCCCCGAAGCGCCCTACTTCCACGCCCAGTACAACCAGGCCTTCCCGGTGACCGACGCCCGCAATTACGTCATCCTCGACGCCAGGGGCTCGGGCCATTACGTCGGCTGCGTTTTCAGCGTGCTCCAGAGAACGATGGGCTGGTGGGGCGAAGGCGACGACATGATCTACGTCGACGGCGAGGAGGCGCCCTCTCTCCACGGCACGGGCAGCGAGGACTATTTCAGCGACGCCTGGGGCATGCGCCAGTCCTCCAATCTCTTCTACGGCTGCCCGCTGCAGGAGGAGGATTTCCAGGTGGGCTCCAAGGCTTCCGTCTACCGCTTCCACGTCCCCGACCCGGTCGCCTTCAAGAAATCCCTGCGCGTGACCATCGAGCACGGCCACGCCAACGACCGTTCGGACTACCTTTCGTCCGTCGCCTTCTGGTACCAGACCGAGCCGCACGCCCCCTTCCCGAAATTCCCGGCCGCCGACAGGCGTTTGCCCTTCGCCATGGAAGCGCCCGAGGGCTTCGTCTTCCCGGACTGGCGCCTTGCCGAAGAGTCCGCGGACGGAGTCGTATACAGGGACAGGGCCGCCGAATGCTCGTTCCGCGGCCTGCGCCTTAACCATTCGCTCCTGCCCTATTACGGCGCCGACGCCAGACGTTATCCCGTGCTGAGCAGCGAAGGGGCCGCCGAAGGGACAAGGCTGACACTGGACTTCCCCGCCGAGGCGCGCGACCTCTACTCGGTAAACCTCTACCTCCTCAAATCGCCCAACTCCGGCAACTTCCATATACTCCGGGAACGCCATGCGCCCGCCCCGGACGAAGCCGCGGCCGGCGGGGAGAGAACCTACGAGGTCCTGGGGACCTTCGAAGGCTACGACAAGGAAAGCCATATAGCCGTCGTCAGCCTCAAGGATGTCCTGCTCGCATCAGGGCCTAACCAGCTCGTTTTCCAGGCGGCCGGAAAGGACGCCCGGGCTTCCGGTCTGGAGCTCAAGTTCGTCGGTTACGCGCTCGCGCCTTCGGCCCGGCGTTTCGTCAAGGCCTGGAACCTGATCGGGCCTTTCCCGGCGGCCGACATGAAGGACCTCTACACAGCCTATCCGCCGGAATCGGACACGGACCTGAAGAAAAAGTTCAAGGGAGCGAACGAGGCCGAGGTCGGCTGGCGCTCCGTCAAGGCCGACGACGACGGCTTCCTGCGGCTCGACCGGCTCGTCACGCCCAACGAGCAGGCCGTCGTCTACTGCCTGGCTTACGTCCAGTCGCCGGAGGACGGAACGGCGCGCTGCCTGCTCGGGAGCGACGACGGAGTGAGGGTCTGGGTCAACGACGAGCTCGTCCACACCAATCCCGCCTACCGCGGCGCCTATCCCGACCAGGACGGCTTCGAAGTCAGGCTCAAGAAGGGCTGGAACAAGGTCCTGGTCAAGGTGCTCCAGGGCTCGGGCGGCTGGGGCCTTTACTTCCGGTTGGCCGACCCGGATGGCGTCTACAGATGGAGCCTCAACCGGCAATAGGCCGGGCCGTCCTCAAACGAGCCTGTCGGCCGCCTGCCTGATCAGCCGCCAGGCTTCGCTTACGTGCTTTTCCGTCGTGGTCCTCTGCCCGACCACGAAGCGCAGCGTGAATCGTCCGCGCAGGGCCGTGTGCGTCAGGAAAACGCGGCCCGAGGCGTTGATGTCCTGGAGCAGGGCCCTGTTGAGGACGTTCAATTCCTCGTCGCTCCGGCCGTCGTTAAGACGGAAGCAGACCAGGCTCAGGTCCACCGGCGCCATTAGCTCGAACCGCGGGTCGGCTTCCACCCATTCCTGGAACAGGCCGGCCAGCCTTACATGCTCCCGGACCATGGCCTGGATGCCGGAGACGCCGTAGTCGCGCAGCACGAACCAGAGCTTCAGGGCGCGGAAGCGCCGGCCGAGCTGGATGCCCCAGTCCCGGAAATTGCGCACCTGGGAGTCGACGCCCGTCTTGAGGTATTCCGGATGTATCTCGAACGTCCTGACCAGCGCTTCCGGGTCCCGCACGAAATAGGCCGAGCAGTCGAAGTTGGTCAGCATCCACTTGTGCGGGTTGAAGACGAACGAATCGGCGAGCTCGATTCCGTCCAATATCCAGCGCTTCTCGGCGAGCACCGCGGCCGTGCCGCCGTAGGCCGCGTCGACGTGCAGCCAGACGCCGTGCTTGCGGCAGACCCGGCCGATCTCCCTGAGCGGGTCGACCGCGCCCGATGACGTCGTGCCCACGGTGGCCACGACACAGGCGGGCTTGAGGCCGGCCTCGAGGTCGGCCAGGATGCTCTTTTCAAGCTCGTCCGGCAGGAGCGCGTAACGCTTGTCGACCGGGACTTTGCGCAGGCTGCGGCGGCCAAGCCCCGCGATCTTGACGCCTTTCTCGACGCTCGAATGGGCCTCTTCCGAAGCATACACGGTCAGGCCGGCCGCAACGCCTTCCTCGTTCGACCTGAAGGAAGTGGCCTTTTCCCGGGCGCTCAGCAGGGCGCACAGGGTCGCGGTCGAGGCCGTGTCCTGGATGACGCCGGCCATGCTTTCGGGCAGCCCGAGCATCGCCTTCAGCCAGTCGAGGACGACGACCTCGAGCTCTTCGGCCGCGGGCGAAGTCTGCCACACCATGCCCTGGACCCCGAGGCCGGCCGCCAGCAGCTCGCCGAGCACGGAGGCTGGGCTGTTGTTGGCCGGGAAATAGGCGAACCAGCCGGGGTGCTGCCAGTGAGTGACGCCCGGCAGTATGATCTCTTGGAAATCCCGGAGCACGTCTTCCGTGGGTTCGCCGGCCGCGGGCGGCGCGGCCGGCAGCTTGGTTTTGATCTCGCCCGGCTTGAGGTCGGGCACGATCCGGTATCGCTCTGTGTTTTCCAGATAATCGGCCAGCCAGTCGATTATTTCATGCCCAAAGCGCCTGAAAGCCTCTTTTTCCATGCTTTCCCTCCGGTTTGAACGGGGTCCATCGGGTCTTCCGGCCTGAAAATAGCACATTTCCGGCTTCAAGGTAAGCGTAAAAGGCCTGCTTTCTGCCGCAAACACGCGGCTTGGCCCGAAAACTGCGTCAAAAAACCGGCCTAAAAGTCCCGTGGAATGAATTTCGCGGAAAATCCAAGAAAATTGTTGATTTATCTTTTGTTTTGTGGTAATATAAATAAGTCCTGATTGAAATCCCCCTGAAAAATCCCCTGCTTGTCACTTTTCTTTTTTATTATCAATAACTTGCATTTGCGCCCGAGCGGTTCCATCCGCGGCCGGGCCTTGCCCGAGGAGCGCCGGCCGCTGCGCCCCGATCACTCTCGAAACCTGAATAAGCTTCCGCCGGCAACATTTCCGCCGTCGTTTTCGTATCATTCATTGGAGACCGCGCGAGACGCGGTCGCCGGACGAAAACATAACGGGCTGCCGTTAACCATAGATGCGGTCATCCCTCCTTCGGACAGGGGGCGGGCGGGTCCCGCCCCTTTTTTTCGGCCGGGCTACCGGCTCCGAGGCTCCCGCGCGACCTGCAACCTTCCGCCGCCTTCCGTTGTTATCAATTATTAGATAGACGAGTTTCGAATGGTCAAGGTGAGCGAAAAGACATTCTGCGCCGAAGACGGGAACGGCGCTTGTTCCTCCTTTCCAGGTTCATTCCGTCCGGGGCTGTCAGGTCGCCGGCCGGCCTGACAGCCCCGCGCGGGCCCGACGACCCCAGGCCGCTATGACAGGCACCTCGGCCCGCCCCTTTCGGTTTGTGAATTACGGTTGCGGGCGCCGGGAACATGAGCATCGCCTCAGGTTTCCGCTTGTCTCCGGTTTTCGCGCAACACCGCGTCCATAAAGCCACTGCAACGACCAGGCTTATTCTTCCGGATGGCGATTCCGTGGTCTCGTTCAGATGCAGAGGAAGGTGTTAATCGCTTGATTATCGGACCCGTCCGAATACTATCAGGCTTGCCTGGTGCTCAGCCCCGTCACACAGTGCTTCTAATACAGGCTCGGCTCTTGACGAAAAGTGTGGGCAAATGGGAAAAACTGGGGACAGGTACTGACCATATACCAACCGCCGTTGGTCGGTGCCTGTCCCCGGGTTCCCCCGTTTTCCCTTGACCCCGCTCCGGCCGCGGCTATAATGTTGGACGGGTTCACAAGAAGGGAAGTCCGTTAAAGACGGACGCAGCCCCCGCTACTGTATCCGGGGACGATGCCCTCAACGCGCCACGGCCGCCGGCTGGAAGGCGAGGGCGGAGGACGATCCGGAAGCCAGGATACCTTCTTCGAGCCCGCCGTGACCGCTCTTCGGGAGGAAGAGAGGGCTCGCGTTCAAGCCCGATCCCTTGCCCCCTGCGGTTGAGAACTCAGGGAGGTCGCCGTATGAACAAGCCGCTCATCCCGGCCGCGGGCCTCTGCCTCATGCTTTCCCTCGCGGCCGCTCAGGAAGCCTCCGGCCCGCCGAACGACGCGAAACAGGCCCAGGGCCTGCATCATGAAGTAGTCGTCACGGCCGCGCGTCTGGAAACCCCTCTCAAGGATACCGCCGATTCGATCACGGTGATAACCGGGGACGAGCTTCGCAGGACCGGGAAAACCGTCCTGGCCGAGGCCCTGGCCGCTGTGCCGGGCACGAACCTGGTCCGCGCCGGCGGCCGGGGCGGCCTGTCGTCCCTGATGATCCGGGGCGCGAACTCCGAACACACCCTGGTCCTGCTCGACGGCCTCGAGCTCAACGACCCGGTCAACCCGGGCCGCTCGTTCGACCTCGCCCACATCAACCTCGCCGACGTAGCCAGGGTGGAAGTGCTGCGCGGTCCGCAGAGCACCCTCTACGGCTCCGACGCCATGGGCGGCGTCATAAACATCATCACCAAGCGGGGCGGGACGGAGAACACGGCCGATCTCTACCTCGCGGGCGGCTCCTACGGGTCCGCCTCGGCCGCGGCCGACTTTTCGGCGGCTTCCGGCCGGCTCAGTTACGCGGTCACCGCCGCCCTGGAAGCGACCGCCGGCCTTTCGGCGGCTTCCGACGCCTACCCCGGCAACAGCGAAGCTGACGGCTTCCGCGGCGCGACACTGTCGCTCAACCTGGGATACGAAACGAAGCCGGGCGCCGCGCTTTCGTTCCTGCTTCGCTCGGTCATATCTCGGACCGAGATCGACGCCTTCGGCGGCCCTTACGGCGACGACCCCAACGACGTGGAACGCTACGGCAACGTCGCGGCCCGCCTGGCTTTCAGTTCCTTTCCGGTCGAAAAGACCTGGGAGCAGAGGCTTTGCGTGGAAGCGACCGCCTCGTCGCGACGACTGGATAACCCGGCCGACGAGGCCCATCTTTCCCAGAGCGAGCGCGGCCGGTTCTCGAGCTCGCTCCTCAAGCTCGGCTGGCAGAACAATTTTTACGTCAGGCCCTGGCTGACGCTGAGCGCGGGCGCCGAGCTGGAGCGCGAGCGCGGCGGCTCGGAATACGCTTACGTTTCCGAGTGGGGCGTCGACGAGAGTCGTCTGCCCGCGACGTCATCGGGCTCGGCCGGCGCTTATTTCCAGGCCCGGGTCGCCGCCCGCGAGCGCTTCTTCATGACGGCCGGGGCCCGTTTCGACCGCCATTCCCGCGCCGGCTCGGCCGGCACCTTCCGGGTCTCTCCCATGTGCGTGCTTGGACCCTGGGGCACGAGAGTCAAGGCGTCGCTGGGCACGGCCTTCAAAGCCCCGACGCTTTACCAGCTGTTCGCGCCGCCGACCTCATGGGGACCGATAGGCAACCCCGACCTCCAACCCGAGCGCCTGACCGGCTGGGAAGTCGGCCTGGAGCAGCCTTTCTTCAGCGGAAGCTCGTCGGCGGCCGTCACGCTGTTCTCGAACCGCTTCCGCGAGCTTATCGACTTCGACTTCCAGGCGGGCTACGTGAATCTCGGCCGGGCCCGGACGAGCGGAGTCGAGACTTCGCTCGAAGTGAGGCCCTCGCGGCGGTTCGGGCTCAGGATGTCCTACACGACGCTCGACGCGCGGGACGCCGGCACGGGGCAGGCCCTTCTGCGGAGGCCGAAGCACAAGCTCTGGGCAGAGGTTTACGGCCGCCTGTTCGGACGGTACGACGCGAGCGTCGCGCTGCTCGCGGTCGGCCGCCGGCCCGACCGCGACTTCAGCTCCTCCCCTTACTCGACAGTCGAACTGCCGGCCTACAGCCTCGTCGACATCTGCCTTTCAGGGCCGCTCGCCGGCCGGCTCGGCTTCATCGTCAGGCTCGAGAACATATTCAACGCCCGCCACGAAACGGTCTGGGGATACGGCGCGCCAGGTTTCACGGCCTCTTTCGGGCTGCGGGCCGGCCTGCCCTTCGGCCCTCGGGATTGACCCTGCGGCCCGCCGGGCGCCGAGCGCAAAGTTCACGGTCCTTCCGCCACCTTTCTCCTCCAGGGATTTCGGCTGCATTTTAGATGATTCAACGCGGGCTGTTGAAATCGGGCCCGGCCTGGGGCAGAATAGAGGATTACGCCAGGCGCGGAGGACCTATGAGCATCAGGAACCTCGACAAGATATTCAAGCCGCAGCGCATCGCCCTGGTCGGTGTTACGCCCAACCCCAAGAGCGTCGGCGGCCGCATACTGGCCAACCTGGTGGGCGGAGGCTTCCGGGGCGTCGTCTACCCCGTCAACCCGGCCTCAGAGGCCGTCATGGGCATCCCCTGCTATCCAGACATTGCTTCGCTCCCCAGGACGCCGGACCTGGGCATAATCTGCGCGCCGGCCCCGCAGGTGCCGGCGCTCGTCCGGGAAGCGGGCCGGGCCGGCGTCGGCGGCCTGATCATCGTCTCGGCCGGCTTCCGTGAAACCGGGCCGGAAGGCCTCGCCCTCGAGGAGCAGGTGGTCAGGGAAGCCGCCGCCTTCGAAGGCCTCAGGATAATCGGGCCCAACTGTCTGGGCGTCATTTCCCCGGGCCAGCAGATGAACGCCAGCTTCGCCGCCTCCATGCCCAGGGCTGGAAACGTCGCCTTCATCTCCCAGTCGGGCGCTCTCTGCACGTCCGTTCTCGACTGGGCGGCCGAGGAGAAGATCGGCTTCTCGTATTTCATCTCGGTCGGCAACATGGCCGATGTCGACTTCGGCGACCTCATCGACTACCTTGGCGAGGACGAGCAGACCAAGTCGATCATCCTCTACATCGAGTCCATCCGCAACGCCAGGAAATTCATGGCCGCGGCCAGGTCTTTCGCCAGGACGAAACCCATCATCGTCTACAAGGCCGGCCGCTTCCCGGAATCGGCGGCGGCCGCCGCCTCCCACACGGGCGCGCTCGCCGCCGAGGACAGCGTCTTCGACGCGGCCTTCGAAAGGATGGGCCTGGCCCGGGTCTTCGACATCGGCGAGATCTTCGACTGCACCGAGCTCATCGGCCGCCAGAAGATCCCGAGAGGCCCCCGGCTGGCCATACTGACCAACGCCGGAGGGCCGGGCGTCATGGCCACGGACGCCCTGCTCGCCTCGGGCGGGACCATGGCCCGGCTCTCGGAGGCGACCATGCGCCTCCTCGACGAGAACCTGCCGCCGCAGTGGTCCCGTCGCAACCCGGTCGACGTGCTCGGCGACGCCAAGAGCAAGCTGGTCGCCAAGGCCGCCCAGTTCATCCTCCAGGACGAAGGCGTCGACGCCCTGCTCGTCATCGTCACGCCCCAGGCCATGACCAACCCCGCGGCCATCGCCCGGGAGGTGAGCGCCATCGCCTCCGGAACGGCCAAGCCCGTCCTGGCGGCCTGGCTGGGAGGGATGAGCATGAAGGAGGGCGTCCAGATCCTGAACGACGCCGGCGTCCCCTCCTACACGACGCCCGAACAGGCGGTCAACGCCTTCATGACGCTCGTCGGCTACGCCCGCAACCTCGAGATCCTTTACGAGACGCCGCGGGAAATAAACGTCGTCTTCCCGGAAGACCGCAAACTGGTCCGCTCCCGGTTCCTGGACGTCCTGCGCCGGACCGCCGGCCCGCTCCCGGAAACGGAGGCCAAGTCGCTCTTGGCGGCTTACGGCATCCCGGTGACCGTCCCCGTCCCGGCCCGGACGGCGGCGGAGGCCGTGGCCGCCGCGGAAAAGGCCGGATACCCGGTCGTGATGAAGATCCTCTCGCCGGACATCACCCACAAGACCGATGTCGGCGGCGTCGCCCTCGACCTCGAGGACGCCGAGATGGTCGAGGCCGCTTTCCACGGCATGCTGCGGAGCGTCCGCGAGAGGATGCCGGAGGCCAGGCTCGAGGGCGTGACCATCCAGAAGATGGAGCGTCTGCCCGGAGCGGTCGAGCTCCTCCTGGGCGTCAAGAAGGACCAGACCTTCGGCACCGTCATCATGGCCGGGTTGGGCGGCACGGCCGCCGAGGTCTACCGCGACACTTCGATCGGCTTCCCGCCCCGCAACGAACGGCTGGCCCGCAGGCTGCTCGAGAAGCTCAGGGTCTGGCCGCTCCTGCAGGGCTTCCGCGGCCGGCCGGCGGTCGACATGGCCAAGCTCGTCGAGGCCGTCATCCGCCTCTCCTATATCGCCGTCGATTTCCCCGAGATCGCCGAGCTCGACATAAACCCGCTCCTGGCCTCGGCCGACGGGACGGTCGCCCTGGATGCCCGCGTCGTGGCCGACCCCGAAGCGCTCCGCAACCCGCCGGAGCCTTACAGCCACCTGGCCATGAGGCCGTATCCGGAGGAGTTCATCTTCACTTCCAGGACGCGCGACGGGACGGATGTCACCTTCCGGCCCATCAAGCCCGAGGACGAGCCGCTCTGGCTGGAGCTGCTGGCCAGCTGCTCCCGGGAAACCATCTATTCCCGCTTCCGCTATTTCTTCTTCTGGCAGTCCCACGAGGTCGCCAGCCGCTACTGCTACATCGACTACGAGCGCGAGATGGCCCTGGTCGCTGAAACCGTCGCGGACGGCCGGCGCAGGATAATCGGCATCGGCCGCCTCATCGCCGAACCCGGCCGCGGCGAGGCGGAATACGCCGTCCTGGTCCAGGACGCCTGGCAGAACAGGGGCGTCGGCGGCCTCCTGACCGACCACTGTATCGAGATCGCCAGGCGCTGGGGCATACGGCGCGTCACGGCAGTCACGACGACCGACAACCCCAGGATGATCGCCGTTTTCGAGCGGCGGGGATTCCACATCGTCAGGAACCTGGAAAGCTCCCTGGTCGAGGTATCCAAGGACCTGGAGCCGGGCGTCTCCTGAAGAGCCCGCGCCTTGTATATTTCGAGGGCCTTTTCTGCTATTAATATCCGCATGAAAAAAGCGCTCCCGGCGGTTTGCCTGACCGCGTGCCTGGCGGCGTCCGCGCCTCCGGCCGCGCGGGCCGAAGAGAAAAGTCCGGCCGCGTTCGGCATAAGCTTTTCCGGCTACGTCAAGACCGACGTCTTCTACGACAGCCGGCAGACGGTCGGCATCCGCGAAGGTCATTATCTTCTCTACCCCAAGGGCCCGGACATCGCGCCCGACGGGAGCGACGTCAACAGCCGGCCGACCTTCCATATGCTGTCGATCCAGACCCGGCTCGCCGGCAGGATAACCGGCCCTGACGTTCTGGGCGCCAGGTCCTCGGCCTACATAGAGACCGAGTTCTTCGGGACCTCCGAATCCGACCTGAACGGCTTCAGGCTGCGCCACGCCTTCGCCCGGCTCGAGTGGAAGCGTTCGGAGCTCATGGTCGGCCAGTTCTGGCACCCGCTGTTCGTAACCGAGAGCTTCCCAGACGTCGTCTCTTTTAACACCGGCGCGCCCTTCCAGCCCTTCAACCGCAGCCCGCAGGCGCGCTTCACCTGGAAACCGGGACGCCTGAGCGTCACCGCGACCGCCCTTTCCCAGCGGGATTTCACCAGCACCGGCCCGGACGGCCCGAGCACCGCCTACATCAGGAACGCGGCCCTGCCCGAGTTCAACCTCAAGGCCCAGTGGTCGGCGAAGGACGAAGCCCGGGGCACCGAAACCCTGGCCGGGGCCTCGGCCGATTTCCTGAAGATCGCGCCGCGGTTGAAGACCGCGGCCGGCTATCCCGCCGACGAAACGCTCGGAACTTTCGCCGGGGCTTTCTTCTTCAAGCGCAGGTGGCCCGGCCTGACCTTCAAATTCCAGGCGGTTTACGGGCAGAACCTGCACCACCTGACCATGCTCGGCGGCTACGGCGTGCGCGGCGTGACCGACGATATCCGGCTGAGCTGGGACTACGCCCCGTTCGAGACGCTTTCTTTTTGGGCGGAGGCCCACACGAACGGCCAGACCTGGCAGACGGGCGTCTTCGCGGGATACTGCCGGAACCTCGGCGCGACGCGACCGGTGCCCCTCGCGGTTTACGCCCGGGGCGCGGATATCGCCTCGGCCTATCGCGTCTCGCCGCGCCTCGTCCGCAACGCCGGCAAGACGCGTCTGGCGGCCGAGGCGGAACTGACCGCTGCGGCCTACGGCGCGCCCGACGCTTCGGGCAACGTCCGCGACGCCGCCTACAAGGCCAACCTCCGCCTCCTCGTCGCGGTTTACTATTTCTTCTGAGGGCGCTCGGGACGGCGCCGCCTGAAAAATAGTTTCAGCCGCGTAAATTTTCTTGCCGCCGTAACTTCTGAAGGCCTAGCCGCGTATTAAGTAGAAGCAGCTGCTGGCAGGCCGTGGAACGGCCGTGGCTCAAGGCGACCGGAACGGCGGCCCGGCCCCGCGACAGGCGGGCGGCCGCGTCTTCATCCGCTCATCCGCGAGCGAGCCGGTCCCGCGTGGCAGTGTAGCCCGATCTCAGGGCTGCGCCGGCCGCCTCTTTCTTAGGCGCTGGCACGTTTCATGCTGCGGCTTTTAAATAGATATCCTCTTAACGCTTATGCTGGAGTGGAAAGAATGGGGTCGTCAGGACGAAATCCGCTGCTCGCGCTGCTTCTCATCCTCGGCCTGGGCCTGGGGACCGCGGCCGCCCAGCCCGCCGGGGTCGGTCAGCCCGATTCCCAGGACCTGGAATCCCTCAAGAAGACCGCGGTCAAGGTCTACCTCGACTGCGGCTTCTGCGACGTCGAGTACATCAAGACCGAGATCACCTACGTCAATTACGTCCGGGACCGCAAAGAAGCCCAGGTCCACGTCCTGGTCACCACCCAGTCGACCGGAAGCGGCGGCCGCGAATACACCCTGACCTTCATCGGCCAGAACGAGTTCGCGGGCTGCGACGACGTCCAGAAGTACTTCTCCAACAAGACCGACACCGAGGACGAGGTGCGAGTCGGGCTGGTCAACTCCCTGAAGCTCGGCCTGATGAGCTACGTCGCCCGGACGCCCATCTCGAGCCGCCTCAGCGTCCGCTTCACCGCGCCGCCGGCCGCCGCCGAGGCCCGGGACAGGTGGGACTACTGGGTGTTCAGCGCCAACCTGAGCGGCTACTTCAGCGGCGAAGAATCCTACAAGTACGTCAGCACGGACCTGTCCCTGTCCGCCAACCGCGTCACGCCCGCCTCCAAGATACGCCTGGGCTTTTCGACCGACTACTCCAAGAGCGTCTTCAAGTACGAGGACGAGACGATCACTGGAAAGAGGCACGGCTGGTACGGGACCGGCCTGTTCGTGAAGAGCCTGGGCGAGCATTGGTCGGCCGGCTTTTACCTCGACGGCGAGTCGTCCACTTACAGCAACACGGACCTGAGCCTGGCCGTGGCGCCGGCTATCGAGTTCAACGCCTTCCCCTACTCCCAGTCTACCAGGCGCCAGCTGCGTTTCCTCTACAGGGCCGGCATTAACGCCGTCCGCTACATCGAAGAGACGATCTACTTCAAGACCAGGGAGACCCTCTGGCAGCAATCGTTGTCGGTCAACCTGGACCTCCGGGAAAAATGGGGGACGGTCAGCGTCTCGGTCTCGGGCTCCAACTACTTCCACGATTTTTCCAAGAACCGGCTGAACATCTTCGGCATCGTCAGCGTCAACGTCGTCAAAGGGCTCAACGTCTACGCCCTGGGCGGCGGCTCCAAGATCCACGACCAGCTCTCGCTGCCCCGGGCGGGCCTGAGCTACGAGGACGTCCTGCTCAGGCAAAAGGAGCTGGCCACGACCTACAGCTACTTCTTTTCCTTCGGCCTGCAGTTCAGCTTCGGTTCGATATTCACGAACGTCATCAACCCCCGTTTCGGCCGCGCCGGCGGGAGATCGATGTCGATCATGATCAATTAGAGGCTGGAGAAGCGTTATGAGCGAGACCGGAAAGACACGCGGGAAGCGCGGGACCGGACTTCGGGCAGTTGGGCCGGCGCTCGAGGCCTTCATGACCTGCGTCGCGGCCCTGACCGTTCTGGCCGCCGTCCTGTCCGGCGCGGCGGGCGCCGACGCCCAGGCGGCCGGCAACGGCGAACCGCTGCGGGTTTTCGTGGACATGCCGCGGTTCAACGCCGACCTCTTGCGCTCGGAGATACCTTTCGCGACGTTCGTGCCCGCCCCGGAAGAGGCCGACGTCGTCGTGTCCGTGAAGCCGTCGGAAAAGGAGGGCCGGCCGTGCCTCGCGCTCGCCTTCCAGGGCCGGGGGCGTTTCGAGGGCGACCGCAACACGATTGAGGTCCCGGCCGGGGAACCGGCCGCGCCAGAGGATAAGGACCGGGCCCTGACCCAGGCGCTGCGGCTCGGCCTCCTCCGCTACGCCGCCAAGACGCCGCTGGCCAAGCACATCTCCGTCTCGTTCCAGGAGCAGGTCAAGCCGACCTCGGTCGTCGACCCCTGGAGATTCTGGGTCTTCAACCTGAACGCCAGCAGCTTCCTCGACGGCCAGGAGCAGTACAAGGACGGCATGTACTACGGGTCCTTCTCGGCCAACCGGGTGACGCCGGAGCAGAAGATCCGCATGTCGGTCTTCGCTAACTTCCAGCGCCAGGAATTCAGCTTCGACGGCTCCACCGTCACCAGCAAGTCGCACGGCTACGGCTATTCGGGCCTGTTCGTCTTCAGCCTAGGCCGGCACTGGTCGGCGGGGGCCTTCGTCAGCGTCAATTCCTCGACCTACCAGAACCTGAAGCTCGGAGGCAGCCTGGCCCCGGCGCTGGAATACGACATCTTCCCCTATGACGAGTCCACCAAAAGACAGCTTCGCATCCTGTACCTGTTCGGCCTTTCGTCGGTCCGCTACATTGAAGAGACCATCTTCTTCAAGACGGCCGAGACCAGGCTGAGCGAATCGCTCTCTTTCGAATACGAGATAAAGAGGCCATGGGGCACGATCAGCGCCGGCCTGAAGGGCTCCCATTACCTCCACGACCTCAAGAAATACAGGCTGGAGCTCAACGGCGAAGTTTCCTTGCGCGTCTGGAAGGGCCTGAGCTTCGAGATCGGCGGCAGCGCCTCGCGCATCCACGACCAGCTCTTCCTGCCCCGGGGCGGGGCGTCCTACGAGGAAGTGCTGCTGCGCCAGAAGCAGCTCCAGACCTCTTACGATTATTTTTTCTCAGCGGGGCTGAACTTCAGCTTCGGCTCGCTCAAGAGCAACGTGGTCAACCCCAGGTTCGGCAGCGGCGGCCGCAGCATCTCCATCAGCTTCTGAGGCTTGCGGCCGGCTTCGTCCTTCTGCTATCATATTATTCCGATAGCTTTTATAGGCGGGCCGCCGGAGGCCCTGCGGACGTTTGAAGCTGTCGTCTTTCTCTCCGCGGGGACGACCGACCCTCCGGGCCCGAACGGGGGTTTATCGTATTTTGCAGCCGGACCGAAGGAGACAGCCATGCCCGAAAAGAACGCCGCGGCCATACCTGCCGACATCGAGATAGCCCAGCAGGCCAGGCTCCTGCCCATTGCTGAAATAGCCTCGCGACTGGGCCTGCCCGAGGATGACTTGGAGCTTTACGGCAAGTACAAGGCCAAGATACACCTGGACGTGCTGGACAAAATGAAAGGCAGGCCCCTGGGCCGGTATATCGACGTGACGGCCGTCACGCCCACGCCCCTCGGCGAAGGGAAAACGACCGTCACTGTCGGGCTCGGCCAGGCGCTCGGCGCCCATCTGGGCAAAAAAGCGGTCATCGTCGTCCGCCAGCCCAGCATGGGTCCGACCTTCGGCGTCAAGGGCGGGGCCGCCGGCGGCGGCTACGCCCAGATCGTGCCCATGGAGGACCTCAACCTGCACCTGACCGGCGACATCCACGCCGTGACGGCCGCTCACGACCTGATGGCGGCCGCTCTGGACGCGCGCATCCTGCACGAAAGCCGTCAGGACGACAGGAAGCTGTTCAATTCTTTCTGCCCGGGGGACAAGCAAGGCAAGCGCTGTTTTTCTCCCGTCCTGATGCGCAGGCTCCGCAAGCTCGGCATCGACAAGTCCGACCCGGACGAACTCACCGCCGAAGAGAAACGTCGCATATTCCGCCTCGACATCGACCCGGCCTCGATAGCCGTCAACCGGGTCATCGACATCAGCGACCGTTTCCTGAGGCAGGTGAGGATCGGGCTCGGCCCCGAGGAAGAGGGCCTGTCCAGGGAGACCGGCTTTGACATCTCGGCGGCGAGCGAGGTCATGGCCGTCCTGGCCCTGACCATCGGTCCGGCCGACATGCGGGAGCGTCTCGGCCGTGTCGTCGTCGCCACCAGCCGCTCCGGCGAGCCGGTGACGGCCGACGACCTGGGGGTCGCGGGCGCCATGGCGGTCCTGATGAAGGACGCGCTCATGCCCAACCTCCTGCAGACGCTCGAGAACACGCCGGCCATGGTCCACGCCGGGCCTTTCGCCAACATCGCGCACGGCAACTCTTCGGTCATCGCCGACCTCATCGCCCTGCGCCTGGTCGGCGAGGACGGCTACGTCGTGACCGAGTCCGGCTTCGGGGCCGACTGCGGCATGGAAAAGTTCATGAACATCAAGTGCCGCGCGAGCGGCCTGGCCCCGGATTGCGTCGTTATCGTGGCTACGGTCCGGGCCCTGAAGATGCACGGCGGCGGCCCCAAGGTCGTGGCCGGCAGGCCGCTCTCGCCTGAATATACGAAAGAGAACCTCGAGCTTCTGGAGAAGGGGCTCGGCAACCTGACCGCGCATATCAAGAACGCGCTCAAGTTCGGCGTCTCCGTCATCGTGGCCGTGAACAGGTTCACGACCGACACCGACGCCGAGATAGACATGGTCAGGCGGGCGGCCATGGCGGCCGGCGCCGAGGACGCCGTGGCCTGCGACGTTTGGGCGGAAGGCGGCGCGGGCGCCGTCGAGCTGGCCGAAGCCGTGATCAAGGCCGCTCGAAAGCCGTCCGATTTCCGCTTCCTCTACCCGCTCGAGTGGCCGATAAAGAAGAAGATCGAGACCATCGCGACCGAGATCTACGGCGCCGACGGCGTGGATTACGCTCCCGAGGCCGAGGCCAGGATCGAACTCTACACCAGGCTGGGGTTCGCCAACCTGCCCATCTGCATGGCCAAGACCCATCTCAGCCTGAGCCATCTGCCGGAGCTCAAGGGTGTGCCCAAGGGCTTCAGGATACCGGTCCGGGACATCCGGGCCAGCATCGGGGCCGGTTTCCTCTATCCTCTATGCGGCGATATGCGGACCATGCCGGGGCTGCCCACGCGGCCGGCGTTCTACGAGGTCGACCTCGACCCGAAGACCGGCCGGGTCGTCGGCCTGTCCTGAGCCCGGCCAGCCTTCTATTTCAAGGTCACGGTCTTGCTTTTCCGGCCGCCCTTGACGCTGTCGTATGTGAGCGTCACGTCGCC
Organism: uncultured Eubacteriales bacterium; assembly: GCA_964458655.1. Classification (GTDB taxonomy): domain Bacteria; phylum Acidobacteriota; class Aminicenantia; order Aminicenantales; family Saccharicenantaceae; genus CAYWJT01. Next base: position 37,248 of record CAYWJT010000001.1, on the reverse strand, counting down.
GGACCCCTTGACTAGGTACATGAAGGTCCTGGTCGTCCGGCCCGGCAGCCCGTTCCTTATGATCAGCCTTTTCAAATCCTTCTGGTCGATCGTCTGCACCACCGACGGCTTGACCTTGTAGATTTCCTTGTTGTCGACCAGGCCCACCGAGATGACGTCGACTTTCTTGCCCTCGACGAGCAGCAGGTCCGGCCGGACCACGTTGTTCTGGGCCGCCTTGGCCATGACGGTCGGGATCATCTTCGGGTTGGACACGTCCAGGAAGAGCCGGTAGACGTCGCCGCCGACCCGCTCGACCGAGGCCTCCCCCATCGTCACCATGGGCATCTCGGCCGCGTGGTAGAGGGTGAAGGCCATGTTCCTGTGGCAGAGCTCCTCGTTCATGAACCTCGGCGGCACCCGGCCCTGGAACCTCTTCCAGACCCCGCCCATCTCGACCTTGCCGTACTGAGGGTGGTCGAAGGGCTTCCACTCGACGAACTGGTCGCCGAACTCGAGGTAGCGGTCGAAGTAGTAACGGGATACGTTCGGCGCGATCGGGCTCGACGGGTCCCTCTGCTGGTCCTTGAGGGCCTGGCTGGTGAAGTACTGTTCGCTGCTCCAGAGCTCGTTCGAGAAGGAGGCGATGCCCAGGCCGTCGTTGGTCCAGTCGATGAAGCCGCCGTGCACGGTGTAAAGGCCGCTCCAGATGACGATGTAGCGGTAGAAGGGCAGGATGCGCTCGCCGTTTTTCCCGAGCTCGTCGTAGAAATTGACGTCGCTCATCGGGTACTCGCCGCTCGATTCGGCGCCCGGCCCCCTGAGGATCATGCCGCCGAAGTTGTGGTAGGATTGGACGCCCGCGATGTTGGGGTGAGCCATGAGGAACTCGTTGACGGCCCGGACCTCGGGCAGCTCGAACGGGTAATCCATGGCGCCGGACTGGACGTAATTGGGCTGCCAGTCCGAGCCCCAGTTGCGGTTGGGGTCATAGCCGCCGGGCTGGTCCTCGTTGACCAGGCCGTCGCCGTCGTTGTCCAGGCCCTCGCTCCCGAGCAGGATGTAGTCGCCTTTCTCGCCGTAGGGCACCGGCTCCATGATATTCGGGTTGAGGGAGCTTATCCTGTAGTTGCCGCGGCCGGGAACGCACATGCGTATCTGCTCGACGATGCCGTTGCCGTTGATGTCCTCGGGCGGGTCCTCGTCGAACAGGCCGTCGCCGTCGTCGTCCACGGGCACGTGCCCGGAGCGGGTGCTGCCCGTCGGCCCCTCGAAGAAGTACTGGCGGCCGTCCGGGTTGACCGTCGGCACGACGTAGAAGACCCGCTCATCGACCAGCCTGGTGATGTCCTCGAGCCGGCCGTAGTTCTCCATCAGGTACCAGATGGTGTAAAGACAGACCTCGGCGCCCTGGATCTCGTTGCCGTGCACGTTGGCTTCGATGTACATGGCGGCCTTGGCCGACTCCGGCCCCGTGGCCGGGTTGTTTATGGTCATGAGCATGATGTCGCGGCCCTCGTAGCTTTTGCCGAGCGACTGCAGCTTGAGGAACCTGGGGAAGGCGTCGGCCAGCCTCTTCATGTCCGCGTAGAGCTCCGGGACGTCGTGCCAGCGGTCGAAGTCCAGCTTGACCTTGAACTGCGGGTCGGAAGTCTTCTGCCCGGAGACCCGCGCCGGGTTGAAGGCCGCGAGCGCGGTCAGGAGGGAGATGAGGACCGCTATCCTGAAAGAAGCTTTTATCTCGAAGCGTTTCATGGCAGCCTCCTCGTTCACTTCAACACAATGCCGGCGCTCGCCCGGCCGCCCTTTTCGGACACGGCCAGGACCTCTATCCTGTCCCCGGCCCGGCCGCGTATGATCCACTCGAACCCGGCCCGGCCTCCCGCGCCGGCCAGGCTGGGGATGAAGTTGGTCTTGTTGCCGCCGGCGATGATGTCCTCCGGCTTGACGCTAAGCTGGACCATGACCGGCTTTACGCTCCGTGAGGTCACGCCTTGGGCGAGGGCCGTCGGCCAGAAGCCGCTGTTCTCGACCTCGGCCTTGACCCTGAACAGCCCGCCGCCGAGGGCGGTCGCTTCAACCGAAGCGACGTTGAGCTTCGGGAAGAGGCCGGCGAGATAGAGCGCGAAGCCGGCGTGGCCCTTGGCCAGCTCGCCTATTTTGGCCGCCGGCGGGTTGGCCCAGGCGTAGGGCTTGAACCCGCCTATTTCCACTTCCCCAAGGTCGGGGTGCTTGAAGGCCGTCCAGTTCACGAAGCCGTCGGCTTTCTCGGCGTCCAGCCACTTGAGGAGCTGCTTGTCTATGCCGGGCTCAGCCGTCGCGGCCTGTCCGGCGCCGCCCGCCTGAGCCTGGAAGAGCCTGGCTATCTGGCCTCCCCCTCCGGCCGACTGCATCATCTGCATGAACTGCTGGGCGGTCTGGGAAGCGCCGCCGCTCCTATCGGTCTGGCCCGCCGCGCGGCCGGCCTGGGCCCCGCCCTCCGTGCCCGAAATGCCAGGCCGCCGCATCATGGGCGGCTCGGCCGCGGCTGAGCCGAAGCCCGGGGTCGAGAACGAGGGCACGCCGAACTGGAAATAGCCGTACTGGAAGAAAGCGCCCTGGGGCATCCTGACGTAGAGCGCCTGTCGTATCCCGGTGAGCTCCCGGTATTTCTCGCCGGCCTGGCGGAAGTATTCAAGGTCGGAGGCGTTCAACGAGGTCTCGGGGCGGCGCTCCGGCATCCGGAAACGGCCGCCCTCGGCCGTCTGGGCCTGAGTTTGCCCGCCGCTCAACATCTGCCGGAGACTTCCGGCCATCATCTCGAACGAGAACTCCTCCATGCCGCCCCCGCCGAACCCGCGCCTGCCGCCGAAGCGCGAAGGCGGTTGTATCATGCCCACGGTCCTGGCGGCAGCCACGGAGGCTTCGGCGAAGGCGAGCAGGTCGAGCTCGCGCGACTGGCCGAAGCGGGTCGCCGAGGCCGGCGGCGAGATCAGGTTGTCGCTCTCGCCGAAGGTCAGGATCGCGGCGACGTTCCGGTGCTTCACCATCCAGTCCATCAGGGCCCGGCTTTCCCTTTCGCTGACCATGTGCGGTCCGGCGTCGGGCTTGTAATAGGGATATTCGTGCATGAAGTTGCGGTTGAGGTCGGTCCCGCCCGGCGGGTCCTCGTTGACGAAGCCGTCGCCGTCGTTGTCGACGCCTTCCCAGTGGATCTTGTAGACGCCCCGCTCGCCTTTCTGCGGGTCGGCCTTCTTCATCAGCCGCGGCTCCTCGGGGTCGATGATGTACTGGCCGTCGGGGGCCTTGACCCGCATGACCGTTATGTATCCGTCCTTGTTGAGGTCCTCGGGCCCGTCCTCGTCAACGCGGCCGTCGTTGTCGTCGTCGCGCGGGCTCGAGGTCGTCCGGCGGCCGGACTTGACCGGAGCGAAATAGCCCTCGGCCGCGTCCGGGTTCAGGCGCGGGAAGATATAGACGACCGATTCCTCCAGGGTTTTTTTGACCGCGGGATCGGCCGGATAGCCGTCGACAAGATGCCGGCAGATCTCGAGCGTGAGCTCGCTGCCGATGAGATGGTCGCCCTCGAAACCGGCGGCGATCAGAAGGCCCGGCCGCGTCCCGAACGGGGTGCCGCGCTTGAGCCCGAGCTCGATGACCCAGACGTCGCGGCCGCCGGCCGTCTTCCCGGCCGACGTCATCGCGGCCAGGTCGGCGTGGCCGTCCACGAGGGTCTTGAAGGCCGATGTCATATCGGCGTAGTTGTGATACTTCGAGGCCTCCTGGGCCGCAAGCCCGGCCGCGGCCGCAACCGCCGCCAGCGCGGCGAGCGCTACGACCGCCCGAAGGGTCCTTTTCAGGCGTGAACAACGCCGCATCAGAACCTCCTGCGTGTGGAATAGAAAAAGACTATCAGCTATTTTAGACTCAAAAGCAACCGATTTCTTCCCGGCCGGGCGCGGGCTCCAAAGCAAAAAAGCGCGGGAGCGAGCCGCTCGTCCGCCGCTAAGAAGCGGTTGATGATTCCGAACCCCTTTCTAATCTATAATAGCGGAGCGATGAAGAAGCAGTCGTCAGCCACCGTCAGCCGGCTATCGCGGCGCGCCTTCCTGCGAGCCGCAGCCGCGACCGGCCTGATGATCGTTCCGAGGCGGGTGCTCGGAGGCGCCGGGTTCACGCCGCCAAGCGACACTCTGACCCGGGCCGTGATCGGGGTCGGAGGCATGGGCCGGGCCCATCTCCGTTACCCCGGGGCCGTGCTCCAGGCCGTCTGCGACGTCGACGAAGCGCACCTCCGCCAGGCGCTCGAGCTTGCCGGCGACCCGGCCGTGAAGGGCTACCGGGACTTCCGGGAGGTGCTGGCCCGTCCGGATATCGATATCGTCCACATCTCGACGCCCCCGCACTGGCACGCGCTCATCTCCATAGCGGCCGCCGAAGCCGGCAAGGACATCTGGTGCGAGAAGCCCATGACCCGGACGATCGGCGAGGGCCGGGCCGTGGTCCGGGCGGTGCGGAGGCACGGCCGCATCTTCCGCGTCAACACCTGGTTCCGCTTCGAGGGCCGCTTCTACGGTTTCGGGACCGACGTCAAACCCGTCAAGAAGCTCGTTCAGAGCGGCGCCCTGGGCTGGCCGCTCAAGGTCACCGTAAACGCCAGCACGGGCTTCGACTGGAAGTTCTACTGGCGGGGCCGCACCAACCTCAGGCCGGAGCCGGTGCCTCCCGAGCTCGACTACGACTTCTGGCTGGGCCCGGCGCCTTACAAGCCCTACCACCCGCACCGCGTCCACGGCACTTTCCGCGGCTACTGGGATTACGACGGCGGCGGCCTGGGCGACATGGGCCAGCACTACCTCGACCCGGTGCAGTACGTCCTGGACAAGGACGGCACCGGGCCGGTCGAGGTCGAGGCCGACTGCCCGCAGCAGCACCCGGACGCCTGCGGCACCTGGCGCCGCATCGAGCTCAGATACGCCGACGGCTGCAAGATAATCCTCGACGGCGAGAACCGGGACGCCTCGGCACCGTTCATCGAGGGCCCCGGAGGCAAGCTCTTCCGCGGCTTCGAGTGCACGGTCAGGGACGCGGCCCGACTGGTCGACAGGCTGCCGGACCCGGAGCCGCAGGTCACTGATTTCGCGCGGGCCGTGCGCCTGAGAAGGAAGTTCGCGCTGAACGAAGAGAACGGCCACAGGTCGTGCACCCTGGTCAACCTGGCCAAGATCGCCGTCCAGCTCGGCCGGCCGCTGCGCTTCGACTCGCAGAGCGAACGCTTCGTCGGGGACGAGGAGGCGAACCGCCTGATAGACCAGCCGATGAGGGCGCCATGGCATCTTTAGCCCGGAAGAACGCCGGAGGTTCGATGAAGAAAGCGGTCCCGGCCGTCCTGCTCGGCCTGCTGTTTTTCGCGCCGCTCCTCGAAGCGGTTCCCGTGAGCCGGCAGGACACGGCGGCGGAGGTGAGCCGGCTCCTCGCCGGGTACCCGGCGCAAAGCGGCCGGGAAAAGGAGGCCCTGTCGGCCGAGCTCCTGAAGTTGGGGCCGGGAGCGGTCCGCGAGCTCTGCCGCAGGCTCCTTCCCGCCGGCCGTGGCGACGACGCCGCGGTTAGGTTCGCCCTGAACGGCCTGGCCGTCTACGTCGGCCCGGCGGGACGCGAAAAGGAGAGGAAGGGCTTCCTCGATGCGGTCATGGACGGCCTCCGGGCCTCCAAAGAAAAGGAAGTCCGGGCCTTCCTCATCTCCCAGGTCGAGCTTGCGGGAGGCCGCGAGGCGGTAAGACCGCTGGCCCGCTATCTCGCCGACCCGGACCTCGCGGACCCGGCGGCCAGGGCCCTGACGACGATCGGCGGCCCTGAAGCCGGCCGGGAACTGCTCAGAGCCCTGGGCCGGGCGGGCGCGTCTTCCTTGCCGGCGATAATCAAGGCCCTCGGAGAGCTGAGGTCGAAGGCAGCCGTGCCCAGGCTCATCCCGTTCGCTGCCAGCGCGGAGCCGGCGGTGCGCGAAGCCGCTCTCTACGCGCTGGCCAATATCGGCGACCCGGCGGCCCGGCAGGTCCTGTCCGCGGCCAAGATCGCCGCGCCCGCCCACGAAAGGAACCGCGCGCCCTCGCTCTACCTCCTTTTCGCCCGAAGACTGGCCGAGGCAGGCCGGGCCGGAGAAGCCGTGGGCATGGCCCGGGACATCCTCGAGTTCTACGCGAGCGGGCCGGAGTGCGCGGCAGCGACGGCGGCGCTCGAACTCCTGCTCGAGCTGCAGCCGAAAGAAGCGGCCGTAAAGGAAGTTCTGCGGGCCCTCGAAAGAGACCGCCCGACGCTCCGGGCCGCGGCGCTCGAGTTCTCGCTGCGCTTCGAAGACGCGGACATCTTGCCACTCCTTATCGAAAAAGCGCGGAGCGGGCCGGCCGAGGTCAGGGCCGAGGTCGCGCGGCACATAGGCCGCAAGAAGCCCGCCGCGGCCGTTCCTTTCATAAAAACGGCGCTCGCCGACGCCGACGAGCGCGTCAGGCTGGCGGCGCTCGAAGCGGTGCCCGGCGCCTGGCAGGACGGATTCCTGCCGGACCTGCTGGCGTTCCTCGGCACGGACAGGAGCGAGGCGGAGCTCGCGGCGCTCAAATCGGCCTTTCTCTCTTTCCCGGCGGAACGCGTCTCGTCTGAACTGGCCTCCGCGTTCGAAAAATGCCCGCCGGCATCCAAGGTCATGGTCCTGGACGTGCTCGGAGAGAAGGCGGCCCGGGAAGCGGCCGAACTCGTCTTCCGCTCGGCGGCCGACCAGGACCCCGCGGTGCGGGCCGCGGCCTGCCGGGCGCTCGTCAAAACGGCGGGCGAAGACGACCTCGAGCGCCTGGCCGGGCTCCTGACGGCGGCATCCGAGAGCGAGGAGACCGTAAGCCTGCAGGAGGCGCTGGTCAGGGCCACGGGCAAGGACCGCGCCCCTGATGAACGGGCGGCCCGCCTGCTCGGGCTCCTCGAGCGGGCCCAGCCCGCCGGCCGGGCCGCTTTGCTCAGGCTCCTGCCGCGCGTCGGCGGCGAACTCGGCCTCGGCCGCGTCCTAGCCGAGACCCGAAGCCCGGACCCGCAGACGCGGACCGCGGCCTATTTCGCTCTTTCCAGATGGCCGGACGAGGCCGCCGCGCCCGTCTTGCTGAAGAGCGCCCTGGAGGCCGCTTCCAGGCGCGACCTGCTCGTCCTGCTCGAAGGCTACGGCCGGCTGGCGGTTGAGTCGCGCCAACCGGCTTGGCGCAAGCTCGAGCTTTTCAAGCAGGCCCTCGACGCCGTCAAGTCCGAGGCGGACAAGGCCGTGCTGCTCCGGGCCCTGGGCCGGATGCGCGAGCCCGGCGCCTTCAGGCTCCTGGCGTCCTATCTTCCGAGCGCCGAGCTGCGGCCGGCCGCCGTTTCGGCCCTGCTCAGCATCGCTTCCGAGCAGGCGCCCGAGGAGCGCTGGCTTTCCGGCCACGAGGCCGTCTCCATCCTCAGGCGCGTCGAGGCCGGCGCGACCGACCCTGAAGAAAAGAAGAGGCTCGAAGAGCTCATCGAAGAAAGGCTGAGGGAAGGCGGCTTCACGCCCCTCTGGAACGGCCGGGACCTCTCAGGCTGGAAGGGCCTGGTGGCCGACCCGCCGCGCCGCGCCGCGATGAGCCCGGCCGAGCTGGCCAAAGCCCAGGCCGAAGCCGACGAAAGGATGCGGGCCCACTGGCGCGTCGAGAACGGCGCCCTGTTCTTCGACGGCGGAGGCGAGAGCCTGTGCACGGCGAAGGACTACGGCGACTTCGAGCTCCTGGTGGACTGGAAAATCGAGAAGGGCGGCGACAGCGGCATCTACCTGCGCGGCTCGCCCCAGGTCCAGATCTGGGACGCGGACGCGAACCCGGTCGGCTCAGGCGGTTTGTACAACAACCAAAAAGGTCCGAGCCGTCCTCTGGCCAGGGCCGACCGGCCGGTCGGCGAGTGGAACTCCTTCCGCATCATCATGATCGGCGACCGGGTGACGGTCTATCTCAACGACGTCATGGTGGTCGACAACACGGCCCTCGAGAACTACTGGGAGAGGGACAAACCCATATATCCGATAGGGCAGATAGAATTACAGGCCCACGGCAACCCGCTCTGGTTCCGCAACATCTGGGTCCGCGAGATCCCGCGCGACCCTGACCGGCCGCCTGAGCTCGACGAGCTCGAAAAGGCCGACGGCTTCCAGCCGCTCTTCGACGGGCGCGACCTCGAAGGCTGGACCGGCGCCCGGGAAGGCTGCGCCGTCGAGGCCGGCCGGCTCGTCGTCCTCCCGGAAGCCAAAAGCGGCAACCTGTTCACGGAGCGGGAGTTCTCCGACTTCGTCCTGCGCTTCGAGTTCAAGCTTCATCCGGCGGCGAACAACGGCGTCGGCATCCGGGCGCCGCTCGAAGGCGACATCGCCTACACGGGTATGGAGGTGCAGGTCCTCGAGGACGGCTCGCCGCTCTACTGGGACCTCAAGCCCTACCAGTACCACGGCTCGGTCTACGGCGTCATCCCGGCTCGGCGCGGCACGCTCAGGCCGCCCGGCGAGTGGAACAGCGAGGAGATCACGGTCCAGGGCCGCCGTGTCAGGGTGACGGTGAACGGCGTAACCGTCGTCGACGGCGACCTCGACGAGGCTTCTGCCGGCGGCGCCATGGACGGCCGGGAGCATCCCGGGCTCGGACGGGCGAGCGGCAATATCGGCTTTCTCGGCCACGGCTCTCGGGTCGAGTTCCGGAACATAAGGCTAAAGGAACTGCGTTAGGCGGCCGATGTGCTCCGCCCGGCCGGGCCATGAGCCCCGCCCCAAAGCAAGTCATTTGGAATATTCCTCGGGCCGTGTTGTATCATTGATATGGGAGCCGGTTTCACGGCCCTCGAAACGTCGGCCGAACCGCGGAGGTGGCTATGGGCGATTCATCAGGACGTGGACCGACACTCGCGAAGCGTGATCGGGGAGGCGCCGGGCCGTCCGTCCCCGCGGTAACCCTCCTCGCGGCCTTGCTGGCAGCCGGCATCCTGGCGGCCGGCCGGAACAACACCTGCCCGCTTTCCGCGGGACGCGTCGCGCCGACCCTGTCCGCGGCGGAAGAGCCGACGTCCCCTCCCCCGCCGCCTGAGCCGGCCTTCCAGGATAGGAGCCCGGTCCGGGACCAGGCCCGGGCCGTTTCCGAAGCCGCGCGAAAGGCCGTTGAGAAGCTCATCGAGGAGCAGAAGTTCGAGGAGGCGGCGGCCGAATGCGCCCGCGCACGGGCCGAAGCCAGGAAGTCCGGCGACGCAGCGCTCTGGGCCTGGTCGCTTATAAAGGAAGGCGGGCTCCGCTCCGCCCTGCACGGCTACGAGACGGCGGTCCGCTTTTTCAAGTCCGAGCCCTGGCCCGAATCCCCTCTCGAGCGCGACATGCTCGACCTCTTCTACGGCCAGTCCCTCATGGATTACTACCGTGCCTATTCGTGGGAGATAAGCGAGCGGGAGCGCGTCGAATCCCGGGAGCCTCTCGACCTGAAGTCCTGGACCAGGGACCAGATCTTCGCCGAGGGCTGGGACGCGCTCCTCAGGGTCTGGAAGGACCGGGAGAAGCTGGCCGGCCTCAAGACGGCCGACCTCCCCGATTTCTGGAAGGCCGGCGAGTACCCGGCCGGCGTGCGCGACGCACTTCGCGACGCCGTGGTCTACCACCTCGCCCGCCTGCTCGCCGACAAGAGCTTCTGGGCGCCGCGCCAGATGGACGAAACCTGGCTCGTCGACCTCAAGGGCCTTCTGGCCGAGGCCGGAAAGACCCGGTCCGAGAACGCGGCCGCCGTCCTGTCTTCGCCTTCAGCCCATCCCGTGGAAAAGCTCGCCGCGCTTCTCGGCGAGCACGAAGCCTGGAGCAGGCGTTCAGGCAGGTTCGAGGCGGCGCTCGAGGCGCGCTTCGAGCTCGTCCGGGCCCTCTTCGACGCTTTCGAGAGCGGCGAGAGCCAAGCACTGATCAAACGGCACCTGGCCGCGTTCCTGGCTTCCTCCTCGAACCGCAAGCATGCCTGGTGGGCGGCCGGCCAGGCCCTGCTCGCTGATCATGAAGGCAAGGAAGAATACCCCGGCGCCCTCGTCAGGGCCCGCGAAATCGCCCTGGAAGGCGTCAAGCGGTTCCCCGATTCTCCCGGCGGACGGCGCTGTCTTCACGTCGTCCGGGCAATCGAAGCGCCAGATTTCAACGTCAAGGCCATGGAGAACGACTCGCCGGGACGGCGTTCCATCCGCATAAGCCACAAGAACCTCGACCATCTTTTCATCCGGGCCTTCGCCCTGGACGCCGAAGCGCTGCTCAAGGACGCGAAGAACCGCCTCCTTTTCCCAGAGGGCGAAGACGCGCGCAAAGCGGCCGAGAGCCGCCGTCCGGACGCCGAATGGCGCGTCGACCTGGACGCTAGAGCCGATTACCGGGAACACTTCACCTACTCACTGCTGCCCGGAGATTTGAAACCGGGCCTCTATCTCCTGGCCGCGTCGGCAAAGGAGGACTTCGCCGGGCCGGAAAACAAGGTCGTCGGCCTGGGTATTTGCGTCAGCGACATCGTCCTTCTCATCCGCCGGGACGGGGAAGAGTCAGGGACCGGAAGGGTTGAGGTCCAGGCCGTTTCCGGGAGTTCGGGGCTTCCCGTCCCCGGAGCCGAGGTCGCTCTCTTCTCCTTTTCCTGGGGAAAAGGCTTGGAGAAGCTCGAGTCTCGGACGACCGACGGAGAAGGCCGGGCCTGGTTCGCGGCGCGCGAGAAACACGGCGGCTATTTCATAACAGCCAGAAAGGGCCGGGACCTGGCTTTCAGCACCAAGTTCCTTTCCTTCTTCAGAAGAAGGCCGGAAGCCCGGGAAACACGGGCCTCGCTCATATATACCGACCGGTCGGTCTACCGGCCGGGTCAGAAGGTGCGCTGGAAGGTCCTGGCCTACAGCAGCCGGCGCGACCTCGGACGCCTCTCGCCCGCCGCCGGGGCGACGGTTACCGTCCGGCTCGAGGACGACAACTCCGAGGAGGTCGCCCAGGCCTCGGTCGTGACCAACGGCTTCGGAACGGCCGGCGGCGAATTCGTCATCCCGGCCGCGGGCCGTCCGCTCGGCAGCTGGAGCCTGCGGGCCTCGCCCGCGGGACGGGCCCGCATCCGCGTCGAAGAATACAAAAGGCCGACCTTCGAGGTTTCGGTGAAGGACCCGGACAAGCCGCTGCGCTTGAACCGCCCGGCGAAGCTCAAGCTCGAAGCCCGCTATTATTTCGGCCTCCCGGTCGCGGGCGGCGAGGTCGTCTGGCAGGTGCGGCGCGAACCGGTCTTCAACCCCCGATGGCGGCGGCGTAACCCGTCCGGTCCGAGCCGGGTCGTGGCCGGCGGCCGGGCGAAGACGGGCGATGACGGCTCCTGCCTGGTAGAGTTCACGCCCAGGGCCGAAGAGACACGGGAAGGCGAGGCGGAAGGGATTTCTTACCTATACTCGCTTTCGGCGGACGTCACGGACGAGGGCGGCGAAACCCGTTCCGCGGAGCGCGCCTTCCGGCTGGGCTTCGTCGGCGTCGAGGCCCGGGTCGAAGCCGGGAGCGGCTTCTTCCCTTCTGGCCGGGAGGCCTCGTTCACGATCTCGCGGACGGACCTCGACGGGACGCCCAGGCCCGGCAAAGGCGGCTGGCGCGTGGTCCGGCTCATCCAGCCCGTCGGAACCCTCCTTCCCGCCGACCAGCCCCTGCCGCCCGGTCCGGGCCCTGAAGACCCGGCTTTTCCGCCGACACCGGGCGACCGCCTGCGGCCGCGCTGGGAGTCATGCGCCTCCGAAGACATCCTGGCCGTGTGGGCGCAGGGACCGGAAGCGGCCCGCGGCGCGGTCGAGCACGACGCCTCCGGCCGGGCGGCCGTAAGCGTCCCGGCGCTCCCGGCCGGGGCCTACCGCTTCATCTACGAAACGAAGGACGACTTCGGCGCGGCGGCGCGCGACAGGCTCGACTTCCTCACGGCCGGTAGAAGCGGCCCGGAGCTCAAGCTGCCGCTCGTCGTCAGGGCCGAGAAGCCCAGCGTTCCGGTCGGCGGGACGGCCCGCCTCCTCGTCGCGAGCGGCTGGGCGGGCCAGCCTGTCCTCTTCGAGATCTGGAGCGGCGGCCGACTCCTGGAAAGCCGCCGCCTCGAGGCCGGAACGGACGGCAGCGTCATCGAGGTGGCCGTGACCGAGGAGCTCCGGGGCGGCTTCAGCGTTTCGGCCTGCGCCGTTCGCGACCACCAGTTCATGAGCGAGGCCGCCTCGGTCCTGGTGCCCTGGGACAACAAAGAGCTCAGGATATCGTTCGCGACCTTTCGTGACAGGATCGCGCCCGGCGCCCGCGAAACATGGAAAGTGACGGTGAAGACGCCTGACGGCCGGCCGGCTGAGAAGGGCGCGGCCGAGCTCCTGGCCTACATGTACGACCGCAGCCTCGACCTTTTCGAGACGCACCGGCCGCCGCGGGTATCGGCGCTCTACGCGGACCGGACCGGCGCGAGCCTATGGAAGGCGGCGCTGGGGACGGCCTGGACCTTGTTCGAATCCGACCGGGGATGGCGGAAGATCCCGGCCAGCCCCGCCTTCCGGGAGGACCGTCTGCTCTCCATCTCCGGATACGGCGTCGGAGGGCCGGGAAGACTCTCTTCTATCGGAATCGAGGGAGGGGTCGTCGGCGGGGTCCTGGGCGGCGTTGTGGGCGAAGTCGATGCCACCGTGGGAGCCGAGGCGCCCAGGAGCGTGGCGGCCAAGACGCTGACTCCTGAAATTCGGGAAGAGATCACGGTCCACGAAGAGATGGGCCTGGTCCGGCCTGGACCGCCGTCCGCGCCGCGCTCCGACTTCGCCGAGACGGCCTTCTGGCAGCCGCATCTTCTCACGGGCGACGACGGCACGGCCGCCATCGAGTTCAGCGTGCCCGACTCGGTCACGTCATGGCGCGTCTTCGTCCATGCCGTCACGCGCGAACTCGAGGCGGGTTCGCTCGAGGCCGAGGCCCGGACCGTCAAGGAGCTCGTGGTCCGGCCCTACCTGCCGCGCTTCCTGCGAGAGGAAGACTCGGCCGAACTGCGCGTCGTGGTCAACAACGCCGGCGGCCGGGAGCTGGCCGGCGAAGTCGCGCTCGAAGTGAGCGACCCCCTGACCGGCATGAACCTGGCCCCGGCCTTCGGGCTGCCGGAAAGCGTCCCGCTGCGGCCGTTCACGGTCAAACCCGGCGCCGGGACGACGGTGAGCTTCCCGCTGACAGCGCCCGTCCGGGTCGGCACGGCGGCCTTCAAGGTCATGGCGCGGGCCGGCGACATGTCCGACGGCGAGCTCCGTCCCCTGCCCGTGCTGCCGGGCCGGATGCACCTCGTCCAGTCGCGTTTCGCGGCGCTCAAGGAAGGCAAGCCGCGCGAGCTCGTCTTCGAGGACATGGCGCGGTCCGGCGACCCGACGCTGCTTAATGAACAGCTCGTCGTCACCGTCGACGCCCAACTTTTCTATGGACTGCTCGAGGCCCTGCCTTACCTCGTCAACTATCCCTACGAGTGCACCGAACAGACCCTGAACCGCTTCCTCGCGACCGGCATCCTGACCAGCCTCTACAGCCGGTACCCGCAGGTCGAGCGCATGGCCCGGGAATTGAGCAAGCGGGAAACGGCCTACGAGGCCTTCGAGGCCGCCGACCCCAACCGCAAGATGTCGCTCGAAGAGACCCCCTGGCTCGACGCCGCCCGGGGCGGGAAGGACGCCGGCGAGGACCTGGCCAAGGTCCTCGACCCGAGGGCGGCCGCGGCCCAGAGGCAGGCGTCCCTCGAGAAACTGCTCGGCGCTCAGCTCGCCTCAGGGGCCTTCCCCTGGTGGCCGGGCGGCCCGCCGTCGCCCTACATGACCCTCTACATCGTCCACGGCTTCTCCAAGGCCCTCGAGTTCGGGGCTGAGGTGCCGAAAGAACCCGTGGCCAGGGCCTTAAAATATCTGCATGGCCGCTATCTCGACGACATGACGGCCGGCCTCATGGCCCGTGACACAGGCTGGGAGTTCGTGACTTTCTTGAACTACGTCCTCAGCAACTTCCCCTCTCAGGATTGGACGGAAGGTTCTTTCACGGCCGCCGACCGCGCCCGTATGCTGGACTTTTGTTTCAAACACTGGAAGGAGCACTCGCCCTATCTCAAAGGCTTCCTGGCCCTGACGCTCAAGCGGGCCGGCAGGGCGAAAGACGCCGCCCTGGTCTGGGACAGCGTCATGGACAGCGCCAGGACGACCGAGGACGAAGGGACGAGCTGGGCGCCCGAGGACCGCGCCTGGCTCTGGTACAACGACACCATCGAAAGCCAGGCCTTCGCGTTGCGGACTCTTCTCGAGCTCGACCCGGCCGACAGGCGGAGCGAGGGGCTCGTCCAGTGGCTCTTCCTCAACAAGAAGCTCAACCACTGGAAATCGACCAGGGCCACGGCGGAGGTCCTCTACTCGGTGGCCTGGTTCCTGAAGGAGACGGGCGGCCCGGCCGTCCGGGAGTCGGTTACGGCCGAAGCCTGCGGGCTGAAGGCCTCTTTCGTCTTCGAGCCCGACAGGTACACCGGCAAGAAGAACCGGCTTGTAATAACCGGCGACAAGCTCGGGCCGGACTGCGCGAAGGTCCGCCTGACGAAGACCGGGAAGGGCCCGGCCTTCGCGAGCGCGACCTGGCACTTCAGCACCGACCGCCTGCCCGAAAAGAGCGAGGGCGACCTGTTCGCCGTGGACCGGGCCTACTACAAGCGCGAGAAGCGGGGCGGCGAAGTCGTCTTGAAGCCGCTCGGCGAGGGCGCGCCGCTCGCGGTGGGCGACGAAATCGAGGTCCGGCTCTCGGTCCGGGCCCGCCATCAGGCCGAATACGTGCACCTCAGGGACCCGCGGCCGGCCGGCTGCGAGCCCGTGACGCTCAGGTCCGGCTACAAGTGGGAACTGGGCCTGGCGCGCTACGAGGAGGTCCGTGACAGCGGCACGAACTTCTTCATCGAATGGCTGCCGCAGGGCGAATACACTCTCAGCCACCGCCTGCGCTGCGCCACGGCCGGCGTCTTCAAGGCCGCGCCGGCTACCTTGCAGTCGATGTACGCTCCCGAGTTCGCGGCCTATTCAACGGGCGCCGTGATCGCCATCCGGTGAGGCAGCTTATTTATTCACTCTTGCGCGGCCCGAGCCGGGCGGGTTGCCGCCTCCGCCTCCTCTGGACGAGCCCTGGACGTCCGACCCGGGCGGCGGGCACTTGACATCGATCACGGGGCCTTCGTAGATCGAGACGTAGCCGGCCGCTTCGCCCTCGGTCAGCTTGAACAGGTAGAGCGTGTAATCCTCCCCGGGCGTCGCCTCGACGGGCGCCCAGAGGAACTGAAGGAGCAGAAGACAGCAGGCGATCGCCGCGGCGCGAGATTCAAGGGGTGCCGAAAATAATCCCGGACCGTGAGGGAATGTCAGAAGCCCAGGGCCTTGCGGACGGCCGCGTGAACCTGGGTGTTGTCGATGATACCTTCCTTTCATTTAGTATTTTTTATAGCCGAAGACGTCGACTACGTTTTCGGGCATAACCTGCAGGACATAAAACTTCAGTCCCCCCTCATCTTCACTGACAATGAAATCAACGGCGAAATAATCGCTCCGGTTCGCATCAAGATAGACACTCTTGACGCGGAGTGCCGCGTCCAATTCCAGGATGGTTCTTTCCGGCAGCAAGCTTAAAATAAAAAGCCGCCGTTTCCAATTCCTGATCGCATTCATTACCGCATAGAAAGACGGGTTGATCGCACTCGCCAAACTGTCTTTATAAGCCGCGATATTATTCGCCTCTTTTTCTCGCCAGGGGCCGTAGTCGATGTGCTTTTCCGTCAGGAGGTTCCCCTCCTGGCTATATTTCCTGATTATGGGGAAAAAGACAAAGGCCAAAAGCAGCTCGTCGCCATCGGTAAGGGAAAGATTAACCATATTCAATTGCGTCCATTTCCGCTCGAACTCAAGAGGCTTGCCAAAGGAGCGTATAAGCTTCCCGTTGAGATCCAACACGTCAACGAGCTCCTCATCCGGCCTGCTGAGCATCGGAGCGGCATAGATCAAGCCCCTCTTCTTATCATAAGCCATGCCGCGATAGGTCTTAAACGTGCGAAAACTGTCCCGAGGCTTCCCCTCCTTGCTGAAGAACTGAATTTTATGGTTCCCGATGTCCTGAACAGCTATTTCATCGTCAATCACCATTATATCGTTGATATATGATAGTTCTCCCGGGCCCTGGCCCTTGCGGCCGATTGTCTCAACATAATTGCCTTCCGCATCAAACCGAAGGATGTTCCCTTCTCTAGTATTCGAAATGAAAAAAGTCCGCTGATCGTCATGCGCGAAATAAAGGGCCCCGTTCAAGAATACGCTCTGACCGGAAAGCTCTTCTCCAGGGAACGAAGCGACTATCTCTATCGGTTGCACTTTTATCGTTTCCTGTCTCGGCCCGCCGCAACTTATGACCATCGGCAAAAGCCCGGCGAATAACATCATCTGCCGTGCATACTTCGATGACTTCATGGATACCGCTCCTTTCCTATACCCGACATGGACCGGTAGTATTTCTCACTGCATGAGCAGCCGGGATAGCCCACCTTTATGATTTTACCCTGATGGGCTCAGGATAGGGAATCGTCGGGTCGGAAGTTAAGGCGGTCCGGGCATCAATTATTGCCGCAAGTATTATTGCAGCAGTCCAGCCAGAGCCCCATTTCTCTGTTATAACAGTAGCCGCAGCATTCGTCCCACTGCCAAATATTGTCTCCCGTGCACCAACAAATGTGTGTGCAAGAGGAGCGGCCTCCTTGCTATTCTTTCGGCGTAAACACCTCGACCCTGGACATAGGGACCCAACGAAGAATATAGAATCTTTCGGCAGGAGCCGTTTCGATTTCCATATCCATGGCATAATATCCGCCGTCATCCGTCACCTCATACCGGTATATCCTTCTTAATCGGAACTCGTCGTCTGTTTTTATGATATCGATGCCGCTTTTCCTGTTGCGCAAAAAATACCAGCTGCCGTTCTTGCTCTCCACAGCCTCGAATATACGGGAATAGCCGGTCCTGCCGGGATTGTAATTTCTGAGCCGCTCGATGTTCTCCTGGCCCTTTTCATTGACTTCCGGTATTTCATCAAATGACCATTCCTTTATCAGTGATCCGTCGCGTCCGTACTTTCTTGCCAATGGGTAAGAGACAAACAACAGGACAATGCTCCGCCCGTCCCCGGCTATTTTTGCGCTGTTAAGGATGTTATTTGAGAATGAGCCTGAAAACTTGACCGGCTCCCCGAACGAATATAGAAGCTTTCCGGTGTCATCAATGACATCAACCAGATTCGAGCCCGCCCTCGGCCTGGGTATAGCGAATATTCTTTTGTCCGGGGATATCCATATATCCTGATATGACTTAAAAAGCTTGATATGGCGGACATATGAACCGTCTGGATCATAAAGCCCGATTTCTTGTTTCATAGAATCCATTATCCAGATCGCCCCCGTATCGCAGACTATTTTCTGGATCATTTGAAAATCTCCGGGGCCCTGGCCGGGCCGGCCGAATTTCCTAATAAAGCGACCGTTCCTGTCGAATATCGAAACCGTCTTTTCCTGATTATTACATACATAGAACCTGCCGTCGGCGGACTCGCCCATGGCAACGGCCTGGTTGAGCCAGATCGATCTCTCGTCTTGGGCCTCGGAAGGAAAATGGGATGTCAGTTCAAGCCGGGCTTCAATTCCAGATGTTTTTTTGCATTCGCTCATTGCCATGGCCGCTGAAATGACCAGGAGCATCAATATAGCCACGGCATTATGTTCGGCGGCTTTATTCATCGACCTGACCCTCCCTTTTTTTCAAGGCCATATAGGAAAGCGAAGAATTGTCCGCTAAAATATATCAGAACTGCCTTTCCCTTTAATGGAATTTCTTGTGAATATCTTGCCGGATTCATCTATCGCACATGACGGCAAGTCATCAATTGAGAAGTCCCGGATACCTGAATTATGAAAGTACCTGAATCCTGAGAAGAAAAACAACCCACTCCCTATGAGGCACAAAAGAAAGTTTACCCAGAAAACCCTTCCTTTTCCCAACGTCATAATTTCATAATAATAAAAAGAACGCCGATTTCAAGCCTTTATTGATCTGTGGCAGGGCACGCTGTCGGCCGCCGCGCGAGTCCCTAAATGCCCCCTCACCCGCGGCGCGCGATTCAAGGAGCCCGAGATTATTTCCGGACCGCGCGGGAATGTCAGAAGCCCAGGGCCTTGCGGACGGCCGAGTGAACCTGGGTGTTGTCGATGATGGGGCCGGGGTACCAGAGGCCTTCGAACCCGAGGAAGTGCTTCCAGGCCGGCCCGGACACCGAGAGCGTCACGAGCTCGTTGGTGTGGCCGATCGTGAAGTACTCGACCTCGCCGTCGGGGTACACGTAGGGCGAAAGGAAGGCCTTCTTGACCGGGGGTTTGCCGTTGCCGTTCCCGTTGATGAGCCTGTCGCTCCCCGGCGGCGGCATCTTCTTGGGGTCGTAGGGGAACTGGGCAGGCAGGTCGCCGGGCCCGAGCGGCTTTTCCGGGTTGAGGCGCAGGCCGCCGGTGCCGTGGTCGGCCGTGACGACGAAGACCGTGTCGGCCCAGTCCACGGCGTCCCCCGGCCTGTCGATGAACTCGCGGGCGGCCTTGACGGCCTCTTCCAGGTCGTACATGGCGCCGACCATGCGGCGGAAGTCGTTGTCATGGTTAGCCCAGTCGATATCGCCCTGTTCCACCATCAGGAAGAAGCCCCGTCCCCGGGAGGACAGGACTTGCAGGGCGGCGACCGTCGCCTCGGCCAGCGTCGGGTTCTCGCGGGTCGGCCTGGTGAAGGCCGGCCGGCCCGGGTCATCGGCCGGCTCGGGCAGTTCGAAACTGCCCCCATCGCCGCCGAACAGGCCGAACAGTTTCCGCCCGCCGGACGCGGCCCGCTCGGCGCCGGACCGGAGGGCCCGGCCGCCGTCAACACCCGGCTCCCTTTCCACGAACACGTATTCTTCGGAGCCGCGGAGAAGGGTCAGCAGTCTTTCCGAGATGTAGCCCTTTTTCTGGTCGAACCCCGGGTTGTCGAGCAGCGGGTGGCCGCCGCCTATGACCACGTCGGGCCTGGTCTCGAGGATGATCTCG
The DNA here is from genome assembly GCA_964458655.1 of uncultured Eubacteriales bacterium. Taxonomy (GTDB): domain Bacteria; phylum Acidobacteriota; class Aminicenantia; order Aminicenantales; family Saccharicenantaceae; genus CAYWJT01. The sequence goes on along the minus strand of CAYWJT010000001.1, from coordinate 18,121 downwards.
TCGGCCAGCCCGGTGCCGGTAAAGCCTCTGTAACCGGTGTAATAATTGCTCCGGTTCTTGTTGTGCGCCACGAAAGCGGCCGGGGTGGCGTGGTTGAACGGCACCGTGGTGACTACGCCGACGGCTCCGCCGCGCCGCTCCCGGAATTCCTCCACGACGGTCCTGACGCGGCCGTTCTCGGGATCCCCAGGAAGCCAGGCGATGTTCCCGCTGTCGGTCTTGATGCCTGCCGCGAAGGCGGTGGCCGCCGAGGCCGAGTCCGTGGCCGGCAGCCGGAACGAAGGCCCCGGCCCGGCGGCGGAGAGCGGGGGCGGGGTCCGCCCTTCCCTGGCCGCGTCGTATCCGAGCCGCGGGTCGAAGGCGCCGGCCCGGTAAAGGGGCTTCTTTTCCTTGCGGGCGCGGATATTGTAAGCCGTGACGTCCCAGGTGGCGAGATACGCCCTGCCCGGCAGGGAATGCCACGACAGCCCGTCGTCCCGTCCGTAGAGGTAGCGGCTCAGGGACACCTGGCACTCGACCGACATCCCGTCGCCGATGAACAGGATGACGTTGCGGAACCGCGGCTCGAGCCGGGCGCAGGCGCCGCCTGCGAGCAGGGCCGTCCCCGCCAGGAGCGCGGCCAGGACGCGGTTAAGCGCTTTACTCATGGTCATAAAGATTATTATTCTATCACTAAACCCGGCGGCGTTCACCACTCCACGAGGCCGGCGAGCTTCAGGATTTGCAGGTGGTTGAGCACCGCTTTGACCGTGGACCTTCTCTCGTGCTGGGCGTCGAGCATCTTCTTGATGTCGAGAGCGCTGTGCTTGCCGTTGACAAGCAGCTCGAGCTCGCCGCTCGAGGCCAGGGAAAGGCCTTTGCCCTGCACCGGGAACTTGGCCCGCTCGGCGGCCGGGACCTGGTTGATGTACTTGCGGTAGCCGTTGTAGCCGCCTTCGCGAACCCTGGCGGTCGGCCTGGGCACGAGCCTGGCCGCCTGCTTCTCTTCGCTCGAAAGGACTATAGCCGCGGGCTTCAGGCCGAGCCGGCCGGCGACCGTGAGCATGTGGGCGTCCACCGCCGCGAGCTCCGCGGCGCCCGCGGTCTCGACGGCCTTTTTCAGGCGGGCGACGTGGGCCGCGAGCTCGCGGCTCGAGGGCGCGAGCTCCAGGACCGAGTCCAGCGTTTCCTTCTCGTTGATGACGACGGCCTCGATGGTCCAGCGGGCGAACTTGTAATCCTCGCCGAAAGTCTCGGCGGAGGTCCTGTTGAGCGCGTCGATGCTCAGCGCCAGGGCATGGCCGAGCCGCCGTGAGGCGTTGGACGCGACTTCGGAGGCGATGTCCGCCGCCTCATCCGCGCCGGCGGCGGCCACGGTGTAGGCGCCGGCGGCGGCGATGGCCACCGCCCTTTTGAGCTGGGTCGGGTCGGACTTGTCGGCCACATCGCCCGAGGTGTGATACCACTTGTCCGGCCAGGCGATCATCATGACGCCGGGGACGCCCACGCCCCAGTCGTTGAAGACCTCGTGGTCGGAGGCGCCGTAGTGGGTCTCGATGGAATAGTAGAAAGGCTCGTCGGCGCCGAAAGGAGCGACCACGCGCACCGGCACGACTCGCGCCGGCGTGCTCCGGTTCTGGATGCGCTCCCGGTTGCCCTCGCCGACGAAGCGGTAGTAGTTCTCCATGACGTCGTTTATGTAATGGGGGTTGCCGTAGGTCGTCCGCATCAGGCAGAAGAAGGACTGGTTCTTCGACAGCCACTCCCCGACCATGTCCAGGTTTATGTTGCAGAGGGTCTTTTCCATGAGTTCCTTGTTGGCCTCGACCCACTTGCCGATGCCCGAGAACTCCGGGCCCCAGATGAAGCGGATGGTGCGCCTCGGCCGGGGCAGGCGACCCTCCGAGATCAGGGTGTTGAGGACTCGGGCCGTCTCCAGGATGGCCGCGCTCCCTGAAATGTTGTCGTTGGCGCCCTGCTTGGCGAAACCCTCGAAAAGATGGGCCGAAAGGATGACTTCGCCGGCTCCCGGGTCCGTGCCGGGGATGCGGCAGGTCACGTTCTCCAGGTCGGCCTGCTCCATTTTCGACTCGACCCGGGCCCGGACCGTTATCTTCTCGTTGGCAAGCAGCCTGCGCTTGAGAAAATCCCCTTCGCGCACCGGCAGCTGGAAGGCGAACCTGGGCTCCTGCGGCTTGGCCCGGGTGGCGCCTGCCTGTCCCGTCACGCTCTCGTAGCCCATGCCGCGGAAAGAGATGCCGGTCCAGGGCATCTGCAGCGGGTCGAAGTAAGGCCGGGACTGGCTGATCGAGACGATGCCCAGGGCGCCCTGCTGCACCGCGGCCGTGTAGGCCGTCATCAGGTTGCCTTCCGTGACCGCGATCTTGCCCTCGACCTTGGCGTCGGCGACCTCCTTGGGCGTGCCCCGGCCGACCCAGGCCAGCTCGGCCGTGACGTCCGAAGTCGCGCTGCCCGAGGCCAGCATGGGCAGCATGTCGTTGATGGAAGCAAGCTTCTGGCGCACCGGCTTGACTTCCCAGAGCTCGCCCAGGAGCGGACGCCAGGCCTCGCCGCCCGGGAAGGCGACTATCTCGGCTCCGTCCAGCCCGTATTTGCGGAGCTTTTCGAAGACGACTTTGGTCTCGAAGAAGTTCGCGGCGAACTCCTCGTCGGTCCGCTGCCTGTTGAAGGCGTTTATCTCGGCGACGGTGTTCCAGGCGTTCTCGCCCGAGGCCTCGCCGATGATCTCGTCCATCTGCTCCCTGGGGATGAGCGTCCAGTAGAGCCACGGCGTGTATTGGGCCAGAGCGGCCAGCGCTGACAGAAAGAGCGCGAGCGCGAGCGTCACTGCGGGAGCGGCGCGTTTCGACATGGGGACCTCCTCTAAGCTGATAGGGCGGCTGGCCGGTAGATGGAAGGCGGACTTCTCCGCGGCCGAGCCGCAGGCGGTAAAAGATACATCCCGGCCGGGAGCCTGTCAAACGGGGAGGTCGTCAGTAGGGAAGGCTACACCGTCTCAAAGCCCGGGGGCTGAAACACAGTGTCAAGGGCGACCGGGTCCAGCCGCGCGTCATCGACCCGAGGGGCTTGAGGATGCCCGAGATGATGACCGGCGCGATGGTGTTAGAGAAAAGATACGGCCTGGCCCGCTGCCGGCACATCTCGACGAGCTCGCGGCGCCCGGAGACGCAGCCGCCGGCCGCGCCGCGGCGGCGCTAGGGCTTTCCTCTTCATCGGGACGATCCGGCGTGTCCTTATTTCTTGAACAGAGCCGGATCCAGTTTCCGGGCCTTCTTTAGGGCGGCCTGGGCGTCCTTTTTGCGGCCCGTCTTCTCATAGCATTCCCCGAGGGCCTTCCAGGCTTCGGCTGACTCGGCGTCGAGCTTGACGGCTTGTTCGAAGGCAACGATGGCGTCGTCGTACTGGCCGGCCGCGGCGTGACATTCCCCTATGTTGATCCAGTTGTAAGGATCTTTCGGGTTGAGCTTGACCGCCTGCCGCGAAGCGGCGGCACCGTCGGCGAAACGCCCGGCTTTCCGATAGGCCACGCCGAGGTTAGCCCAGGCTCGAACGTAGTCGGTTTTCAGCTTAACGGCCTGTTCATAGCCCGCGATGGCCTCGTCCAGCCGTCCGAGCTGTTCGGAGCAGTAGCCGATGTTGTTCCAGGCCATGGGGTCGTCGGGCCCGACCTTGACCGCCTCTTTGAACGCGCCGAGCGCGTCCGCGGTGCGTTCCCGCACTAGATAGTTCACGCCTAGTCTGAACCAAGCCGACGTGTCCCCCGGCGTCAGCTTGACCACATGCTCGTAGGCGTCGATGGCTTCATCGAAGAGCTCGGCGTCTTCACAAACCTGCCCCAGCGTGATCCATAGATGCACCTCCCCGCTACGCAGGCCCGTTGCCTTTTTCAGGGCCTTGATGGCTTCCTCCGTCCTGCCGGCGGCGTTATAGCTGATGCCCAGGCCGTACCAGGCCGGCGCCGCCTCGGGGCTCAGCCGGGTCGCCCGCTCAAAGGTTTCGATGGCCTTGTCCGTCTCTTCGTTCAATCCGTAGGTGTTCGCCAACATGCACAGGACCTTGATGTCCTTGGGATCCAGGGCCAACGCCCGTTCAAAGGCCGGTATGGCGTCATCGAACATCTTGACCGAGACATAGGCGGCGCCCAGGTCGGCCCAAGCCTTGGCGTCATCAGGCGCCGTCTTGACCGCTTCCTCGAGCGAGATGATCTCGGCCGTCTTCCGCGCCGCGGCCTCTGGCTCCTCGCCCGACAGGGAGAGACGCCAAAGGCCTCCGGACATGGTCCCGGCGAAGAGACGGTCGCCGCACACCGCCAGGGCGTAGACATCGCCTTGCTTGAGCGCGGGTTCGATCCGCGCCCATTTCTTTCCGCTGTCGGTCGAAACGAAGATGCCGGCGCCGCACGTGCCGGCGAAAAGGTCCGTTCCTCTTGCCGCCAGGGAGACCACCGACGTTTCAGGCAGCACGCCGAAGAGGCTCGACTCGACGGGCGAACAGGGATTGACCCACGACCGGCCGCCGTCATCGGAACGGTAGACGCCGTTGACGGTCCCGGCGTACAAGGCATCCGGCGCCGCGACCATGCAGGAGACCGGGTTCTGCTTCTCGATGTTCGTCCGGATCTCCGTCCACCGTTTCCCGCCGTCGCGTGACACGAAGAAGCCCTGATAGTCCGATCCGGCGAAAAGGTACGGCCCGTGGGCGAAAACGCAGTTAATCGAGGTGTTCGCAGGCAGCCCGGACGTGGCCCGGGACCAAGACGCGCCGCCGTCGTCCGTGACGAAGATGCCGCCGCCCATCGTCGCCGCGAACATGCGTGTCCCGTCCGAGGCCAAGGACATGACCCGGAGATCAGTCAGCCCCGGGCCGGCCGCCGACCAGGAGCTCCCGCCGTCATTCAAGACGAATACCCCTTCGCCGACTGACCCGGCCCAGACGCGCGACGCGTCGACGGCGAGACAGGTGAAGAGCGACTTCGCCGGGATGCCTGACCCCACGTCCTCCCAGGTCGTGCCGCAGTCCCGGGAACGGAAGATCCCTTCGCCCGCGGCGAAGACGTTCGACCCGCTCACGGCCAAGGCCATGACCGTGCTGATGCCAGGTGCTCCCACCTTCACCCATTTCGCCTTGGCGCCCTGGAGAGAAGCCGAAAGGGCCAGGACGACGACTAAAAAACCCCTGCCCGTGCCTTCATGGTGAACACCTCCCCCGATGATCGGTTTGTTCCCCTTTACCAAGATGATCCTAGCGCTGTCGGAGGCGCGAAGTCAAGGGCCGGGTCCAGACGCGCGTCATCGATCCGGGGGTCTTGCGGAAGCCGCCCTCCCTCGCCCGCCCCGCCCTCGGTCAACGGGAGACGGCCGTTACGCTCACATCCCGTACTTGGCGACGATCTCCTGCTTGGTCTTGCCCAAGATGTCGAACTTCTTCCCGACCTTGACGAAGGCCTCGAGCGCCCGGTCGAGGTGATGGGTCTCGTGGGCCGCCGAGATCTGCGTCCGGATGCGGGCCTGGCCCTGGGGCACGACCGGGAAGAAGAAGCCGATGGCGTAGATGCCCTCGTCGTAGAGGGCCATGGAAAAGTCCTGGGCCAGCTTGGCGTTGAAGAGCATGACCGGCACGATGGGCGTGTCGCCTTCCTTGAGGATGAAGCCGGCCTCGGTCAGGCCCTTGCGCCAGTAGGCGGAGTTCCTCTCCAGCTTGTCGCGCCGCTCGGTCGAGCGCGTGACGATCTCCATGACCTTGAGGATGCCCGAGATGATGACAGGGGCGATGGTGTTGGAGAAAAGGTACGGCCTGGCCCGCTGCCGGCACATCTCGACGAGCTCGCGGCGCCCGGAGACGCAGCCGCCGGTCGCGCCGCCCAGGGCCTTGCCGAAGGTCGTGGTGATGATGTCTATCTTGCCGACGACGCCGTACTTCTCGTGCGTGCCGCGGCCGGTCCGGCCGATGAAGCCCGAGGCGTGGGAATCGTCCACGAGCAGCATGGCGTCGTACTTCTCGCACAGGGCGACCATCTCGTCCAGCTTGGCCGTGTCGCCGTCCATGGAGAAGACGCCGTCGGTCACGACCAGCTTGAAGCGCTTGTCGGCGTGGAGCTGGAGCTTCTCCTCGAGATGGGCCATGTCGGAGTGCTTGTAGGTGTCGTGAAGGGCGCTGCAGAGCCGGATGCCGTCGATGAGCGAGGCGTGCACGAGGCGGTCGCTGATGATGACGTCGTCCTTGGTCAGGACGGCCTCGAAGACGCCGGCGTTGGCGTCCATGCAGGAGGGGAAGAGCAGGGTGTCCTCGGTGCCCAGGAACTCGGTGACCTTGTTCTCGAGCTCGCGGTGGATGTCCTGGGTGCCGCAGATGAAGCGGACCGAGGACATGCCGTAGCCGCGGACCTCGAGGCCCTCGTGGGCCGCCTTGACCACCTCGGGGTGGCTGGACAGGCCGAGGTAGTTGTTGGCGCACATGTTGATGACCTTGCGCAGTCCCGCGCCGGCCGGGAACTCGACCTCGATGTCGGCGCCCTGGGGCGAATGGATGAAGCGCTCGCGCTTGAACAGGCCGGCGTCCTGGATGCCCTTTAAGGTGGCCTGATAGGTGTCTCGTGTCCTTTCGCTGAATGCCATGGTTCGCTCCCCTCGCCCTCAGCCTTTTTTCGCCACGAACTCCTCGACCAGGTCGGCGATCTTGTTGACCGAGTCGAAGGCGTCGGGCGTCGCCCGCTCGTCCGGGATCTGGATGGCGTACCTGTTCTCGAGGAACCGCTTCAGCGAGACCATGGAGAAGGAATCGACGATGCCGCCCGAGATGAGCGGCGTCTCGTAGTTGATGGGTTCGCTGTCGTCCTCGAGGTACTCCTTGGTGACGTAGTCGAGGATGATGCCCTTGAGTCCTTCAATGCCCATTGTCGTTCTCCTTGCTGTATATTTTTCGGTTCATTCGTTCTCGAGGGTGGAAGTGTCGCCGATCTCCTCGCCCCACTCCTTGGCGTGCAGGATGCGCCGCATGATCTTGCCGCTGCGGGTCTTGGGCAGGGACTCGACGAACTCGATCTCCTGGGGCATGGCCAGCGGCGACAGCTTCTTGCGGATGTAGTTCATGATCTCGAGCTCGAGGTCCTTCGAGGCCGTGAAGCCCGGCTTGAGGGTCACGAAGGCCTTGACCACCTCCAGGTTGAGCGGGTCGGGCTTGCCGACCACGGCCGATTCGGCCACGGCCGGGTGCTCGAGCAGGGCCGACTCGACCTCGAACGGGCTGACCAGGTGGCCGGCGGTGTTGATGATGTCGTCGTCGCGGCCGGCGAACCAGAAGTAGCCGTCGGCGTCGATGCGGGCCCGGTCGCCGGTGATGTACCAGTTGTTGCGGAACTTCTTGTTGAAGGCCTCCTCGTTGTTCCAGTAGGTCCGCATGCGGGAGGGCCAGTCGAACTTCAGCCCAATCAGGCCTATCTTGCCGGGGGCCGGGTAGGGTTCGTTCCTGTGGGGGTCGAGGATGACGCCGGTGATGCCCGGGAAGGGCTTGCCCATCGAACCCGGCCGGACCTCCATGCCCGGGTAGTTGCTGATGACGATGCAGCCGGTCTCGGTCTGCCAGTAGGTGTCGTAGAAGGGCTTGCCGAAGACGCGCTCGGACCAGACCACGGCCTCGGAGTTGAGCGGCTCGCCGACGCTGGCCAGGTGGCGCAGGCAGGAGAGGTCGAATTTCCTGACGAGCTCGTCGCCGGCCTTCATCAGGGAGCGGATGGCGGTCGGGGCCGAGTACCACATGGTCACGCGGTGCTTCTCGATGAACCGGTACCAGGCCTCGGCCGAGAAGCCGGAGTCGAGGACGCACTGGGTGACGCCCAGGCTGAAGGGCGCGATGATGCCGTAGGAAGTGCCGGTGACCCAACCCGGGTCGGCCGTGCACCAGTAGATGTCGTCGTCCCGCAGGTCCAGGACCCACTTGGCCGTGAGGTACTGCGAGACGAGCGAATAATGGACGTGCTTGACGCCCTTGGGCATGCCGGTCGTGCCCGAGGTGTAATGGAGCACGGAGGGCGACTCGGCCGTGGTCGGGTGGACCTCGAAGCGGTCGACGGGCTCGGCCTTGTCGAGCGAGAAGGCGACTTCGCGGGCCTTGAGCGGCGAGACGCCGTCATGGTCGACTATGATGATGTGGCGCAGGGCCGGCAGGCGGTCGATTATCTTGCGCACCTTCGAAAGGTGTTTCTTCTGCGTGATGATGGCCGAGGTGCCCGCGTTCTCCAGCCTGACGAACAGGGCCTCCTCGCCGAAAGCCGAGAAGAGCGGCTGGGCGACGGCGCCGGTCTTGAGGATGCCGAGGAAGCCGAGGTAGAGCTCGGGCACCCTGTCCAGGAACAGGCAGACCCGCTCCTCGGGCCTGATGCCGAGGCCGCGCAGGAAGGCCCCGATGGTGTTGCTGGCCAGGCGGATGTCGTTGTAGGTGTACCTTCTCTCCGCGCCGGTGTGGCTCTCCCAGATCAGGCCGACCTTGTCGGCCTTGCCCTGGGCGCAGACGCGGTCCGTGCAGTACCAGCCGATGTTGATGACGTCGCCGGGCTTCCAGCCCAGCTCGCGTTCCGCGATCTCCCAGGAAAAATCCTTCACTCTTTGTTCGTACGAGCCGATGTTCGACATGCTTCTCCTCGTCTATCCTTGTCTATCCTTCGGTGTCAGGTCCGTTCGTCGCGCTCCAGGACGACCACGGCCTGGGCGTAATCCTTTATGTGCGACAGGGAGACTTCCATGCGTTGGATGCCGTGCTCCCGGCAGAAGTCGAGGACTTTGCCGTGGACGAAGAGCTCGGGCTTGCCCAAGGCGTTGTCGACGACCTCGATATCGGAGAACTTGTGGCCGCCCGTCCAGCCGGTGCCCATGGCCTTGAGGAACGACTCCTTGGCCGCGAAGCGCGCCGCGTAGTGCAGGGCCGGCCGGTGCTTGGACTCGCAGTAGGCGATCTCCCGCGGGGTGAAGACCTTTTCGCGCAGGCCCTTGGTGCGGGCTATCTTCTCCTCGACGCGCTCGACCTCGATGATGTCGGTGCCTACCCCGAAGATCAAAGCCTTTCACACCTTTCCGCGGGCCCGCCCCGCCCTGTTTCGACCGTCTCTTCGCGCCGGCATCATCCCCCCATTTTATAGAAACCGCCCCCTCCCGGTCAAATATGGGGACAGTTTACTCATTCACCTATTTTTCTCGAGGGCGGGGCCGGCCGCGCGACCTTGCTTTAAAGGGGGAAAGCATAGAAAAGGCGGAACTCGTCGTTCCACCCGGCTCCGAGTTCCGCCGGCGACGTAATATGTTTAATGGGTAACCCGCTTGCCTGTTCTTGACAGCGCCCGGCCAGCTTGATATCATTCTGATTGTTCTGATATTTCCTACTTTTAGGAGAAGACGCATGAACGACAAACCGGTCGTCAAGAAGAAAGAAAGCGCCGGGCAGGGCCTGCCCTGCTGCGCGATCGAATCCATCGTCAGCGTCGACGAGCGCGGCCAGATGGTCATCCCCAAGGAGGTCCGCGAGGCCGCCGGGCTCAAGCCCGGGGACAAGCTGGCGGTCATCATGTGGCGGGGCGCGGACAGGTCCTGCTGTCTGACGCTCATCAAGACCGACGAACTCAGGGGCATCATCAGGGACAAGCTCGGCCCCATGATCAAGGGCCTGGTCTGAATAAGGAGGTTAGACATGGTCGTCAAGGACGAGGACATCAAGAGGACGGTCCGCGGGCGCTACGCCGGAGCGGCTAAAACCGGGCAGTCGTGCTGCCCCCAGTCAAATCCGTGCTGCGGTTCGCGGAACGACGCGGAAATGGGCGTCGGGCTCGCTGTAGGCTATTCCGAGGACGAGCTCAAGGCCATCCCTGTAGAAGCCAACCTGGGCCTGGGCTGCGGCAATCCCACGGCGCTCGCGGGCCTGAAGCGGGGCGAGGTCGTGCTGGACCTCGGCTCGGGCGCCGGCATCGACTGCTTCCTGGCCGCCCGCAGGGTCGGGCCGGAAGGCCGGGCGATCGGCGTCGACATGACGCCCGAGATGATAGACAGGGCCAGGGCCAACGCCGCCAAGGGAGGCTATGACAACGTCGAATTCCGGCTGGGCGAGATCGAGAACCTGCCGGTCGCCGACGCCGGCGTGGACGTCATCATCTCGAACTGCGTCATCAACCTTTCCACGGACAAGCCGCGGGTCTTCCGCGAAGCCTTCCGCGTCCTCCGGCCCGGCGGCAGGCTGCTGGTCTCCGACCTCGTCCTCACGAAGCCCCTCCCGGCAGAGGTCAGCGGCTCGCTCGACGCCTACGTGGCCTGCGTCGCCGGCGCCATGGTCCGCGAGGATTATTTGGGAGCCATCGAAGCCGCCGGTTTCTCGCGCATAGAAGTGCTCAGCGAAAAAGGCTACCCCGCCGAACTGCTCCTAGAAGACGCGCAGGCCCGCGAGATAAGCGCCAGGCTGGGCATCCCGTTGGATAAGCTGATGGAGAGCATGTCTTCCGTGCTGAGCATCAGCGTCCGGGCCGAAAAATAGGTGAACGAGTAAACTGTCCCCTTTTTATTTGATCTGTGATAAGCTCGGAGGAGAGCCGATGAGCCGTTCACGAGCAGTCAGGGCAAGGGCCGCCGCCCTGCTTTCCGGCGCCGTTCTCCTGACATCCGCGCTCCCGGCCTGCGACTCTTCCCCTCGGGCCGCCGCCGGGAAGCTCAACTGCCTGATCATCACCGTCGACACGCTGCGGGCCGACCGGCTGTCCGCTTACGGCGCGATGAGCGTCAGGACGCCCGCTATTGACGGCCTGGCCGCCGAGGGCGTGCAGTTCTCGCGGGCTTTCGCCCACTCCGTCACCACGCTGCCGTCGCACGCCAACATCATGCTCGGCGCGCCGCCTCAATATCACGGAGTGCATGACAACGCCAACTTCGTCGTCCCGGCCGGCATCCCCAGCCTGGCCGAGGTCTTCAAGCAGGCCGGCTACGCCACAGCGGCCTTCATCGGCGCCTACCCCCTCGACAGGAGGTTCGGCCTGGGCCGCGGCTTCGATGTCTACGACGACGACTACGGCGTCCAGGATTTCGGCCGGCCGGACTTCGTGGAAAGGCCGGCCGCGGCGGTGGCCGGACGCGCGAAAGAGTGGCTGGGCAAGACGTCGGGACCCTGGCTGCTCTGGGTGCACCTTTTCGACCCCCATTACCCCTACGCTCCCCCCGAGCCCTTCGCCTCGAGATACAAGGACCATCCTTATGACGGGGAAGTGGCCTACGTGGACGATGTCCTGGGCGGCCTATTCACTTTCCTGCGCGAATCCGGCGCGTTCGGGAACACACTGATAATACTGACGAGCGACCACGGCGAGTCGCTCGGCGAGCACGGCGAGAAGACCCACGGCTACTTCGCCTACAACGCCACGCTTCAAGTCCCTCTCATAATGCGCGCTCCAGGGGCCGCGGCCGGCCGAGCCGTGGCCGCGGTCGTCTCGCACCTGGACATCTTCCCGACCGTTTGCGACATGACCGGACTCGAGAAACCGGCCCATGTACGGGGCCGGTCGCTGCTGCCCGCCCTGAAAGGCCGGCGCATCCCCGACGAGGAGGTCCTGTTCGAGTCCATGTATCCTTATTATTCCCGCGGCTGGGCGCCGCTGACCGGCTACATCGATTTCCCCATGAAATTCATGGAATCGCCCGTCCCGGAGCTCTACGACCTGGGCTCCGACCCGGCGGAAGCCCGGAATCTCGCTGCGGGAGAGGACCTTTCGGTCCACAGGGCCAAGCTGGCCGCGCTGGCCAAGGCGGCCGCCGGGCCGGAATCGGCCGCCGCCCAGGCCCGGGCGCCTGAAGGCGCGTCGCTCGAAAAGCTGCGCAGCCTCGGGTATGTCGCGGGCGCGGCTCCCGCTCCGGGAAAGGAATTCGGACCGGCCGACGACATCAAGAGCTTCATGCCTTTCGAGAACAGGGCGGCCGAGGCCATGGACCGTTTCCGGGCCGGAGGGAGCGCGGAAGAGGCTGCCGCGGCGCTCCTGGCCAACATAAGGGAGAAAAAGGACCACGACATCTCCTACACCTATCTCGCTTCGCTCTATCTCGAGCTGGGCAGGCCGGCCGAAGCGGTGCGTGTCCTGCGGCAGGGCATGGAGAACATTCCGGGCAACTACACGATATTCCTGGCTTACGTGAGCGCTCTTCTCAGCCTCGGAGAGCACGGCGAGGTCGTCAACCTGCTCGGCCGCGCCAGGTACTTCCAGGCCGAGAACGACCCCGAGATCTGGAACTCCCTGGGCGTCGCCCACGCCGGGCTGGGCAGGCTGGACGACGCGCTGGCTTTCTACGAGAAAGCCCTCGCCCTCGACCCCGATTTCCCCGCGGCGCTGACCAACATGGGGACGGCCCTGCTGATGAAAGCCCGGGCCGCGGGCGACCGGGCCATGCTGGACAGGGCCGTGGAAAGCTTCAAGCAGGCCATCGACCGAAAGCCCACGCACGCCGCCGCCTACAACGGCCTGGGGGCCGCTTACAAGACGGCCGGCGACACGGACGCGGCCATCTCGAGCTGGCTGGAGGCCGTCAGGTTGGACCCCAGGCTTGACCTGCCGCTTTACAACCTCGGCTTCGCCTACCTGGAAAAGGGGGAAAAGACCAGGGCCCTGGGATTCCTGCTGAAGTACAAGGAGCGGGCCTATGACTCCCTTCCACCGGACGAAAGAGCCCGGCTAGACGAGCTGATCCGCAGGGCCAGATGAACCGTTCCCATATCGGGAGGCGACGGCCATGAGCAACGCGACTGACGGCGACTTCGTCAGCCGGTTCCAGCGCGTTTCAGTCGGGCTGACGGCCCTCGCCCCGGTCGTCTCCTTCGACTTTCTTTATGTCCGTCGAAGCGTCCGGGCCGAAAAACAGGTGAACGGGTAAACCGTTCCCTTTTTAAAGAGCCGCGAGGACGCCGCGGACATAGCCCACCGACTCGGCCAGACCGGGCAATGGGTCCTTTTCGTCCTTTTCGTACTCGAAGGCCAGCGTCTCGGCGTAGCCCAGCTTCACCAGCTCCCGGACGAAACGCGGGATATCGATGACTCCCCTGCCCACCTCGACCGTTTGACCCTCCCGGGCCGCGGAGGAGACGTCCTTGATGTGGACGTCGAAAAGGCGGTCGAAGAAGCGGCGAGCCGCTTCGGCCGGGTCGACGCCGGCTCGCGCCGCGTGACCGATGTCAAGGCAGAGGCCCATCCGCCGGTCAAGCCCCCGGATCCGTTCGTAGGCGCTCTCAGGCGTCGGATAGATCTTATCTTCAGGGCCGTGGTTGTGGATGGCCGCCCGGATGTTAGTCTGCCTGACCTTCCGCTCGACCAGGCTCAGGAGTCGGGCCGCCGGCGAGCAGATGACCATCCTCATCGCGGCGGCGGAAGCGTATTCGAAGGCCTGCTCGACCTCGGCTTCCGTGGTCATGTAGACGACCCCGCAGCCGTAAAGGTCGAGCCCGGCGGCCCTGACCGCGGCCGCGGCCGCCCTTATCTCCTCCCGCCGGCTGTCCAGCGGAAGATGGAAGCTCTTGAGCACGACCGCTTCCAGGCCGAGACGTCTGGTCATGGCTATCGTCTGCTCCAGGCTGAAGGCCCGGAAGGTGTAGGAGGCGAGGCCGAGGGCGAAGCGGGGCCGGTTCTCGTTCTTTTCAGCCGTCCCAAGGCCCGCTTCAGTCCCGGGGCCTGGTGCTCCGTTCGGCTCATTGCCGGAGACCGTCCTCGCATCCTGGCCGTCCGAGGCGCTCAAGCCCAGCGCCTGCGCGGCCAGCGCCCCGGCAGCTAGGCCCGCCGTCCCCTTCAGGAAATCCCGTCGCCCTGTCCGAGCCATCCCGCGCCTCCCCAAAAAAGGGGACAGTTTACTCATTTACCCTATTTCCGGCAGCTAAATCAAAATTGGTTAACGAGTAAACTGTCCCCATATTTTAAACATCCCACGGTTTCCGGTGCGGATAGTCCAGCATGCGGTCGGCCTCGTCATCGCCGACAAACCGCTCCGCCTTCGGGTCCCACCGGAGCCTGCGGCCGAGTTTCATGGCGATATGAACCAGGACGCATACCGTGTTCGACCTGTGGCCGATTTCGACCGGCGCGGCCGGCTCTTTTCTCGTCCGCATGCACTCGAGAAAGTCCTTCATGTGGTTGCCGCTCCGGTAGAGCTTGGCCTCCATCGTCTCCGAGCCTTCCTTCAGGATAGCCGGGTCGGAAGCCTGGAGCCTGCCCCTCTCGACGAAGACCCAGCCCGAGTCGCCCTCGAAGCGGACGCCGGAAGGCTCGCCCGTCTCCGCGATGAGCCTGACGCCGTCGGCGTAGACAGCCTCGGCCTTGAACCTGGTGTGAACGTCGAACAGGCCCCTGTCGGGGAATTCGGCCTCGGCCGAGACCTCGACCGGCCCGGTGTCCTCAGTGCCGTTGCCCCACTGGGCGATGTCCATCATGTGGGCGCCCCAGTTGGCGATCATGCCGCGGTCGTATCTTTCGACCTGCATCCAGCCCGGCCGCTCGTAGCTCAGCTGGGGATGGACGCGGTCCTCGGCGTAGGGCTCCTCCGCGGTCGGCCCCATCCAGAAGTCGTAATCGAGGTTCGGCGGCACCGGCACAGGACGCGGGTCGCCCCGGCCCTGGTCCTCGGGAAGCCAGACCCGGATGGTACGCACGCGGCCCACGCGGCCGTTCCTGACCAGCTCGCAGGCCGTCCGAAAATGGACCGAGGACCTCTGCTGGGAGCCGACCTGCAGGACCCGGCCGGCCTTCTTGACCGCCTCGACCAGACGCCTGCCCTCGGCTATGGAATAGGTGAGCGGCTTCTCCAGGTAGACGTCCTTGCCGGCGCGGGCCGCGAGGATGCCCATCGGGCCGTGCCAGAAGTCGGGCGCTGCGATGCACACTCCGTCGATGTCCTTGCGGGCCAAGAGCTCGCGGAAGTCGCGGTAGGCGGTCACTCCCTTGTAATTGCCGCGGCCGAGCTCGAGAGTGTAGATCTTTTCCGCCAGCCACTGGGCGTCCTCCAGGCGGTGCGAATCTACATCGCAGACCGCGACCAGGCGCGCGCCGGCCTCGAGCCCCCGGTAGATGAGCTCCTGCATGTCGGCTTGCCCCTGCCGGCCCACGCCGATACAGCCCAGGAGCATCGTGTCGCTCGGGGCGGGCCTGGCCAGCACCGAAGCCGGCACAATCACCGGCGCGGCCGAAGCGACGGCCGCCGCCTTGAGGAAATCCCGGCGCGTGATACTCGAGGCGACCCTTGAACTCGATGCGCTTTTCTTCATGCCCGCCTCCTTTTTAAATCGCTCTTTTGCCGACCCCGGCTCTGTGTTCGCTGTCTATCCAGAACTCGTTGACCGGTATGAAGAGACGGGGCTTTCTCATGAGCGGCCATCCAAGCACCATTCCTTATAACGCCGCCGGCCTTAAATATCAAACGGGTTAAACTATTTTCGGCTGCCCTGCGTCGCGGAGGTGATTGAAAAATCGGTGTATGACGCTTTGACATGCCAGCGGCGCCGGCGTAATCTTAATATCGCGGGTTCGCGCGGGAGGCGGACGAACGGCGGGCCCGGAATGAAGACTCGCAACCCAGGGAGGTGGAGGGATGAAAAAAGCGGAAATAAAGAAAGTTATCCTGCTGGCGGCCCTGCTGCCCTTGGTTCTGTCCATGACGGCCATAGGCCAGGACCTCCAGACCGTCAAGCTCAACGAGCCCAACAAGAAACGCGGTCTTCCCGTCATGGAGGCGCTTTCGGTAAAGGCCTCGGCCACGGAGTGGTCCGACAGGGAGCTGAGCCCGCAGGACCTCGCCGACCTGCTCTGGGCGGCCAACGGCGTCAACCGGCCGGAGAGCGGCAAGCGCACGGCCTCCTCGGCTATGAACGCCCAGGACGTCGACATCTACGTCTTCATGAAGGCCGGCGTCTTTCTTTACGACGCGAAGGAGCACGCGCTGGTCCCGGTGGCCCAGGGCGACCTGCGGTCGGAGATAATACCGGCCAGGCCGGCGGCAGGAGGCCCCGGCGGGCCTCCGGCCAAGCCCGGTGAGAAGCCGGTCGAAAAGCCTCAGGGGCCGCCTCCGGGAGCGCCGGCTGCCAAGCCCGGAGCGCCGCAGACTCCATCCGCGCCTGTGCTTCTCGTACTGGTGTCGGATGTGTCGCGGTTCCGGGCCGGCAGCCCGGAGATGAAGCTCGAGTGGGGCGCCATCGACACGGGCATCGTTTCCCAGAACATCTCCCTTTTCTGCGCCGCGACCGGCCTGGCCACCAGGCCCCGGGCCTCCATGGACAGGGACAAGATCAGGAGCCTGCTGAAGCTCAAAGAGACCCAGTACCCGATGCTCAATCACCCGGTGGGGTATAAGAAATAGCGCTGACGGCCCGATGATCCTTTTTAAGCGGCGTTTGTCTTTGCCCTATTTCCGGTGGACGAGCGTGGTCGAGGCCTGGGCCGTCGGCATGACTATGACGGTGCTGATGTTGACATGGGGCGGACGCGTCGCGCACCAGACCGCCGCTTCGGCGATGTCCTCGGCCCGGAGCGGTTCCAACCCCTGGTAAACCTTGGCCGCCCGGCTCGAGTCCCCGTGGAAGCGGACCAGGCTGAACTCGGTTTCGACCATGCCGGGGGCCACCTCGCTCACCCTGATAGGCGTGCCGTTGAGGTCGAGCCTCAGGCCCTGGGACAGGGCCCGGACGGCGAACTTCGTGGCGCAGTAGACGTTGCCGCCCGGGTAGACTTCGTAGCCGGCGATGGAGCCGATGTTGATGATGTGGCCGGAGTCCCGCTCGACCATGGACGGTATGACCGCCCGGCTGACGTAGAGGAGCCCTTTGACGTTGGTGTCGATCATCTCCTCCCAGTCACCAACGTCGCCTTCGTGGAGCTTGCTCAAGCCCCGGCTCAGCCCGGCGTTGTTGACCAGGACGTCGACGGCCTTCCAGGCCGCGGGCAGGCCGCTCACGGCCCGCTCCACCGCCTGCCTGTCCCTGACATCGAGCCGGAAATAGTGCGATTCAGCGCCGGATTCCTTCCCGAGTTCGTCGGCCAGGCGCTTCAGCCTCTCGTCGCGCCGCGCGCACATCAGGATCCTCGCGCCCTCTGCCGCGAAGGCCCGGGCGCAGGCCAGCCCGATGCCCGAGCTGGCGCCGGTGACGAACACGGTTTTTCCCTTCAGGTCGCTCATTTCACGCCTCCATAACACCTATTTTCTGTCCGCTCCAGGCCAGGCCGAAAATCACTCGTCCCCCGCGCTTGTCGCTCGGCTCTCAACCCGTCATCACGTCCCCAAAATTGGGGAATGAGTAAACTGTCCCCTTATTAAAGGTGACCGAGCAGGATCCTGACGCCGATGCCGATGAGCACCGCGCCGCCCAGGACCTCGGCCCAGCGGCCCGCCGCCCGGCCGACGACCGGTCCAAGCCTCGCGCCGGCGATTGTCATGGCGAAGCTCCCGGCCCCGATGACCAGGGCCGACCTCACGACAGGCAGTCCGATCAGGCTCAGGCTCAGGCCCACGGCCAGGGCGTCGATGCTCGTGGCCACGGACAGGATGAGGAGCGGCCAGCCCTTCGTCTGGTCGGGCCGGCCGGCTTTGGCCTGCTCGTCCAAGCGGAAAGCCTCGAAGATCATCTTGCCGCCGACGAGCGCCAGCAGGCCGAAGGCCACCCAGTGGTCGAAGCTGCCGATGAGCCGGACGAGCTTTTCGCCCGCCAGCCAGCCCAGGACCGGCATCATGAACTGGAAACCGCCGAAGAACGCCGCCAGCCGCAGGGATTGCCTGGAGTTCAGTCCCCTCAGGCCGCAGGCCAGGCCCAACGCGACCGAGAAACAGTCCATGGCCAGCGCCAGGGCCAGCCCGAGAGCGTAGACGAACATGCATTATCCCTGCAAAGAGCCCTAATTATAGCAAAAACCGCTCCGGATTTTTCAGGGCGGCAAAAGACGCACCCCCGCGCGGGGGGCGACGCAAGGTCCAAACGGCTGGATAAGATGACCAAGGCTGTTTCAATCCACGCCCCCGCGCGGGGGGCGACGTGCGGCGACTGCATCATAGAGCCGGTAGAGCCGGTTTCAATCCCCGCCCCCGCGCGGGGGGCGACGGTCGGATCAGGCGAGGGCGCCCCGCCGGTGTCGTTTCAATCC